>CAJUSI010000024.1 GCA_910589035.1 uncultured Acetatifactor sp. | reverse complement strand
GGTTCGCACATACTGTATGTAAATGGCGCTTACCGCAGCGATACGCCAATCGGGAAGTTAATGCATGACTTCTCCTGCACAGACGCAGCGGATATGTATTATGGGATACTGGCGGACAGGGTGAGATTTTTCAAAGAGAGCAAGGAGGGAATCGAGATTATGTGCCGCACTATGGAAGATATGAGGAATCAGACATTAAAAGAGGGAATGATAAATGTTGCAAAGAAAATGTTGGAAGATGGAACAATAACGCTTGAAAAGATTGCTGAATTTGTTGGTCTTTCTGTTGAAGAGGTCAAAAAAATAAAAACAGACCAGAATATTCCTTTAGGATAAGTAATGTAGTTTGAGGTGCAAATAAATGTTTGCGGAGGGAAATCATGGAAGTCATTGTTATGCGACATGGTGAAAGAAATGATCAGCCTTGCTACGATAGAGGATTTATTGGTCAAGGATTAGAATTAGCGCCATTAACTGATAATGGGGTAAAACAAGCTGAGGAAGCTGCGAAAAATCCTTTGATAGATGGATGTTCAATTATTGTATCATCACCGTATACAAGGTGCATGCAAACTGCTGCAATCGTATCCAGAATAAGAAATATACCGTTGAAAGTAGAAATTGATTTACATGAATGGATTCCGGATTTAACTTTTCAAAACAAAAAAGGAGAAGCACAATTATTTGGTAAAGATTTTTCGCTTAATCAAGGGAAATATCCTGAAGGAGAGAGGCCTAGATGGGAAAGTATTGACATGATGGAAAAAAGACTTTTAAGCGTTCTAAATAAATATATAGAGTGTAATAAAATTATGATTGTTACACATGGAATGTTAATGCATCAAATAAAGCCATATGGGCATATACCTTATTGTTTTGTCGATAGTTTTATATATGATGAAAATTTTGAATGTGCTGGTTTTCACAAGGAGTAATCTTCAAAAGAAGTAAAAGTACTTAAAAAATCAGAAATATATAAATACTTTGAAGAGGTAGTATTATCTTACAAAGTACATATGAAAAAGCCGGATTCCTGTATCTGCGAGGAAGCGGCAAAAGATTAGGCGTTGAGTGGCTTTTATGCCGTTAAGGTGCTTTAAACAGAAGGAAGAGCCGGTTCATCCCCTTCGCATTATGCGGGAAGAGAGCGAATCGGCTCTTTTTCGGATTGCAGCAAATTCCATCAGCCCTGTCGCGAGCTTCGACAGGAAAGGACGCCGGAGCCGCCATTTCCTGCTCTACAGATAGGTAACCTGGGAGCCGGCATCATAGGTGTGGGGCTGCTTTGTGACCGCCTTATAGCCGAAAGCGATGGCGATTTTATACTCGTAGCCGGCGGGAAATTTCAGTACATCGGCGAAATATTCTTTTTTCTCCCCCTGCATGGCATCCAGAATGCAGCCGATGATCAGATTGCCCAGGCCGAGCCCTTCCGCCGCCAGAGCCATATTTTCCACTGCAATGCCCGCATCGAGAGTACCCCATTTAAAACTGCTGTCAGCACTGATAATTACCACGGTGGGCGCTTCATAATAGAAATTGTGCGGCGGGGACGTGATCTGGCGCAGCCGGTTCTTCTCATCCTCCAGTTCCTTCAGAACGGGATGGTCGCCCTTTAACACGGTGAAATGTATTTCCTGTTTATTGGCGGCTGTGGGTGCCTGCAGGCCTGCCTGAATCAGGGCATGCAGCTGTGAGTCGCTCAGGGGCTCGTCTGTATACCCCCTGGTGGAGCTTCTTTTTTCGATTACATCGATAATGCTGTTCATATGGATCCTCCTTCTCGCATTCTGATAGTTTCAGTATATTGAACCAGGCCGGCTTTGTCAATCCTCAGCGCCTCCGCTTTTTCCGTATTTATCAAAAGCCATTATTATAAAATTCCCAGAACCAATTCCGGAAGAAGAAAAGAGTTGAAAAGTGAAATTGACTGGGGTATGATGAAAAGGAAATACATTAGAAAAAACTGAGAACGGGGAAATAAGTCTATGAAAAAATTATATTTGCGGATGATGACCGGACTGGTGCTTTTGGGGCTGGCAGCCTGCGGGGCGGAAGGAGAGGACCGGCCGGAGCAGGACCCGGCAGGGCAAGCCCTGGCAGAGCAACCCCTGACGGGGCAGACAGAGTATACCTTCACTGACGACCTGGGCCGGGAAGTCACCGTTTCCTCCCATGAGAGGGTGGCCGCCCTTTTGGGAAGCTATGCGGATATGTGGATTCTGGCCGGAGGAAGTATCTGTGCGGCGCCGGACGATGCCTTTGAGGATTTGGATCTGCCCCTGGCGGAGGATACCGTGAATCTGGGCAGGATAAGAAAGCTGAATCTGGAGCTGCTCCTTTCCAGTGAGCCGGATTTCGTGCTTGCCAGCACCAATACCCCCGAGCATCTGGAATGGCAGCAGGCCATGGAGGGAGCGGGCATTACGGTGGCTTATTTTGACGTGGCATGCTTTGAGGATTATCTGAGAATGCTGAAGATCTGTACCGATATCACGGGGCAGCCCGAACTCTACGAGGAGTACGGGACCGGAATTCAAAAGCAGATCCAGGAGATTCTCGACAGGCGAGGACAGGAAGCCCCCCAGACCGTGCTGGTCATGCGGGCCTCCGCCGGCAGCATAAGGGCCAAGGGAAATGAGGGCAATGTGCTGGGAGAGATGCTGGACAGCTTTGGCTGTGTGAATATTGCCGACTCGGATGAAAGCCTGCTGGAGAATCTCAGTCTGGAAAGCATTGTCTTAAGCAATCCGGATAAAATTTTCTTTGTGCAGACCGGGGATGACATCGAGGGAACCCAGAAGAATGTGGAAACCACGTTTGGAGAGAATCCTCTTTGGAACGAGCTGGACGCCGTGAAGAACAATGAGGTCTATTTCCTGGACAAGAACCTCTTCAACCTGAAGCCAAATGCCCGCTGGGGGGAGGCCTACGAAGTTCTGGAGGAAATTCTGTATGGGGAATAGAAAACGGGGAAGATACCTGCTTTTATGCGGTGTAATCCTGAGCCTGGCGATTGCGGCGGCAGGCCTCTGCCTTGGAAACCGGATGCTCACGCCCCTGCAGCTATTTGACATTCTCCGCGGAAGGGGGGAGAGCGTGAACCGCAGTATCCTCCTGTATGCCAGGCTTCCCCGAACGCTTGCGGCGCTTTCGGCCGGAGCCGCGTTGGCAGTGTCGGGAGCGGTGCTCCAGAATGTGATGGCAAACCGTCTCGCGTCGCCCGGCGTCATCGGCGTCAATGCGGGAGCCGGACTTGGCGTCACGCTCTGCTGCGCGGCAGGCGTTCTGTCCGGAATCCGCGTTTCCTGCGCCGCCTTCGCGGGAAGCCTGATTACGGTTCTCCTGATATTTATCTTCTCCCGCCGGACAAATGCTTCCAGGACCACCGTGATCTTAGGGGGCGTGGCCTTGAACAGCATATTAAACGCCCTGCGGGAATCGGTGGCGGTATTGGATACGGAGGCGGCGATGCTGGGTATGGACTTCCGGGTGGGCGGCTTTTCGGCTGTCTCCTACAGCCGCCTGTTACCTGCGGTTCTGCTCATCCTCTGTACTCTGGCAGTGCTTTTCACCTTCTGCAACGAACTGGATGTGGTGACGCTGGGAGACGAGACCGCGTTGGGAGTCGGGCTGCCGGTGGGAAAGTATCGTATGCTTTTTCTGGTACTTTCCGCACTGTTATCAGGCGCGGCCGTAAGCTTTGCGGGGCTTTTGGGCTTCGTGGGCCTGATCGTGCCCCATTTTGTCCGGCGGCTTGCGGGAAATGAAAGCAGGATACTTCTGCCTCTCTGTGCCCTGGCCGGGGCGGGCTTTGTCACGTTCTGTGATACGGCGTCCCGCCTGCTGTTTGCTCCCTATGAGATGCCGGTGGGAATTATAATGTCGGTGATCGGAGGGCCTGTTTTCCTCCTGCTTTTGCTGCGCTACAGGGGAGGGCACCGCTATGATTGAAGCGAAGGATGTCCGTGCGGGGTATGGAAAGGAAGAGATTCTTCATGGGATAAGCCTCAGGGCCCGGAAAGGAGAGATCACCACGCTCATCGGGGGAAACGGGAGCGGAAAGAGTACGCTTCTGCGGGCAATCTGCGGATTTATTCCTTTGACGGGCGGAGATATTGCGGTGGACGGCGTTTCAGTAAAAGATATGCCCCGGACAGAGCTTGCGCGAAAAATTGCATATCTGCCACAGGGTAAGAATGTGCCTGATATATCGGCGGGACGTATGGTGCTCCACGGAAGATTTCCCTATTTAAACTATCCCAGGAAATACAGCAAAGAGGATTATGAGATCGCCGGAAAGGCTATGGAAGAGATGGGGATCGGTGCTTTCGCAGAAAAGCAGATGTCCGAGCTTTCGGGCGGTATGCGTCAGAAGGTGTACATTGCTATGGCGCTGGCCCAGCAGGCGCCGGTGATCGTGATGGACGAACCCACCACCTACCTGGATATGGAGCAGCAGCTGAAGTTCGTCCGCATGGCAGGAAGGCTCTCGGAGAGCGGAAAAACGATAATTCTTGTCCTGCACGATATCCCTCTTGCCCTGAAAATCTCTCACAGGATCGCCGCCGTAAAGGACGGCAGGGTGATAAAATGCGCTTCGGGGGAGGAAATCTTGGAGTCCGGCGTGATTGGCAGGCTTTACGGTGTGGATGTGAAATCCGTGCAGACGGACGCGGGATGCCAGTATTACTATGAAATAGAGTAGAGGGAGAAAGGGCTTTTGCAGGAGAGACTTTTTTACCGATAAAAACAGAGCCGGTACCTGGTGGGTACGGGCTCTGTTTTTATACCATTATTTCATTTTGATCAGATTCCAGCTGTCCGAGGGAACCAGGGAGATATAAGTCTTGCCGGTATTGAGTTTTATCTCTTCGCCGGTGCTCTTGTCATAGTAGGTAGTGATGCTGTTGTCACTGCTCTTTGACCATGTAACCCTGATGGCCTTTCCGTTTGTAATGTAAAATCCGTCGCGCCCGGTATCCACGGCATTATAGATCATATAACCGTTGGTGTCCAGCTCACCGAAGGTGGTATCCTGAATCAGCAGATTCTTGAAGGTAAGGGGGGCATCGTCATGCAGGGGATCCTTGTGCAGGCTGCCGTATTCATAATAATCGTAGGTTCCCGTTGCCTCGTTATATTTCAGGGTGGAACTGTTATGAGGGAAGGGAAGCTCGATTTCCGTCGCGCTCAGGGCATCGCTTCTGTCGGAGAAATCGACCTCCGTATCCGAGAAGGTAAAATGGGGTCCCGCATAATAATTATTGTATGTAGTGCTGTAGTTTGCCTTCTCAAAGCGCTGCTTCAGACCGTCATAGGTTTGAGATCCGCCTTTCATGTTGACGCCGGTCTGGGTATCATAGGTAAGGTATTCCATATATTCCCATTTCTTGCCGTTGTTGAATCTGGCAAATCCGCCGCTCAGGTTATCGATGTAGCTTTTTGCCACCCACTCGTCGATATAGAAAGGGCCGCCGTCATGGCAGACCACCGCGTTCCATTCCGCCGCCAGCATGAAATTGGTCGGACGTGCGCTTCGGATGCTGCCGAACTGGGTGATGCTGCCCCAATCCTTCACGATCGCCATGAAACGGGTGATCCTTCCGTTTGCGGTGCTGTTCATAATCTCATACACTACATCCGCCTCCGTGAGGCCATAGTGAGGGAGCGCAGTTTTCTCATTGTCCACCATTACCGCAATGGGGCGCTGGTCCTTCAGGCTTTCGTCAATCCATTCGTTGGTAATCTCGCTGCGGTATGCATTTTCGGGAATTGTCTCCTCAGGCTCCTCGGATTCGCTTTCAGAAGGGGCGGGGGTATCTTCCGCCGTGGATTGGGTCTCATCATCCACGACTACCGGGGACAGAGTGGAAACGGGAGCCGAAGAAGGCTCGTCCTCGCCGCCGCATCCTGCAAGCGCGCTTATCGCCATTGCCGTTATAAGTGCTGCTATAAATTTCTTCTTCATTATTGTATCCTTTCTGTTACAATCTTTTTTCTTCTATTTTAGCGCTAAGTTTGCTTTTTGTCCATTTGTTTGACATAAAATTATATTAAATTTTAATACATTTCAAAGAATATTCTTCCTGTAAGGGAAAATTATTCCAAAATCAAAAGGAAAAATGGTTTTGAGGGAGTTTTATTGGACTTAAAATTTTATATAATTCAGTCATTCAAAAAAGTGTGTTCAAAAAAGTGTTGACAAATTCGAACAAATGTTTTATTCTCTGAATAAGAACATTTGTTCACGCGAAAAGGAGGAAGGTATCATGAGAAACGATAGAACAGAGGCGAAGGGAAGGGCCGGCGCAGAGGAGAAATATATGAGAAAGAGAAGCGGCAGAGGAATGAAAAGCAGGGGAGTGGGCGGGATTGTAGTGATGACCGCTCTGGTTCTGGCAGCGGTAAGTCTTTTTGCAGGGACGGCAATGGGACAGGACAGCCTGAGCGCACAGGAGATTGAGGCTTATTATCAGGAAAAGGAAAGGGCGCTTGTGGCCCAGGCAAGAGAGTTCCTGAATAAAGAGGGATTTGCAGACAGCGGCGTGATGCTGACAAGGATACTGGATGCGGACGGCAGCAGAGAGTATACCCTCACCGTACATCACGGCAAAATCGACAGAATGTGCATGGAAGACAGGGAGCTTCTGATGGCAGAGCTGGAGAAAATGGTTTTTGAGGATGAGGACTGTAACTTTAAGCATGAATTTTTCATAAATCAATGACAGGAATCACATGACATTTTACGGAAATAGGGGTATACTCTTTTTATGGAGAATATGAGCCCTTCCGGCAGATAGAGACGGACAGGCAGAAAGGAGCTCCCAACATGTCGTTTATCCCAAAGCCATATGAAATTTATAAGCATTTTAAGGGAAATTTATATCAGATTACAGCCATTGCACAGCACACGGAGACAGGAGAGCAGCTGGTGGTCTATCAGGCGCTTTACGATGATTTCAGGACCTATGCCCGGCCTCTTGCCATGTTTGTGGAGAGGGTGGATCGGGAGAAGCATCCGGAGGCAAAGCAGGAATTCCGCTTTGAACTGCAGGGACCGGATGCCGCAAGACAGAAGGACTCGGAGGGGGAGGCGCAGCCGTACAGCCCGGAGAAGGCACAGGATACTGTCAAAGAGGAGACAGTCCGGGATGCCGCCGAAGAGGAGGCGGTATGGGACACTGCCGGGGAGGCGGGAGCTGAAGAGCCTGCGAAGCCGGTTGAGCCGCAAGAGCGGTTTTGTCCGGGAGACTCTTCCGGTGAATCAGAAGAAAGCCAGGAACTGTCCATCGATCCTCTGGTGCTGGAATTCCTGGATTCCGACAGCTATGAGCAGCGCCTGAACATACTGGCGGGACTTCATCACAGGATCACGGATGAAATGATCACTACCATGGCCATAGCCTGCGACATAGAGGTCAATGAGGGAGATACTGAGGAGCGGTATGAGGCTTTGAAGGCCTGTCTGCTGACACTGGAGAGATATGAATGCAACCGGCTGAGGTAGGGAAATGTGCCTGTGCGCCATGCCGGCATGCATGGAAAGGACAGAAATATGGCATATGAACTTGACAGGAAAATTGTGATTGGCGTGTCTTCAAGAGCATTGTTTGATCTGACGGCGGAAAACGAGATATTCGAGAGTCAGGGACTGGAAGCGTACTGCAGCTATCAGGTAGAGCATGAACAGGATATATTAAAGCCGGGGCCCGGCTTTGGGCTGATTAAATCCCTGCTGAAGCTGAACGAATACGGAAGGAAGGGAAATCTGGTTGAGGTTATTATCATGTCCCGCAACAGCCCGGATACCTCCCTGCGGGTATTTAACGCGATAGCTCATTACGGTTTGAATATCACCCGCTCGGTGCTGGCAAGCGGTGCTTCCCTTGCTCCGTACCTGGAAGCCTTTCACACGGATTTATTCCTTTCGGCTTATGAGGATGATGTGCAGAGTGCCATAGACAGCGGGATAGCTGCCGGAATCATATGTACGCAGCATCAGCCGGCACAGATGCCTTTATCCGGGGAGGACGCGGAGAATACCTGCCAGATACGCATAGCCTTCGATGGGGATGCGGTTCTGTTCACGGATGAATCAGAGCTGATATTTAAAGAGAAGGGATTGAATGCTTTTGAAGAGAATGAAAGAAAGCTTGCGCGGGAACCGCTTGCGGAGGGGCCCTTTGCAAAATTTCTGAAGAAGCTTTCAGAACTGCAGCAGGAGCTCGGCATACAGAGGGGGCTCATCAGGACAGCGCTTGTGACATCAAGGAGTGCGCCCGCCCATGAGCGGGTTATCCGTACCATGCGGGCCTGGAATGTCCGGGTGGACGAAGCATTTTTTCTGGGAGGCCTGGAAAAGAAGGATGTGCTGAAGGCTTTCGGGGCGCAGATTTTCTTTGACGATCAATCCATACATACTGTGAGCGCGGCGCAGTCCGTGCCGGCGGCGAGGGTGCCTTACAGCAGAACTGTGGGACGGATGGCCTGTTGTTATCATCAATGCTGACAGTGCGCCCAGAGGCGTAAAAGGAGATATATTCGGCATGGAATATAAAGATATAAGAAAGGGACGGTTTCTGGAACGCCCCAATCGCTTTATTGCAAGAGTTGAGCTGAGGGATGAAGAAGAGAGCACAGTTCAGGGCGGGAGGAATCTCAGGATAGAGACCGTCCATGTAAAAAACACCGGAAGATGCCGTGAGCTGCTGCAAAAGGGGGCGGCGGTTTACCTTGAAAAATGCGGCCGCCCCGGCCGTTCCACTGCCTATGACCTGGTTGCAGTTGAGAAAGGGAATCGTATGATCAATATGGATTCCCAGGCGCCGAACAGAGCGGTGGAGGAATGGCTGCTGAAAGGAGGACTTTTCCCGAACGTAACCCTGGTGCGCCCGGAGATGAAGTACGGCAATTCCCGATTTGATTTTTATATTGAGGCCGGAGACGAGAAGATATTTATGGAGGTAAAGGGCGTTACCCTGGAGGAAGAAGGCGTGGTCCGTTTCCCGGATGCGCCTTCGGACAGAGCCGTGAAGCATGTGGAGGAGTTGGTCGCAGCCAAAAGAGAGGGCTATCGTGCTATTGTCATGTTCGTTATTCAGATGACGGATGTCAGATACTTTACACCCAATCGGGAAACGCATCCTGAGTTTGCCGATGTACTTTGTCTTGCTGCAGAGGCAGGGGTGGAGATTCTTGCCTATGACTGTCTGGTGGAGCCGGGAAGCATGCTGGTGAACCGGCCCGTTCCCGTCGTTCTTGACCGGGAAGAGGAAAGGACAGAAGAGATAGAAAAGGCAAAGACAGAAGAAGTAAAGACAGGAGAGGAAAGGGCAGAAGAAGCGAAGACAGAAGAGGCAAAGAAGGAAGAAGCAAAGACAGAACCAGGAACAGAAGAAGCAAAGAAGAAAGAACCGGGAAAAGAAGAACCGGGAGAAATTAATGAAACATTTAGAAAAAAAACAGAAAAGACTAAGCTGGGGGATATTCCTATTCCGCTCTTAAAGTGGTATGATAAGAACAGACGTGCTCTGCCCTGGCGTGAATTTCCGACACCTTACCGGGTATGGGTGTCGGAAATTATGCTGCAGCAGACCAGGGTGGAGGCGGTAAAGCCTTATTTTGAGCGTTTTATGAATAAGCTTCCCGATATCGGGGCGCTGGCCGATGCCGAGGAGGAGACTCTTTTGAAGCTCTGGGAGGGACTGGGCTATTATAACCGGGTTCGTAATATGCAGAAGGCGGCCGTTCAGATCCGTGGGGAATATGGTGGGAAGATGCCGGAGAGCTATGAGGAATTGCTTAAGCTTGCGGGAATCGGCAGCTATACGGCGGGGGCGATTGCTTCCATTGCGTTCGGACGCCCTGTTCCTGCGGTGGACGGGAATGTGCTGCGGGTTGCGGCAAGGCTCAGGGAGGATGCGCGCCCCGTTTCGGATGCAAAGGTGCGCCGGTCGGTGGAGGAAGAGTTGAAGAAGATTATGCCGGCAGGCCGTCCCGGAGATTTTAATCAGGCCATGATGGAGATCGGAGCATGCGTCTGCATTCCCAACGGTATGCCATTGTGCGGGAAATGCCCTCTTGAAGCTCTCTGTATGGCTCATGCTGCCGGTACGGAACAGGAATATCCTGTAAAGCAAGCAAAGAAACCCAGGAAAATTGAGAACAGAACTGTACTGATAATTCGTGACGGGAACCGGACGGTTATACGGAAGCGGCAGGAGCGGGGACTTTTGGCAGGAATGTATGAATTTCCTTCACTGGAAGGATTCCGCACAGCGGAAGAGGTGGTGGAATATCTTGCAGGGAGCGGACTCAAAGCCATACGCATTCAACCGTTAGAGGAGGCGAAGCATATTTTTACTCATCGGGAATGGCATATGCGGGGCTATATGGTCAGAGTGGATGAGCTGGAGCCGAGGCAAACCGGGGAAGCCGCGAAGGACTGGCTGTATATTGAGCCGGAGGAAACGAAGACACGTTATCCCATTCCCTCCGCTTTCGGCGCGTATACGAAATATCTGAGTATTCTATTGGGTAAGGAAAGACATGAGGAGGAAGAGGAACTGTGAAACTGTTATCTATAGCAATACCCTGTTATAATTCAGAGAAATATATGAGAAAGTGCGTGGATTCTCTGCTGGCAGGCGGTGAGGATGTAGAGATCATCATTGTGGACGATGGTTCTGCCAGGGACAGGACGGGGGAGATTGCGGATGAATATGCGGAGAGATATCCGTCCATCGTTAAGGCAGTCCACCAGGAGAACGGCGGTCATGGAGCAGCCGTCAATACCGGAATCAGGAATGCCACGGGACTTTATTTCAAAGTGGTGGACAGCGACGACTGGGTAAAAAAGTCGGCTTATCTTAAGGCACTTGACAAGCTGAGAGAGTTTGCGGGAGAGCAGGAGGCGCTCGATATGCTTGTCTGTAATTTTGTCTATGAAAAGGAAGGGGAAAAGCACAGAAAGGTAATGCATTACCGCCATATTCTTCCCAGGGCGGAAGTCTTCTCCTGGGAGGGCTGTCATCATTTTGCAAAAGGACATTATATCCTGATGCATTCGGTTATTTTCCGCACAGGATTGCTGGAAGAATGCGGACTGAAGCTGCCGAAGCATACCTTTTATGTGGATAATCTTTACGTTTTTGAACCACTCCCCTATGTGAAAAGGATGTATTATCTTGATGTGAATCTGTACCGCTATTATATCGGCAGGGAAGGACAGTCCGTGAACGAGGAGATTATGATATCCCGGATTGACCAGCAGATTAAGGTAAACAAAATCATGATGGATTATTTTGCGGAGAAGAAACAGGAGATTTTGAAGAATAAGCGCCTGTATCAGTATATGTACAATTACCTGGAGATCATTACCACGGTGTCTTCGGTACTGCTGATCCGTTCCGGTAAAAAGGAGAATCTGACGAAAAAGAAAGAGGTATGGGATTATCTGAAAGCAAAGGATGCCAGGCTGTACAGGCGGATGCGGCATGGTTTTATGGGAAGCGCCATGAATCTTCCCGGCAAAGTGGGCCGGGGAATTTCCGTGGGAGGATATAAGATCTGCCAGAAAATTTTTAAATTTAACTGACCGGGCAGAAAAGGCAGACGTCAGTAGCAAAGTCATGTGCCGGCGAAAAGGAAATGCCGGGATAAAGTCATGTGCCGGCGAAAAGGAAATACCGGGATAAAGTCATATACCGGCGAAAAGGAAATTATCGGGAATATAAGGCGGCTGGCAACAATGAAAGCGCCCCGGGATCGAGAGAGCCCGGGGCGCTTTGGAAAAATCATTATATGGAAATTCTTTTCTTCATCTTTCGCTCTGCCCTTGCAGCCAGAAGAGCCTCTCTTCTATATACCAGTACATACATGACAGTTCCCAGGATAATTCCGGTAGTTACATCGAACACGGAATGCTGTTTGATAAACATGGTAGACAGGATGATGGAAAAGGCCAGTATACCGGAAGCGATCCGGATTCCTTTCCTGTTCCTGAATCCGGCGCTGCTCATCACGGCAAAATGCGCGCCCATGGAATTATACACATGGATGCTGGGCCACAAATTGGTGGGAGTATCCATCTTCCACAGAAAGGACACAGCCTGCGTGAAGATATTGTCCCGGGGCATTACCGCTGGCCTTAAGTGATGACCGTTGGGCCAGAGCGTGGATATGATCAGGAAAATAGTCATTCCCGTAAACAGAAAAACACATGCCCTGGAGAATTCCTGCCTGTTCTTCAGAAAGAGGAAGAGTACCACTGCAGCCACATAGGCAAACCACAGAAAATAAGGAACCACAAACACCTCACAGAAGGGAATGTAGTCATCCGCGCCCACATGGATGAGAGTATAATCTTTCTGGCTGCGCTTTTCAAGCCATGTAAACCACCCAAGATAAACGGCCATGTAAATTATGAGGGGAATTCCGTGCTTATACTTCATATATAAGCCTTTTAACCTTTTCATGATAAAAACCAATCCTTTCAATCTTAACTGCCCCTTTGCCGGCGGCTCTGACCGCCCGGAAAAGAGATCCGAGACAAATTCCATTCGAAGTCCGGGTTCAGGCTACGATTTTATAGTATAGCTTGCCAGAACGAAATTTCAATGGCTTTTCTCACTTTTTAAGTATTATTTAGAATTCCTTAAGGTTCAAAAATCAGCAATGAATCCGCAGGGCGTTCTGCCGGCAGTATATGCGTATACAATTGCTTTTCCTGGTTACCTCTCCGTCCGTATGCACCCACAGGGGAATTGAGGTCTCGATGGTGAGCGACCCTGCTTTGTAAGGTGAAATCCCCTTGAAACGATAATGCTTTCCCCTGAAAGCAGTGGGAAGGGCAAAAAGTATCAGGGATTTCGGAAGATCCCCGACGGCGCACATATCAAGAACTCCGTCCGTGGCATCTGCATCGGGGGCAAACATGAATCCTCCGCCCTCAAAGCGATGGAGCATACAGGCGATGAACAGCATATTCCCGATATCAACGGGGGAGCCGCCCTCGAGGGTAAGCTTCCCGGACACTGCCTTTGCGGCAAAAAGCTGCCGAAGTGCAATGCCGAGATAGGTCAGCTTCCCCAGTCCCAGCCTGTTCATGGTTTTCTTAATCTTTGAGTGCAGGGCTTCTTCACAGACTGCAGCGTCAAAGCCGATACCGCAGCTTACTGCAAAATGCCGCATTTCTCCGTCCGGATAGACAACGGTCCCAAGATCCATGGAGCGGGGAGTTTCGGAGTTCAGAATCAGCTCAAGGGCATCGGAGGGATTTTTCGGGATTTTCAGATCCCGGGCAAGGTCATTGCTGGAACCGGTGGGAATATAGCCCAGGATGAACCTGGACGGATCTTCCATTCCCTGCAGGGCTTCATTCATTGTGCCGTCTCCGCCGAGAATGAGGAGGGAGAGATCGCCCTGTGCCCGGATGGACAGCTCCCGTACGATGCGGATAACATCTCCCGGTTTTTCGGAAAAATAGGAACGGTACTCCACTTTTTTTCTCCGGAGAACCGGTTCCACCTCTTTATTCCATATCTGTAATCCCCTGCCGGAACGGGAAACCGGGTTGATGATTATATGATACATGGCATTTCCTCTGCTTTCTTTTGCTTAATTTTTCGCAGCTTTTTCTGCATCCATATTTTTGCGAAATGATTATTTGCAGTATTTGGCCGCTTCTTTCTTTTAATTTTAACAGTAAGGTGTCATTTCGTAAACAAGATAAGGAAAATTTTGTTTGCAAACTTTTCATTCTATGATATAATACCTAGAATAATCCATCCTGATTGCCCGTATATCTGGCGCAGGATAAACTGAGGTGATGCGGTGGCATCGCTGAGTGGAGCCAGCGCAGCATGGGGATAATTCAGGTGTATTATATCAGCATATGTCAGGGCATTCTAAAGACCGGAAGACGGCAGAAATGTCATGAAATGCCCATTGACACGGCGGTTTGAAGCCGGAAAGGAAGGAATTGGAATGTATTCTCTGGATGAAGTGAGAGCGGTTGATCCTGAAATAGCACAGGCCATTGTGGACGAACAGGAGAGGCAGAACAGCCATATTGAACTGATTGCCTCTGAGAACTGGGTGAGCAAAGCCGTTATGGCTGCAATGGGAAGTCCGTTTACGAATAAATATGCGGAAGGGTATCCGGGAAAACGATATTACGGAGGCTGTGAATGCGTGGATGTGGCAGAAAGGCTTGCAATTGAGCGGGCAAAGGAGCTCTTTGGCTGTGAATATGCCAATGTGCAGCCCCATTCCGGCGCGCAGGCCAATATGGCTGTGCAGTTTGCCGTATGTAAACCCGGGGATACCATCATGGGCATGAACCTGGATCATGGCGGACATCTGACGCATGGCAGCCCGGTGAACATGTCCGGGAAATATTTTAATATTGTACCTTACGGGGTAAACGACGAGGGCTTCCTCGATTATGATGCCATGCGGGAAACCGCGCTGAAGTCCAGGCCCAGGATGATCATTGCAGGAGCCTCGGCCTATGCGCGGACCATAGATTTCGGGAAATTCCGCAGGGTGGCGGATGAGGTCGGCGCGGTACTCATGGTGGACATGGCGCATATTGCGGGCCTTGTGGCGGCAGGACTTCATCCCAGCCCCATACCCTATGCGGACGTGACTACCACGACCACCCACAAGACCCTCCGTGGTCCCAGAGGCGGACTGATTTTGTCCGGCAATGCCGTGAATGAGAAATATAATTTCAATAAGGCTATTTTCCCCGGTATCCAGGGAGGCCCTCTGATGCATGTCATCGCGGCCAAGGCGGTCTGCTTTAAGGAAGCGCTGAGCGATGAATTCAGGGAATATCAGAAAAAAATTATAGACAATGCCCAGGCTCTCTGCAGAGGATTGATGGACAGGGGACTTAAGATTGTATCGGGAGGCACCGACAATCACCTGATGCTGGTGGATCTGACGAATTTCGGACTCACGGGCAAGGCGGTGGAGAAGCTGCTGGATCAGGCGCATATAACCTGCAATAAGAATACGATCCCCAATGATCCCCAGTCACCCTTTGTGACAAGCGGAATACGGCTTGGCACGCCGGCGGTCACCTCCAGGGGAATGAACACGGCGGATATGGACACAATTGCGCAGGCTGTGGCGCTTGTGGTCAAAGGCGGAGAAGAGAAGGTCGGGGAGGCCCGTGAGATCGTGCGCGTCCTGACCGAAAAGTATCCTCTTATCTGAGAATGTGGAGACGGAACTGATACAAAAAACACCATCAGTCCCTGTAATGCCCGACGGAATGGCACTGCCATTGGCAACAGGGCATTTCCGGACGCAGAGGCAGACGCAGATATCTTTTGTATTAAGGTGCTGCGGGGACTGATAAGGGCAGAAATTAGGAGAAAAACAATGGCGAAAATAGCAGTGCTTGGATACGGAACCGTGGGCAGCGGTCTTGTGGAAGTTTTGGAGCGCAACAGCGCGGTGGCGCGCAAACAGGCCGGAGAAGAGGTTCTGGTCAAATATATACTTGATTTGAGAGATTTTCCGGGAGATCCTTATGAGGACAGGGTGATACACGATTATAATATTATTCTGAATGATCCTGAGGTGAGCGTTGTCTGCGAGGCCATGGGAGGCGTCGGCGCGGCATATCAGTTTACGAAACAGGCGCTGGAAGCGGGAAAAAGCGTGTGCACCTCCAACAAAGAGCTGGTGGCGAAGCACGGCGCAAAGCTGCTGGGAATTGCCGCGCAGAAAAGCTGCAATTATATGTTTGAGGCCAGCGTAGGGGGAGGCATTCCCATTATACGCGCTATCAACACTTCACTGGTAACGGAAAGGATAGAGGAAATCACGGGTATTTTAAACGGGACCACCAATTATATCTTAACCAGGATGGAAAGGGAAGGCGCGGACTACGGCCAGGTATTGAAGCAGGCCCAGGAGCTGGGATATGCGGAGCGCAATCCGGAGGCCGATGTGGAGGGATGGGATACCTGCCGTAAGATTGCCATTCTGGCCAGTCTTGTGACAGGGAAGAATGTAGATTCGGAAAAGATACACACCGAGGGAATCACCGGAATCAGCGGCGCCGATTTTGCCTACGCCGAAGCGGCAGATATGACGGTAAAGCTGCTTGCTTCCTGCCGCTTTAACGAAGACGGAAGCGTCCGGGCCATGGTGGCGCCCTTTATGATCTCCCGGGATCATTATTTTGCGGGAGTGAACGATGTGTTCAACGGAATTCTGGTAGCCGGTGATATGGTAGGGGAAGTCTCATTCGGCGGAAGAGGAGCGGGTAAGCTGCCCACTGCAAGCGCGGTGGCTGCGGATGTGGTGAATTGTGTCAGGAGCCGGGGGAGGAATATTTCATGTACCTGGAAACCGGAGGAGGTAAGGCTTGAGGATCCGGGAGAGTCGGAGCGGAGATTTTTTATAAGGGCTTCTGCTTCGGAGCGGGGAGCCGTGGAGAAGGCCTTTGGCGAAGGAACCGGGTTTGTGAAGCTGCCGGAGGGCGGCGGGGAGTTCGGATTCTTTACTCCGGTGATGAAGGAAAAGGATTTTGACGAAAAATGCAGTGCATTGGGTGCAGCGGTGTTAAGCAGGATACGTCTTGCATAGCCGGCTGAGCTTTGTTCAGATTGAAATAAAAGGTAATGAGGAGTGGTAAAATGTCGAAGGTAGTGAAGTTTGGCGGCAGCTCGCTGGCAAGTGCAGAACAGTTCAAAAAGGTGGGTGAAATCATTTGCAGTGATCCGGACAGAAGATATGTGGTGCCCTCTGCACCGGGAAAGCGCTTCAAGGCGGATACCAAGGTGACGGATATGCTGTACGCCTGCTATGAGCTGGCGGAGGCGGATAAGGATTTCGAAGCCGGGCTGTCCGCCATTGAGGAGAGATATGAGGAGATCAGAACCGGACTGGGACTTACCGTAAGCCTGGAGGGTGAGTTTTCCCTTATCAGGGAGAATTTTAAGGCAAAGGCGGGCCGTGATTATGCCGCATCCAGGGGGGAATATTTGAACGGTATTCTTATGGCGGCTTATCTGGACTATGAGTTCATTGACGCGGCGGAGGTCATCTTCTTTGACGGGGAAGGCAATTTTGATGCGGAGAAAACGAACGGAGTGCTTTCCGCAAGGCTGGAGAAGCATGAGCGTGCGGTAGTGCCGGGATTTTACGGTGCGAAGCCGGACGGAAGCGTGAAAACCTTTTCCCGGGGAGGATCCGATATAACCGGTTCCATTGTGGCAAAGGCGGCCCAGGCGGATGTGTATGAGAACTGGACGGATGTATCCGGCATCCTGGTGGCAGATCCATCCATTATTGACAATCCCAAAGGCATCGATATCATTACATACAGGGAGCTGAGGGAGCTTTCCTATATGGGCTTCAATGTACTGCATGAGGATGCCATCTTTCCTGTGCGCCAGCAGGGGATACCCATCAACATCCGCAATACCAATGCGCCGGAGGACAACGGAACCTGGATTGTGGGCAGCACCTGTCAGAAAACAAAATATGTCATCACCGGAATAGCCGGAAAAAAGGGCTTTTGCTGTATTAATATAGAAAAGGATATGATGAATACCGAGATCGGCTTCGGCAGAAAGGTGCTGCAGGCCTTTGAGGAGAACGGGATTTCCTTTGAGCATGTGCCTTCGGGTATCGATACCATGACCGTCTTTGTGCACCAGGACGAGTTCATGCATAAGGAGCAGAAGGTGGCGGCCGGTCTGCACAGGCTGGCGAAGCCGGATTCCATTGAGATCGAGTCAGATCTTGCCCTGATTGCCGTAGTGGGACGGGGAATGAAATCCACCAGAGGAACGGCAGGCAGGATTTTCTCCGCGCTATCCCATGCCAATGTGAATGTCAAGATGATTGATCAGGGTTCCTCCGAGCTGAATATTATCATAGGTGTGGCGAACGAGGATTTTGATATTGCAATCAAGGCAATTTATGATATTTTTGTACTGACAAAGCTGTAGAATTTGTCGAATTTGTAGAAATATATGGAAATATGGATTAATGTGTTGACAGACGTCCTGCAAAACAATATAATGAAACCATCCTTCCATTGATGTACAGAAGAACTGAAATGCGTACAGGAAGCTATATTGCAAAAGAAATGAGATACACAGGATAAGATGGAGGAAAGCCAAGGAAATGGGTGAAAGCTCATTTCCTTAAATATTTTAGGGGGATGCTCACAGATTAAGGCAGGAGTACATAGAGATGGACGATAGAGATAGTGTACAGCAAAAGAGAGAGGAAAGAAGAAAGCGACGGGTCAGGAACCAGATTGCAGCCTACATGTTTCTCGCCGTGCTGATTCTTGCGGCAGCGGCGGGAATCGCAGCAGGAGTTGATTTCCTTACCAGGAGACAGCAGGAAACGGAGCAGAAGGAACAGGAGAATCAGGATATCATTGACGATATGCTGGCGGAGGAGGATCAGATCACTACGCCGGAACCGACGCCGGAGCCCACTCCGGAGCCGCCTACTCCGGAAGAGAGGCTGGATGAGATTATTGACAATAGAATCTCATCCATGCCTCTGGAGGATAAAGTAGCGGGGCTGTTCATCGTTACGCCGGAGGCTATTACGGGAGCAGAGACGGTTATCCAGGCGGGGGACGGAACAAAGCAGGCGCTGGAGCAATATGCCGTGGGTGGATTTATCTATTTTAAGAAGAATATCCAGTCGGAGGAGCAGCTGAGAACCATGCTGGATAACACAAAGCTATATGCGAAATATCCCCTTTTCCTTGCCGTGGACGAAGAGGGCGGAAGTGTGGCCAGAGTGGCATCCTCCGACATCGGACCCAAGGTGGATGGGGCGGGGGACATCGGGGCGACAGGGGATGTCCAGAACGCTTATAATGCGGGTGTGACGATCGGAAACACTCTTTCGGGGCTTGGATTTAATCTGGATTTCGCACCGGTGGCTGATCTGGCCAATGTGGAGGGCAGCATCATGGAGGGACGTTCCTATGGCGCCGATGCCGCATCCGCGGCCGGGTATGTCACGTCCATGATGGCAGGGCTCGAGGGGCAGAAGGTGACGGCGTGTTTGAAGCATTTTCCGGGGATCGGCTGCACGACAGAGGATACCCATGAAGGGATGGTATCCACGGACAGAACGGCGGAGCAGTTCTGGACGGAGGAGCTGGCGGTATTCCAGGCGGGTATCGATGCCGGCGCAAATATGATTATGGTCAGCCACATGTCCGTTCCCTCTCTTACGGGAAGCGAAACCGCGGAAGAAAAGATTCCTGCTGTTTTTTCGGAGACCATCGTGACGGAGATCCTAAGGGAGCGTATGAAGTTCCAGGGGATTATCATTACGGATTCATTAAGCATGGCAGCTGTTTCCGAGTATTATGGGGCGGATGAGGCTGCTATCATGGCCCTTCTGGCCGGCTGCGATATGCTGCTGATGCCGGAGGACTTCTCCATAGCCTACAATGGGGTGTTGGAGGCTGTAAGAAATGGGAATATATCGGAAGAGCGCGTCAACGATGCGCTGAAACGGATTTACAGGGTGAAATATGCCTATATGCTGGAGGAGCTGGCAGCGCAGCCCTCCGAAAGCTGACACCGGCATCATTTCTTCTGACGGACGGGGAGCCAGATTTCTCCAAAACCGTTCTCATGGCTGGCTAAGCCATAATACATTTCGAACTGTATTCCCGGCGTAAGTTCATATCCGGAGTCGGGGAACCATTCGGTATAAATGCGGGGCCAGATGGCCTGCGGAACCTGTTCGAAGGCGGCTGCCTGAATCGTACTGGTTTCGGCATATACGCCGAATACTTTGAAGGACTCTCTTTTGATAATTCGATACTTCATTTCTTTGTCTCCTTTGACTGTAAAATGATTCATTTTTGCAACCCAGTCCATGAAAGCCTCCTTCTTCCAGGTAGAATATCCTGTATTCGAAATATCTGCCTGACATTTTGCGCACGGAAATAATCAGGTTAATAAAAGGGGATGAAATACCATTCCTGAAGAAGGCTTTTGAGTTTCCGGACGCATTTTTCCGTATTTCCTCGTATTTTTTCGAACTTGCAAAATAGGGGTGGTAGAATCGAGGAAAATAGAGTAAAATAAAACAGAATATTCCATGAGTTGTGAGATCCGGAAGGCGGGAGAGGCATAGATGGATTTAGGCGCAGGTATTCTTCTGGGCGCTGCGGACACATTTTTCAGTAAATCCATCCATTAAATATTGCGGGAGGGTATGTAAATGAAACTGCTGAAGCTGCTGGAAAAGCTTGAATATGAATGTATACGGGGAAGTGCGGACGTGGAGGTGACGGGGATCGAATATGATTCCAGAAAAAAGATTGAAAAGGACAGCCTTTTCGTATGTATTGAGGGAGTCAATTTCGACGGGCACTGCTTCGCAGGGAAAGCAGCAGAGAACGGAGCGGGAGTGCTGGTGGTTTCCAGGGATGTTGAGATTGCGGACGACCTGCAGATAACCGTCATTAAAGTGGAGGACACCAGATACGCAATGGCCTTTATATCCGCGGCCTGGTTCGGATATCCGGCGCAGAAGCTTAAGGTTATCGGGATTACGGGCACGAAGGGTAAGACCACTACCAGCTATATGGTAAAGTCTATCCTGGAGAATGCAGGCTTTCGGGCAGGACTCATCGGAACCGTGGAGACTATTATTGGGGAGACCCATATCCATGCGGAGAACACCACGCCGGAATCCTATGTTCTGCAGGAATATTTCGCGAAAATGGCGGAGGCCGGTCTTGACGCGGTGGTTATGGAGGTGTCCTCCCAGGCGCTGAAGCTTCACCGCACCCAGGGATTCCTGTTCGATTACGGAATTTTCACCAATCTGGAGCCGGACCATATTGCGCCGGGCGAGCATGCCAGCTTTGAGGAGTATACAGAGTGCAAAAGCCGTCTTTTCAGGCAATGCCGAATCGGCATTGTCAACGGGGATGATCTTCATACGGGGAAGGCTCTGGAGGGGCATAGCTGTGAGCTGGAGACCTATGGCCTGGGAGAGAAATGTATGCTGCGGGCGGACGGGCTTGAGCTGGTGAATACGCCGGGGGAGCTGGGCGTGAAATTTCATGTAAAGGGACTGATGGACTTTCAGGCGGAGCTTCCCGCTCCCGGACGCTTCAGCGTGTATAACGCGCTGTGCGCCATTGCCATCTGCCGCCATTTCAATGCGGAGATATCCGACATACAGCGGGCGCTGCAGGATGTGAGGGTCAGGGGACGTATAGAAAAAGTGAGAATTTCCGATAAATTTACCCTGCTGATAGATTATGCCCATAACGCCATGGCACTGGAGAGCCTTTTATCCACGCTGAAGGAATACCGCCCCGGACGGCTGGTATGCATGTTCGGGTGTGGGGGGAACCGTTCCAGAAGCCGGCGCTTTGAAATGGGGGAGGTCAGCGGACGGCTGGCGGATTTCACCGTTATCACCTCCGATAACCCCCGCAATGAGGAACCCATGGATATTATAGCCGATATCAGGCAGGGAATCGGGGAGACGGGGGGCAGATATATCGAGATCTGCGACAGAAGGGAAGCCATCGCCTATGTGATTTCCCATGCGGAAGAGGGGGATTTGATCGTGCTGGCCGGAAAGGGGCATGAGGACTATCAGGAGATTCGGGGGATAAAATATCCCATGGATGAGAGAGTAATTATCCGGGAGCTGTTGGAAGGCGGTCTGACACATATTTAACGGTTTTCCAGGGCTGTTTTGGACCGGGGACGTTTTGCTCTAGAGATTGTTTTCGCCCGAAGAGTGTTTCAGACTTGGGGTGGTTTTGGCCCGGAGACTGTTTTGACCAGAGAGTATTTCAAACCTGGGGCCATTTCAGGCCGGAGACAATTTTGACCCGGAGAGCGTTTCAGAAGGGGACGGAGGAGAAAGACAGGAGGAAGATCATGGGCGGGCTTTATGCAGATATTATTGTAGATATTTCCCATGAGAAGCTTGATAAGCCTTTTCAATACAGAGTGCCTGAAGGTCTTTCGGAAAGACTGGAAACGGGAATGTGCGTGACGGTTCCCTTCGGAAACGGCAATAAGCTTGTGAAGGGGTACGTGATTGGATTAGGCAATGTCTGCAAATTTGATCCCGGCAGGATGAAGGATATCCGGGGAATCGTGAAAAGCGGTGTGGACATAGAGGATAAGATGATTACCCTGGCCGGATGGATAAGGAAAAATTACGGTTCCACTATGATACAGGCGCTGAAGACCGTCCTGCCCGCAAAGAAATCCGTGAAAAAGCTCGAACACAGAACCCTTCAAAGACTCCTTGGCCGTGAGGAAATCCTTTCTCTTCTGGGGGAGAGCAGGCGCAGGAAACAGGTGGCGAAGGAGAGGCTTTTAAAGGAGCTGGCTGAGAATGAGACGATTCCCTATGAATGGGTGACAGGCAGGCTGGGAGTATCCGCCCAGACCATTAAGAGCCTGGAAAGTGCCGGAGTGGTGCGGGTTGTAAGTACGAGTTCCCTCAGGAATCCTGTCGGATTCCGGGAAGTGCAGGAGCAGCCGATAAAGCTGAGCAGTGCGCAGCAGGGGATTGTGAGAGAAGTGCTGGAGGATTTTGATGCGGGCAATCCGGATGTCTATCTGCTCCATGGCATTACCGGAAGCGGCAAGACGGAAGTCTATATACAGCTGGTGGAGGAGATGGCGGACAGGGGGAGGCAGTCCATTGTTCTGATACCGGAGATTGCGCTGACCTATCAGACACTGCTGCGGTTTTATGCAAGATTCGGCAGCAGGGTAAGCGTCATGAATTCAACGCTCTCTTCCGGGGAAAAATACGATCAGTGCGAAAGGGCCAAAAACGGCGAGATAGATGTGATCATCGGCCCACGCTCCGCATTGTTCACACCTTTTCCGAAAATAGGAATGATCATTATTGACGAAGAGCACGAGGGAAGCTATAAAAGCGAGGCGTCGCCCAAGTATCACGCCAGGGAGACGGCGCTGGAGATAGCAAGACTCCATGGAGCCAGCGTGCTGCTGGGCTCCGCAACGCCTTCTCTTGAGGCCTATTATCGTGCGGAAACCGGGGAATATAAGCTCTTTACCCTGAAGGAACGTCTTACGGGCGGCAGTCTTCCCAGAGTCAGTATCGTGGATTTGCGGCAGGAACTCAGGGAAGGAAACCGTTCTATTTTCAGCGAAAAGCTGAAGGAGCTGCTGGCCGACAGGATCTCCAGGGGGCAGCAGAGCATGCTGTTCTTAAACAGGAGGGGATATGCGGGCTTTGTGTCCTGCAGATCCTGCGGTCATGTGATGAAATGCCCTCACTGCGATGTGTCCCTGTCGGAGCATGGAAACGGGGGAAGGGGAAAGAGCATGCTCATATGCCATTACTGCGGCTACAGCGAGGAAAGCCCGGCTGTATGCCCCCATTGCGGTTCCCGATATATCAATGGCTTCCGTGCGGGAACCCAGCAGGTGGAGGAGAAGCTGAAGGAGATGTTTCCCGGTGTGCGGACGCTGCGCATGGATGCGGATACCACCAGGACAAAGGACAGCTATGAACGGATTCTGTCTGCCTTTTCCAACAAAGAGGCGGATGTGCTGATCGGCACCCAGATGATAGTAAAGGGGCATGATTTCCCCAATGTCACCCTGGTGGGAGTGCTTGCCGCGGACCTGTCCCTGAATGCGGGGGATTACCGCGCAGGGGAGAAAACCTTTCAGCTTCTCACCCAGGCGGTGGGCAGGGCCGGCAGGGGAGAGCTGCCGGGGGAGGCGCTGATCCAGACCTACCAGCCGGAGCATTACGCGGTGGTCTGCGCGGCGGAGCAGAACTATGAGAAATTTTACAATGAGGAAATTATCTACCGGGAGATGGTGGGATATCCTCCCGTCTCCCACATGCTGGCAGTCCAGATTTTCTCCAGAAGCGAGGAGAGCGGAAGACGGCTGGCAGAAAAGCTTTCGGCTTCGGTAAGGTCGGTATATGGCATTACAGCAGGGGGGAGAGGGGAGGAAGGCTCAGGGCAGATTCCTGAATTGCAGTTGATCGGCCCCGGAGCTGCATCCATTGGAAAAATTAATGATATTTTTAGATTTGTTTTCTACTTGAAATGTACGGGATATGATAAACTGGTACGGATAAAGGATATGCTGGAGGAAGAAATGCAGGGAGGTCAGGCATCCGGGGATATGGTGCAATTTGATTTTGACCCTGTAAATACTTTATAAAATCAAAGGGAGAGGATGAGAAGATGGCAATCAGGAATATACGTGAAATAGGAGAAGAGGTCCTTACAAAAAAGTGTAAAATGGTGACGGAGATGACTCCGCGCACAAGGGAACTGATAGAGGATATGCTGGATACCATGTATGAGGCAAACGGCGTGGGGCTGGCAGCGCCCCAGGTGGGCATTCTGAAGCGGATTGTAGTCATCGATACCACGGGAGAGGATCCGTATATTTTCATCAATCCCAGAATTGTGGAGAGCAGCGGGGAACAGGTGGGACAGGAAGCGTGCTTAAGCGTCCCGGGTAAGACGGGGCAGGTCACCAGGCCCAATTATGTCAGGGTGGCGGCTCTGGATGTGAATATGAAGGAAATCCAGGTGGAAGGGACGGAGCTTCTGGCCCGTGCCATCTGCCACGAGCTGGATCATCTGGACGGGCATCTCTATGTGGAAAAGGTGGAAGGCCCCCTGAAGGATGCAGTGGCGGAGGACGAGGAAGAAGAATGAGTATGAAGATTGTATTTATGGGAACGCCGGATTATGCCGTGGCGGCATTGGAGGCGTTGATTGAGGCAGGGTATGAAGTGACTGCGGCGGTGACTCAGCCGGATAAACCGAAGGGGAGAAGCGGGGAGCTTCTGCCGCCCCCGGTGAAGGTCTGCGCCGGGGCCCATGGCATTCCCGTTCTGCAGCCCCGCCGTATCAAGGCGCCGGAGGCTGTGGTGCAGCTTAAGGAGTATGAGGCGGATGTATATGTGGTGGCCGCCTTCGGACAGATATTGTCGGGGGAGATACTGAGTATTCCCAGATACGGATGTATCAATATCCATGCATCACTGCTTCCGAAGTACAGGGGAGCATCTCCCATTCAGCATGCCATTCTGGAGGGGGAAGATAAAACCGGGATTACCATTATGCAGATGGACGAGGGCATTGATACAGGGGATATATTATATAAAAAGGAGCTTTCGATCTGCGGGACGGACGATTATGAAAGCCTTCACGACCGGCTGAAGGTTCTTGGGGGGGAGGCCGTTACGGAGGCACTCTCCCTGCTGAAACAGGGAAGGCTGATACCGGAAAAGCAGCGGGAGGAGCTGAGTTGCTATGCGCCTCTGATCAAAAAGAATATGGGAGAAATCGACTTCTCCGGGGATGCGCCTGCCATAGACCGGAAAATCAGAGCCATGACGCCCTGGCCCAGCGCCTACACACGCTTTCGCGGAAAGCAGATGAAAATATGGCGGGCAGAGCCTGTTTTGGACGGGGAGCCTGCCGCGCATACGCCCGGGGAAATCTTAAGCACGGACAGGGATTCCCTCACCGTTGCCGCGGGCAGGGGGAAGCTGTGCATCCGGGAGCTTCAGATGGAGGGGAAGAAGCGGATGAGCGCGCACGATTTCCTTCTGGGCGTAAAAGTGCAGCCGGGAGAAGTTCTGGGAAGATAGACAGAGAAGGTATCCCGGCCGGCAGGGGATACCGGGACGATATCCCGAAAGGACAGACCGGCAGGGGATACCAGGACGATATCCCAAAGGGACAGACCGGCAGGAAGTACCGGGAAGGCGTCCCGAAAGAACAGATGGGGAATGAATACCGGGCAGACGGATCGAAGGGACAGACCGGAAGATTCAATCGGATAGACGGATCGGAAAGAGAACAGGGAATGATATTCGGATAGGAAAGGAGCGTAAAATATTATGGGTATGGGAATGTACTATTGGGATCCTACTTACCTTCTGGTGGTAATAGGCATGCTGATCTGCCTTGGCGCCAGCGCCATGGTGAACAGCGCAATGAGCAAATACAGCAGGGTGAGAAATGCCAGAGGCATGACGGGAGCGGAAGCCGCCAGGCAGATACTGAACAGCGAAGGGCTGTACAATGTGCAGATCGAATGTCTGAATTCGAATAAGGGAGATCATTATGATCCGCGCACAAACACGGTTCGGCTGTCCTCCGAGAACTATAATCAGGCTTCCGTGACCGCCGTGGGTGTTGCCGCCCATGAATGCGGACATGCCATTCAGCATGCAAAGGGATATGCACCCTTAAACATCAGAACGGCCCTTGTGCCGGTTGCCAATATCGGGAGCACCCTGGGCTTTCCCATCATTCTTCTGGGCGTGTTCTTAAGCTGGAACCAGATATTGATAGAAATCGGTATCTGGGCCTTTGCGCTGGCGGTGCTCTTTCAGCTTGTGACTCTGCCGGTGGAATTCAACGCATCGGCCAGAGCGGTTGCGAAGATAGACCAGTACGGATTGCTGGGCGGCGAGGAAATCCGGGGATGCAGGAAGGTGTTGACGGCAGCTGCCATGACCTATGTGGCCGCAGCTGCCTCCGCCATTTTACAGCTGCTGCGTCTGATCCTTCTGTTCGGAGGAAGGCGAAGAGACGATTAGGGGCGAAGGAATGAATGGCAGCATAAGATGAAGAGGCAGCCGGCTTGAAGAGGCGAAGGGCAGCCGATGCGGAAAGACGAGGAGACAGCCGTAGTGAAAAGGGGCAGGGCAGCCGATGCGGAAAGAAGAGACGGCCGGCAGCGGGAAGACGAAGAGATGATGAGCGGAGGAAGAAGGCTGTGAATACAAGAGAACTGATACTGGACACTCTGCTCACCCTGGAGCAGGGGGAGGAGTACTCCAATGTGTTGATAAAGGCTGTGCTGGATAAGTATGATTATCTGGAAGCGGGACAGAAGGCTTTCATCAAGCGGGTGACGGAGGGGACGCTGGAGCGAAGGACGGAGCTGGACTATTATCTGGATCATTATGCAGACCTGCCTGTGAAAAAAATGCGGCCTCTGATCCGATGTCTTATGCGCATGAGTGTTTACCAGATCCTCTATATGGATTCGGTGCCCGACAGCGCTGTGTGCGACGAGGCGTGCAAGCTGGCGGGAAAGAGGGGATTCAGGAATCTGAAGGGCTTTGTAAACGGGGTGCTGCGGAGGATTGTCAGGGAAAAGGCTTCCCTGCCGCTTCCCGACAGAAAAGAGGATCCAAAGGGGTATCTCTCGGTGAAATATTCCATGCCGGAGTGGCTGGTGGAGATGTGGAGCCGGGAGTACGGCGGGGAGATTACCCTTCGAATGCTGGAAGCGCTGCTGGAGGTTCATCCGGTTTCCCTGCGGTTTTCCACTCTTATGCCGGAATCGGAGCGGGAGAAGCTCTGCGCCGGCATGAGGGAAAGAGGCATCGGGCTGAGGCAGAGTCCGTATCTTCCCTATGTATATTATGCGGAGCACACAGAGGGACTGGCCGACGGGGAAGAATTCCTGCAGGGGGCATGTATGGTACAGGATGTGAGCAGTGCCCTTGCGGTGGAGGCGGCCGGGATCGAGAGGCATGATTTCGTGATGGATATCTGCGCCGCTCCGGGGGGAAAGAGTATTCTGGCTGCAGAGAAGGCCCGGGAGGGCAGCGTGCTCGCAAGGGATATCTCGGAAGAAAAGCTGGCCCTGATAGAAGAGAATAAGGCTCGCATGGGGGCCCGGAACCTCCGGGCGGAGGTGTTCGACGGGACGGAAACGGATGAAGGGCTTGCGGGAAAGGCGGATGTGGTGCTTCTGGATGTTCCCTGCTCGGGGCTGGGAGTCATCGGGAAAAAGAGAGATATCAAATATCGTGCGGACAGAGGGCGGTTTGCCGGGCTTGAGGAACTGCAGAGACAGATTGTGAGGGCTTCCGCAGGGTATGTGAAGCCGGGAGGGACCCTGCTGTACAGTACCTGCACCATTCAGCGGGGAGAAAATGAGGGTATGGTGCGGTATATTGCGAGGGATCTGGGCTTTGAGCCCGTATCGCTGGAGAATGTACTTCCGGAAGCGGTGCTTGAGCAAAAGAACAGATTCCTGGAAGATCTGCGCAGAGTGGGAAAGGAACCGGACGCAGATCTTACGGAGGAAGAAAGGAACGCCTGTATACAGCTTTTGCCGGGCTATATGGAGTCGGACGGTTTCTTTCTGGCGAAATTTCGAAGAAGGATAGAAGCGTAAGAGAATGGATATCATGATGGGTGATAAGAAGGATATCAAATCCCTGCCCCTGGAACTGCTTGAGGAAGAGCTGGTATCCGCAGGAGAAAGGGCTTTCCGGGCCAGACAGATGTATGAATGGATGCATGTAAAACTGGCCAGGGGATTTGATCAGATGACAAATCTCTCCAGGGCTTTTCGGGAGGAATGCGGCAGGAAATATCATTATACGGCATTGCGTACGGTAAGAGTTCAGGAATCCGCGCTGGACGGCACCAGGAAATTTTTGTTTGAGCTTTCCGACGGGAATCTGGTGGAGAGTGTCTGGATGAAGTACAGATACGGCAACAGCGTCTGTATTTCCTCGCAGGTGGGCTGCCGGATGGGCTGCCGCTTCTGTGCGTCCGCCTTAAACGGTCTGGAACGCAATCTGCTTCCTTCGGAGATGCTGGATCAGATATATGCCATCTCCCTGTTTACCGGGGAGAGGGTGAGCAATGTAGTGGTTATGGGGACAGGGGAACCACTGGACAATTACGGGAATCTGCTGACCTTTCTCCGGATGCTCACGGATGCGAACGGGCTTCATATAGGCCAGAGGAATGTCACGGTATCTACCTGCGGACTTGTGCCCGAAATGCGCAGGCTTGCTGACGAGGG
This sequence comes from uncultured Acetatifactor sp., assembly GCA_910589035.1. Classification (GTDB taxonomy): domain Bacteria; phylum Bacillota; class Clostridia; order Lachnospirales; family Lachnospiraceae; genus Acetatifactor. Next base: position 51,346 of record CAJUSI010000024.1, on the reverse strand, counting down.
GCTTCAGATTACTCTGGCCCTGTCCCTGCATGCGGTTACGGACGAGAAGAGGAAGAAGCTGATGCCGGTGGCGCAGCGATACAGGATAGCGGAGCTGATGGAGGCCTGCAGGTACTATTTTGAGAGAACAGGCAGGAGGATCACCTTTGAGTACAGTCTGGCAGGCGGTGTCAACGATACAAAGGAGGATGCAATGGGGCTTGTCCGGCTTGCAGGGCCTCTTCACTGCCATGTCAATCTGATTCCGGTAAACCCGGTGAAGGAGCTTTCCTATGTGCAGCCGGAAGCGCCGGGAATACGTGAGTTTCAAAATATACTTGAAAAAAATAAAATAAATGGTACTATTAGAAGGGAAATGGGCAGGGATATCGACGGTGCCTGCGGACAGCTGCGCCGCCGCCATATGTCGGCCGTGCAGGATATGGGAGGAGACAAAGAGTGTTAAAAACCTTTTCCGTGACTGATATAGGCAGAAAGAGGAAGACAAATCAGGATTATGTATATACATCGGAACAGCCCGTGGGATCCCTGCCCAATTTATTTCTGGTAGCGGACGGCATGGGAGGGCATAATGCGGGCGATTATGCGTCCCGCGTAGCCGTGGAGAGTATTCTGGAGAAAATTGCGGATTCGCCCGAGACAGATCCCCTGCGCAATTTTGACGATGCGATTCAGTATGCCAATTCCCGGATACGGAAGCTGGCATCAGAATCCGCCGAACTGGAGGGCATGGGGACTACCGTGGTGGCCGCGGCCTGTGAGGGGAATCGCCTCTATGTGGCGAATGTGGGAGACAGCAGGCTCTATGTGATCAACCGCTTCGGAATACGCCAGATTACCAGGGATCATTCCTGGGTGGAAGAGATGGTGCGGCTGGGGGAGATTGAGAAAGAGGAAGCGAGAAATCATCCTGACAAAAATATTATTACCAGAGCAGTGGGCACCGACGATATGGTGAAGACGGATTTTTTTGCCGTGCAGCTGGAGGAGGGCGACGAAGTATTGATGTGCACGGACGGGCTGACAAATATGCTCGAGGATGAAGAAATCCGTATGATACTGGACGGGGCCCGGGACATCGTGGAAAAAGCGCAGCAGCTTGTCAGAGCGGCCAACGACAACGGGGGCAGGGATAACATCAGCGTAATTTTGATAGAAACGTAAGGCGGGAAAAACTGCTGCCGGGACATGGCGTCAGACAGGCGCCGAAGGCATGAGTTCAGTGTGCCGGCTTTTTACGGATATGTCCGAAAGCGTGAATAAGAGAATGGAGAAGATGTATGGTTAAGATAGGAATGATGATTGGCGACCGTTATGAAATACTGGAAAAGATCGGTACCGGCGGCATGTCGGATGTATATAAAGCAAAATGTCATAAACTCAATCGCTTTGTGGCGATCAAGGTTTTAAAGCAGGAGTTCAGTGAGAATGCCAATTTTGTGTCCAAATTCCGCACGGAGGCCCAGGCGGCTGCCGGACTGATGCATCCCAATATCGTAAATGTGTATGATGTGGGAGAGGAGAACGGCATTTATTACATCGTCATGGAGCTTGTGGAGGGGATTACCCTTAAAAAGTATATCGAGAAAAAGGCCAGGCTGTCCTTCAAGGAGGCGGTCAGCATTGCTATCCAGGTGAGCATGGGAATTGAGGCGGCTCACAATAATCATATTATTCACAGAGATATCAAGCCCCAGAATATCATTATTTCAAAGGACGGAAAGGTCAAGGTGACGGATTTCGGCATTGCCAAGGCGGCCACCAGCAATACGATCACTTCCAATGTGATGGGGTCCGTCCATTACACTTCTCCGGAACAGGCCAGGGGCGGCTACAGCGATGAGAAAAGCGATGTCTATTCCCTGGGCATCACCATATTTGAAATGCTTACGGGAAGGGTTCCCTTTAACGGCGAGACCACGGTGGCCATCGCCATCAAGCATATTCAGGAGGAGCTGCCCTCGCCCAAGGAATTTGTGCCGGAGATCCCTGCCAGCGTGGAAGGGATCGTACTGAAGTGCTGTCAGAAATCTCCGGACCGCAGATATCAGAATATGCAGGAGCTGATTGCGGATCTGAAGCAGTCCCTGATGAATCCTGAAGAGTTTGTGGTACAGAATGATCCTGATATGGAAGGCGGCACCCGCAAGGTTTCGCCGGGCGAGATAGAGCAGATCAGGAGAAGCGCGTATCACGACGAGCGGGAGTATGAAGAGCGGGATGAACCTATGCGCCTTCGCTCCGATTCGGAAGAAATGTATGAGAACGAGGAGGAATACGAGGAAGAGGACGATTATGACTATAATCCCAGGATGGAGAAGGTGACCACCATACTGGCCCTGGTGGGGGGCGTGGTGTTCTGTGTGGTTGCGGTTATACTTGCCATCAAGGTATTTGGCGGCAGCGGCGGGGAAAACGAAAGCTCCGGCGGCCCCATCATCACTTCGGAATCCGGCGATGAGAGCTCTGAACCGGAAACCGTAAAGATGCCCGTGGTAAAGGGAAAGAGTGTGGAGGTAGCGAGAAACGAACTGACGGAACTGGGCATCCGGTCAGAGGTAGAATATGAGGAGACGGAGGAAGCGGAGGCAGGTATAGTGATCGGCTCCAGTGCGGAGCCGGGTACGGAGATTACAGTGGGCAGCACGGTGACACTGAAGGCAAGTCTCGGCCCTCAGGGGGTGGAGGTGGAGTCCGTCAGCGGACAGACTTATGAGGATGCCTACGGAATCCTTACGGCCCAGGGATTTACCGTGAAGAAGGAGGAGGCCGCATCCGACGACGTACCGGAGGGGAGGATTATCACCCAGACGCCTTCCGCAGGCACCAAGGTTCCAAAGGGTACGAACATTACGGTTACTGTAAGTCTTGGCAGGGAGAAGGTGAGGGTGCCGAAGCTTCTCGGCGAGTCGGAACAGGACGGAACCGTGGCGGCCATAGAGGCAGGACTGCAGATAGGTTCCGAGATATCGTATGTCTATAATAATGAATATGAGGAAGGGCTGATCTGCTACCAGAGCTATTCCTACGGCTCCTATGTGGATCCCGATACGGTGATAGAGATCAAGGTAAGCCAGGGGCCTGCACCAGATACCTATCAATGCAATATCAGCATAGAGGCGCCCAGCGTGGAGGAGGCGCCGGATTATGTACAGGGTATGGAGGTGTCCGTCAAGCTGGAAACGGATGACGGGAAGGTGCTCCTGGAGACGGTGACAAGCAGCTTCCCCCAGGCAGCAAATTATTACGGATTGTCCGCTGCCGGCGGAACGCTTACCATGTCCTACAATGTGACGGTGGAAGGCAGCACTTCCACCGATCCGGAGACGGGGGAGGAGATTACGATACCCGGTACCACGGAGAACAAATCCTTCACCAGAAGAGTTACGTTTACAAAGGAATAGGAATGAGCCTATGAGGGGAAGGATTATCAGGGGGATTGGCGGATTATATTATGTCAGCTGCCGTTTTGGGGATGACGCGGAAGGAATAGGTGAAGCAGGCATTCAGGGAAAGCAAGGCGGCGGATTATATGAATGCAGCGCAAAGGGTATTTTCCGCAGGGAAGGAAAGAAGCCCCTGGTGGGGGATGAGGTGGAAATAGATGTGCTGGACAGGGATAAGCTTACCGGCAATATCCGTGAGCTTCTGCCCAGGCGCAGCGAACTGATACGGCCGGCGGCAGCGAATGTGGATCAGGCGCTGGTGATTTTTGCCATCCTGCAGCCCAGGCCGAGCTTTAATCTGCTTGACAGATTTCTCATTATGATGGGGCAGAGAGATATCCCCTGTATTATCTGCTTTAACAAGCTGGATCTGGATGAAAATGGGGACGGGGAGCGGTATGCCCGGATATACAGGGGCTGCGGATATCCGGTTCTCACCGTCAGCGCAAGGCTGGGGGAGGGAATGGAAGCGCTGAAGGGGATGCTGGAGGGAAAGGTGACTGCGGTAGCAGGCCCCAGCGGTGCAGGGAAATCCTCCCTGATTAATCGTCTGCAGCCCCATGTGGTGATGGAGACGGGGGAAATCAGCGCCAGAATAGAGCGGGGGAAGCATACTACCAGGCATACGGAGCTGATACCGCTGGGGGAGGAAGGCTATATTCTGGATACGCCGGGGTTCAGCTCCCTTGGGCTTTTTGACCTGAAGAAGGAGGAGCTGGCGGAATATTACCCGGAATTTGCGCAGCACGAGAGGCAGTGCAGATTCGGGGGCTGTGCCCATATCAGGGAGCAGGTATGCGGTGTGAAGGATGCGGTGGCGCAGGGGGATATCAGTAAAATACGCTATGATAATTACTGCCTTCTCTATGAGGAGCTGAACGCTCTTCAGTCAAGGGGCGGTTATGCAAGGGTAAAGCGTATATAGAAGCTGCGCGGAAAAATATAGAGAAAGGCGGAAAACTTATAAATATAGGGTTTTCTGAGTAGGTACAACAAAAATGAAATTAGGAATCGTAGGTCTGCCGAACGTGGGAAAGAGTACATTGTTCAATTCACTTACAAAGGCGGGGGCGGAATCCGCCAATTACCCCTTCTGCACCATAGATCCCAATATCGGCATCGTGGCCGTGCCGGATGAGCGTCTCAGGCTCCTGGGAGATATGTATCAGTCGAAAAAGGTCACCCCCGCGGTGATAGAATTCGTGGACATTGCCGGACTGGTGAAGGGGGCTTCAAAGGGCGAGGGCCTGGGCAACCAGTTCTTAAGCAATATCCGGGAGGTGGACGCCATCGTCCATGTGGTGAGGTGCTTTGAGGATTCCAATGTCATCCATGTGGACGGCAGCGTGAATCCCCTGCGGGATATTGAAACCATCAATCTGGAGCTGATTTTTTCCGATCTGGAGGTGCTGGAGAGGAGACTGTCAAAGGTTTCCAAGGCGGCGAGAATGGACAAGACCTGTGCGAAGGAGCTGTCCCTGCTGGAGCGGATTAAGGGGCATCTGGAGAGCGGTAAGCCGGCCAAGACCATGGAGATCACGGACGAGGACGAGACGGTTCTGATGAAGGGATATAATCTGCTGACCTGGAAGCCGGTGATCTATGCGGCGAATGTGGCCGAGGGGGATCTGGGGGATGACGGCGCTTCCAATCCAATGGTGGGGGAAGTAAGGAAGTTCGCCGGAGAGGAGCACAGCGAGGTGTTCGTGATCTGTGCACAGATCGAGCAGGAGATTTCCGAGCTTGACGAGGACGAGAAGGCAATGTTCCTGGAGGATCTGGGGCTGGCGGAATCCGGGCTGGAGAAGTTAATCAGGGCCAGCTACGGCATTCTGGGACTTATGAGCTTCCTCACGGCGGGCGAGGACGAGACCAGAGCCTGGACGATTAAGATCGGCACGAAGGCGCCACAGGCGGCAGGGAAAATCCATTCCGATTTCGAGAGGGGCTTTATCAAGGCGGAAGTGGTCAACTATAAGGATCTGCTGGAGCAGGGCTCACTTGCGGCAGCCCGGGAAAAGGGACTGGTGGGCATTGAGGGCAAGGACTATGTGGTGAAGGACGGGGATGTGATTCTGTTCCGGTTTAACGTATGAGAACCGCAGGAGTGCAGGATGCTCTGCAACAGATTGCTTTGCAAAATAAAATGTCAAATATGGGAAAGAACCGATAATAAAGACGATTATATACAATGCTCAGCCGGTTTCGTTCAGAATGCTCTGTGGAGATAGATCAGTGAAGCTTAAGCATTGCCGGAATATTTGCCGGAAAATTTACCGGCACAGGATAGATGTATTCAGCTGAGTCCGGTATATAATCATTATAATAAATGGATGCCCGCAAAACGGGCAAGGGGTATGATTATGAATGCAGGTGATATTGCCTTTCCGAATCTTGGAATATATTTGAAGGATGTGCCGAAATCTTTCAGCGTATTTGGCTTTGAGATCGCGTTTTACGGCCTGATCATCGGTATCGGCGTCCTGGCGGGTATCCTGATGGCGGTCCGCATGGCGAAGGTGACGGGACAGAATCCGGAAGATTACTGGGATTTTGCTATCTATGCCGTATTTTTTTCCATTGTCGGCGCACGCATTTACTATGTGATATTCGCATGGGATTTTTATAAGAACGATCTGCTCAGTATCTTTAAGGTGAGAAACGGCGGAATGGCCATTTACGGCGCCGTGATCGCCGCGTTCCTTACATTGTTTGTATACTGTAAGCTGAAGAAGAAAAATCCCCTCCTGATGGGGGATACCGCCATGCCGGGATTGATTCTGGGACAGGCAATCGGCAGGTGGGGCAATTTCATGAATCGGGAGGTGTTCGGGGAATATTATGACGGGCTCTTTTCCATGCAGCTTCCCGTGGCAGCTGTCCGCTCCAGGGATATTTCGGACAATATAGCGTCCCATATTCCGGAGGGGGCCAATTATATCAATGTGCATCCCACTTTTCTGTATGAGAGCGTGTGGAATCTTCTGATTATGGTTCTGATCCTGGCGTTCCGGAAGCACAGGAAATTTGACGGGGAGCTCTGCCTGCTCTACCTGGGCGGATATGGTGTGGGAAGGTTTATCATTGAAGGTATCCGTACCGACACACTTTTCATTCCCGGGACTGAGATTCCGGTTTCACAGGTGCTGGCCCTTCTGATGGCAGTATTTGCCCTGGGGGCGGATATTGCAGTACGTATAAAAATAAAAAAACGGAAAGGATAAAAAGCAAAAGAAAAACCGCCGGCTTCCAGATAGAAGCCGGCGGTTTTTAACTGCCTCCATTTTATCAGCTTCCGCATGCGTCCATTGGGGCGCATTTTTACTTTTCCCTTAGAAATTTTCATTCTTTTCAAATCAAGATATGCCATGGCCGAACCCTCCATCCTACCAGATCTTGTGGGAAAACCGTCAAATCTCCTTGCGAATCCCAGGGACGCACAAACATTCTGCTTGTCAAATTCCCAATTATATATTAAAATCTATTCATAAGTGGGATGGAAATGGCATAAAGTACCATAAAGTGGGATGAAAAACCACGAAAGGGTACTTTTTTCGGAAAATGCCGCGGATTCCGCTTGGGAGCTGCTCGAAAGCCGATACCGGTGCCAAAGCGGTTGCCGACGGCCAGGCCATTGACATTGCCGACGGCTGGATATTTCGGTGCGGTTCCTTATGATGGGTGGTGATCGCGATGTTCATGGGCAAGTACAATCATACGATTGACCCAAAGGGCAGGTTGAGCATTCCCTCCAAATACCGGGAAATTCTGGGAGATGAATTCGTGGTTTCAAAGGGAATGGACGGCTGCTTATTTGTGTATGCCAATGAAGAGTGGAAGGCCTTTGAGAGCAAGCTTGCGTCGCTGCCCCTCATCAATCAGGAGGCGAGACAGTTTGCAAGATTCTTCCTGTCGGGTGCGCAGTACGTTACCGTGGACAAGCAGGGGCGTATCCTGATGCCTCAGGATCTGAGGGAATTTGCCGGACTGGAAAAGGATGTGATTCTGGCCGGCATGGGGAGCCGCATCGAGATATGGAGTCTCGACAGGTGGGAAGCGAACAACAGCCAGGTGGACATTAACACAGTATCCCAGGGCATGATCAATCTTGGGTTGACGATTTAGGAGAGACCAATGGAATTCAGACACAGCTCCGTACTTCTTAAGGAAACCGTGGAGGCCCTCTGCGTAAAGCCGGAAGGGATCTATGTGGACGGCACGCTGGGCGGGGGCGGACATGCCTTCGAAGTGTGCAGACGGCTTGGAGGCGGACATTTCTACGGAATCGACCAGGACGAAGCAGCCATCTGCGCAGCCAGGGAGAGGCTGGCCTGCTTTGGAGACAGAGTAACCATTCTGCGGAACAATTACTGCAATATGCGGGCGGCGCTTCTGGCGGAGGGGGTAGAGCATGCGGACGGCATTCTGCTGGATCTGGGAGTATCCTCCTATCAGCTGGACAACCGGGAGAGAGGCTTTTCCTATCGTTTCGACGCGGCACTGGACATGCGTATGGACAGGAGGCAGGTATTGACTGCCAGGGATATCGTAAACAATTATTCGGAGAGCAAGCTTTTCCGTATCATCAGAGATTACGGGGAGGAGCGCTTCGCAAAGAATATTGCAAAATACATAGTGAAAGCAAGGGCGGACAAGCCCCTGGAAACTACCTTTGAATTAAATGAGATCATTAAGGCTGCCATTCCCGCCAGGATGCGCCGGGACGGACATCCTTCCAAGAGGACATTCCAGGCTGTCCGCATTGAATGCAACAGGGAGCTGGAGGTGCTGGAGCGTTCTCTGGATGATTTCATTGAATTACTGAATCCCGGAGGGAGATTATGCATCATTACCTTTCACTCACTGGAAGATCGCATAGTGAAAGCGGCTTTCAGGAGAAATGAGAACCCCTGCACCTGTCCGCCGGAATTTCCGGTATGCGTATGCGGGAAGGTGTCAAAGGGAAGCGTGATAACAAAGAAGCCCGTTTTCCCGGGAGAGGAGGAGACAGCGGAGAACAGCCGCTCCAAAAGTGCCAAGCTGAGAGTTTTCCAAAAGAAGGAAGCATAGCGGGTGCCCAACGACGCTGCATGGAAGCCATGCAGAGCAAAAATGCGACCTGACGCGGAGACAGTACAAAACAAAGAAGCGGGCCGGATGTGGAAGCCATGAAGTACAGAAGCCGAATTGTATGCAGGATGAGCCACAAAGCATAAAAGCAGAACAGACTGCGGATCAAAACATAGAGGGAAAGCAGGAAAGAGTATGAGTCAGAATAGAAGGAGCTATGGAAGAACTGCATATGATAAAAACAGGCATGGGAGCGGCGGAAGGAGCTACCGCGAATATGTGGACGGAAATACCGTGCGCAAGCTGGAGCCTGTAAGCCCCAGGGAGAAAGCGCCGGTAAAAAAGCCCCACCATGAGGTACGCAAAAATCGTGATAAGGCCAGATACATGAATGCCGGATATGTACTTTTTCTGGCAGTCGCGCTCTGTGCCGCTGCATTTATCCTGGTAAATTACATTCAGCTTCAGTCACAGCTGACCAATTTAACCAAGGCTGTGGCTGCCCAGCAGAGTGAACTGAATTTTCTGAAGCTTTCAAATGATGAAGAATATAATCGAATCATCAGCGGTATCGATCTGGAGGAGATCAAAAGAATTGCAATAGGAGAGCTTGGCATGGTCTATGCCAAAGAGGAGCAGGTCATTGAGTATGAAGGAGAGAGCGGGGACTATATGCGTCAGGTGACCGAGGATAATTAGCAGAGGTGTAAGGTGAGATCAGGAAACAGATCAGGAAACAGATCGGGAAAGAGAGCAGGAAACAGATCGGGAAAGAGAGCGGGAAACAGTAAAAGATTTTCTATTAAAATGCAGAAGAAGCTGTTGGTGCTCTTCATCCTGATATTGCTGTCCTTTATAGGGCTGAGTGCGCGGCTTGTGTGGATTACAAGGGAGAATGAAACCAATTATCAGAAACAGGTGCTTTCCCAGCAAAGCTATACCTCCACCATCATTCCCTACCGCAGAGGCAATATTGTGGATGTGAACGGCACCATACTGGCTACCAGCGAGAAGGTGTACAATCTGATCATCGACGCCAAGGTCATGACGAGTACCGTGGGAGGGAAGGAAATCTATCTGGAACCCACATTGCAGGCTCTCGGAGAGAATTTCGATCTGGATATGGGACAGATCAGGGAGTATGTCACTACCCACAAGGAGCTGTCCTGGTATGTGGCGGCGAAGAGACTCAGCTATGATGAGATTAAAGGGTTTCAGGAGGCGCAGCTGGCGAATACGAATATAAGGGGTGTGTGGTTCGAGGAAGAATACAAGAGAATATACCCTTACGGCTCGCTGGCGGCGGATGTAATCGGATTTACCAGCACGGACAATCAGGGCAGCTACGGCCTGGAGGGATACTACAACGAAACCTTAAACGGCATCAACGGCAGGGAATACGGCTATCTCAATGATGATCTGGCGCTGGAGCGGACAGTCAAAGCGGCTGTGGACGGCTATAATCTCCACACCACCATCGATGCCAATCTCCAGATGATAGTGGAGAAGTATCTGCTGAAATTCAATGACGCGCATAAGGATAAGTACAGGAAGGGAAACGGAGCGGAGAACATAGGCTGCGTGATCATGAGGGTGAATACAGGGGAGGTTCTCGCCATGGGGAGCTATCCCACCTATGATCTGAACGATACCTGGAATACGGACAGACTGATCGGCTCCAGAATGGTAGAGCAGATTACTAACGAAAACGGATACGAGGAGGTCAGGAAGACGGAGACCTTTCTGAACGCGGAGAACATCAGTTCTCTGGATGAGAAACAGCTCTATGCCAATCTCCTCAATCTATGGAAAAATTTCTGCATCAGCGACACTTATGAACCCGGCTCCACGGCAAAGACCTTCACCATAGGAGCTGCTCTGGAGGAAGGTGTCGTGGATGAAAACAGCAGCTTTGAATGTAACGGTGTACTGAGAGTCGGGGATCATGACATAAAATGCAGCAATAACCAGAAGGGGTGGCTTTCCCTGGAGGAGTCCTTGATCAAATCCTGCAATATAGCGCTGATTCAGATAGCGCAGCTTATAGGAAAGGATGATTTCTGTACTTTTCAGAGAGTATTTAATTTCGGTCTGAAGACCAATATTGATCTGGAGGGGGAGGCCAGGACCGACAGCCTTGTATATGTGGCGGACAATATGGGGCCTACTGACCTTGCCACCAACAGCTTCGGGCAGAATTTCAACGTGACCATGATCGAGATGATCACGGGCTTCTGTTCCCTGATCAACGGAGGATATTATTATGAACCCCATGTGGTGAACAAGATTACCAATGCCAGCGGGGCTACCGTAAAAAATATCGAGCCCAGGGTTCTCAAGCAGACCGTATCGGAATCCACCTCTGAGCTTCTCAGGAAATTTCTGCGGGCGGTGGTGGATGACGGAACCGGGAAGGCGGCAAGGCCCCCCGGCTATACCATGGGAGGCAAGACAGGTACGGCAGAGACCATTGATCCCATTACCCATAAACGTTCCGAGACGGAGTATGTGGTATCTTTTATCGGATGTGTTCCGGCGGATGATCCTGAGATTGCCATATATGTGGTGGTGGACAGGGTAAACGAGGAGAAGCAGGATGTGGCAAGGTATTCTTCCGAGATCGCCCGCAGCATCCTTATGGAAGCCCTTCCCTATCTGAATATTTATATGACGGAGGAGCTGAGCGAGGAGGAAATCAAAGAGCTGAACGCGCTGCAGCTGGAGATTACAAACCAGTATACCCAGACTCCGGAGGGAGACGGAAATACTCCGGAGGGAGACGGGACGGAGCCGGGAGAAGGCGGAAACACAGAGCCTTCCGGAACGGGCGGGAACGGCGATCCTTCCGGTACCGGCGGAGGCACCGAACCGGACCAGCCCTGGAAGAATTATCCCATTGATCCCGAGACGGGGTACCGCGTGGATCCTGACACCGGGAGAAAATATGACGCCGAGACAGGACTGCCCATTGACAGTGCGGAATCCGTGCCGGACCCGAATATTCCCGTAAATCCCAATATTACATGAGGGGCGATCCGCAACCGCGGACATCCTGAACTCTGCGCCGGAAAGAGCCATAGCCTGGGACATCCTGAACCCTGCGCCGGAAAGAGCCATAGCCTGGGACATCCTGAACTTTATGCCGGAAAGAGCCATAGCGCGTGGGATTCGGATTTGAACAGGAGAATCGGCATAAATCAGGAATTCCGGAATTTCCGTCAGGGAATCATCATAACCCGGAGACTATCCGAATAAAGTATAGTAAGACTTATAGTGAGGCTGGGAATGCTTGCTGACAGCAATAAGATCTTCCACAGGAAGAAGATACTGGTAGTATTCCTTCTCTGTACCGGAATGTTTGCCTTCCTGTTCGGACGGCTTGTATATCTCTGTGTCTGGCGGGCGGAGCATTATTCCTCCCTTGCCACGGATTTACATGAGAGGGAACGAAGCATTAAGGCTGCCAGGGGACGTATTCTGGACTGCAACGGAAAGGTTCTGGCGGACAATAAGACAGTCTGTACCGTATCCGTTATCTATAACCAGATTGAGGAACCTGAGAAGGTGATAGAGATTCTTTCCCGGGAGCTGGAGCTGACGGAAGAGTACGTGAGAAAGAGGGTGGAAAAGTATTCCTCCATGGAGCGCATTAAGAGCAATGTGGAGAAGGAAGTGGGGGACAGAATACGGGAGTACGATCTGGCGGGCGTAAAGGTGGATGAGGATTATAAGCGGTATTACCCCTATAATGATCTGGCCAGCAAGGTACTGGGTTTCACCGGCGGTGACAATCAGGGAATTATCGGCCTGGAAGTTGTCTACGATACATATATGGAGGGGGAGCCGGGGAAGATCCTGACGGTGACCGACGCCAAGGGGATTGAAGTGGAGGCCGCGGGAGAAAGGCGCATGGAACCGGTCAGCGGAAATGATCTGTGCATCAGCCTGGATATGAATATCCAATCCTATGCCACACAGCTGGCCAATCAGGCCATGGCTGCAAAGCAGGCGGACAGCGTATCGGTTCTGGTGATGAATCCGCAAAACGGTGAGATTTATGCCTGTGTCAACGTACCGGAGTTTGACCTGAACAATCCCTTTGAACTGCCGGAGGGAACGCCGGAGAACCTTTCTTCGCAGGAGGAACAGGATCTGCTGAACAGCATCTGGCGCAACGGGTGCATAAATGACACCTATGAACCGGGATCCACATTCAAGATCATCACGGCGGCAGCCGGACTGGAGGCAGGGGTGGTGACACTGTCCAGCTCCTTTCACTGTCCCGGCTTCATCAGTGTGGACGACAGAACCATACACTGTCATAAGAGGGCGGGACATGGCAGCCAGGATTTCACTCATACCATGATGAATTCCTGCAATCCGGCTCTGATAACGGTGGGGCTGCGGCTGGGGCTAGACAATTACTACAGTTATTTTGAACGGTTCGGGCTAAAGACCAGAACGGGAATCGACCTGCCGGGGGAGGCTGGAACCATTATGCACAAAAAGGAGAATATGGGAAATGTGGAGCTGGCGACAGTGTCCTTCGGCCAGTCCTTCCAGATTACGCCCATACAGCTCTTAACGACAGTCTCTTCTATTATAAACGGAGGAAAGAGGGTTACACCGCATTTCGGAGTAAAGACACTGGACGGGGACGGCAATGTGGCGGAAGTTTTTGAATATCCTGTGACCGAGGGCATTGTCTCCGAAGAGACCAGCGAACAGATGCGGGGAATCCTGGAGATGGTGGTATCGGAGGGAAGCGGGTCCAACGGTCAGGTGAAGGGGTTCCGGATAGGGGGCAAGACCGCCACCAGCCAGACGCTTCCAAGAGGGAGCGGGAGATATATCGCATCCTTTATCGGCTTTGCTCCGGCAGATGACCCTCAGGTAATTGCCATTGCAATTGTGAACAATCCTCAGGGAGTATACTACGGAAGTCAGGTGGCTGCGCCGATTGTGCGCCAGCTGTATGAGAATATTCTTCCCTATCTGGGCATTACGGGATATGAGGAATCGGAAGGCGGTTGATCCGGCGCGCTATGCGCAAAACAGCAGCCGGATACTGCCGGGAGGAGACAGCGGATGGGTAAAGATTACATAACAGCGGTAATGATATCCTTTGGCATCAGCGCATTGTCCGGACCGGTGCTGATCCCATTCTTAAGATGGCTGAAATGCGGCCAGACAGTCAGGGATGACGGGCCTGCCGCACATCTGAAAAAGACGGGGACACCCACCATGGGGGGGATTCTGATTCTGGCCAGTATAACTGCCACCTCTCTGATCTTTGTGGAGGATTATCCCGGGATAGCTCCGGTATTGTTTTTGACGGTGGGATTCGGGATGGTGGGGCTTATGGACGATTATGTCAAGGTGGTGTGCAGGAGATCCATGGGACTCAACCCCTGGCAGAAGCTCCTGGGACAGCTTGCGGTCACCGGCGTATTTGCCTGGTATCTGACGGAATACACCGATGTAAGCCTGGCCATGCGGATTCCGTTTGTCCCGGGACGCTATCTGGATTTCGGTGTCTGGAATATTCCCATCCTATTCTTTATTGTGATGGGATGCGCCAACGGAACTAATTTTACGGATGGTCTGGACGGCCTGGCGGGGAGCGTCACGCTGATGGTGGCGGTATTTTTCTCCGTGGCCGCCATCGGAACGGCTTCCGGAATAGAACCCGTCACCTGTGCGGCGGCGGGAGCGCTGATGGGATTTCTGCTCTTTAATGTACACCCGGCCGAGGTGTTTATGGGGGACACCGGGTCGCTGGCATTGGGCGGATTCGTGGCGGGGTGCGGTTATATGTTGCAGATGCCCCTGTACATAGCAATTGTCGGAAGCATTTATCTGGCGGAGGTACTTTCCGTCATGGTACAGGTAGGGTATTATAAAATAAGCGGGGGAAAAAGGATTTTCAAAATGGCTCCCTTACACCATCATTTTGAACTGTGCGGATGGTCCGAAACCAGGATCACGGCAGTGTTCACCATTATCACTGCTTTAATGTGCCTGCTGGCTCTGCGGGCGGTGTGAGGATGCCGGGGAAAGAGGAATAATGAGGATGAAAACAGGAAAGAAATGTCTGGTAATCGGGTCCGGAATCAGCGGCGTTGGTTCCGTGGGACTTCTGGAACATGGGAATGCGCAGGTGACGCTGTACGACAGCAATGAGAAGCTCACCGTATCGGCCATGCGGGAAAAGCTGCCTGCAGGGAGCAGGGCGGTCTGTGCGGCCGGGGAATTTCCGGAGGCGCTTTTGGGAGAGACCGAAACGGTGGTGCTCAGTCCCGGAGTACCGGCAGATCTCCCGCTGGTGAACGCGCTGAGGGACCATGGCGCAGAGATCATCGGTGAAATCGAGCTGGGATTCAGGGAAGAGAAGGGGAGCGTGGCGGCCATCACGGGCACCAACGGCAAAACCACCACCACCACCCTGGTGGGAGAAATCATGAAAGCACATCTGGGGGAGGAGAAGGTCTTTGTGGTGGGTAATATCGGCAATCCCTATACGTCGGAATGTTTAAAGACATCGGAGGATTCCGTGACGGTGGGGGAGATCAGCTCCTTCCAGCTGGAGACCATAAGGTATTTTCATCCGAAGGTTTCGGCCATCCTGAATATTACGCCGGATCATTTGGACCGGCACCACACTATGGAGGCCTATGTGGCGGCAAAGGAAAGGATTGCCATGAACCAGACGAAGGAGGACGCCTGCGTTCTGAATTATGAGAACGCTTATACAAGGGAGTTCGCGGAGAGATGTCCGGCCAGGGTAGTATATTTCTCTTCTGCAAGGCCGGTGGAGGGGTACTATCTGAAAGGGGATAAAATCGTGGAAAATCTCCGGGGGCAGGAGAGGGAGCTGATGGATATCCACCGGGATATGAGGCTCGTGGGACTCTGCAATGTGGAAAATGTCATGGCTGCCATTGCCGTCTCAGCACAGATGGGCGTACCCATGGATACCATTTTAAGGGTGGTAAAGGAATTCCGCGCGGTGGAGCACCGCATAGAATTCGTGGCGTGCAGGGGGGGAGTGGATTATTATAACGACTCCAAGGGAACCAATCCGGATGCGGCCATCCAGGGCATCCGCGCCATGAATAAACCCACTGTCCTGATCGGCGGAGGCTATGACAAGGGAAGTGAGTACGACGAATGGATAGAGAGCTTTGAGGGAAAGGTAAAATATCTGGTGCTCATCGGCCAGACCAGGGAGAAGATCGCGGAATGCGCGCGGAAGCACGGCTTTGACAGGATCCGTTTTGCCGACAGCTTTCAGGAATGCCTCACGCTCTGTACACGGCTTGCGGAAGGAGGCGATGCGGTATTGCTTTCCCCGGCCTGTGCCAGCTGGGGAATGTTCCCCAATTACGAGGAGAGGGGAAGAATTTTTAAGGAATATGTCCATGGACTGGACTAAGCTTCCGGGAAGATGAGGAACGGATATGGCGCAGGCTGCCAAGGCTAAAAGAAGGAAAAAAGAACAATCCGAATATTTTTTTGATTACAGCCTTTTGTTTATTGTATTGTTCCTGCTGGGATTCGGGCTGGTAATGATTTATTCGGCGAGCTCCTACAATGCGTACGAGGATTATAAGGATACGGCGTATTATCTGAAGAAGCAGCTGATTGCCGTGGTGATCGGTCTCGTGCTGATGATTGTTGTGGCAAATATTCCCTACCGGTTCTGGGCCAGGTTCTATCTGATAGGATATCTGGTATCGGCGGCATCCATTCCCCTGGTGCTGACACCCCTGGGACAGTCATCTCATGGTGCAACCAGGTGGATTATTATCCCGATCATAAATATGAGCATGCAGCCCGCGGAGTTGGCAAAGCTGGGAATGATACTCTTCCTGGCGGTGCTGGTATGCAAGATGGGAAAAGGGATCCGCAGTCTGAAGGGCTTTGCGGTCATGGTGGCGTTTCCGCTTCCCGTGGCACTGGAGGTCTACCTGATCACCGATAATATGAGCTCCGCCATCATTATCCTGGCGATATCCATATTGATGGTGTTTGTAGCAAGCCCGGACTATAAGAAATTCATCATCATGGCGGCGGCGGTGATGGCCGTAGCGGCATTGCTGATATTCCTGGTGGTGTCGGGAAGCGATATCCTGGAATTCCGGGGAAGCCGCATCCGCGCATGGCTTGACCCGGAGAGTGATCCCACGGACACAGGATTTCAGACGCTTCAGGGTCTGTACGCCATCGGCAGCGGAGGAGTCCTTGGCAAGGGGCTGGGCCAGAGCATGCAGAAGCTGAATTTCCTCCCGGAGGCCCAGAACGATATGATTTTCTCCATCATCTGCGAGGAGCTGGGACTCTTCGGCGCCATTGCCATCATTGTCATGTTCGTCATGCTGCTGTGGCGCATGATGGTGATCGCCAACAACGCCCCCGATCTGTTCGGTGCCATGCTGGTGGTGGGCGTTATGGGACATATCGCGGTGCAGGCCATCCTGAATATTGCCGTGGTGACCGCCACCATTCCCAATACGGGAATATCCCTGCCGTTTATCAGCTACGGAGGCACCTCGGTCATGTTCCTTTTAATAGAGATCGGGCTGGTCTTAAGCGTGGCACGGAAAATACAGCTAAAGGAGCTGTAACGCCGCGGCATCCTGTCCGCGGACACAGCCATCCGGCAGAAAGAAGCGGCAGCAGGTAAATTCATTCGGCAGACAGGTTGGACAGCGGACACAGCCATCCGGCAGACAGATGCGGCAGGCAGATCTGGCAGAGGACATAAAATATAATGGAACAAGGTACGCCAGGGACTTTTTTCTCATAGGATAGAATAGTTTAATCAATCGGAAGCCGGGTGGTGCTTTTATGAATTCTATTCGTATTCAGGGCGGAATAGCCCTTCAGGGAAAAGTCCTTATACAGGGTTCTAAAAATGCTGTGCTGCCTGTTCTTGCAGCCACGCTGCTGACACAGGAGTGTTCCTGCATCAGGAACTGCCCCAGAATTACGGACGTGCATTCCATGGTCTGTCTGCTGAAGGCTCTGGGCTGTCATGTGTGCTGGCAGGAAAGGGGCATCGTAATCGATTCGTCCCGGATGCGGGAGGGAGAGCTGCCTCAGGAGGCGGTGACGGGGATGCGCTCGTCCCTCTGCCTTTTGGGTGCCCTGCTGGGCAGATGCAATGAAGTGGTCATGGAATACCCGGGGGGCTGTGTCATCGGCGAGCGTCCCATCGACCTGCATCTGTCCGCATTGAGACAGATGGGTGTGGAATTTACGGAAAAAGCGGGCAAGCTCCGGGCCGCGGCCCACAAGCTTCACGGAGCGCATATCAGACTGCCCTTTCCCTCCGTGGGTGCTACGGAAAATATCATATTGGCAGGTGTGATGGCGGAGGGGGATACGGTTCTGGAGGGGGCTGCCCTGGAGCCTGAGATCAGGACGCTTTGCCGATTCCTTTGCTGCTGCGGCGCATGGATCGACTGCGCCGGAGAGAACCGCCTGGTTATTCATGGGGGAAGGAGGCTGTACGGAACGGATTTTACGGTTCCTTCGGACAGGATTGTGGCGGGCACCTATCTGTTTGGGTGCATCGGCGCGGGCGGAAACGTGCTTTTGGAGCATGCTCCCGTGGAAGAGATGGGAGCGGTTCTGGAGACGGCCAGGAGAATGGGAGGGCATGTCTGCGTGTCGTCGGAGGGCATTTATGTACAGGCGCCCGAAAGACCGCATTCCCTGGAGCTTATTACGGCGCCCTATCCGGGATTCCCCACGGATCTGCAGTCGGTTGTACTGGCCGTACAGGCTATGGGGGACGGCTGCAGCCATATAAGAGAGACTATTTTTGAGAACCGTTTCCGCATTGTGGAGGAACTGGAGAAAATGGGGGCATGCATTGAGAGAAAGGATTCCCGAAGTGTGACGGTCCGCGGGGTGAGAAGTCTGCATGCCGCCTGTGTCGAAGCCAGGGAACTGAGAGGAGGTGCGGCGCTGGTGGTGGCCGGACTGATGGCGCAGGGAGAGTCCCTGGTGAGGGGATGCTCCTATATATACCGCGGATATGAGAATATCTGCAGGGATTTCAGGGAGTTAGGAGCGCGGGTGACAAGTGTTTAAGAGCAAAAGAATCCGAATCGGAATATTGTTTATGGTCCTGCTCGTGGCAGTATTGGGCGGAGCGGGTCTCTATATTCTGAATTTTTACACGATTCGTACCGTTTATGTGGAGGGAAATGTCCATTATTCGGAGGAGGAAATTAAGAGCATTGTGATGGACGGGTTTCTGGGCGACAATTCCCTCTATCTCTCCATGAAATACAAGCGCAAGGGAATTGAGGGGATACCCTTTGTAGATGAAATGGATGTGGAGATCCTCTCCCCGGATACCATCAGAATCACAGTGTACGAGAAGGCCCTGACAGGCTGCATCAGATATATGGATACCTATGTATATTTTGACAGGGACGGCTATGTGGTGGAGAGCTCTGCAGTCAGAACCGTGGGAGTTCCGCAGGTTATGGGGCTGAAGTTCGAGCATATTGTGACAGGGGATAAGATTCCGGTGGAAAATGAGGCTGTATTCAACAGCATTCTGAATATCACAAGGATGCTGCAGAAGTACAGCCTCACGGCGGATAAAATATATTTTAAGGACTCGGGGGATATTACGATTTATTTTCAGAATATAAAAGTTGCGCTGGGAAATAATTCAGCCACGCTGGAGGACAAGCTCATGCTGCTGCCGGACCTTCTGCCCAGGCTGGAAGGAAAAAGCGGGATTCTACAGATGCAGAATTATGATGGGGGCGGCGGTAAATATATCTTTAAGCCGGAGGGATAATTTTGGTTATTTTTTTCGGATATTTTTTAGAAAAAGGTTGCTAAATTCCCAAAATGATTATATGATAATAAATATGGGATGAAGTTGGAAAAGGAGGACGTACCTTTGCTTGAGATTAAGACGAATGACGCTGAATCTGCTGCCAAAATAATCGTGGTGGGCGTGGGCGGAGCAGGTAATAATGCTGTAAATAGAATGATTGACGAACAGATCGACGGGGTGGAATTTATCGGTGTAAATACTGACAAGCAGGCTTTGCAGCTTTGTAAGGCATCCAGTCTCCTGCAGATCGGAGAGAAGCTGACCAAGGGGCTGGGTGCGGGAGCGAAGCCGGAGATCGGGGAGAAGGCCGCGGAGGAGAGCGAGGAGGAGATATCCGCCGCTCTGAAGGGGTCGGATATGGTCTTTGTCACCTGCGGCATGGGAGGCGGCACGGGAACCGGAGCGGCTCCTGTGGTTGCCAGGATTGCGAAGGATATGGGGATTCTCACGGTGGGCGTGGTTACGAAGCCTTTTCGCTTCGAGGCCAGGGCCCGCATGGTAAATGCCATGGGCGGGATCGAGCGCATCAAGGAGCATGTGGACACTCTGATCGTGATTCCCAATGATAAGCTTTTGGAAATTGTGGACAGGCGTACTACCATGCCGGAGGCGCTTAAGAAAGCGGATGAAGTGCTTCAGCAGGCAGTTCAGGGGATTACCGACCTGATCAACCTGCCCGCGATCATTAATCTGGATTTTGCGGATATTCAGACCGTTATGAAGGATAAGGGCATTGCGCATATCGGTATCGGAGAGGGCAAGGGAGACGACAAGGCGCTTGCGGCCGTGAAGATGGCGGTGGAGAGCCCCCTGCTGGAGACTACCATCAGCGGCGCTACCGACGTGATTCTCAATGTGTCCGGCGATATCACCCTGCCGGATGCCAGCGATGCGGCGGATTATGTGCAGAGCCTTACCGGGGAGGATGTCAATATCATCTTCGGGGCCATGTACGATGAATCCAAGACGGACAGCTGTACCGTAACGGTGATTGCCACCGGGCTGGAGGACAATGCCGCAAACAATCAACTTCAGTCAAGATTCGGCAAGGGGAATATGTACAGGCCCCAGAACGGCCATATGTCTTCCGGCCAGCTCAAGGGACTGGGCGGACAGGCCGGTGCGAAGGGGGAGAACGAGCAGCAGGCACCCGTACAGGGCATTCAGAAGCCTGTGGACATCCGCAGCTCCGTGGAGGAGAAGACCCTGAAGATTCCCGATTTCCTTCAGAGGAAATAACTTTAGAACAAGATTATCCATATGCGATGAGCCGGGCATTTTCCTGTCCGGTTCTTTTTGTTGAGAACTTTATCTCTTCGGGTCCGGCTTTCTGACGGGAAAGCCGCCTTCACAGGTCCGGCTCTTTTTGTCGAAAACTTCTTTTTATTTTACCCTCGGTTTGACAAAATCTTAAGTACAATCCCTTTATAATAATTATGAAAAGGATGAAGCCGATGCATTATGAGCTATATGTAGACAGCCTGTTTTTGGTAAATTTTGTGATGAATCTCTACCTTCTGATGCTTGTGAACCACAGCATCCAGCATATTGCGGCGCCGCTGCGCCTGATTGGAGGAGCGGCGCTGGGAGCGGTTTGCTTTCTGCTGCCGTTTCTGGTACCGGCGCCTGCGTGGCTGAAGCTGGGGGCCGGAATCCTGATCGGGACAGCGGGGATGCTAAGGGTTTCGTTTCCCGTGAGGGGATTCAGAATGTTTCTGAAGCTCCTGGAAAAGCTTCTGCTGTACTCCTTCGGAATGGGCGGAGGCCTGCTTTTCCTGATCCGATGCCTGCCCGGCATAAGGAATTTTATGACCGGTATCCTGGGAATCCTGGGTGCGGGAGGCGTCCTCTTCCTTCTTCTGAGCAGAATGAAAACCGGATGGAATCTGCAGGAAGGCCTGTGCAGGGCGACCCTGTCCCGGGAGGGGAAAAGGGTGACGGTGAATGCCCTCATCGATTCGGGAAACAGCCTGGTGGAGCCTATAAGCGGAAAGCCCGTCTGTGTAGTGGACGCAGAGATCTATGAACGGCTTTGGGAGAGCGGTGCGCAGGGATTTCGGGCGATTCCCTATCACAGCATCGGAAAAAGGAAGGGAATCCTGCAGGGGTACCCTTTAAGCGGGCTGTCCGTGGAGGAGGAAGGTATGTGTTTTACTTTCCGCGATGTTTACATAGCAGTCAGCGACGAAAGCATCCAGGGTGTTGAAAATGCAGGCGGGGAATCCGTGAATATGATAATAAATCCCATGCTCTTTGCTGAGAGAAAAAAGGGTAGGCCGCAAAGGCGGCAGAATGAGAGGCATAATGATTCTGAAAGTAATGATACCGGGCAAGATTCAGTTTAAAATGATACGCAGGGAGAATATCCTTCTGCGCAGAAAAGGAGAAATCCATTATATCGGCGGGGCAGAGGTTCTTCCGCCGCCTCTGGAGTTGGAGAAGGAGAGCCAGGTGATCAGCGATCTGGGAACGGAATATGACGACGAGGCCAAGGCCACCCTGATCGAACATAATCTGCGCCTGGTGGTATACATAGCCAAGAAATTTGACAATACGGGAGTGGGAGTGGAGGACCTGATTTCCATCGGCACCATAGGGCTGATCAAATCCATCAATACCTTCAAGCCCGATAAGAATATAAAACTGGCAACCTATGCCTCCAGATGTATTGAGAACGAAATACTGATGTATTTGCGGCGGAATAACAAAACAAAGCTGGAGGTATCCATCGATGAGCCTCTGAATGTGGACTGGGACGGGAACGAACTTCTGCTGTCGGATATTCTGGGGACGGATGAGGATGTGATATACCGGGACATCGAGAACGAGGTGGAACGAAAGCTCCTCCTGGGCGCTATCAGCAAGCTTTCGGAAAGAGAGAAAAAGATTATCAGCCTGCGGTTTGGACTTGGAACCCGGGACGGTCAGGAGATGACCCAGAAGGAAGTGGCTTCTTTGCTTGGAATTTCCCAGTCCTACATCTCCCGGCTGGAGAAGAAGATTATGCGCCAGCTGAAAAAAGAGATGAGTAACAATATTTAGGCTTTCCAAGAAGGGGAAAATGGGGTATAATAAGCATGGTAAATGGATTAAGCCACAGATTTGCCTGAATACGGAGAGTACAGACGTTGATACAACGAGAAGATATACTTTCAATAGAATATTTGAAGAAGACGGAGTTTACGGGATGCCATCAGGGAATGCGTTACCGTCTTGAGGGAGTAAAAGGCGCGGACGGGGAGAAGACGCTTCGATGTACGGTATGGCCGGAGCCCTTTAATTTCGTAAAGACTCTTGAAGAGAAAAAGGAATCGGAAGAGTTTCCCTTTGGGGAGGACGGCGTGACGGACGCCGTCGCATGGATGAATGAGAGGCTTGTGGAAGAAAAGGACAAATGGGGGCATGCGGGGGACAACTGGGACTGACTGCATGGGCATGCTGAAAATGTGAATAAGCTTCCGTGAGTTTTCGCGGAGAGAAGATATGTTAAAATATGTATATGAGGATATGCTGTCCATGGTGAGGCACCTGCCCTGGAGCTTCGCCCTGGGCCTGCCCTTTGCGGCGATTTTGCTGTGGGGCATTAATTTCCTGCGCAGACGCAGGGGGAAGGCGCCTGCGGCGGCGCTGCCGGTCATTGCGTTTGGGTTCTACCTTTCGGTGTTATTGATTATCACTTTCCTGTCCAGGGAGAGCGGAAATAAGGCGGGAGCCGATTTCAAGCTGTTTTCCACCTGGGGGATCAACAAGAGGAATAATGCTTTTGTGATAGAAAATGTGCTCCTGTTCCTTCCCTTCGGCTTCCTGGGCGGCTGGGCCTTCGAGGCCATGCGGAATGTGCTCTGCTGTACGATGCTGGGTGCTGCCGTCAGCGTGGGGATAGAATGCCTTCAGCTGGTGACGGGACGGGGCTTTTTTCAGATAGATGATATTCTGACCAATACATTGGGCGCTTTCCTGGGCAGCCTGGTTTTCTGGCTGCTGCGGCGCATGAGAAAATGAAAAGGGGCTGCCGCATCCTGAAGGAGGAATGCGGCAGCCCTTTTCCTAAGCGGTGAGATAATTGCGCATGGTGCGCAGGGCGTTCTTCTCCAGGCGGGAGACCTGGGCCTGGGAGATGCCGATGGATTCCGCCACCTCCATCTGGGTCTTGCCTTCGAAAAAGCGCAGGGAGATGATTTCATGTTCCCTGGAATTCAGATGCTTCATGGCCTCGCTGAGGGAGAGATGTTCCACCCAGTTCTCTTCCTTATTTTTCTTGTCGCTGATCTGATCCATCACATAGAGTGTATCGCCTCCGTCCGTGAGAATGGGCTCGTAGAGGCTCATGGGATTCTGGATGGCGTCCAGGGCATAGGTGATATCCTCCTTGGCGATGCCGATTTCGCTGGCAATCTCTTCTATGGAAGGCTCCTTTAAGTTCTTTCTTGTCAGGGCGTCCCTGGCATAGATGGCCTTATAGGCGGTATCCTTCAGAGAGCGGGATACGCGCATACTGCTGTTATCCCTCAGGAACCGGCGGATTTCGCCGATAATCATGGGGACAGCGTAAGTGGAGAATTTGACATTCAGCGAGGTGTCGAAATTGTCGATGGCCTTGATCAGGCCGATGCACCCGATCTGGAACAGATCGTCCACATTTTCATTGCTGGAGGAAAAGCGCTTGATGACACTTAATACCAGGCGCAGATTTCCCTCGATATATGTTTCCCGTGCCTTCTCGTCGCCTGCTTCTATCTGTTGAAAAAGAGCTTCCTTTTCCTCCGCTTTCAGCAGAGGGAGTTTTGAGGTGTTTACCCCGCAGATTTCCACTTTTCCCTGTGTCATTACCATCCTCATTTCTGCACGGCTGCCGTGCGGCTGATTATAGTGGTAGTATGTGCCTGAAGAAGAAAAATATTCATTTTCGTTCTCATTTACGCATCCGCGGCATACTTCTAAATTAAGGAAGAAGGAAGGTCTGATTACGGACCGGCGAAACGAATCGGTGAAACGGTTCCGTAAGACAGGACAATGGAAAGGGAGAAGGAATATGCTTTTTTCGGAATTAAAATGTAAGGATGTCATCAATATCAGGGACTGTAAGAAGCTGGGGAGGGTGTGTGATCTGGAATTTGATCCCTGCAGCGGGTGCATCTGTAAGATTATGGTCCCGGGCGGAAGCAGGCTGCTGGGATTTCTGAACTGCGATCCCAACATCGTAATTCCGTTTAAGGATATCAAGCAGATAGGCCCGGATATTATTCTCGTTGACATTCACTGCTGAATATGGTACGGTTATGATGACTGGAGAAATTTATGTACGGTAAAACGAACATCTGTTTGGGGAAGGAGCGGGGTTATGAAATGTCCTTATTGCAGCCATGAGAATACCAGGGTGATCGATTCGAGACCGGCGGAGGACAATAACTCCATCCGCCGCAGGAGGGTATGCGACGAATGCGGGAAGCGATTTACCACTTATGAGAAAATCGAGACCATTCCTCTGATAATCATCAAGAAGGATGATAACAGAGAGGCCTATGACCGCTCGAAGATAGAAGGGGGACTTCTGCGGGCGTGCCACAAGAGACCGGTGAGTGCACAGCAGATCACCGACCTGGTGGACGAGGTGGAAAACGAAATCTTCAGCAGGGAGGACAAGGAAATCTCCAGCCAGGTCATCGGGGAGATGCTGATGAACAAGCTTAAGGACCTGGATGCGGTGGCTTATGTGAGATTTGCTTCGGTGTACCGGGAATTTAAGGATGTAAATACATTTGTGGATGAGCTGAAGAAGCTTCTGGAATAAAGAAGCTCCTGGAATAAGGATGGGAGCTGTATTCTGCATTCGGACGAGGAGCGGGACGGTCGGGAAAATGATAGATATACAGGAGAAAGAGGGCTGTACCTCTGTGATATCATTGGATTATGTGTCACAGGGGGGACAGCCTTTTGATTTCCGGGGGACATCGTGGGGGCTTTTGCGTTCAGTGCGTCCGGGCGGGCGGGGCTTCTTTCTTCAGGAAGCGGTACAGACAGCCCAGATAGAGCAGTCCGAGCGCCAGCTGACTTACCAGCAGTCCCCAGAGGTAACCGGTGATTCCGAAGCGGGGGACGGCCAGGAAGACAAAGCCCAGGCGGATCAGCAGGCAGATCACATTCATGACAAAGATATGCCCCGCAAGTCCCAGGCCCTGGAGGATGCTGGAGAGAGTGGTATCCAGATAAAGGAAGGGGGCGATAAAGCCCAGCGTGGCGATGAAATACCCTGCCAGGGGACTGTGAAAGAGGGTGCCTCCCGCCCACCTTCCCAGGAGGACAAAGCCGGCCATGCAGCAGACGCCCATCAGACCGCAGTATTTTACGGTGCGGACGGCCGCATTTTTTACCGCTTCCATTCTGCCCAATGCATAATTTTCCGAGATAATGGGCAGGAGCATTACGGCCACGGAGCCGGTCAGGGCATTGGGAAAGAAGATAAAGGGCATGGCCATGCCGGTAAGCACGCCATATACGCTGAGTGCGGTTACATTGTCGTAACCGTAACCCCTCAGGGCTGCCGGAATGGAAATGGATTCTACGCTTTGCAAAAGGTTCAGCACGATACGGTTGGCAGTCAGGGGCAGAGCCATGGAAAGCAGCCTGCCGTAGGCAAAGGCGCAAGAGGCGGAGGCTCCGGCGAAGAGACTTCCCCCTTTTCCGAAGAGAGAGGGGCTCCCGGAAAACCGTACTTTCTTCAGCCTGGGACAGATGGCCAGAATGGTCATGAGCATGGAGAAGAATTCCCCCACGGTCAGGCCCAGCACAGCCACACTGATGGAGGGCTGCCGGCCCAGGGAAAGAAAATATGCGGAAACTATGTAGACACAGCCGACTCTGGTGATCTGCTCCAGCAGCTGGGAACCGGCAGGAATGCCGGCTTTTTTAATACCGTAGAAATAACCGTTGATACAGGCGTGTACGGTGCCCAAGGGTATGGAGAAGGAAAGGATGCGCAGCATGGCGCAGGTGCGGGGCTCATGCAGAAGACTTCCCGCAATTTCCTCTGCAAATAAAAAGAGAACGGCATTGCAGGCCAGGGAGAGCGGCAGGGAGATGCTCAGGCCGGCTGCCAGAGGACGGAGGGAGGGAGCCTTCTGCCGGGCGGACTGCTCTGCTACCAGCTTGGAAATGGCTGTCTGATATCCGGCAGCGGTCAGGGAAAAGGAGAGGGAGAGAACGGGGCTTAAAAGCTGGTAGATTCCCATTCCCTCTTCGCCGAACAGGCGGGAGAGATAAATGCGGTATACAAATCCGATAAGTCTGCTGACTATGCCTGTGGCGGTGAGAATAAAGGTTCCCACAATCAGGGGATGCTGTTGTCTTGCCTTCATTACTGTTCATAACCTTATAAGGATAGTATTTTAAATAATATATGTTCGGACGATGGTTGACAGAACAGACATGCGATGCTATACTGATATTATAATCCTACTAAAAGAGTAGGAATTGAGACGGAAAGCAAAGATTGAGAAGCAGAAAGCAAGGATCGCAAAACGGGAAACGAAGACCGCAAAACGGGAAACGAAGACCGCAAAACGGGAAACAAAGACCGAAAAACGGGAAACAAAGACCGGAAAACGGGAAACGAAGACCGGGAAATGAGAAGCAGAAAACGATAAATGACAGGAAGAAATGCAAAAGAGTAAGGAAGGGTGGGATAGAAATGATTTATCTGGATAATGCGGCCACTACAAGGACCGCGCCGGAGGTACTGGAGGCCATGCTGCCGTATTTTACGGAGAATTACGGGAATCCCAGCGCCATACACTCTCTGGGAACCGCCGGGAAAAAGGCTGTAAACAGAGCAAGAAGGACTATTGCGGCGGCAATCGGCGCCAGGCCGGAGGAGATTTATTTTACATCGGGAGGCTCGGAGGCGGATAACTGGGCCGTCAAAGCTGCGGCGGAGAGCAGAAGCGAAAAGGGCCGGCATATTATTACTACGAAGATAGAGCATCATGCGGTTTTACATACATGCCAAAGCCTTGAAAAAAAAGGCTTTGAGGTGACTTATCTGGATGTGGACGCAGACGGGATGGTATGCCTGCAGGCTTTGAGGGATGCCATTCGGCCGGATACAATCCTGATCAGTATTATGTCTGCCAATAATGAGATCGGAACCATCGAACCCATTGCAGAGATCGGAGAGCTTGCCAGGGAGCGGGGGATCCTGTTTCACACGGATGCGGTACAGGTCTTCGGCCAGCTGCCAATCAATGTGGAGGAGATAAAGGCAGATTTGCTCAGCGCCAGCGCTCACAAGCTCAACGGGCCCAAGGGCGTGGGGATGCTCTATGTCCGCACTGGGGTAAGGCTGGCGCCCTTTATACACGGAGGAGCCCAGGAGAGGGCCATGAGGGCCGGGACGGAGAATGTCCCCGGCATTGTGGGCTTCGGCGCCGCCGTGGAGCGCGCTCTGCGGATCATGAAGGAGAAGGAGGCAAGGGAGAGGGAGCTTCGGGATTATCTGATCCGGCGGATTGAGACGGAGATACCTTATTGCCGCCTCAACGGCCACAGGGAGAAGCGGCTTCCGGGAAATGTGAACTTTTCCTTTCTTTTTGTGGAGGGGGAATCCCTGCTGATTATGCTGGATCTGAAGGAAATATGCGCCTCCAGCGGCTCGGCCTGCACATCAGGTTCCCTGGATCCCTCCCATGTGCTGCTGGCTATCGGCTTAAAGCATGAGGAGGCCCATGGCTCCATCAGATTCACTCTTTCGGAGGAAAATACAAGGGAGGAGCTGGACATCGTGGTGGAGGAGCTGAGACGGGGCGTGGAAAGAATGCGGGAGATGTCGCCCCTGTATGAGGATTTTCTGAAATCTCATGGGGACGGCCGCTCCGCTGTCTGATTTGGAAGCAGGTTCATACCGCCAGGATTCGATGCGTGCGCCGGTACGGGTCGGTATATTTTGACAGAAGGGAAGGAGGAAAAGATGTATAGTGAAAAGGTGATGGATCATTTTCAGAATCCCAGAAATGTGGGGGAAATAGAAAATGCCAGCGGTGTGGGAACCGTTGGAAACGCAAAATGCGGCGATATCATGAGAATCTTTCTGGATATAGACGAGAAGGGCGTTATCCGGGGAGCGAAGTTTAAGACCTTTGGCTGCGGGGCTGCCGTGGCCACAAGCTCCATGGCAACGGAGCTTGTGAAGGGAAAGACAGTGGAGGAGGCGTTGCAGGTCACCAATCAGGCGGTGATGGAGGCTCTGGACGGACTTCCTCCGGTGAAGGTGCACTGTTCACTTCTGGCGGAGGAGGCTATTCATGCCGCTCTCTGGGATTATGCGGAGAAACAGGGGATTGTGATAGAGGGCCTGGAAAAGCCCAGAGCCGATATTCACGAGGGGGAGGAGCTATAGAGAATCAGAATCCTGCAGGAACAGAAGAGGATTTGCAGAAGCAAAAAGGACCTGCAGGAGTAAAAAGCCACCCGGCAGAAAGAAAGTCTCCCTGCCGGGTGGTTCCTTTATTATTTATTTCCTGAAAACAAATTATTTCCTCTTCAGAACCAGATGCTGGGGCAGACCGTTTACCATAAACGGCTGGTAATCTCCGTGGATCAGGGGCTCGATATAGTTTACAAATTCCTCTGTCACATAATTTCCGTCCCTGTTCATCCAGGAGCGGGGAACCAGCTTCTCATGGTTTGCGATTCTGTGTACATCATAGATCCCGGCGGTACTCTGATAAGGATCATCGGAAACACGGTCGATAACTACCATCTTACCGGTATCTCCCTCATCGGCAGCCTTTACGGCAGCACCGCCTACCATGAAGGCTTCGTCCACGTCCACGCGGGATGCCATATGGGATGCGCTTCTCTGCAGGGTGGAGAACTCAATGCTGCGGGTCTTGCAGCCGATCTCTGCGCCCAGGAAGCCTGCCAGATAGGCGGCGGTTCCCTGAAGCTGCTTATGTCCGAATGCGTCCACATAATCCGCTCCGCCGGACAGCTCGCACACATACCTGCCGTCGGCCAGCTTGATTCCCTCGGATACCGCAATCACAACGGACTTCTTCTTTTTCAGAATCTCTTTGGTATGCTTTAAGAACTTATCAATATCGAACACTGCCTCGGGCAGGTAAATTGCATCGGGACCGTCGCATTCCTCTGTCTTTGCAAGGGCGGTGGCGCCGGTAAGCCATCCGGCGTTTCTTCCCATTACCTCAATAACGGTAATGGATTCCTTATTGTAGGTCAGGCCGAGAGCGTCGCGGATGACCTCCTTGGTGGACGCTGCAATGTACTTTGCGGCGCTTCCGAAGCCGGGGGTATGGTCCGTGAGAGCCAGGTCGTTGTCAATGGTCTTGGGCACGCCCAGGAATTTCTGGGAATGACCTTTGATAATGGCGTAGTCGGACAGCTTCTTGATGGTGTCCATGGAATCGTTTCCGCCGATATAGATAAAGGCCTCAATATCCAGCTTGTCCATGATCTGGAAAAGCTTCTCATAGATTTCGGGATTCTCATGAATATCCGGCAGTTTATAACGGCAGGAGCCGAGAAAAGCCGAAGGAGTGCGCTTGAGCAGCTCAATATCGATATCGGAATGAATCTGGGTGGATAAGTCCACATATTGCTCATCCAAAAAACCCTGAACTCCGTGAAGCATTCCATATACCTTATGGAAGCCTCTCTCCTTGGCGGTCTTGTACACACCCGCAAGGCTGGAGTTGATTACGGCAGTGGGGCCTCCCGACTGCCCGACGACAATGTTACGTTTCTTTGCCATTTTAAAGTCCTCCAAAATTATGCATCTTACAGTTCGGATTACCGAAATGCAGCAGTATAAATTTCTCCGTCTGCTAAATCATACCAAATAAAGGAAAAAAATACAAGGATTATTTCAGGATACGAACTGATTTTTCCCTTCATCGTAATGATAGCCGATGGCTCCCAGCCTGTCCGTAATCTCCCGGACATCTTCGTCCAGATCCTCACAGAGAAGCTCCAGACTTTCATAAAAATCTCTCAGCTTTGTGTTGACGAAACTGAGCAGCATTACTGGATCTTTGGGCATCATTTTTGTGTACTCCTTTCTATTAAATCTGAATGATTATATACATTGTTAAGCCGCCTCCCTCTGGATTACCTTATCTGGAGCACCAGCATGACAAAATACCATTGCCGAAACATTTGCGGCACGTTGGACGGGAGTTCTGAAGATTGACAGAGGAGCCTGGCATATAGTCATTTATCTATATTTACAATCGCTGCCAGATCATAAAGCCGGAGCGTTTCCGAAGCTTTGGCTTCGGCGGCAATTTTGTCATCGAAGCCGGATTCGGAAAACAGAGCATAATAAAATTTTGCTTTTTCTTTCTGTGGAGTCAGTTTTGCTTTTGTATTGAGATATTCGTAATAATCAAACGGGCTGTGTCTGAATTTACATTCGCCCACCAAATACTCCTTTGCATCCTGACTAATGCAGAGCAGGTCTATCTCTGTTTCGGCGATCCTCAATCCATTTTCTTCTTTTATATCCCGCACGGTTGTTTTTCCCGTCCAACGCCCCATTTTGGCGTAGCGGAACGGCAGGGCGTTTTTCTTTTGAAGCGCACGTACAAATTCCCTGCAGATATCTTCAAACGCCAGCGAGGAAAATTCGTGGAGAGCGGGTTCCACAAGGTATTCATAGACACCCTCCACATCTCCGTCCTCAAGCTGTGAAAAATTTGCAAAGCCGAAGGCATACCAAAAACGGAAGAAATGATCGGTCAGACGGTAAATTCTCCGGTTACTATTTGCTCTTTCTTTTGTTCCGGAATCAACGGAAAATTCACGCGGCACAATTCCAAGCTCTATCAGATTTTTCAGGTAGACGCTTGTGGAGCAGAAAGTCTGCTTCGCTGTACAGTATAGAGCCTTTCGTGAGGATATTGCGTTTAATATTTTCCCGGACGGAAAGTTCCGGATTGAACTGATTGAGATAATGTGGGATACCGCCCAGCACGGCATAGGCCAATACCTTGTCCGCATCCGAATAATTCGGGAAGAAGCGGAGGGCATCGTAAAATCCCATCTCCTTCATCCTGTAAATGCCCGTGGCTCTTCCGTATAACGGATTTTTTTCCGCCAATAATTCCTTTTCTATAAAACCCATTGCACTGCCGCATAAAACAATCATTACGTTGCTGTCTTTGAACTCCATATCCCAGAGATTTTGTAAAATGGAAGGAATGCTCTTATTTCCTTTACACATATATGGGAATTCGTCGATCACAATCAGCTTTTTATTTTCTCCGTATGGCAGATCCAGGATTCCGCGGAATGCTTTTTCCCAGTCCGTAAATTCGGAAATATATTTTTTGGCTGGGATATCCTCCCGCAGAAGCTGCCTTGAAAATTTTGAAAGCTGCACTCTGTCCGTACTTTGCGTGCAGGAAAAAAATGTGCGGTTTATCCCTGCAGAATTCTCTAAGCGTTTCGGTTTTTCCCACACGCCTTCTCCCATATAGAACAATTAACTGTCCCTTTTTTTCATTGTACTTATCCTCCAGGAACTTTAGTTCCGTTTCTCTGCCGATGAACATGGCGCTGCTTCCTTTCTTCTGAAGAATCATACCAAATCCAGATTAAGTAAATCTGGATTTGGTATGATTATACCTGTAAATAAAGGAAAAAGCAAGAAAGAGTTCGCCTTACTGGTAATAAGGCGAACTCTTTTTCAATTCAAATGTTATTATATATGTTTTTCCTTTATATTACAAGTATAAATTTAAATTTACTACATTTTCCTTTAATTTCCAAATTTTAACAGGAGGTGCGAGATGAAAAGAACAAAAATTCTGCTGGATGAGACCGATTTCTGCTCCCAACCGGATTATCCCCGGGAAGGACATAATCTGATATCCTGCAGCACAGTGGAGGAGCTGGGCAGGTATTGGCTGAAGCAGCGCATTGGTAAGGTGAAAAGGAGTACTTACTCCGGCTATCGCTATTGTGTGGATAGATATATCCTTCCCATGCTGGGAGAGATTCCTTTAGAGGAGCTGAAGGAGACGGATATCAGGGCATTTATCATGAAGCTTCAGAAGCAGGGCCTGGCGGAGACCACGATCCATTCCATCCTTATCGCTTTGAAATCAGTCCTGAGATTCGGCGTACAGTGTGATTTGCTGAGAGAAAATCTGGTATCCTGCTGTTCTGTCAACTGCCACAAATCGGAAGCGCGGATCCTTACTATTGGGGAAAGCGCGGATATGAAGAGCTACCTTCTGAAGAAAAACAGTATATTTGCGCTTTCTATTCTGCTGTGCAGGGGAACGGGAATTCGGGTGGGCGAATTATGTGGTTTAAAATGGGGAGATATCGACTTTGCCTCCAATTCTATCAAAATTCGCCGCACGGTATCCAGGATCCCCAACCCTCATTTCTCCGAAGGCCAGCCGAGAACGATTCTGTATATCAGAACGCCCAAATCCCATGCCTCAGCCAGAGAAGTGCCCATCCCCGGGTATCTCAGGGAGGCGCTGCAGGCTTTCAAAGGACGGGAAGAGCTGTATGTGCTCACCGGCAGGGAGACATGCACTGAACCGCGCAATATACAGAAGAAGTTTAAAACGGTTCTGCGAAATTGCGGGATGCAGGAATGCAATTTTCATGCCATGCGCCATGGATTTGCCACCGCCTGCCTGGAAAGCGGCATGGACTGCAAGACGGTATCTTCCATCCTGGGGCATTCCTCCACGCATGTTACCATGGACTTCTATATGCATACCACCATGCGCCAAAAGCAGGCCTGTGTGGATGCCATTGAAGCATAGGAGGTATATTACCCACAGTCTGTGCCTGCTTCCTGCAGTGCGCAGGTCTGTACTGAACCGGAGAGAGGCCTCGGCGGATACCCTGCAGCAGGATGCAGGGTATCAATAGTTCGCCTTATTACCAGTAAGGAGAACTATAATGCATGATATAGTATGATGTCCGCCTGGCGCAGGAAAGATGCGTTTTTCATGTGATTTCTTTTGCCAGTTTTACAGCGCATGTGCAAATTTTTGGCAGGAAATTTCGTGAGGCTTTCTGCAGAGCAATCGAAGGGCTTTTTGCATGATATTTCGCCAGGTACTTGTATGGTTATGGCATTTCCATGCCGCATTTGGCGGGGGATTGTGCTTCGCCAGGCGCTTTGACAGGATATCAGGTATTATGCTGTTTGTATGGCAATGTCCTGCGCGGAGAGGGATAGAGAGGAGCCGGGACAGAGGGCGGAAAGGAGACTGCATATGGCGGAGCGCAATTCGAATAATAATAAAACCTTCCTGTGGAAGATTGCCGGAGTCTGTTTTCTGGCTGTGGCGGTGATCTGTATCGCAGTGGTCTGTATCAGGGCTGCACGGCAGAGACAGGCTGAGGATACCTACAGAAAACTGGCGGAAGATACCAATTCCTCCGGGGATGCGGGAGAAGGCGCAGGGGAGGGAAAGGATTCCCGGGAGGACCCGGATACAGCGCTTTCCGCGGAAAGCACGCAGGAAAAGGAAGAGCCGGAAGAGGAATATCTGAGAATACTGAAGGAGAAGGGGATTCCGATTCCGGAGAAGGAGATTGATTTTGAAGATCTGCAGGCGAATGTCAACGGTGATATCTACGCATGGCTGTACATACCGGACAGCGCCACGGATACCACGGAGGCCATAGATTTCCCTGTGCTCCAGCATCCCACGGACAATTCCTATTACCTGAACTACAACCTGGACGGCAGCAGGGGGTACCCGGGCTGTATTTATACGGAGAATTATAATAAGAAGGATTTTACGGATCCTTTGACGGTGATCTACGGGCATGTGATGGACACTACGGGAAGCATGTTTGCGGGGCTGCACAGGTTCAGGGACGCCGAATATCTGGAGGAGCATCCTTACATATATATCTATCTGCCTGACAGGCTTTATGTCTATGAAATCTTTGCGGCCTATGAGTACACGGACGAGCATCTGCTCTACGGCAAAGATTACGGGAATGAGGCGGTATTTACATCCTATCTGAGGAAGGTAGAGGGAATCCGCGACATGAACAGTGTAAAGAAGGAAGGCGTGCAGTTATCGGCGGATGACCGTATCCTGACGCTGTCCACCTGTATTACGGGCAAACCGGACAATAGATACCTGGTGCAGGGGGTGCTGGTCAATGGGGAATAATACAGGAACCGAAAATATGAGAGCCGGAGCCAGGATCCTGCGCACCCTGATGAAGATTCTTCTGGGGGCGGCAGTGGCTGTCTTTCTGTGTGCCATAGCCTTCCTCATATTGCAGATTCTGGGAAAAAACAGCCTGTACAGCAGGGCGGACAGCGGGGAAATGCTTCAGGCATTGTCGGAGATGACGGTAAAGCTTGGGGGAGACTCCGGCGGGGGAATCGAAGAGAATGAGGAGTGGATGGACGGAGATATCCGATATCAGGGAATTCATTACCGGTATAACGAGGATGTGCTTACCTTTCTCTTCATGGGCATTGACAAGATGACAGAGGTGCAGAAGGCGGAGGACGGTTATGACGGAGGGCAGTCGGACGCCCTGTTCCTCCTGGTGCTGGATCCCCACCGGAAGAAAATCTCCGTCATAGGGATTCCCAGGGATACCATGACAGAGATCCAGGTATACGGCAGGGAGGGAGAGTATATCGGGACAGCGCCGGGCCAGGTGACGCTTCAGCACGGATACGGCGACGGAGCGGAGCTGAGCTGCGAGAGGAGCGTTAAGGCAGTGTCTCACCTGTTCTACAATCTTCCGATACATGGGTACTGCGCCATTAATATGGGGGCGATTCCCCTGATCAACGATGCGGTTGGCGGAATCGAGCTGCAGGCTCTGGAGACCCTGGACTTTAAGAACTTCCATGTGAAAGAGGGGGAGACGGTGCATCTGAAGGGAATGAATGCCTATTACTATTTACATAACAGGGATACGGGAAGCTTTAACAGCGCAGGCAGGCGGCTGGGACGCCAGAAACAGTATCTGACAGCCTATGCGGACGCGGCAATCGGGGCCATGAAGAAGGATATTACATTTCCTGTGACATTATATTCTACGCTGAGCAAATATATGGTAACGGATATCTCCGTGGATGAGGTGAGCTACCTTGCCACCCAGGTGATGGGGTACAGCTTCGATGGGGAGGGAATGCATTCCCTGGCCGGGGTGACCGTCATGGGGGAGAAGTTTGAGGAATTCTACGTGGATGAGAAGAGTCTGTATGAGCTTATTCTGAAGGTGTTCTATGAGGAAGTGGAGTAGAGCATGGCAGAAAAAGGAAACAGCCGGAAATCTCCCGGTAATCCGATGCCCCGTTTTCGGCGGTGCATCGGCGGGAACGGCCGGATAAGAAAGGTATTAGGCCGAAAGGCTTGATATAACCACATGAAAATAAGGAAAGGAGGAACAAAACAATGAAGAAATTTTCTAAAATGCTGGCGCTTGGCATGGCTTTGTCGCTGGCATTCGGAGTGACGGCCTTTGCGGCGGACTCTATAACGGTGGATACCTCGGGACTGGAAGGAGGCGTTCTGGAGAGTATCGCTGTGGAAGGAAACCTGCAGGAGGGGGACAAGGTAGTTGCAACGCCCGCACCGGAGAATACAAGTGAAAATGTGTGGAAGGAATTCGCGGATTGGGGTGAGGCCATAAAAGCATCTGGTTACGATGCGTCTGCTCCGGCGAGCCTTTCAATAGCTACAACCTTTGAAGTTGAAGTGCAGAATGCAGACGGCGAGAAAGTTGATCGCGGTGAAATCAAACTGACCTTTGACTGGGTTGGGTTTGATGCTTCAAAGAATTATGCGGTTCTTCACTACGACGGTACAAAGTGGGAAGTTATTCCTGCAATCGTTACCGCAGACGGTGTAAAAGCAACTTTCACAAGTTTTTCACCTGTTGTCATTGTAGAGGTGAGCGAGTACATAGCTCCCCCTGATAATAACAATAATAGTGGTGCAAATACCAACACCGGCAGCCAGACCACTGCCCAGCCCGAAGAGCATAAGTCTCCCCAGACCGGCGGCGTTCTGCCTGTAGCAGAGCTTATGGCTCTGGTCAGCCTGGCAGGTTCGGCCGTATGTGTCCGCAGGGCTCGCAGCAATAAGCAGTAAGCACCGGGCGGCAGGTGTTAAACAATACGCCGCAGCAAAAACGTATCAATCTGTAAAATATTGATTAATCATGCATGATTAATTGACGGAACAGAATCTGATGTTCAGATTTATCCGTTTCCCGAATCAAAATTAATCCTTAGTCATGTGGTTGTTCCGTCCCCCTTTGCGGGGGGCGGAATATGAGAAAAATCATGCCTGCCGAAGGCCGGCAGGGAGTACGGCTCCATATCCGGCGCCGGGAAATTCCGGTACGGTACCGATGTGTCGGGATTCTGATTTACCAGGACAATGAACCGGGCGGCCGCGAAGGCGGTGCATCCTGCTGCCTGCAGTGAGGGCGCACGACATGCTGCCTGCGGCGGGCAATTCATTTCCCGGTGCGGGATATGGGGACGTGAGCAGGGGGACTTTCCGAAGAAGGGGTACACTTATGTACAGAAAGAAGACAGGAGGCTGGCTGAAGCATTTCGACTTTATCATACTGGATCTGCTCTGCCTGCAGGTATCCTTTGCGCTGGCCTATGCGGTGCGGATGGGCCCCTCCAGTCCCTACAGCGATGAGGAGTACCGCAGCATCGGCATTATCCTTCTGCTGGCGGATGTGGCGGCGGTGTTCCTTCTGGAAACCTTTAAAAATGTATTGAAAAGAGGATATTATAGGGAATTTACCGCCACCTTCCGGCAGATTTGCGCGGTGGAGATCATAATGATTATTTATCTCTTTACCGTGCAGAAGAGTGTCACCTATTCCAGGTTTGTCATTTATCTCATGGCCGTGCTCTATCTGTGCACCGGATATTTTGGCAGGATTTTCTGGAAGGGGCTGATACTGCGGCACAGGGCAGCGGCGGAGAAGCGTTCTCTGCTCATCGTAACCAGACATGACTGCGCGACGGAGGCTGTTGTCAATATCAGAGAGCATGAGGCGGCGGAGCTTCAGGTGACCGGCATTGCGGTTGTGGACCGGGATATGGCGGGGGAGAAGATAGGAGATGTGCCGGTGGTGGCAGGGGAGAAGGATGTGGTGGACTCCGTGTGCCACAGCTGGGTGGATGAAGCCCTGATCTGGCTGCCGGGCAATGAGGCGTACCCGGAGCAGCTGGCGGCACAGCTGGCGGAGATGGGCGTGGTAGTCCATATCGGGATTTTCCGCAGCGGAGGGAGCGGCGGCATCCGGCAGTTTGTGGGGCACATGGGAGACTATACCGTGCTGACAGCCAGTATCAGTTATGCCACTCCGCTGCAGCAGTTTGTGAAGCGGGCCATGGACATCGCGGGAGGCATTCTGGGATGCCTGATTACGGGTATTCTGTTATTGTTTCTCGGGCCTGCGATTTGGATCGTCTCACCGGGTCCGGTCTTTTTTGCCCAGGAGAGGGTGGGGAGAAACGGGAAGAGGTTCCGGATCTATAAATTCCGCAGCATGTATCCGGATGCGGAGGAGCGGAAAAAGGAGCTTATGGAGAAGAACCGCGTGGGCGGAGGGCTGATGTTCAAGATAGAGGGGGATCCCAGGATTATAGGCTGTAAGGTACAGGAGGACGGCACCGTGAAGAAGGGGCTGGGGAATTTTATCCGGGATCACAGCCTGGACGAGTTCCCGCAGTTTTTCAATGTGCTGAAGGGGGATATGAGCCTGGTGGGGACCAGGCCGCCCACGCTGGACGAATGGGAGAGGTATGAGCCCCACCACCGGGCCAGGCTGGCGGTGCGCCCGGGGATTACGGGCCTGTGGCAGGTCAGCGGGCGGAGCAGGATTACGGATTTTGAAGAGGTTGTGA
Organism: uncultured Acetatifactor sp.; assembly: GCA_910589035.1. Lineage (GTDB taxonomy): Bacteria > Bacillota > Clostridia > Lachnospirales > Lachnospiraceae > Acetatifactor. Next base: position 13,059 of record CAJUSI010000024.1, on the reverse strand, counting down.
GGCTGGATACGAAGTATATTACGGAGTGGAGCATGGGGCTGGACCTGAGGATCCTGGCGAAGACGGTGGCGGTGGTGCTTGGACGGGACGGGGCGATGTAAGGACGGAGAATGGAAGGCAGAGTGAATTTGTCATCGGTTTCGAAGGAATTTCAGGGGCTTACGATAGTTTTATACTTTATATGGCTGCAGGATATCGGCATGTTTCGGCGCCATAGAATGAAGGTCATGGCAGGAGAGAAAAGATCTGGATCCGTCTAAAAACAGGATAGCATAAAGGAACGATAAAAATGGATTATAGTCAAAATGACAGGATACAGTATAGAAATGAATATGAGCAGGAAGTCGATCTGAAGGATCTGATCTTCCATATTTTATATAAATGGCGTTCTCTGATATTGGCGTCGATCGTGATATGTGCGCTGGCCGGAGGATATGCAGTGCGGTACAATGCAGGCGCCCTTCCGGAGAAAAGGGCAGGGGTGCAGGAGAAGCTGGAAGAGCAGCAACGCCTGGTGAAGGAAGCACAGGAAAAGGGCGGATCAGCAGAGCAGGCCCAGAAGCAGGTACAACAGCTGAAGACGGAGCTGGAGGGGCTGAAGGAATACAGTCCTGTGAAATACTGCGTCATAGGATTTGTCGGAGGAGTGTTTGCCATGGCGGTCTGTTATGGACTTTTCTATGTACTCAGCGACAGGATGCGCGGCGAACGGGAGCTGTGGGACAGGTACGGGTATTATCTGCTGGGGACATTTCCCCGCCGGCGAAAAGGAAAGCCCCTGGCCGGAATGGATCGTTTCCTGGAAAGGAAGGAAGGAGTCTCAGGAAAGCTTAATGTAGAGGAGGCCTGCCGCATTGTGGCAATGAATATCACGAATCTGGCGAAGGACGGAGGGGTATTCCTGGTAACGGGAACTGTCGATACGGAGAAGCTGCAGGAGCTGACCAGGGCGATTCTGCCGCAATTACAGGAGAATGTGGCTCTGATGGTGGGCGAGGATATGAATGTAACCGCTTCTACGCTGGAGGCGCTGGCGGAATGCGACGGGGTGATTCTGGTGGAGGAGAGAGACAGGTCGCTGCGGGCCGGGGTGCGGAAGGAATGTGAGAGTGTTGAGGTGTTGGGGAAGCGGGTTGTGGGGTATGTGGTGGTGTGAGGATGATGAGATTTTCGAACAGAATTAACCAGACATGCGGAGGGCTATTGTGAAAAGAAGTGATGTCCGTGGAATAGAAAAAGATCAGATACCTGTGTGTAATATAATGGGCGTAGAAATTGCTGCGATTAATATGCGATGGTTATTGGACTTTACCAGAAAAAATATCAGGGAAATGTCGGGCGATTATATATGCGTAGCGAATGTTCATACAACGGTTACTGCTTATGAAGATGAAGCTTATAAGGCTGTTCAAAACGGAGGAATTATGGCAATTCCCGATGGCGGACCGCTTTCTGTGATAGGGAGAAAGCGTGGTCATCAGGAAATGCAGAGAATCGCAGGACCGGATTTTATGCAGGAGATTTTCAGGATTTCGGTTGAGACGGGGTATCGCCATTTTTTCTATGGAAGTACGGAAGAGACGTTGGAAAAGCTGGCCGAGAGACTGGAAGCGGAGTATGGGAGGATACGGATTGCGGGCATGTACAGCCCGCCGTTCGGGCCTGTGTCGGCTGCGGAGGATGAGAAGATTATACGGCTGATAAACAGCGCGGAGGCAGATTTTGTGTGGGTAGGTCTGGGAGCGCCCAGGCAGGAGAGATGGATGGCGGAGCATCGGGGGAAGGTGAAAGGGCTGATGGTTGGGGTTGGCGCGGGGTTTGATTATTTCGCAGGGAATATCAAAAGGGCGCCGGAGTGGATGCAGAGGGGGAATTTGGAATGGGTTTATCGGTTGATGCAGGAGCCGGGCAGGCTGTTTGGAAGGTATCTGCATACGAATGTGGTGTTCATTGGACAGGTAATCAGGGAAAGTATAGGGGGATGAGTCATGGCTGACTATATCATAACATGGCTGTACGCTGAGAGCCCGGATGATGAGAGCTATTATCCTTCCGTGGGAGGGAACACCAGTTCTGCAGGATTTCAAGAAGTCTATTGGCGATGCGTGTATGTTTTTTATAAATCGGCTTTGTTGACCCAAAAGAATCAATCTGTACAATACATGTTTTTTACAAATGTCTTTGATATACCGACTGATGTCGGGGGGGTAAATATTTGCCGGTTTTTTGATGATAATAATGTGAGGGTACAAAGACTGGAGCTGACGAACAGGACGCCCAAAGATTGGTATGGGGCTTGGCGTAATCAGTTCTTCCTGTTCGATATATTGAGATATCTACAGGATGTTGACGGCAATTTTTTGATACTTGATTCTGATTGTTTCATAACGAAGGATTTGTCCCGTGTGTTCAAGGAAATTGAAGAGAAGAAGATTGTTTCGTTTAAGGGAAAGGGACATGGATTGGATTATCCTGTCAATGGGATAAGCACAGCGCAGATGAGGATGCTTTATCAGGAATTTTTCGGGGAAGCCAGTGAACTGGAATATAAGGGCGGAGAATGGATAGCGGTAAACAGCAGCATGGTTCCTCGGATAATCAATGAATATAAGAAACTCTGGAAGTTGAATTATCAAAAGTATTTATCCCAGGAAGTGAAGCTGAATGAGGAAGCGCATTTCCTTAGCATGATTTATGTACGCCTAGGCCATCAGGAATCCGCAGGGGACCAATACATAAAACGTATGTGGACGGCAGTGCGCTATGATAATGTAGTGGCTTCGGATGTAGAATTTCCTATTTGGCACCTACCTGCAGAAAAGAAATATGGTTTTAAAAAAATGTTTTTCTATTTTAAAACAGAACCTACGCAGGGGCAGTATCTTGACCGTCTGAAAAAGACGATCGGCGTTTTGGAAAACCGAAATTGGCGTAAATTGAAAAAGGCCAGAATAAAAATTAAGGAAAAATTATGTGAACATTTTAATCGTACATAACTATTATCAAATTCCCGGGGGAGAAGATACCGTTGTCGCCAATGAAAAGAAACTGCTGGAGGATAATGGACATAAGGTGATGCTTTACAGCCGGGATAATTCCGAATTGAATAGACTGTCTTTCTTTAGGAAACTGGCACTGCCGATTACGACAGTATTCAATCCGCGAACATACATGGACATCAGAGGCATTATCAAAAAGCGAAAAATAGAGATTGTCCATGTGCACAATACGCTGAATCTGATCAGTCCGTCCGTATATTACGCCGCCCTGTCAAGGGATGTTCCGGTGGTACAAACCATCCATAATTTTCGTATGCTTTGCCCGGGGGCGACTTTCTACCGGGATGGACATATCTGTGAGGATTGCGTAGAGAAGGGACTAAGATGTGCGGTAAAGCATGGATGTTACCGGGAGAGCAGGTTCCAGACATTGGCCTGTGTCATTAGCATGGAGCTGCACAGAATGACGGGAATCTATAAGAAGCTGAATTATATTTGTCTGACAGAGTTTAATAAAGAGAAGCTTTTGAAATTCAGGCAGATTAAGGAAAATAAAGTTTATGTGAAGCCGAATTTTACTTTCGATATGGAAGAGGAGAAAGGAGCAAGAAAATTTTATTTATACATTGGGCGAATTGAGGAAATAAAAGGTGTACCGTTATTGATTGAGGCCTTTTCGAGAATGCCGGATAAGAAATTAGTCCTGGCAGGCACGGGCGGAGAGCTTCAGTCATACAGGGAAGCAGCGTCGGAACGGGGGTTGGCCAATATAGAATTCAAAGGCTTTTTGAGAAAAGAGAGTCTGGACGGATTGCTGAAAGATGCAAAGGCCGTCATTGTGATGTCCCAATGGTATGAAACTTTTGGAATGAGTATTGCTGAAGCTTTTGCTGGACGTACTCCGGTGATTGCAGGTGATATCGGTAATATTGGATATTTGGTGGAGGATGGCGTAGATGGTCTGAAATTCCAATATGATTCGCCGGATGCGCTTGTGGAAGCGGTGAAACGGTTTGAGCAGTCAGATGCTGGTGCTTTAGGAGAAAATGCTTATCGGAAGTATAAGGAGAATTTTTCGCCGGATAGTAATTATAAAAGCATGGAAGCGGTATATGAGGGGATCTCGGGGGGGTACGGCAGAAGAACAGAGGTCGAATATTCGGTAAAGAGAAACGGAAAAGAACGTGAATGCCAATATGTGTTTGTTGGGCGTATAGAGAGGCTGAAAGGGATTGATATTCTGCTCCAGGCATGGAGGCAGGTGGAGAACTCTCAGGGGGAAAGAACACCAAAGCTGATTATCTGCGGTACAGGGCCGATGGAGGAATGGTGCAAAAATTATATAGAAGAAAATGGGCTGAGGACTGTAGAGATGCGGGGGTTCATTCCTAATAGGAAAATTGGAAAGATTCTGGCGGAATCCAGGGCGCTTATCTTGCCGACACAATGCTATGAAGGATTTCCCATGACGATTCTGGAGGCATATGGTGTCGGGACGCCGGTGATATGTTCTGATATAGGGAATGCCGGGAGTATAGTGACAGATAAAGTTACGGGGTTGAAATTCAGATATGATGAACCGGAAGATTTGGCTGATAAAATAAGGGTGTTTGAAGACAGGCCTTTCACAGTAGGCTGCGAAATCGAAAGGCAGTATTCGGCATCGGTGAATTATTTGCAACTGATGGAAATATATCAAAGCGTAGCAGGTAATGGGCATAGGTATAAAGATTTGGAGAGTATGCATAAATGAATGATATACAACTGCCATTGTACGGACGTCTGCTGTATGTCGGAAGCATGGTAAAACGAAAAGGACTGGATCTGCTGATGGATGCGCTCAAATTTGTAAAGCAGGATTTCCGCCTTCGAATCGTTGGGAATGGAAGCGAGAATGAGGTATCTGAAATCAGACAGCTGGCACGAAGCAATGGCATAGAAAATAAAATTGAATGTTGCGGTTTTAAACAGGGTAATGATTTGATTCGGGAATATAAAGATGCAGACATATTTATATTTCCAACACGAGAGGATTGTTTTGGACTTGTTCTGGTAGAGGCACTTTGTGCGGGAGTGCCGATTATTTCTTCAAAATATGCAGATGGAGCATATGATGTGATTGAGGAAGGAAAGAACGGCCTCCTGGTAAATCCTTATGATGCAGAGGAATTTGGGAAAAAGATTGAGGACGTATTGAACGGGACAATACATTTGGAAGGTGCAGACAGAGCTTTGGTGGAGAAATTTTCGTTTGAGAATGCGGTGAAAGGGTATCTTGATGCAATCGATTTTGTGATGAGAGAGGGTGCAAATTGATATATGGGCAAGGTCGCATTGATTACAAATATTCCGTCTCCATATAGGGTTGACTTGTTTTATCATATCCAGACAACAGCTAGGAAACATGAGCTGCATGTGATTTATACAAGTAAGAAGGAGGGGAATCGCTTATGGAATATAAGAGAAGATAAATTATTGAATTCATATGTCCTTCATTCAAAAGTAATTGAACTGAACGGCAGGATAGATAAAAGGTTTGTGCACTTACCAGTGAACATTGGAAAGAAATTGTATGAAATAGAACCTGATGTTGTGATAGCTATGGAATATAATCCGGCAGCGTTACAGGCGCTTTGGTGGTGCGGGCGAAATAAGAAGAAATTCATCCATCTTACAGATGGGACATTGTTCTCGGAGCGAAATATCGGAATGGTACAGAAATTGACAAGAAAAATCATCACAAAAAAGTGCAACGCGGCAATTGCGAGCAGTACAAAGGCAAAAGAGAAGTTGCTTGCATGGGGAGTTCCGGAAGAGAAAATATTTATCAGTTTATTGACTGTAAATACTAAGCTTTATTTTAATACATAGATTTGCAGGTATTCCTGAGACGCAATGCGGAGAAAGCATATGAGATTGCAGAAAAATTATAGTTTTAAAATGTAATAAAGAATAATGGGCATTGAGGTGTGAGATGGATAAAATGATTAAAGAGTCAGAGGCAAAGCTAATAATGCTTGATCTGTTAAATAAATTCTCGATTTATTGTGAAAAAAATAATCTGAGATATTATCTGGCAGCCGGAACACTTTTAGGAGCCATTCGGCATCAGGGTTATATTCCATGGGATAATGATATCGATGTCTGGATGCCGAGGCCTGATTACGAAAGTTTTTTAAATAATATAAAAACAGACAAAGTAGATTCCTATATCGAATGTCTGCAATACGAGGAAATGAAGACGTTTCCGTTCGCTAAATTGATTGATGGGAGAACGATATTAAAGGAGCATTTTCTTGTTACAGAAGATTCTCTGGGAATTTATATAGATATATTTCCGTTGGATGGACTGCCGTCAGAGGCGCAGAAACGGACAAGAATCGAAAGGCAGGCAGGGATATATAAAAAGCTGTATGCATTCGCGAATTACAGGTTTGGAACGGGAGCAAATTTGATAAAGAAGGCCGTCAAGGTTCTGTTGTATCCTTTTTCTATATTGGTATCAAACAAATGGGTCTGCAGACGTTTGAATCATCTGGCCAAAGGCTATGACTATGATGAGTGCCAATGGGTCGGCACTGTCGTATGGGGACCTGGGGAAAAGGATTTTTTCCTGAAGGAATGGTTTGCGGCAGAGAAAGCCGTATTTGAGGGGCATAAGTTTACGATACCGGGGGGGTATGATGCTCTGCTGAAAAAGAAATATGGAGACTATATGACTTTGCCACCTGAAAAGGAAAGAGTGCCTCATTATTATGAGGCATATTGGAAGTAACAGGGGTATAGCAGTATTGTCTGGAGGGACATAATACGGATGATTAAAGTTTTGTTTGTCGATACGGCTTGTGAAGGACATCATACAGTATATTTAAAAAATTTAGTCTGCAGCGGGAAATATCAATCTGTTTGTTGTGTTCCCCGGAGATATGCAGGAATTAAGACAAAGCATTACTCCGTTGAAATAAATCCCGGCCAGAATGTCATTTCATATATGAGATGGATAAATGAGATAAAGACAATAGCGGATATGGAGCATGTGGATATTATCCAGATTATGCAAATGGATCCGCTTATGAAGTATTTCTCATTTTATCTTAATAAATTAAAAGAGTATCGTATTGTTGTAGTATATCATCATTTTTGGAAGGGATGGCTGAGAAAATCAAGTTATCTCACTATTTCAAAAAAAGTTGATTTTGCAGTAGTGCATACTCAGCCTATCAGGGATAAATTGGTGTCTTATGGATTAAAAAATATAAAAAAGTTTGAGTATCCGGGATTCGGACAAACAGGAAATAAAACAGCAGATCATTTCCCCAGGAGGCTGCTGGCGTTTGGTGCAACTAGGTATGATAAAGGCTTGGATATTCTGTTAGATGCACTCAAATTAGTCGGGGAAAACTTTTGTATATATATAGTTGGAAAAGATACATATTTCGACAAAGAATATATTCTGGAGCATTCAATGCAATATCGGGAAAAGGTATACCTGGATTTAAGAGTTGTGAGCGATGAAGAAAAAGAGAAATATTTTGCTGAAACTGATATTGTGGTATTGCCTTACAGGCAGGTTTTCGATGGCGCGAGCGGGCCGTTATGTGATGGCGTTATAAAAGAAAAAGTAATCATCGGGCCGAATCACGGAAGTCTGAAGGGGATAATAGAGGATAATCATATAGGATATACATTCAGCAGTGAATCGCCGGAATCATTGGCGGAAGTGATTTCCAGAGCGATAAATTCGGATTTCAGCTACGATGAGAAAGCGGTGGAATATAAGAAATCTTTATTGCCTGAGAGAATGCAAAAAGAATATGAAAAACTGTTTTTGTCATTAGCAGACCCTGATTAATATCATCGGAGAAAAATTATGCGGTTAAAAATGAAGACCTGCTGTAAAAGAGAATGGCTTCCGTTTTTGTTAGTTACATGGCTGGTAGTCTGTTCAGGAAGCCAGCATTTCCGTATTTATAATTCATTCTTTTCCAATATGCTGCTGCTGATATTAGCTGTTTTCTATTTTATCAGAGAGAAGCAGATAACCAGGAGTAATTTCATCAGATTTTGGGCCATAAGCTTTTTTGGGGCCTTGAGCGTCTGGATTGGAGTATATATAAGGCACTTTCAGTTCAGATTGAACGATGCGATGATTTCTTTAATCAGCTGCGCTGTATTAGTCATATTGCAAAGCAATATGACCGCAATGGAATTCAAAAGAAAATATGTTTATTTCATGGCGGCTGAATGCTGTTTGAGTTTAGTGTGTTTTGCCTTGGTGGCATGCTCCGATATGAACGTCCTGCCGGGATATTATGAGTATATTGTGCCATACACAGATCAGCCGGGACACAATATTGTCTACCTGACGCCGTATTATACAATGGGATGGTTTTCAGCCCAGGGATTTTTTAAGCGCAATGCAGGAATGTTCTGGGAGCCGGGGGCACATGCAGTCTATTTGAATATTGCCATTTTATTTATATTCAGCGGAGCCTTAAATGGCATGAAGTCAAAAAGCAGGAATATTTTACTTGGAATTTTGCTTTCAGGGTCTCTGTCTACAATGTCGACAACAGGATATTTGACATTGGCGGTGAGCTTTGGCTTTCTGATATTTCGAGATCCGAAGAGATGGAATATCCGTAAAAACATGATCATAATCATTGTTGTTGCAGCGGCAGTTTTGGGAATTGCACTATTTGGCAGTGTATTTGACAAATTGATTTACAGGAACGGATCTTATGGAACGCGGTTAAATGATACTGTTTCAGGATTGTCCGCAGCTTTTCAGGACTGGTTTTTGGGGAAAGGCATGTTTGTTGATATATCCGGTACATTGAAGATATTTGGTATTAGGAATATGTCTAACGGTTTGGTAGGGATGATGATACGTGTTGGAATACCCATGATGTTTGTATATTTGTTTTTATTACACAGAGGTTTAAAAAGATTGTTTCATGCTTCGGGAATTGCCATATGCTGCGTGGATTTGTTTTTCTTTTTGTTTATGTGTTCTGAGAGCTTATGTTTGTTTCCGATTTTCATATCGTTATTGTTTTGCTGGAGAAACGATTCTGATAAAATAGAAAGACCTGTGTGAAAAACAAAATCAGATTTTCAGCAGCGGGAGGATATTAAATGAGGATAGTGCAGATTAATAGCTGTATAAATGGCAGTACCGGAAAAATAATGCGGGAAATACAGGGGTATGCGCAGGAGACGGGGCATCAATGTTATATAGCGACAAAAAGAGATTTTTCAACCCGGAAATTTCCTAAACAGCAGCATGTTTATATAGGGAATATTTTAGATAAAAGATTGCATGGATGGCTTGCATATAAAACAGGTAATGAGGGAGGATATTCGAAATATGCAACCTTAAAATTTATATTATGGATTGAAAAATTTCAGCCGGATATCATACATTTGCATAATCTTCATCCGAATTATATTAATTTAGAGCTTTTATTTAACTATCTGAAACAAAAAAAGATACAAGCAGTCTGGACGCTGCATGATTGCTGGAGTTTTACGGGGGGCTGTCCTCATTTTGAAATTGCGGAATGTAATAAATGGAAAACACAATGTAGTAATTGTACGCAATATCAGGATTATCCGAGCTGTGAAATTGATAATTCGAAGAAAATGTTTATAAAAAAGAAACAGTTATTTGCCGGCTTACAGAACATGACAATTGTTACGCCATCATTATGGCTGCAGCGATTGGTTCAGCAATCCTTTTTAAAGGAATATCCGGTTTATACGATTCATAATGGTGTGGATTTAAATATATTTAAACCGGCAGAAAATAGTTTTAAGGAAAAATATGATTTGCAGGGGAAATTTGTATTATTGGGGGTTTCGTTTGGATGGGGGATAAGAAAGGGGCTCGAAATAATTAATGATCTTGCAGATGAACTGGACGAACGATTTAAGATTGTTCTGGCGGGTGTCGGGGAGGCGGCTGCGAATAAAGTCCATAGAAAGATTCTGTGCATTGAGAAAACCGAAAATCAGCGCCAGTTAGCTGAGATATATGCCGGTTCGGATTTATTTATTAATCCTACATTGGAAGATAATTATCCCACTGTCAATATAGAGGCAATTGCATGCGGGCTTCCTGTATTGACATTTGATACCGGAGGATGTGGTGAATGTATAAATGATTCATGCGGCTTCGTAGTAAAGAGAAATGATTATGCCTCTTTTCTTGGCGCCATTTATGCAATGTATGAAAACAATATGGATAAATCGGGAGTTCTGGAAAACAGAGAACGGATTTCCAGTGTACATATGTGTCAAAAATATGTCTCTTTATATGAAGAGTTGCTTAAAAACAGCAGGCGCGTATAGGATATAGTCTCCTGATATTTCACGAAAGGCAGTTATGCGGGCTAAATTTTTGAAGAATACCATCTGGCTCATTACCGGACATATTGTGCAGATGGTGATGCAGTTTGTTGTAGGAGTACTCACTACAAGATTTTTAGGTCCGACAAATTATGGAACAATTAATTATGTCGCCTCTTATATTTCTTTTTTTATGCCCATATGTGAGTTGGGCATGGGTGCCGTAATGATAAAGGAATTGATAGCGGACAGGGAGCATGAGGGACAGATTATAGCGACCGGCTTTCTGCTGCGTTTTTCTGTGTCCCTGATATCTGTGGCTGCAGTGTGCGTGCTTGCTTTTTTTGTTGACAGCAATGACAAAACAATATTTTATATTGCTGTAATTGAGGCGGTAAAAATGCCTTTTACGGCCTTCAATACTGTGAATTATTGGCTTCAGTCCAAATTGGAATCAAAGTATACTACAATTATTACAACCGGAGCTTATTTTTGTACTGCAGCATATAAGGTTTTTCTTTTGGCAGCCAATAAAAATATTTACTGGTTTGCGGCATCAAATACAGTAGAGGGGATTATATTGGCACTGTTATTTTGGCTGATATATATAAAGAGAAAAGACCGGTGTCATACTCTTCGGTATTCAAAGGATATTGCAGGTAGATTATTGAAGGCCGGAAGACCTTTCATTATGGCGAATCTTATGATTCAGATATGTCAGCAGACAGATAAAATCATGCTTAAGCAAATGTTGGATTCTACAGAGGAAGTCGGATTATATACTGCCGTAACTACCATATGCATTATGTTTGGATTTGTATCCACGGCTATTTTGGATTCTGCCCGTCCTGTAATTATGGGACTGAAAAATACCGATGAAGATATGTATCAAATTCGCATCAGACAGCTGTTTGCAGCTTTGATCTGGCTGAATATTCTGTATGCTCTGGGCATTACGTTTCTTTCGAGGCAAGTCATTCATATACTGTATGGGGAGCAGTATAATGCAGCCAATATCTGCCTGAAGATATGTGTGTGGTATACAGTGTTCAGTTATTTAGGAGGCGCCAAAAGTCTCTGGCTTATTTGTGAGGGGAAGAATAACCGTGTGTTTTCTTTTACGGCATTTGGCGCATTGGCAAATGTGATAATGAATTTTATTTTTATACCGCATATAGGATTAAACGGTGCGGCAGTAGCGACTTTACTGACACAGATTATATCGAATTTAGGGTTGCCTTTTTTGTTTCATGACATGCGTTCCTATACGTCAGCTGTTATTGATGCTATAACGTTTAAAAATATACGAATAAAAATCTTTCATTTCTGGAAAGCGCTCTTAAGATGATAAACAGATAGATACAGGAGGATAGGCAGGAGGTAAGAAGAGGATGGACGACTATATTGAAATCACACAATTAAAAGAAAAGCAGTTGCTGATTGTAAAACTGCTTGAACAATTTCATACGATCTGTGAAAATAAGGGATTGATTTATAACATATTTGGGGGAACTATGTTAGGGGCAGTAAGACATCAGGGAATTATTCCATGGGATGATGATATAGATGTCACTATGCCCAGGAAGGATTATAAGCTATTTCTTGATATAGTCAGAAACGAGTATTCGGATTCTTACGTTGTCCATTCCTGGCCGGATAAAAATTATATATATCCCTATGCCAAATTTGGATTCAGAGACTCAGTTCTCTGGGAGAATTTGCTGAAAAGAAAATATCAATTTTCACTTAGTATAGATATTTTTCCAAATGATGGTTATCCGGAAGATGAAACTGTTTTTAAGAAGTATAATAACTGTAAAAAGGCGATTATTTCGATGACGTATGTGTTTTCAGACAGAAAATTTTTGAAAAGAATATATCTCTTTATAAAAGGGAGATTTTTAGGCCTGTTAGGTGTACCATATTTTGTAAATAAGCAAATACAGATGCTTTCAGAGTGCAAAGAAGATTCTGCAGATTATATAATCTGTCAGGGAGCAGGGTGGGGGGGTAAAGGCAGGCTGAAGAAGGAGATATATTACGATAGAAGATTATATGATTTTAATAATATAAAAGTGTGGGGAATCAGGAACTATCATGATCATCTGACGAACTTATACGGTGATTATATGACGCTTCCATCTGAGAATAAGAGGCATCCGTCACATGATGCCCGAATCATGGTGAAGAAAGATGTATACAAAAAATACCTGGGGGTAAACAAATGATTATTGGCTACACAACCGGAGTATATGATCTTTTTCATATAGGACATTTAAATCTCTTCAAAAATGCAAAAGGGATGTGCGACAGATTAATCGTCGGAGTAACTGTGGATGAACTCGTTCAATATAAAGGCAAAAGAGCGTTGATTCCGTTTGAAGATCGAATAGAGCTGGTGCGCAGCTGTAAATACGTAGATGTGGCTGTTCCTCAATATGACATGAACAAACTGAACGCCTGCAGGAAATTGGGCGCTTCCTGTCTGTTTGTGGGAGATGATTGGTACGGCACAGAAAAGTGGAAAGAGTATGAAAGCGAGTTTGCCAGAGCGGGTATAAAAATCATTTAAATGATTATATACCAAGCTCAGCCACCGTCTTATAAGGTGCCCATACACTGCACGCCAGCAAATGGTCAAACAGAGTCTTCTTGCTATGTCGTCTGTTAAAGCGGTAGCAGAATTCATCAAGGTAACGCTGCAGATAGG
>CAJUSI010000023.1 GCA_910589035.1 uncultured Acetatifactor sp. | reverse complement strand
TGCGACACCATCAGACAGATGGCCGCAAGAAGCAGCGCCGTTGTCAGCACCATTGGAAGGGCAGACAAGAGAACGGCCACAACGCTGTGCGCCTCCTTACCTACTCTGAGTATCTGCCCGTTATCCAGCTTTTTTGCATAATAAAATACGCTCTCCGACAGGGTATCCGACTTCCTTATTCCCATACCTCTTCCGGAAGATAACGCCTCCGCAATTTCCGGCCTGTCCAGATGGTTGGCAAGCGACTGCTCATCCACTGTGGAATCAAACAAAACCTTACCGTCTGCATCTATCAGTGTAATTCTTAAATTGTCTGTTTTTTTCGCACAGAAGTCTGCATCAATCAGTAAATCTGCCACAACCGCCAGATCAGAAAAAACCTGTTTTTTTAACTGTGAATAGAACACCGCAGTCATAACAATCGTGGTAATCACAACGGAAAAAAGCGCTATGCCAGTGAACCGTCTGTTTATTTTCTGCCTCATTCCAGTTTATACCCCACATTCCTCACAGTAATAATCAGGCTGCCCGCTTCTTTCAGCTTTTTGCGGAGTGTTTTGATATGCATGTCAACGGTTCTGCTTTCCCCTGCAAAATCCGTCCCCCATACAGTTTCCATGATCACTTCCCTTGTCAGCACAATACCCAGATTGGAAAGAAACAGCCGGAGCAGCTCATATTCCTTGAATGTCAATTCCACGTTTTCCTCATCCACAAGGCAGATCCGTCTGTCTTGATCCAGATATATATTTTTATATTTTAAGGCCACGTCATCGCTTACCGGTTTGATACGCCGCATAATCGCCTTGATGCGTGACATAAGCTCCAGCACTCCAAATGGTTTTGTAATATAGTCATCAGCCCCCAGATCAAGTCCCCTGACGGTATCTATTTCTGAATCCTTCGCTGTCACAAGTATGACGGGCAGTTCTTTCGTATCTTGATCTGAACGGAGCCTTTTCAGTACAGACAATCCGTCCTCCCCCGGCAGCATGATATCGAGAAGCAGTAAATCCGGCTTCATTTCCTGCATCCCCCTGTCAAAGGCCTGTGCGTCATCAAACGCACGTACCTGATATCCGTTCCCCTTTATGGCATAACTTTCTATCTCCTGAATATTTTTATCATCTTCCAAAATATAGATTAATGACACAAGCACTAACTTCCTTTTTCTGAAATTTCTTAAATCATGCTCACTTTTACAAAATTGTGCCCAAGCACAATGATTTTCAAAATCAAAATGCAGAAAATTCCTTACTTTTCCTTTATACAGCTTCTTTTGATCACTGGATTATTCGTCATACGCTCCAGTACCTGCTCCAGCCATTGTCAGCAATCCGAAGAAATCCATTTGACTATAATCCTCTCTAAAGAATTTTCCTATCATCAAATGATATCCGACCTATGTAAAATCTAAAAGATGATTTATGTAAAATCTGTGTAAAATTATACAGATCCCCATCAACACCATCAGCAAGATTTGCAACCCTGCCACCGAACCGCCGGTTGTCCTGCGGGAATGCTCGTGAAATGAAGCTGATAAGTCCGTTTACACGGACAGCAGCAAGCCCACGTTCTATCGGCCCGATCACCATTCGATGCGGCAATACAGCAATCCCAAGCCCGTTAATAACAGCATTAACTAAAGCCGTGGTACTCGTGGCTTCCCAGACAGGAGAAACAGAAAACCCCGCAGTTTCAATTACCTGTTCAAAGGTTTCACGTATGCCGCTTCCATGCTCACGAAGAAGTATCATGTGCTGTAAATCCCTGCTCCCGTTGATTGCCTCCCTTAAATCCTCCCGATAGACGTTGTAGCGTGTCGGTTTTCCGCTTTTTTCATCCAGATAAAGCGGCCTTGACGGGGCTATCATGGGATTTTCAATCACCGCCAAACCGTACTCTCGGCATAAACAGCCGGACACTTCCCTCAACCTTTTCTGTTCTGATTTTGAGCAATTATATTTGCTTCCATCCAGATAAGAAACCTGGATTCGTTTTCTCCTTCCTGCGTTTCTTAAATTTCTCCCTTGCATACTCATAGGCTTCTTGGATATATGGTTTCAATTCCTCGAATGTCTTTTCAGAGGGGTTCTCAGATTCAGCCAGCACCTTGCAGCTGATGCAGTGCCAGGTACTGGCCGCCTTTCCGCCGCCCAGACGCAACACTATTTGGGCAGCACATTCCGCCTTAAGCCGGTATAGGCCAGCAGAATGTATATGGCATAAATCAGGAAGAAACTCCCAAGCGAGATTGCCATAATGACCCCGGGGCTGCTCATTGCCACCATCACCCCCGGCTCCAATTCCACTGCCGGATAGCCGGCAATGGCACGGAGTGCGGCATAATCGCTGCAGCGCAGTACCGGGTCCCGGTCAAAGTAGCGGTAATAGCCCTCTCCCATGCTTTCCACATATTCCATGACCTGGCTGTCCTCCGCCTGGTAAATGCTGTAGCACAGCTCCCGCTCTACGGAAATGTTAGCCTTTATATACTCCAGATAATCCTGGTTGAGAGGTTCGTCACCGGCAGCGCCGATATACAGGTCGAAACAAGCGTTCTCTGCCGCCCGGCCCGCAAAAAGCCCCTGGAACAGCATCCCAAATCCCTCGGAGATCAGGGTGGCAGTGAAAATCAGGGAAATGACGGCCATGAGTTTCCCCATAGTGGTCAGCTTTGCCGTAAGGGTGCGGAACACCAACAGGTTTTGTCCCTGGTACTTCCGGGCTGGTCGTCTGTCGAAGAAAGCAGGTACGCCGGATGCAAAGCTTATGAAGAATCCGAACAGGAAAGCAATCACGCATCCCGCCCCCATGGTGCCCAAGATGGCCCCTCCCGCCATCAACAGGCAGGTTCCAACCACGCCCAACACAAGGGAGACAGCGAAAATCCAGCGGCGTACTTTTCCCGTACGAATGACCATACTCTCATTGACCTGGTCAGCATAGATCAGGTCGCGGATATTCGCCTTGCGGATATATTTCCGGCTGCGGCGAAGGGCAAGGAGGTAAATCAAGGCAAAATAGAGGACTGTCAGCTCCAAAGCGGGGAGAGAGAATCCCAAGGCGAAGGTATAGGGCAGGCCGAACAGCGTCAGCACAATGGCGCGAAACGCCTGATACAGCAGGCAGCCCACGGCAGTCCCCAGCACCAGGGCACAGCCGCCCACGGCCAGATTTTCCAGAAAGAACAGCCGGACCACCTGCCGGTTCTCCAGGCCAATGAGCAGATACGTCCCCAACTCACGGCCCCGCCGCAGGAGCATGAATCTGGTGGCATAGGCCACCAGCCAGCCGAAGACATAGACTACCACTACACTGGCCAGCACGATCATAAAGGGAAGTGTCGATATACTCTTGGACAGAGTGCTGATCTCTTGAGAAAACACCAGCCCGTTAAACGAATACAGCAGGGCGGCAGCCATGACTACCGTGACGAAGTAGACCAGATAGTCCCTGGCCTGGCGCCTGGCATTGCGCAGCGAGAGCTCAGATAACGTCACTGACATCACCTCCCAACGCAGCCAAAGCATCCAGGATTTCGTGGTAAAATACCTGCCGTTTCGGGGTCCTGGTGGTTCAAGGAAAGAGCCAGGCCGATATTCTCCTCAATGGTCAGGGTATCCAGCAGATTGAAGTCCTGGAACACAAAGCCCAGCCGCTCCCGGCGGAATTTGGCCAGTTCACTTTCCGACAAGTCGGCCACGCTCACCCCGTCCGGCGCCTTGGTGAGGTTATTTTTGCTCCCATAATATTTTTCCATATTTTTTACTTGTAACATGGCTGTTTCCCTCCTTTGCTTCCCATGGTACCCCAAAAGCAGAAGGCTGTTGTATCGAAGTCATATTGATATGTCTTACGGTTTTGTAAGGTTCTGCCTTGCGGGAAACGTGAGGGTCACAGTGGTTCGCTTTCCTTCCTCGGAGGCAATATCCAGCCCAAGCTCCAGGAAACCGGACAGTTTTCTGCACAGGTACAGCCCCATACCAGTGGAACCGCCCTGGCTGCGTCCATTACTGCCGGTAAAGCCTCTTTCAAACACACGGGGCAGTTCATGGGCGGGGATACCAATGCCGTTGTCTGAGACGGTAAGGCGCACCTGTTTTCCGAGAGGCTGTGCTGACAGGGTGATGACCGGGGCTTCTCCCCGGTAACGGGCGGCGTTTTGGAGCAGCTGGCCCAGGATAAACACCGCCCACTTTTCATCCGTGTAGACGGTATGATCCAGTCCCTCCGTTTCCACTCGAATACCGCTTTGAATCAGCAGGGAGCGGTGGTTTTCAATCGCCTGGGCAGTAATTTTCTCCAGCTCCACCTGCCGGAGCAGGCAGTCCTGTTCCAGACTCTCCGCACGGGCGTAGAATAGGGCCCGCTCTACATGGGCTTCAACCTGCGCCAGTTCTGCGGTCAGCTTCCGGCGGGCCTCCCCGTCCAAATCCCGGCAGATGAGCCGGGCGGCGGTGATGGGGGCTTTGATTTCATGCACCCATTGTTCCACATACTCCTGGTACTCCCGCCGGGACGCCTGGGCATCGGACACCGCCCCCGTCATGGCCCGCCCCGCCCGACGGGTTAAATCGAACAGCCGCCGTTCATAGAGTGTTTTGGGAGGCGGGATACACTCGGTAAACAGGTATTTCCGATCCAAATTGTCCAGAATGGATTCCAGCTCCCGAAGGTGAGTCCGCTGGGAGAAAAAGTCGGACAGGTGTACCGCGCAGAAGACCAGCAAAAGCGCCGACGCTATAATCGCCAGCACACCGGGCTGGGTTCCGGTGGCCCAAAGGAACAGTGCCGCGGTTGTAAGGCAAAGCAGTTGTGTTATGATCCGGAACAGCCGGTCAGATAAATATTCCCGCAGTGTCATAGCTGATACCCCATTCCACGCCGGGTCTTGATGGCATCAGGCAGACCGATCTCCGCCAGTTTCCCCCGCAGCCGGGTCATGTTGACGCTGAGGGTGTTGTCATCAATGTAAATCTGATTGTCCCATAGCGCATCAATCAAATCAGCCCTGGAGACGATTTGTCCTGCATGGGCCATCAGACAGGCTAAAATCTGCAGTTCGTTCCGGGTCAGCTCCGCGCTCAC
Source organism: uncultured Acetatifactor sp. (assembly GCA_910589035.1). Lineage (GTDB taxonomy): Bacteria > Bacillota > Clostridia > Lachnospirales > Lachnospiraceae > Acetatifactor. The sequence goes on along the minus strand of CAJUSI010000023.1, from coordinate 2,964 downwards.
TCCGCCAGCCGACACACTCCCTTTTGTCAGGCTCAGGCGCAGCTCCCCGGCATCCAGAACATCAGACGGTTCCGGCTCACCGGAACTCCGGCGCAGAACTGCTTTAATGCGGGCCAGCAGAACAGGGACACTGTAAGGCTTGGTGATGTAATCGTCCCCGCCCAGGCTCAATGCCCGCACCTCGTCCCCGCCGGCGTCCCGGCTGGTAACAAAGATCACCGGTGCGGGAACTGCTTTCCGCAGAGCGGCGCACAGGGAGAAGCCGTCTTTACCCGGAAGGCCAATGTCCAAAAGGATAAGGTCCGGGTGTTCCTGCGCAGCCTGCTTTGGCACATCCGCAAACTCAGTAATCATCAGAGGTGCATATCCTTCATTTTTCAAGATTAGCGCCAGCTCATCCCGAATGGCTGGGTCATCCTCGATTATCATAACCTTTTCCATATTTGCCTCCTGCTGTTTTGCTTACATTCTAGCACAGAAAGACCAGGCTATCAATGACGGACGAACCAAAGTGATTCACATTTTGAAAATCTTTTGGGCGAATGATTAACCGCATAGAGACCAACGACTTATTCCTGATGATTTTCCCTGCGCTACTCATGATGCTGTTCATTGTATTACTCTCCTTCATTTTCGGCAGCCGCTTCCAATAATACGGTGTCTGCCCTGCCGTCTGTTCGGGTTTGCGGGGTAATGGTTTCATTTATATTCCATTTTCTTCAAATATATCTGTAACAAATATCATATACTACCTTTTCGATAATTCTCGTCGTCTCTGGCCACTCCTTTCATAATAAAAAAGCACCTCCGAAGAGGTGCTCTGCAATAATCCGCAATTCCCAAAATATTCATTTTATCTGTACGCAGTACCGTATGGCAAAATGCACTATGCCGCAGGGGCTTCTCCCCGCCCCGGCTTATTCCGCGTTCTGGAACGGCTCTTCCACAGGCTGGGCTGCTTCTGCGCTCTGTACCGGCTCTTCTGCAAACTGGACCACTTCTACACTCTGCGCGGGCGCTGTCTGAGCCTCCGCCGCCGGCTCCTCGCTCTGTATCGGCTCCAGCTTCATCCCGCACTGGTTGCAGAAAGCATTCTCTTTGGAAACCACCGCATTGCATCCGGGGCAGCGGCGCATTCCCTCCGGCACAGGCTCCTCTTTCTGCTCCTGGGGCATCTTCGTTCCGCAGGAATTACAGAAGGCGGAACCTGCGCTCACCTCTGCTCCGCAGTTGGGACATTTGACAATGCCCTTGATTCTGTTGATCTCATTCCTGCATCTTTCTATCTCCGCCGCCAGCGCCTTGACTTCCTCGATCTTCTCCGGCTGCTCCGCTGCCGGGTCATCCTTATGCTGTGCGTAATATGCTTCTCCAATCGCATGGAAGAGCTGGGTGATCTTCTTCTCCTTCTCGGAGATGGTGCCGTTGAGCTTGGTCACCTCGCTGAAATTCTTCGCCTGCTGGGCTGCTCCCTGGCTTGCATCCGTTATTTTCTTACTCATCTGTTCCCAAAATGCCATATCCATACCTCCAATTCTTATTCGCATCCCGGACCGGACTTAACTGCTTCGGCTTCGGGATTTCTGAATCTGATTTTACCACCATTCCCTGGAGAAGGCAAGACTTTGTTCCTTTCTGTCGAAAAAAGGACAGGCCCTTTAGATTACCTGCAATTGCCTCAGAAAATGACGTCACAAAAATATCCGGATTTTGTCTGGTTGCAGATCCGGTCTGCCGTATGTTATACTGTGAGACAGGATTTCCTATTGAAGTCTTTGCCGTATCTATAAAGAATATACCCCTGCCCAGACAAGTCGGAGACAAAGTATTGCCGGAATGCGCAGGATATTGTTTTAAGCGCCTGATTCACGGATTGCGGGAGGAAATGATCTCTATGAAAATTCATTATCCCAATACAAATCTACAGTTTACCATGGAATCTGTCCGGGTGGATGTGCAGAATATCATTTTTGAGCGACTCACCCGCATCATTCCCGCCCACAGCCACGGGAGCGGCTGCTATGAGATTCACTATATTCCCTCCGGTTATGGGAAGCTGAAAGCAAACGGAGCGGATTACGACATCCGCCCCAATACCCTCTACGTCACCGGCCCCCATGTGGAGCATGCCCAGACTCCCCTGCTTTCCGACCCCATGGAGGAATACTGCGTCTATCTGAAGCTTCGCGGCACTCCCCTCTCTTCCGGAAAATCCCCTGTTCTCAGCCTTTTTTCCGAAACGCCCTTCTGGTTCGGCCAGGATACCCAGCAGGTATCGGATGTGATCCTTTCGCTGTTCCGGGAGCTGGAGCATCGCTACACAGGCTACAAGCTCCAGGCCCAGGCCCTGCTTTCCCAAATGATCGTCTGTCTGGTGCGGGGTTACGAGCAGCACCGGAATGTATCCGGCGGGACAGCCCTGCCTCCGGCCAAGGCCAAGTCCATCCTGATAGAGGAATATTTCCTCTACGAATATCAGTCCCTCTCCCTGGAGACGCTGGCGGACCGCCTGGGGCTTGGCACACGTCAGACCCAGCGCCTGCTGCTGGAATATTATGGAAAAACCTTCCAACAGAAAAAGGCGGAAGCCAGAATGTCGGCCGCCGCCATCCTGCTGGAAGACCGGGAACGGAGCATCACCTCCGTGGCCAGCCTCCTGGGATATTCTTCTCTGGAACACTTTTCCTCCGCGTTCCGCTCCTATTACCGCATGAGCCCCCGGGAATATCGGAAATGCTCCGGTTCCGCCCAGGCTTCCCCGTCTCAAATCCTTTAAACTGAAACGCTCCAGACGCTTAACAACGAAATCTTGCGCAAAATGGCAAAATGATTATATACCAAGCTCAGCCACCGTCTTATAAGGTGCCCATACACTGCACGCCAGCAAATGGTCAAACAGAGTCTTCTTGCTATGTCGTCTGTTAAAGCGGTAGCAGAATTCATCAAGGTAACGCTGCAGATAGG
>CAJUSI010000022.1 GCA_910589035.1 uncultured Acetatifactor sp. | reverse complement strand
GCGCTCCGGCGCTGAACTGTGCGAAAACGGGGTCACGAAGTGACATCTTCCTTTCCCGTTTTCTGCACATCCGCCGGAGGCTCACAGTAAACCCCTTTCATTCATAGTGGTGCCGACAAAGCGGCATGGGGGTTTACTGTGGATCCGGGCGGAGCCGGAAAGCAGCCATGAGCAGATCCAGACTCCGAATCTGCTCCAGCTGCAGCTCGTACCGATGGGTGCGGGAGGAAAGCACCGTATCCATGGAAGCCGAAAACAGCGATTTCACCAAGGCCTCGCATCTGGTCTGCAGATCCGTATCTGCGTCGTCTTCGGAAAAAAGGAGCTTTTCCAGAAGCCAGGTAAGGCTGCCTGGCTGTCCGTTTTCGGTGAGCGCGGTCAGGCGGGTGATATCCGCCGTGAAGCCGCCTATTTTAAGGTAACGGGCATTTTCAATCTGGATGCACTGCCCGGGAATAAGTGTATTGCCGCCTCCTGTACACGGGAGATGCCGGATTGTGGTCCAGGAATGTGATTCTGTTTCCGGGGCAGGCTGTGCAAGAAGCGCTGCCCTTTGTATCCTGCCGTCTGCTGTATCCAGCCCATCCCAATCGCCTGTTCGCAGCACTCTGTCATTTGATTGCTGCAGCTCATTTCCGCCTTTCCTCAATATTCCGCTATCAGACTTACGCACCCCGAATCCAACCGCCTGCTGCGTCACATCAGCCACCAGATAATCCTCCAGCAGCAGAACCCGATGGGCATATTTCAGGTACTCTCCGGAGCCGCCGATGACCAGGATGGTGGAAATTCCCATGTCCGCCAGCTCCGATACCCTGTCCGTAAAGGGCACAATGGGCTCCTTTTTCACAAGCCTGCGCATGGTTTCATCCCGGATCATGAAGTTAGTGGCGCTGGTATCCTCATCGATCAGCAGAAGACGGCTGCCGCCATAGACAGCCTCCACGATGTTCGCGGCCTGGGAGACGCTGCCGCTGGCATGGGGGGTGCCGAAGCAGTGAGGACTGTGATTGCCGGGCAGATAGGAGAAAAAAGGCGAGAGGTCTGTGGGGGCCAGATACCTGCCGTCCTCCGCGTACACCTTGCAGGCGGTTTCATCGGAAATCACATACTCCCGGCCGTCTCCCGCCACATGGTCATAGATTCCCTGCTCCAGGCAGTCCAGAAGCGTACTTTTTCCGGAATACCCTCCTCCGGTAATCACCGTAATCCCCTGCTTCAGCCCCATGCCGGTGACGCTGTACCCATCGGACATGCGGATCGTCACCTCCAGGGAAGCCGGCGCCCGGAAGGGAACCGCGCCGGAAAGGGGCAGCTGTGTGGTACCCTGCCGGGGCAGGATGCTGCCGTTTGCAAGAAAGGCCAACAGCCCGTTTTCCCGCAGATAAGCGCGGATCTGCCTTTGCCGGGAGTACAGCAGAACATGGGCCGCCAGCTCCGCCCGGTCTGCCGTCTCCAGCCTGTCGCAAATCAGGTCCAGCACGGCCTTCACGCCCCTGTAGCCGGCCTTGCCGTTGACGGAGTGCCCGTTTATCAGGGGAAAGGCGCAGGGCATGCGCAGCCGGAAGGCGTGCCGTTCCTCCCTATAGAGACAGCCGTTCCGGGTAAGGACGACGGCTCCCGGCTCCTGCAGGGAGAAGGAGGGCTGTTCCCTGGTATCCTTATGGTCATTCTGAAAGCTTTCCGACAGCGCGTTTACGGGAGCGCCCAGAAGCCGCAGCAGCCAGTCCTCACATGCGGTGCGGAGAGGAGGAATATCCCTCGCTTCCCGGCAGGTTTCCTCCGGTATCCATACATACAGGATCATTTGCTCCGGCGTGCGGAAGCCTGTGCCCGTAAACTGGAAGGAGACAGACCGGTAGCAGTAAAGCTTTTCGTCCTCCACCGGTTGTTCGAAGCTGCTGAGGGAGCTGTAATACACCTGCCTGTCAGTGTAGAGATCGTGGAGGAAGGTCTTGTTCTGAGTGTGATACACCGTCATAAATTTCTTGAAATTTCGCATTCAATACCTCATTCCTTTTGCTGAAAATTTGTTTTCGCTTAAAAAGTTACAGAAATTCAGAATGCTGCGATCCTCTGTGCGGCCGTATTATAGGAATCCTTATCCCATGAAAATTTTCAGCCCTAACCCGGACAAGACGGAACCAGAATTTTGCCATTTTGCATAAGATTTCGTTGTTAAGGACCAGATTTGCCAGCTTAGGCGTTCCATAAAATCCAGCGTTTCCGGCCAGGTTCTGGTCCCGGTTTGTCTGGGGCAGGCGCTTAACGGACAAATCCGGTACTCTTCAGGCAGATTTCCGATTTGATTTGACCGGGTCGGAACATTAGCGCACGGCATGCAATAATGAACAGGGAAAGCAGCAGGGAAATTGCAGATATAGGAGAACAAATGAAAAGGCGTATAAACAAAAGACCCAATTCGCCTCTGTGTTTCCGGCAGAACCCAACCCGTTGGACCTCAATAGCTTCCGTGACAATAGGCAAACGAAAACGAGTTGGGAGAAACAAAAAAAGCACACAAACAAAAAAGACATACCTTGCAGTATGCCATAGCCGACAGGCGCAGATTCCCTGGCCTGAAAATCCAGGTTGAAAATGCATTACTTATCCGTCACGCGGTTCGCAGGCCCGGACGGCGGTAATCGGCTAATATGACATTGTTGCAATGGGGAATTGTTTTTATTACATTTGTTCTCGTCATATGAACCACTTCCTTTCCGCATACCTGCAATAGATGAGTTTATTCTATCATGGCGCATTGGGGGTGTCAATACAATTTTGATTCTTTCCATTGTCGGTTGATTTCACAGCGTTCCCAAATCAAAATATCCCGGAGAGCCGTATCTACCAGCTTGAGAACGCTGTTATTTCAACAAAATATGGAAAGAACCGAAATTTTCCCTTTGGAACAGTTTGTATTTCGGTGAAATCTGTATTATAATAACGGAAAAGAAAGAGCCCGGGGCAGGAAAAGGCTGTTACAGGAGGGAAAAACGGATGGGGAAAACGATTGTCATCGGCATCGCGGGCGGAAGTGCCAGCGGAAAGTCCACTTTTTCGGAAAAGCTTGCAGAAGCCCTACAGGATCTGCGGGTTTTGGAACTGCATATGGATTCGTATTTTAAGGCGCCGGAGGAGCGCCCCTGCGCCGCGGCGCCCGTTACCGGGAAGGTTTATCGGGACGATAATCATCCCGACACCTGCAGTCTGCCGGATATGGAACGGGATCTGAGGGAAGCCGCCGAAAGCGGCAGGTATCAGGTGATTATTGCGGAGGGGCTTTTGACCCTGTGGGATCGTAAGATATATGACCGGCTGGACCTGCGCCTGTTTGTGGACTGCCCTGCGGACGAACGCATTGTGCGGCGGCTGAAGCGCAATATGACCTGGGGATTGTCCTTTGATGAGATTGCGGATGTCTATCTGGATCTGGTGCGCTACCGCCATAACGAATACGTGGAACCCACCAAATGGAAAGCGGATTTTATTGTGAACGGTTCTCATTTTTCTGCCAAAGCCCTGGACATGATAGTCCTCTATATCCGATCGATGCTCTGAGGTAAAATGGGCTAATAAGGACAATTCTGTACATACATCGAAAATGGGCGGCAATGTGAAAAAGGGTGCAATGCTAAAACAGTCTGGAATTCAAAACGGACTGTAATGGTAAAACCGTCTGCAATACGAAAACCGTCTGAAATTTAAAACGGATTATAATTGAAAGCTGCACTGATTTGCTCCATGTGAAAGAAGGAAAATCAGAAAAAAGTAACAAACAGAAAAGAAAGCAAGAAACAGGAGGGCCTCCCATGAACAAAACCAGAAAACAGATCATTCTATTAATGACGGACGCAACCCGCCAGGACATGGTAGGGTGCTACGGTAATCCGGACATGCACACGCCAAATCTCGACAGGCTGGCGGAAGGGGGTGTCCGCTACCAGAACGCCTACACCTGCCAGCCGGTCTGCGGGCCTGCCCGCTCGGCGCTTTTCACCGGCATCTATCCCCACTCCAACGGGAGCTTCTCAAACTGCATCCCCCTGGGCGCCAATGTAAAAACCATCGGACAGCGGCTCTCAGACCGGGGCATC
>CAJUSI010000021.1 GCA_910589035.1 uncultured Acetatifactor sp. | reverse complement strand
CCTTGCTGTCTACGCTTAGCCCACAGTGTTACCACTGCGTTCCCAAGACTCGCTACCGGTGGTCTGGTTAAACCTTTCCGGGCGGGATTCCCACCCGCTATACACTACACCCTTAGCTGGGCGCACGCTCATTTATAGTTTCTATAATGAAGGCGTGAGAGCCTTTTTGAAAGAAATGGAAGAAAGAAAGCTACAAAAAATGTAACAATTATGGACACAATGGTCATTAGTCCAGATTCTACCATTGAAAAACAGAAAAATCAGCATACGTACAACTTTGAACGAACTGCCCCCCCAAGTTCGTTCATTTTTATTTGGTTCGTTCAATTATGCACCAAGGGCAAACCACCGCCTACAGCATACAAGCAAAAAAACAAGTCCTGCCAGTCTATCAAATTGAAAAAGCCTTGAAATCAAGAGATTTAAACCATCTTTGCACCTATCCTTTGTATCAATCCCGTCACTGTTATATCAATGACCTTTATATCCTCCGGATTAATCTTCCTGTACTCTGCCCGAATCACTTCCAACTGTGCCGCCACCTCTGGCTCCTGCTCAGCCTCCTCAAGATAATATTTCCATCCCGCTTTCAACTCCTCATCAGGATGCCCTTCCACCCATAAACGCCCAAGGCTATTTTCAACCATATAGCGAACAATCCAATCCGGCGTAAACAACTGGGTAGCAAATGGTATACGCTCTTTCGTTATCTTCACATTCTTCTTTAATAATGCAAATATCTCATCTTTCGGTTCCGTGTTATAATACTGATACAGCAACCAATGATTTCAACCTGTCCCTCCGCAGCCACATTGAAATCATTCTCCGGAATATCATGAACCAGATGATAAACCACACCATCTTCATCAATCACAGACAGACTCAAAAGCAACTCCGTATAATCGTTGGTTTTCTCAAACAAAGCCGGCAAAATCTCATTCAAAGCATTACACTGCCTGATAAAAAGCAGCCGAAACAGCTCGTCCACCTGATTATCCAGCTTCAGCTGCATAATCTTTTGCTTCTCCTCACCTGTAAAAACCAAGTCCGCATCAAAAGGATTCGTCACCAAATCCGGCTCTACTTTACCAGTCTCCGAAGACAGCACACGCACACGAGAGGGAAGATACTCATTAACCTCCATAAACCGCACAGCAATCAGACGGTTGAACCAGGTATAGGCAACCTCCTCAATAATATATCGATACGCAGTCTGGTAATCCGAATCTCTTTCCTTTCGCCGAATCACGTCCGCCAATTGTCTGCGCTGCTTTACCGCTTCTCCGCTGATGGCATAGGGCTCGGCAGTTCCGATATCGTAAAACTCTGTCCCGCCAGTAGACTGTGGCAAAGCTCTCTGAATCCCATCCGCCGTAATCCCCATCAATCCGGCACGGTAGCTTATATCTGAAATCAGTTTATTTCTTGCCCATATCGCAAAGTTCTTAATCGCTGTCTTATTCATCTGTTTCCCTCCATTTGTGGTGGAAATTCTTGTACTTTCAAATCATCTCCACTGTATCTTCAATGCCCAATTCACCATAATTGCTCGATTATATGCATAAAAATTATAATACTTTGCAAAAAATTTATCAAAAATCAAAACCAGGCATTGACAGGGCAGAAGAAATGGCTTATTATGAATAGTAGGAAACGGGTTTTCACCGTACATCTTGTTACGGCTTGCTCGTTTCTTTTTTTACTGCCAGTATATCATACAGATATTTTCTGCCATTTTCAGCATGGTTGATTAGAAGCCGCGCACTGAAGATATTATATCTGACAAGCACATTCTCCTCATAAACCGGAAGAGCAAAACGGACATCATATCTGTACCAGCCATATTTCGCATTTTTATTATGTCTTGCTTTGCGGTTTTCTTCAAAAATCGGGTTGGATGCTATCTGAATCAGTTCAGGTATTGCAGTGGCAGCATTTGCCTTAGCTTTTGCATTTGCACCCATAAGGCTTTTCCGACTTTCAGATTCCGTGTACTCTTCGGGCAGCTCATTTCCAATAAAAATACGCTCCGCATTTTCAACAATTTCGTAGTAGTCCCCGACATATCCTTCAAGATATCGCTTTACATCATCCCAGTCAATCTGTCGTTTTCCTTTAAACCGGATATCGTTAATCAAAACCAGTTTTTTACCGTCTGCATCGGTTATGATATTTACATTCCTGTTTTCAATCATTGCTTCCGTTCCCCTTTTTCTTTTCCCTTGATTTGCCGCCCTTAATTTTGCCTCCCCTAAAACTCCACATTCACAATCGTATCCTCATCCAACTGCTCCAACAACGTCTCCCTCAACCTGGCAATATGCCTCTCAATATCCTCCGCGCTTTCCAACCGCCAGGAAGCCGTGCCTGTCATCTTCTTAATGGACACATTCTTCGTCCTGCGCACCTTATACACAGGCCCCGGTTCTTCCACCATAGGAGAATTCTGTCCCCCATTCTCCCCCGCCAATTCCTCCCGACGGCGGGCCTCCTCCATAGCCTTCTCCCGGGCAATCTTCCCATCCAGAGAATCCATCTCCGTCAACAGCCGTAATTTCAAAGCATCCGCCTTATCCGCAAAGCTGCGCAGTGAGGACACATTATTACAGTGCTCTGCCCCTTCCCGAATCTCCCGGAACAACTCCATATAACCGTCCCGCTTAGACGCCCCATACTCTTTCGTCATCAGCACTTCCAGCACCCGGCTCCTGGCCTGGTCAATGGAATCCAGAACCGGCGCCTCCTCTGCCTCCAATATCCCCGTATAGGCAGCCATAAACTTTTCGCGCAGGGACGGCAGCTTTGGAATATTGCCATAAGGCTTTTCCTGACGCACTATAGTGCGCATCTGAGCCACAATAGACTCCAGCTCCGCATCCACGATATAAGTCTTGCTGTCATCATAGATTGCCAGCATGTCCAATGTCCTCTTAAAGATTTGCTGCTGTTCCCCGGAGAAGAAAGACTTCACCGGCTCGTAGTCCTCAGCAAAATCATAGAAATCATCCCTCTTTTTTGAGATTGTCCCGAAGAACTCCAATGCAGACGAAACCTGCCCCACAGACTGCATCAGCTTCTTCCCCATTGCCAGGACACTCCCACCGGGATAATCATACTGCTTATAATGAAACTCCAGTTTTTCCAATTCCGCGATGGTATTCTGGGCATAGCGCTGAAAGGAGCTCATCATGCTATCCTCATCCTCTGCGGAAAGGCTGGTATGAAAGACTTCCTTCGCCACATCCCGGACAGCTTTCTTATCCTTTTCGCTGACCCGGACGCACTCTTCCATGAGAAGCTTTTCCACAAAAGCCTTTTTCGTGATATAGCTGATGATTTCTTCCTCACTTTTTTGATTCAGGCTCACATTTGCGCCATTCACAGTAAATACCAAATCTCCGCGCTTAAAGAGACGCGCCACCAGCCAATGGACGTCATCTTCCACGAAACCATAGGGTGCCTTCATAAAGCGGTCTCTTACCGTCTTCATGGAAGTCTTCATATGATTGCGGGAGTTCATGGCAATAAACGCCTGGACATCATCCAATGCGTGGACATTGCTTTCTGTCCCGCCCTCCAGTCCAAGGGACAGCTGATTGCTGACGTGGAGCATTTTCCGGATATCTGCCTCGCCCATTGCGACATCAATATAAGACAGCTTGTGGTAAACAACCTGCACCAGACGCCCGATTGCCTCATTCATCCGGCTGGTCACTTCCCTTGCCCCCACACGAGCAATGTCGCCGTTCACATAGATGACCGCTTCTTTCAGCGCCTCCGTCAGATACAGCTTCGCATTGCCATTGCGTTCCCGCATCTCAGCCCGCTTTGCCTCTTTAATGGTTTCATATTTCGCCAGCTGCGTGGACGAATTTTTACGCAGGAAACGCTCAATCTTCAGATACGCTCTCATCTCGGTCAGGAATTCGTCGTCGTTGGGCAGGAGTACAATCACTTCTTTTCCCTGGCCGGACATCATGCGCAAGGTGGCATCATCCGTCCCGCCGTCATACCAGGGCGTCAGGATACGCAGCCCCACATCATAAACCTGGTTCGATTTGTAGGGGCGGTCATCCACCCATTGATTGAACCCAAAGGAATAACGGCCGCCAAACGCCGGATACCGATATTTCTTGTCGCTGAAGATGTCCTCGAAGATCATCTCCGCAATCTTCGTAATGACCTCCGGCATCTCCACATTTTCTTTTTCAATCTCATTGTTGATTTCCTGTTCTTCATCGGTCAGGAACACGTACAGGCTGCCGTTCTTCTGTACCAGCATCTGCCGCGTGAGGACTTTCAGCGCTTCTTCCACCTGGTCTTTCAGTGCAATGCGGTCATCCTCGATATTTTCAATCATCAGGCTTGTAATATTGTCGATATTGGCTTCTATCTCCAGCACATACTTGATCATGAACAGGGTCTTTAAGACATTGATGGCAAATACATCCCTCTCCTTATGCTCCGGATTGATGAAATGATTATCATATGCCCTGATAATGACGCCGCGATGGCTATGATCCAGGAAATTCTCCAATGCATCATAAAAGCGGTGAAACGGCACAAGGACTCCCATCTCCCTGTCCTTCAGCGCCGCCGCAGACTCCTTGAAAAGCGCCAGCATGGAACGCTCCCCTTCCGAGAGATGCTTGCCGGATGCGCCGTGGGTACGGATGGAGGTCAGAACGCTTGCCAGCAAATTGAACTGGTACGGTACAAATGGATATACCTCCGTAAAGTCCTGGTCGCCGGCATACAGCTTCTTTTCCACCCCATCGTTAAAGACAATCAGGTTCTTGATAATGGTAGCCTTCTGTTCATAAAGCAGACGCAGAGACTGTGATGCAGTCTCTGTCTTGTCCAGAATTCTCTTCTTGATGACGGCATCCACGTTGGCCGAGGACAGGGACAGCCTTGTATCGAAGCGCCCCTGAATCTTGGAGAAGTCATTTCCCTTGACTTTGGTGATGGAGTCGATATCCTGCTGGCTGGTCACAATGACCCAGGCCTTGCCCCCACACTCTTTTCCCAGCTCCTCCGTCACCGTCTGGAGATTCAGCATAAGCTTGGAGTCTTCGCCGATATACTGTCCAATCTCATCCACCAGGAATACCACATGATAGTTTTTCCCCTTGCTTTCAATATAAGCCCTCACCCTTTTTGCGAAATCCTCGATGCTGATTTTGTAGGGCTCTGCCGACTTTTCACACCAGTTTCTCGCCGCGGCTTCGCTCATGAATTCCATCCGGGCCAGTACCTCAACCACGCTGTCTTGGATGAAATCAAAGTCCTGGCGGGAATCCTCCCAGGGCTCACCGTATTCCTCTTCGAAAACAGCCTGAAACTCCTCAAAGCGTCCTTCTTCTGTCAGCCTGCGCTCCAAATCGGCTACATAAGGCATGGAGCCGCAAAAGCCCTGCATCTCATTGAAGACTTTCAGGAACACGCTGACGATGGCATCCTTGTTCTGCTTACTGGTGGATTCGCTCTTGGAGTCAATATTGAACAGGACCACGTCCGCAGGGGTATCCGCTGCCAGCTTCATGTCGGCCAATACCATAGCGTCCGAAATTTTCCTGTCCTCTATAAAAAAATCCAGCGCACATTTATCCCCAACCTGCTTGTTTTCAAGCAGATAGGACAGGATTTTCAGGAAGTGGGATTTACCGCTTCCAAAGAAACCGGAAATCCATACGCCCATTTTGGGAGTGGTTCCCTGAATGCCTTTTTTATATGCCGCAAAAAGTTGCGCAAAATGCTTTTGTAGCTCCCGTGTCACAACATACTCTTCCAGTTCCTGGGAAACATTCGTCTCCTCGCCCTGGCCGACAATAATAACCCCCTGAATCTCACGGTCGATTTCCTTGACGCATCCTCTGGTGTATGTTCCTGAATATACCTGACAATCAGATTATCGTCATCATATATTTTCATAGAATTGCTGACCGCGGCAGTAATACGATCCAACCCCTGTTTTTTTTCAAAATGATAGCATTTTTCCAAATAGTTCTTTCTTTCCAAATAATCAATGGTAATGTCATAAAGGTCGAACACCACCAGTTCAAATCCATCGGTTTCTTTCCGGTTCTTATGCTTCAGATACTCGATTCGCTCCCGAACCTCCAATTCTTTTTCCGGCGGGTAATCGAACACCCAATAATTTACCTCATTGGCCCTGCCGATGCTCTGTCTGAAAGCCGGTTTCCGGATAGCAGCTTCCATTTCGTCAAGTCTCGTTGCTAAATCCGCCATCATCTCACCCCCGCCAGCGCATTGACAAACGCTGCCATCTCATGATTTTCCAGCCACTGCTGCATCTTTGCATCTAAAATTGGTTTTAAAATCGTCCAGTTTTCACCTGTCTTATCTAGCATACCAGCCTCATAAAGCATGGTCTTATAGCTGCGTCCCAATCGGATTAGAGTGGCATCCGTCCAATCTGCTACTTTCCCATCCTGTTGCTGCTTATTCTTAAAGAAAATACGAATGTCACTGTCTGCAAGCTGATTGCTCCCAATAATCATCTTCTCACGAATCACTTCATATATAAAATCAAAAAATAGGGTATCATAAGCCATCGCTGCTACTAAGGCAAAGAGCTTTTGGGTAGCAAGGTCACTGGCAAGAAACACTTGATAGAAGCTTTCATCCAACATCCTTATCCGCCCTGAGACTGTGCTGTATATCTGGCTCGCACGAGCCACCGTAGATGCAGCAAATATATTTTCTTTCTGATTCAGCTTCTTTACCTCAGCAAGACTTTTTCCATCGGCAAGCAGTCCCACTACCTTGCGGAACTCCATAAACCAAAAAGACATTTTTACTGCACCAGCGCTATATTCTTTTCTTTCTATCACGAAGCTTATTCCTCCGCATCTTCTTTTCGCATACCCAGACATATATTCTTCTGACTCTGATATTTCATCAGAAATAAAAACATCTCCACTGTGATTTTAACCCTGCATCCTATGCAGCCATATCCTTCCGCGCTGATAATCTATCATAAACAAAGCAACGCTCATTGCAGATAGCCATCCGGCCATTTCTTATCAGGAATAGGGTCATTATATCATATACAACTGTAAAAAGCGACAAAAACCATCGTACTGCAGAAACTATTTATGCTTTCCGATCTGCTGCTTTATATTTCTCAAAAACCCTTTGGCCTACAATCCAATCACCCATTCATAAGTCATAATGCAGTCTCCCGGCTGCTTTTGCCGCCAGATAGATCTGTTTGGACTGTTCGGACAAATTTTTACCCAGGCACATATTATAAGGGACAACGATTCCGTCATGGATAATGGAGTCTCTAAATGGTATCAACGCTGCCTCCACAACTTGCGGCATAGGAAAATTTTCCAGCATTTCTCTCCACGAAGAGTAAATTCCTTTCACAATGTATACTTCATTATTATCAACAGAAACCAGAATAGATCCTTTTTTCAAATGTCTCTCCACTATAAAGTTCCCGTGTACTGCTCTCTTCCAGCTCCTTATGATTGCTGTTTCTTCCTCGTCCATCTTTTTAAAGCCTGACAGCACAAAGTCATCAATTACCTCTTTATCTTCCCACAATTTTGAAGATATCAGCACTACTGACTTCAGGGGCAGTCCTTTCGGCGAGGTCATCCCATAAAGCTCCTTTATCAGCTTATATTTTTGATTCACAAAGTCCAATAGAGGGATCCATAAATCATAAAATTGTTCCGCTTCTTCATTTGTTAAAATCATATAAAAATTCCCTCCATTCCATCCAAAATCTCCCGTTTCCTCTTCTCGTGCAGATATGCCTCGTTCAGCTTATTCTTGCTGTCTTTGACTTCACGAACCTGTTTTCCTCATCCAGAAAGAGTATCTGTCCGTAGAGATTGGGCAGTGATGTTTCGCCGTATATCCAGTTCATAGCGGAGCTTATTATTCTGTACGACAATATGATATTTTCCTTTCATGCTTCAGCGCTCCTTTATGTTGACTGCCTCATCCAGATACTCTCCATAGCTGTGGACCACCGCGCCCGTATTGAGCATGACGGCCTCAAACGCCGGGACAGAGCTGAAATCCATCACATGATGCAGATTGATGGTCAGATCCTTTTGCCTGCCAAGCTCCGCAATCCATTTCACGCAGTTGTCCCCGCAGGCGGAAGCGTTGAAAATCTTTCCGCTCCGGTCAAAGGCCATCAGAATCAATGTCTTGACGCCGCCGGAAATCTCTTTCACTGAAATCGGCCCCAGCACCGGGCTTTCAATCAGATGCGCTCCGATCACATCGGATTTGTCGATATCCTTAATCATGGCAACTGCCAATGGATCCGTAATCCACTCGTCCTCATATTGATTGTCAAAATAAGTGGGCGGATGATAGACAGAATTTTCCACTTCTCCAAACACGATTTTCAGCATTACACTGTCCTCCTGGGCCGCAATCCTTTCATTCTCTCCTGTGAAACGGCAAATTGCCACAGTCTTTCCGGCCTGTCAGGAAAATCTACAGCAGCCCCTCATTCAGTATAGCATGGACCCGGATAAAAAGCGATAAGATTTCGCGCCAAATCCCACAATCAAATTTTGCTTTTAAATTTATATTTTTCTATTGACAAAATAGCGCTTACTGTATATACTCAATATATGCAGCAAATCCTCTTGAACGACCATTCCGATGTCGAAAAACCTTCCGGCACCGCAAAAAGCCACACAGATAGGAGAAAAGGCACAAGATGAACATCCACATATCCCTGCAAAGCGATATCCCCACATACGAGCAGATCAAAATCCAGATCAAGGCCCAGATCCTGAGCGGACAGCTGGCCCCGAACCAGCCCCTGACCTCCATGCGCCAGCTGGCACGGGACCTGCGGGTCAGCGTCATCACCACCACCAGAGCCTACAGCGACCTGGAGGCGGAGGGACTGCTCTACACCGTACAGGGGCGGGGCTGCTTCGTGAAAGGAGACGCGGATATGGTGCGGCGTCAGTACCTTAGCAGCATCGACGAAGCCTTCCGCACAGCGGCGGAAAAAGGAAGAGCGGCAGGCTTAAGCCTGGAGGAACTACAAAACAGACTGGAGGAAGCTTTCCATGCACAATGCCATGAATAACGCTACAAACAATGCCATTGAAATCCATGATTTATGCAAGACCTATCCGGGATTTTCCCTGAAAAATATCAGCTTCACCGTGCCCGAAGGCCTGTGCTGCGGCCTGGTAGGCCCCAACGGAGCCGGGAAATCCACCCTCCTGCGGCTGATGGCCGGGCTGGCCTTTGCCGACAGCGGGGACATCCGCCTGCTTGGCAGCCATGCAGACGGCCCCGCCGTAAAGGAAGAAGTCGGCATCCTCTTCGACCAGCCCTATTATCAGGAGGAATGGACACCCCTGGATATCGAGAGGAATCTTTCTCCCTTCTATTCCGGCTGGGACAGCCGCCGGTACAGAGAATATCTCTCCCGTTTCGGGCTGGATCCCCGGAAGAAATTCAAAAGCCTGTCCCGGGGTATGAAGCAGAAGCTGGGCCTGGCGGTTCATCTCTCCCGCAACACCCGCCTGCTTCTGCTGGATGAACCCACCGGCGGGCTGGACCCTGCGGCCCGGGATGAGCTGCTGGATATCCTGCGGGATTATCTGGTTCCGGAGGGCCGCACTGTCCTTTTTTCCACCCATATCACCAGCGACCTGGAGTGGTTTGCAGACCGTATCGTGTACATCAGCGGCGGCGCAGTCTCCTATTCCGGAGACAGGGAGGACCTGGTCTCCCGCTACTGCATGGTGCGGGGGGACCTGCTGCCCGAGAGGAAGAAACCGGACGCCATCGGGCTGCGCCAGACCGAAAGCGGTTACGAATGCCTCATGGAGCTGGCCCGGATCGGCGGCCTGCCTCCGGACGCCGTCACGGAACCGGCCGACATCCATGATGTAATAGTTTATCTGGAAAGGAACAGAAAAAATGCTTAAAATGATACGATTGAACTGGTCTGCCATGAAATGCTACCGAGTACGGTTTCTGATCATTCCTGTGTGTCTTTTCACAGTGGGATGCTTTTCCCCCATTCTGCTGATTCCCATGGGAGCCTTCCTGCTGTTCTCCTTCTCCCTGAACCCCTTTGCAGTGGAGGAAAAAGGGGATTTAAACCGGCTTTATCTAACCCTGCCGGTACCCAGGCGGACGATCGTCACCGGGAGATACCTCCTCTCCCTGCTCCTGTTCGCGGCAGGCGTCCTGCTGGGACTGGCCATGATGCCCGCTGCCAACCTGGTCTCCCTCTCAAAATGGTATCCGGATCTTCGCTGGAACCTGGCCCTGATTTCCTTCAGCTTCCTGTTCTACGGCCTCATGAGCCTGGCCATGTATCCGCTGCTTTTCAGGATGGGATACCAGAAAGGGAAAATCTGGGGGTATTATGTGCCTGCAATTCTGATCTGCCTGTGTTATGTTGCAGTGGTGGAATATGACATGCTGATGGGAAACGGAACTTTTATCTTTGATTTGCTGGTGTACGCCTCCGAGCACCTTCCGGCAGTCAGCGGCGGCATGCTCGCGGCAGGCGGAGCGCTCCTGGCCCTCTCCTGGGTCCTGTCCGCCAGACTGTACGCCAGGCGGGAATTTTAAATAAAATTCATCTATTGAAATGAAATGTGTAGAGATGCCAGCTTTCCTGTACACCGTTTGGAGAATTTGAGCCTGGCTTAATGACATTGGACTGCAGACTGATTCTGTAAATGGCAGGATGTATGGACACTGCAAAAGAATTGCCGCGAATGACCGGAGATTTTCTGCCAATGCTAATTGAAAAACCCCTTATTATTAAGTATAATAGAATCTAAGTAAAGATTCTTTTTTCAAAACCGCAGGCGCTGGCATCTGAGCGCAGATGTAGAAAGGAGCGTTTTATGACAGCATTAAGACAGAATGCCATAAGGGAACTGGAAAAAATCCCGGAGGATAAAATTGGATTTCTCCTGCAGATTATGCAGGGGTTGAATGGTCTGTATCATGACAATCAGTCGGAAAGGAAGGAAGCGTTCGCCAGATTAGAGAAATTGCGCAAAAAGGGATCTGTTATGGATTATGATGCGGAATTAGCTTCTTATAGGGATGAAAAATATGGCAGATAGCCGATTTCGCTTCCCCCTAAAATAATTCCATATCTGCATTGCATTCCGATTGCAAGGAAGCCATATCCGTCATCCGTCCTCTGCCAAAATATCCGCATTTTTCCGCAGCCATACCGCCACCCCATCCCTGTCGTTGCTGCCGATGACCCCCGTGGCCATGGCTTTCAGCTCGTCCACCGCGTTTTCCACCGCATAGCATTCGTCGGAAATGCGAAACATGGGAATGTCGTTCACCGCATCGCCAAAAGAAACCACCCTCTCGCAGCCCCACAGCTCCTTCAGCTTCAGAATGGCGTTCGCCTTCGTAGCCTTCGCCGGCATGATCTCGCATAGGTATTCCGGACGGTAAAGCTCCTGCTGCAGGGTGCAGTGATATCTTGCATCCTTTGAGAAAATATCATACACCGGCAACAATTCGTCCCTCTCCCCCGCGCAGGTAAAGTAAAAAATGTCGCCGTCATACAGATGCGCATCGTCGGAAAGGGGCCGGAAGCGCCTGTCCGCTCCTCTTTGCTCCTTGTACCTGCGGACCCAGCTGTTCTCCCTGCCTGCGATCCAGGACACCTTCTCCTCATTTTCGATATAAGAATATACCAGATGACAGATACCGCTCCCTCTCAGGACACCGATGACCTTCTCCATCTCTTCCTTCCCAAATCCCTCCGACGCGAGAATCTCCCCCGTGGCGGGATTCAGAATGTATGCCCCATTATAGGCAATAACGGGAATCCGCGTGGTAAGCCCCCTTGCCACCACCGAAGCGGAAACCAGAGATCTGGCTGTGGCATAGGTAAATAGCATTCCCTTCTCCACCAGGGAATTGATGACCTCAATACTGTATGGGTTGATAGTGTCCCTGCTGTTTAACAGCGTTCCGTCCAGATCCGTCACATATAAAGTCTTCATAGGCCCCTCCGCCTCTACTTTACCATACACAGGAACATTCGGCAAGCGGCAGATGCCGTTCGCCCTCCGGGACTTTCAGCACTGCCATAGCCTGTTCAATCGTCAGGCCCATGCGGCTGCGTCCGCTGCTTTTTTCAGAGGGGCGGCGGCACCATTTCCTGATTTACGGGGAAACTCAAAATTTTATCAGGCATTGTTTTTCAGCATTAAATTGCCTATAATGTAATGTAGACCTCAGCAATTTCAAATCAGGGAAACAATATGCTCTCGGAATCCTTTGGCAGAAAAGAGCAATTCTCGATTTGGATTTTCTGTAAAAGGTGGAAAAATCGGCAAAATTGGAATCTTAAAAGGCCCGGAAAATGGGATCCGGATGATAGCGCCCGGATGATAGGGGCCCGCAAATTCCGGGCGACTATAGCAAAGAGAACGGAGGATGATATCATGCAGTCTATTATGGAAAAAATACAGCCAAAAGCCGTGGAGGAAATTATAACAGAGGCGGGCAGGCTGTTTGCGGACCGGCATGCCGCGGAGCACAGGAAGACCAAGGGCGTGGCGGATTATGTGACGGATGTGGATTTCGCGGTGCAGAGCTTCCTCCAGGAAAAGCTTGGAATGCTTTATCCCGAAGTACAGTTCATGGGCGAGGAAAAGGACAACCGGGAGGTGGACCTGGACGCCCCGGTATGGGTGCTGGATCCGGTGGACGGCACCACCAACCTGATCCACGATTACCGGGCCAGCGCCATCTCCCTGGCCCTCCTGGAGCACAGGGAGCCCGTGTTCGGCTTTATCTACCATCCCTATTTAAAGGAAATGTACCGGGCGCAGAAGGACGGAGGAAGCTTCTGCAACGGGGAACCGATTCACGTAAGCAGTGCGTCCGCCCTGGAGGAGAGCCTGATCGTGATCGGCACCTCCCCCTATGAAAAAAATCTGGCGGGGGAGCTCTTCCCCATCTTCCGGAAAATCTTCGAAAAAAGCCAGGACATCCGGCGCAGCGGCTCCGCTGCCATCGATCTGGCCAATGTGGCGGCGGGGAGAGCGGAGGGCTTCTTCGAGAAGAATCTGAAATTATGGGATTACGCCGCAGGAATGCTGCTGGTGAGGGAAGCGGGCGGCAGGATGCTCGACTGGAACGGCAACGAACTGGAAGCCAGGAGAGTCTCCGGCATTGTGGCCGGGAACGCCGCCATCGCCGGACTGCTGGCAGAAGAATTAAAATAGCAGGGATTTAGGGTCTTCTCAAAAACGGTCAACGGGATATAATTATACTTACTAACCGCTCCGGTCAACGAAATATTTTTACCAGTACGGTTGGATTTCCAAGTTACAGGTATTGGGGCCTGGTTCCAGCTAAAATTATCTGCCTGGGCAGGCAATTCCCTGGAAGATACTACTTTCAGAATTTGCGGTCGCACAAGTGGAAATATTTCAGCGCCAGCCAGTCCCTGCGGCCCGCAGGGGACAGGATTGCAGACAAAAGAGGTATTTCATGAACGAAAAATTCTACCAGCTTCCAAAGGAAAAGCAGGAGAAAATCATCAACGCCGGATTTTATGTATTTTCCCAGAACAGCTACAAGAAAAGTCCCATGAGCGAAATTGCCGCCGACGCGGGCATCAGCAAGTCCCTTCTGTTCCATTACTTCCGCAATAAGAAGGAATTCTACCTCTTCCTCTGGGAGAAGAGCGCCGGGATCACCACGGAATATCTGGGGGCCTACAAATGCTATGAATCCACCGACCTCTTTGAGATGATGGAAAGGGGAATGCAGGCGAAATTCAAAATCATGGAGCTCTACCCCCACATGGCGGCCTTTGCGGTAAAGGCCTTCTATGAGAAGGAGGCCTCCATCTGCACCGAAATCCAGGAAAGCTACCGGCGGCATTTTGACCGGAAGGCCGCCAACGCCCTGGCGGCGCTGAACCCTGCCGATTTTGTCCCCGGCCTTGACCTTGGCATGATGTACCGGGAAATGTACTGGGCGTCGGAGGGATATCTCTGGGAAATGCTCCAGCGGGGCGGCCTGGACGCGGAGCAGATGGAGGCGGACTTCCGGAAGCTGCTGCAGTTCTGGAAGTCCATCTACAAAGCCGCCACATAAGAAATGACGATACCATGAAACGGACATGCGATTAAACTATAACGAATTCAAATTAGGTATATCATGAATTTAGAGAATACCTTGATTTCTCCGGCTTTTTAATAAATGGCATACCTAATAAAAAGCGTCACAGATGAAACGATGTCCTTAGCCCGCCGCAAACTGTCTACAGGAAATAACGGCCTGTCATGAGACAGGGGATGTATTAAAAAACATTCGACATGAAGCAGGTACGGCGATTGACCCGAATTATCTGCAAATGTATGGAAAAGCCTGTTTATGACGGAATTGTACAAAGCCATATATAAGAATAAGGAGAACCCCCATGAAAGCAATAGAAATCCACCATTTAAAAAAATACTACGGCAAAGCCCGGGGAATCGCGGATGTGACTCTCTCCGTGGAAGAAGGAGACTTCTTCGGCTTCATCGGCCCCAACGGCGCGGGCAAGAGTACCACCATCCGCATCCTCCTTGGCCTGATTACCGCCACCGGGGGAAGGGCGGAGATCTTCGGGCAGGAGATTCAGAAGAATAAAACCTCCCTTCTGGGAGAGATCGGCTATCTGCCCTCGGAAGCCATGTTCTACCACGGCATGCGGGTAAGGGATGTGCTGCGCTTGTCCGCAGACCTGCATAAGAAGGACTGCCGGGAGGAGGCGGAGGAGCTTTGCAGGCGCCTGGAGCTGGACACCTCCCGGAAGGTGGAGGAGCTCTCCCTGGGAAACCGCAAGAAGGTGGGCATTGTCTGCGCCATGCAGCATAAGCCCCGTCTGTACATCCTGGACGAGCCCACCAGCGGCCTGGACCCCCTCATGCAGCGGGAATTCTACTCCCTCCTGCAGGAGCGCAACCGGGAAGGAGCCACGGTATTCCTCTCCTCCCATGTGCTCTCGGAGGTGCAGCGGTACTGCAGGCACGCCGCGGTGATCCGGGAGGGCAGGATTCTTGTAACCGACAATGTGGAGAAATTAGGGCATACGGGTGCAAAGCGGGTAACCCTCAGGGGCGTGTCCCAGGCTCCCGCCCTCTCCAATATAAAGGATGTGGAGTGCCTTCCCGACGCCGTCAGCTTCCTTTACAGCGGAGAGGCGCGCACTCTGTTAAATGCCCTGGCTCCTCTTCCGATCACAGACTTGACCGTTGCCGAGCCGGATCTGGAGGAGGTTTTCCTGCACTATTATCGGGAGGAGGAAAAAGACAATGACCATATTTAAACATGAACTGAGACAGGGCAGAACCGGCCTTCTCATCTGGACTGCCGCCATCGCCTTTATGCTGGGCGTCTGCATTCTGATTTATCCGGAAATGGGTTCGCAGATGGAGGAGATGAGCGCCATGTTCGCCGACATGGGCAGCTTTTCCCAGGCCTTTGGGATGGACCGGATCAATTTCGGAGCGTTCATCGGCTTCTTCGGCGTGGAATGCGGCAATATCCTGGGGCTGGGAGGCGCTTTCTTTGCGGCGCTGCTGGGAATTTCCTCTCTGGCAAAGGAGGAGAAGGAGCACACCGCGGACTTCCTGCTGTCCCATCCCATATCCAGATCGAAAATCCTGGGCGAAAAATTTCTGGCCATTGTCCTCCAGATCGGAATCCTGAATGCCGCCGCAGTGGGCGTCACGGCGCTTTCTGTTCTCCTGATCGGAGAAGAGGTCTCTCTGAAAACCCTTGCGCTGCTCTTCACCGCGTACTTCCTGATGCAGCTTGAGGTGGCCTGTATCACCTTCGGTCTTTCCGCCTTCCTGCGCCGCGGCAGCCTTGGCATAGGGCTGGGCCTGGCCGCTGTTTTCTACTTTCTGAATATTATTGCGAACCTGTCGGAGGATGCGGAATTTCTGAAATACATTACGCCCTTCGGTTATACCGAGGGCGCGGACATCATCGCGGACGGCGCTGTCAACGCCGGATATTTGGGGGTGGGGATTTTCCTTGCCGCCGCATCAGTTACCCTGGCGTTCCGGAAGTACCACACGAAGGATATCGCATAGCCGGCAGCCCGGGGACGCGGCTCTGTCGGCTATGCCGGATTGATAGGATTGACAGGTTTCCAGATGAAAGAATTAACGACAGGGAAATTAAATGGAACCGAGCCCGAGGCAGGAATTGTTTACGGCGGAAAAATGTGGTATACTCGTATCCGTAACTGAGCAATGGGGATTATTTGCTGCGCCTCTGGCGTCCGGGTTCATCTCCTCCGGCTCCTGCAACGCAGCGGAAGGGCAGGTCATACATATGAAAAAGAAACTTTACCGGCACAGTCTCGCGCTGCTGCCGGCGCTGCTGTCGGCGTTGTGCCTGATATCCGGATGCGGCAACGCCTCCGCAGCTTCCATGCATCTGCGGAAAACGGAAGGAACCGTGAGTGTATCCGATGCGGAAGGGCAAAGCGTCGCCCCAGCGGAAAATCTGGGCCTTTACAGCGGCTACGGAGTGGGCACCGAAGCGGAAAGTTACGCCTGGATTGACCTCGACCACGTAAAGCTTGCCAAAATGGATCAGAGCAGTCAAATCTCCGTTTCGAAAGAGGACAAGGCGCTCTCCATCGATGTAATATCCGGCAGTCTCTTTTTTAACGTCACCGAGCCGCTGGCCGACGACGAAACCATGGACATCCGTACCTCCACCATGGCGGTGGGAATCCGGGGCACCTGCGGCTGGGTGGAGATACCGGAGGCGGACGTCATGCGCGTTTACATCCTGGAGGGCACGGTGATGTGTACCGCCGGGGAAAATACGGCCGCTGTCGGCGCCGGGGAGATGGCTGAAATGACGGCGGAAGGGGAAATCACCGTGGAGAAATTTTCCGTGCTGGGCGTACCTGATTTTGTGGCAAAGGAACTTGAGGCAGATGAAAGCCTGAATCAGGCAGTAAAGGACGCCTCCGGCCTTGACGTAGCCGGGGATCCCCTGCGCGCCTACGGAGACTATCTGAACGGTTTGATTCACCGCAATCAAGGGAAGCTTATATTTGCGGAGGAGATCGATTTCGAGGGCGACGGCAGCCCGGAGCTGGCAGTGACTTTCATTTCTGAGCGCCAGGGTGACCCCCTGCCTCAACTTGAATTGAACACATATATCCTGCGGAATGGGCCGGAGGGTCCTGAGGAGTTATTGCGCATCAGAGATGGATGGCAGGAAAACGGACACGGGCACGGTAAGGTGTCGCTGATGGAATACGGCGGCAAACGATTTCTTCTGTATTACAGTAGCCTGGCCGCCTCGCATGAAGACTATGTTTATTACGGTTCCATCGCCTCTCAGGACGGCGACAGCTCCTGCTGGGGCTCTGCGGATGCCATCATCAACAATAATTTAGATGGCTCCATGGATGATTTTGTGGGCATGAAATATGGAAAAAGCCCTGTGGGCGAAAACGGACTCACGCTCGGCGCTGTAGAATATTCGACCCTGGAGGAAATCACGGCCGTGATTGAAAAATATACCGAGGAGCGCGTGCTCTTTTCGCAGGACTTCTAGTACTCTGAAGTTCCTGGGCAAATTTCTGAGGATATTTTTCGAGAGTGCAGGTTCAAAAGCGGAAGCGCAGCAGGCTATGCTGAGTATTTTGGACCTGCCGGTCCGGGCGGCGGCCCCGCCGGGATTTTGGCGCATGTAAAAAGGACAGCCATGGGGTGACTGTCCTTTTTAGAGAAGGTATTTCTTATGGGGTATAGCAAAAAACTATATAATGTATTGGGGGTTACGAGTATTATAATATCATTTCCCTCCCTTTTTGCCAAGTTCCATTTTCAACAAAATTGACAAATTCCTTCTTTGATTTTTGTGCAATTTGTATGTGCCTTCCCTCAGGTAAACACCGAGGAATTCAGTTCTTCATAAGCGGAAGTGCTCTCGCCGGAAGCAAACAGCGCCTCAAACTCTTCCCTGCCGATCTTCTCTTTCTCCAGCAGGAGCTGTGCACAGCTGTGAAGCACCTTTTCCTTCTCCAGGATGATTTCCCTTGCTTTGGCATAGCATCCGTCAATGATACTCTTCACTTCCCTGTCGATCTCGCCGGAGACGGATTCGCTGTGGGATTTGGCATGGGCCAGGTCACGCCCGATGAACACCTCGTCGTCATCGTCATCATAGCAGATGACGCCGATATTCTCTGACATGCCGAAGCGGGTTACCATCCTGCGGGCCACCTTGGTGGCCTTCTTAATATCGCTGGAAGCCCCCGTGGTAATGTCCTTGAAAATGATCTCCTCCGCAATTCTTCCCCCCAGGGAAACCATGATATCCTGCAGCATCTGTCCCCTGGTAAGGAACATCTCGTCCTTGTCCGGCAGGGGCATGGTATAGCCGGCCGCCCCCACTCCCGTGGGAATGATGGACACCGTGTAGACGGGTCCCACATCCGGCAATACATGAAACAGTATGGCATGCCCCGCCTCGTGATAGGCCGTAATCTTCTTCTCCTTGTCGGAGATAATCCGGCTCTTCTTCTCCGTACCGATTCCCACCTTGACGAAGGCCCTTTTGATGTCGTCCTGGGCCAGGTATCCCTTGCCCTCCTTCGCCGCATTGATGGCCGCCTCATTCAGGAGGTTTTCCAGGTCCGCCCCGGTAAAGCCCGCCGTGGTCTGGGCCACCTGCTTTAAATCCACATTCTCCGCCAGGGGCTTATTCTTCGAATGCACCTTCAGGATATCTTCCCTGCCCTGTACATCCGGCGTGCCCACGGCCACCTTCCTGTCGAAGCGCCCGGGACGCAGGATCGCGGGATCCAGGATATCCACCCTGTTGGTGGCCGCCATGACGATGATGCCCTCGTTGACGCCGAAGCCGTCCATCTCCACCAGCAGCTGGTTCAGGGTCTGCTCCCTCTCGTCATGCCCGCCGCCCATGCCGGCGCCCCGGCGTCTGGCCACGGCGTCGATCTCATCTATAAACACGATGCAGGGCGAATTTCTCTTGGCGTCCTCGAACAGATCCCGCACCCTGGACGCGCCCACGCCCACGAACATTTCCACAAAATCCGATCCGGAGATACTGAAAAAGGGCACGCCCGCCTCCCCGGCCACGGCCTTGGCCAGAAGCGTCTTACCCGTGCCGGGAGGGCCCTCCAGCAGCACGCCCTTGGGAATTCTGGCCCCCACCCGGGTGTACTTTCCTGGCTCTCTCAGGAAATCCACGATTTCCTCCAGCTCCTCCTTCTCCTCCTTCAGACCGGCCACCTGCGCAAAGGTGACATTTTTGTCGCCTACGGTCATTCTGGCACGGCTCTTGCCGAAGTTCATCATCCTTCCGTTGCCGCTGTTGGCATTCTGGGCGTTAATCAGCAGGAAGAGAAATACGCCCACCCCCAGCACGATCAGCATGGGCACCAGGGTAGTCAGCACCCACCCCTCCCTGCGAACATCCTCCACCAGCGGATCAAAGCCGTAGCTTCTCACCAGCTTCTCAGCCTCCACGATATCCGTCACATAGAGCTTCTTGTCCCCTTTGTTTTTCAGCTCCACCGCCAGGTAACCCGTGGGCACCTCGCTGTTGGGGTGTATCACGATATTGCGGACATTATCGTTCTCTATGTCGGCAACAAACTCCTCCCGGGTATACTCCTCATTCGCTCCGTTCAGGGAAGCGAGCACCAACACTCCCATCAGGAGCAGAATGATAAAAAGAAAATATGAATTAAGTCCTCTGCTTTTCTGCTTCAACTTGCAAGCCTCCTATTAAAGTTCCGTATTGCTCCTTCCGGCACGCGAATCCGCATCCGGACGGGGCGCCTCAAAAAAATCCGTCACTTGAACTCTATCACGCCGATATAGGGCAGGTTCCGGTATCTCTGATCATAGTCCAGCCCATAGCCCACCACAAACTCATCCGGAATATGAAATCCCGTATAATCCACCTTCACGTCCACCACACGCCTGTCGGGCTTATCAAGCAGCGTGCACAGACGCAGGGACTTCGGTCCCCTGGCCTGGAGCATCTCCAGCAGATAGCTCAAAGTCCTGCCGCTGTCCACGATATCCTCCACCACCAGAACATCCTTCTCCCGGATGGTTTCGTCCAAATCCTTTACAATCTTCACCACGCCTCCGGATGTGGTACCGCTTCCATAGCTGGAGACCGCCATAAAGTCCAGCGAGACCGGCACGGTAATTCTCTTTGCAAGCTCACACATAAAAAAGCTTCCGCCCTTCAGCACGCAGATCATATGCACCTGCTTCCCCTCATACTCCCTGCTGATCTGCTCCCCGATCTCCTGAATTCTTGCGTCCACTTCCTCCTCCGGCAATAGTACCCTAATGTGTTCTGACATCTTTCTCCTCCGTTTCCATGCTTTTCCCTGTTCCCTGGCATGATTCCCCCGTTAATTTCACCTGCAGGATATTCGCCGTGGTTTCACGCACCTTGTAATATTCGCTGATCCGCCATCCTGCCAGCCAGAGGACATGACTGCCCTCCGCCAGCACCGGAAGACTGTCCCGAAGCTGCCGGGGAATTTTCTCCGCAATCATGTAATCCTTCAGGGTTTTGTGCATCATCCCGCCCCGGCCGTCGGCCGCGGTGAAATAATCTCCCCGGCGTCTGGTGCGGATCACCATACATTCCTTTATTTTATCATAATCAAACCATTTCGTATACCTGTTTCTGGGAACTTCCTGTCCTTTTTTTGCGGGGAACCGTGAGAATTCCATCCTCACGCATTTCTTACCGCCTGTCTGCGCCTGCCCGGGGAACAGCTCCCCGCAGACAGCTTCCAGAAATCCCTCCCACTCCGCTCCGTCCAGCTCACAGCAGATGGGCCCCGAAAGCTCACGCTCCACCGCGATCTCGCCGGGAGCAGCCGCCGGACGTGCTTCCTCCTCCGGGCGGGTTCCCTCTCTCCCGCGGGCGGCATCCTCCCGGCGGGTTCCCTCTCTCCCGCGGGCGGCATCCTCCGGGCGGGCCCCCTCTGTCCCGCGGGCGGCATCCTCCCGGCGGGTTCCCTCTGCCCCGTTGACGGCATCCTTCCGGCAGCCCCCCTCCGCCCTGCGTTCCAGCACCACCTTTTCATACTGTCTGAAGGCCCTGATCCCAAAAGGCAGATCGATACTCCGGTTCTCCTCTCTCTCAAACAGGCTCAGCATATCCAGGATATGCACCGATGCAATATCCTTTCCGGTGGGGGACAGCTCCTTTGCCAGCGTGAGCAGCATTCTCTTCCGGAGAGCCCCGTGGAAGTCCGCGAACCGCCCGGCTTCCACCACATAGCGGACGCGCCCGCCCTGCGCTTCCTTTCTCACGCATTTCCCCAGGGCTTCCTCCGTCTGCATCTCCAGGTAGTCCTCCGTCTCCCGCAGCAGCTGCGCCGTCCGGCCCATATGCCCCACGGCTCCCCCAAAGACCGCCTGCTCCGCATAGGGCAGAATATGGTGCCGTATACGGTTCCTGCTGTAATCGTCCCCGGCGTTGGTGCTGTCCGCGCACCACCTTATCCCGCGCTCCTCCAGGTATGCTTCCACCTCCCGGCGCTCCAGGCACAGAAGCGGACGTATGACCATGTTCCCGCTTACAGGATCCCTGCCCACGGGCGCAATCCCCCCCAGTCCCTTTATCCCGCTGCCCCGGAACAGGTGGAAGAGCATGGTTTCCGCATTGTCGTTGCTGTTGTGGGCCACTGCCAGCTTCGCACCTCCAAGCGCCTGCGCCGCTCTTCCCAGCGCCTCATAGCGCACCCGTCTGCCGGCATCCTCCTCCGAGCATTTCTCCTTCAGAGCCAGAGCATGTACATCCGCTTCCGTGAGGAAAAAGGAAATACCTTCTCTTCGGCACAGCTCCTCCACATAACGGGCATCTTCCCCCGCATCCCGCCGGATTCCGTGGTTCACATGAACTACCGCCAGCGACAGGGGCACACTTTCGGCATATGCCGTCATAAGCCGGAGCAGGCACATGGAATCCGCTCCCCCCGACACTCCCAGCACCAGCTTCTCGCCGGGGACCAGCATCCGGTGTTCCTCCATATAGGCAAATACTTTCTTTTCCGTTTTCTCCCTGATCTTCATATTCAGATAGTATCCCAAAAAGAGGAAAAAGTCAAATTCAGACTTTCCAGATTCAGGCTTTCCAGATTCCGACTACACCTATGGTCATATCGTCCGAAATTTTCCCCCCGCTTGCATGAAGCGCAATCCGAAGCAATCTCTCCGCTATCTCTCCCGGATTGTGGTCCTGGATTCCCGCAATGACGCTCTGCATGGTGTGTTCGTAATCCTCGCCCCCAAAGGCGTCCGCCACGCCGTCGGATATCATAATCAGATAATCTCCGTCCTGGAGCTTTTTATACACGGGTTCGATTTCCACCTGCCCGAAAATCCCAAGGGGAAGATTTCCCACACAGATTGCCTCCACCTCCCGGGCCCTTTTTAAAAAGGTGACGGCGCCTCCCACCTTTCTCAGCCGGCAGCTTCCCTGATACAGATCGATATCGCAGATGTCAAGAGTAGGATAATTACCGTCTTCCGCCGCCGCGAACAGCATGGTATTGACCATGTTGACCGCCGCGCCGGTACTGTACCCGGCCTCCAGCATTTTCTCCATCAGATCAAGCACCTTCTCGCTATCCTTACCGGCCTTCTCTCCAGAGCCCGTTCCATCCGACAGCATCACCGTCACCCGCCCTTTCCCGGATTCCAGCACCGCATAATTGTCCCCTGATACGGTTTCATTCTCCTTCACGGCCCTGGAAAAGCCGGTGAGCACCAGAAAGCCTGCTTCCTCCTCCAGGATGAAGCTCTGGGGCATATTTTCCACCATGGCAGGGCTGTCCACCGAAGGGACAAATCTTCTGTCCAGCAGCACGGATACCATATCGGCCGCATCCTCCGCGGATATTCTGGTTCCCGCGCGGGTGCTCATGGTAAGCATGATCGCCTGCCTTTCCTCACCTCTGGGCAGATAGCATGGCGCTTCCACATGAATCCCCTCCTCCGCCAAAGCCTGTATCAGCATTTTTTTCTTCTTTCCCTCCATGGGTCTAAATTTCAGTACCTCGCTGGCCGCCTCCGTCATAATTCTCGACATCTCGTTCAAATGTCCCCGGATAATCTGCCTGCTCTCCCATATTCTTCTCTCCATCAGAACCGCCTCCCGGCCAGACGGCCCCGGCTCGAATTCCTGGTCATAGCCCCTCGCCAGCTCGGCAAAGCTGTCCGCATAATTCAGAAGCCTGTACCTGCACAGATCCGAAACCTGCGCCGTCTGCAGCTCTTTCACCTCACCTTTGCGTCTGATCATACCAAAATCCACACCTTTCTGCTGCCGCTCTCTCACAGCAGTACCTATTATAGAAAGGCGAAATTTGATTTTTTGTCAAAAACGAGAACCTCTCCCCATAAAGTTTTACGACAAAAAAAACGGGAGCTCTCCGCTCCCGCGCTTCTACTTCTGTTTAAATAAAATCTCATCCTCATAGACAAGCCCCAGCTTCTCCCTGGCTATGCGCTCTATATAGCCCTTGGTCTGGACTTCCTTGCCGAACCTGTTAATCTCTTCCGTCCGCCTGCTCTCAGCTTCAATCTGAGCCTCCAGCTGCGCTGCCTCCGCCTTCCTGGCATCGATCTTATCCTGCAGCTCCAGGCTTCTCACCTCCACCAGAATCAAGATCAGCACCACCACCAGTGAGACCAGAAACATCCCGAAACGATTCTGATATCTTTTGCGATATGCAACCCTTCTCCGCCTTGCCATACTCTCTTCCTTCCCAACCGCGGCCATAACACTCTCATCTGGCCTTTAAACCCATTTTAAGCTTTTTTATAAAATACGTCAACCTGTTTTTGAAACTGCTCTTTCCTCTTCTCAGGAAGCGTCCTGCCCTTCCCCCCGCCCTGCGCGTCCCCCTGCCGACCTTTGCACAGGCCAATCCAAAGGGCCTGAAAAACCATTTCAATATTTTTCCTGCCAAGCCTGCTGTTTTGTTCAATACAAGGGAGGTGTATTTCACAAAAAAGGGGCTGACCAGCTTTATGTACAGGAACATGCCCGCCAGGGCTCCGGTCACGGCGAACCATCTCAGCGTCCCGTTGCTGACGCGGTACATCAGCAGGAATACCTCCGCCGCGCAGTAGATCCAGAATGCAAGGTCCTCCAGGGATATAAAGAATAACCTGTGAGGCACTACCCTTCGGAAAATCCGAAGCAGATCGTACACAAAGGTGATGAAGATTCCGGTGAACAGGGAATACTGCAGGAATTGATACTCGTTGGCCATGGGCTTAACGGAACAGACGCGTCAGCAGGGATTCGCTCTTCTGTCCACCGCCGGCCGCATCGGAATAAGTAAAACTGTCGATCCTGCCGTCTATATCCACTTCTCCCTTTTCCAGTGTCAGCCTGTTGACATGGAGCTCATCCCCTTTTATCATCAGCATTCCCTGCTCCGTCTCCAGAAGAATTTCATGTATGTCAAAGGAAAGCACATCGTTGACACCATTGACGGTACAGCTTCTGCGGTTTGTCATACTTACCCTGTGGGCGCGCGTGCCTGTGCTTAAATCTTCCATATTTCCCTCCCTGCCCGGAACCCGTCCGGCTCGGCTTCCGTTTATGCTAATTCTAATGATTCCATACGACGCTCATCCGGATTCCGGCGGTTTCTTTGCGGCGGTGTATCAGTATGGCAGGACGCCATTCTCAAAACATTTGCCCGCGCAGTGCAGCAGCATACCGAAGAATAACAGCTGAGCCTGGTATAAAGTCATTATAATTTATATGAGGGTCTTAAGGAAAAAAGAACCTCAGAGGTACCGGAAAAGCTCCTTTGCCTCCTCTTTCTTCACGGTCTCCTGTACATCCAGCACCTCCACCTTTACCTCCTTATTTCCAAAGCCGATGGTGATGATATCCCCCTGCTTTACCTCGGCGGAGGCCTTTGCCGGTCTGCCGTTTATTGACACACGCCCGCTGTCGCAGGCCTCATTTGCCACGGTACGCCTCTTAATCAGTCTCGATACCTTCAGATATTTGTCCAATCTCATATTCTTCCGCCTCGCTTCCCCATCCAAAATACACAAAAAGCCCGGGGACATGTCCATCCTCAATGCTGGGAGGGACACCCGGCGGGCTCTTTGATTCCTGATAATCTATACTGCAGACCGACTAAATTTGCAGTACGACCCGACTGCAGACCGCCAGCCAAGTACTTTCCCAGGAGCATCAATGTAAATCCTGGCGGTCTGCAGTATAACAGATTCTTATATCACAAATAGTGATCAGCCGTTGACCAGATCCTTTAAAGCCTTGCCTGCCTTAAACTTGGGAGCCTTGGAAGCAGCAATCTTCATGGACTTGCCGGTCTGGGGATTTCTGCCCTCTCTGGCCGCTCTCTCGGATACCTCGAAAGTTCCGAAGCCAACCAGCTGAACCTTTCCGCCCTTCTTCAGTTCATCAGATACCACATCGGTGAAAGCCTTCAGAGCCTTCTCCGCATCTTTCCTGGAAATACCGGCCTGCTCAGCCATAGCTGCGGTTAATTCTGTTTTGTTCATATTGAACGCCTCCTATAATGAGTTTTCTTTTTTTGTACATTTCACGGTTGTCCTTCTGAAACGTCTATAAATATATATATATGGTTTTATCGGGTTTGTCAAGGCATTTTCTGGACAAAGTTAATATTTATAAGCCTTTTCACTCACTGCCGGAAGTCCCGGAGGAAGCGCTGCTTTCAGATTCACCGGATTGTCCGGAGGAGGATTCCTTGGAAGAATCCTCCTGTTTCACCAGATCCGCAAAGGAGTACGAAAGATCCTTCTCCGCATTATCGATATTCACCGTGTAGCTCCTGGTTTCATACCCTGATTTTCTCAGGGTAATGACACGCACGCCCTCCACCTTTTTAAAACTGCAGGGAGAGACACCCACATAATTTCCGTCCAGGTACACCTCCGCCCCTGCCGGCGCATCCACATAGACCTTGTAGTAATCCGCCAGGGTGTCTGTGGAGGTAGAACCGGAGGAGGAGGATTCCTCCCCCGCCCCGGAGCCCAGAGTCTCCAGCACCACGTTGACCCCCGTGGATTCCTGTGCCACACGGATATACTGGGTAATGGACTGGTAGCCGGAAGCCCTGGCAATAAACTGGTGCAGGCCGTACTCCAGCGTAATGGGACCGGATGCGTCCACCTTGTCCCCGTCGATATACAGCTCCGCATCGGAGGGACTCAGGGAGAAAAGGACCATTCCCTTCTGGGGCTCCGGAATCTCCAGATCCCCGATGTCAAGCATGCTTTCCTCATTTCTTCTGATTACCACATTCTTGACGCCGCCCCCGCCCTTATTGCTTATATTCACCTCATAGCTGCCCTCAGGCACCGTGAGCAGCATATCCTCCGTTATCCGCTGTATTATAGATTGTCCGATCTCGATCCAGCCGCCCACAAAATTTTCGTCGTTCTTCAGGCGCAGGTAACCATGTCCCTTCTCCACCCGCACGGTGAGGACCTGTTTGTCGATGCCCTGAAAGCTTAATACATCTGCCGCATTCAGATCCATGGGTTCGATGCTCCTGCCTGCCGACAGGTACTGGGTATTGGAAGTAAGCTTGTACAGGTCGGAGCCGATGGTTACCTCCCCCTTCGCCGTATTCATCTCATACCACTGTACATCCTCATAGACCCAGGCCTGGCCGGAGAGCTGCATGGTGGTCAGATGCTTTTTTGTCTTCAGAAAGGTGATATCCACAATATCCCCCTTTTCAAACTGACCCACGGTGACAGCTTCCCCATACCGGTCGTAGAGCCTGGTGGTTCCGTCCATGGATAGAGTATACTTTCTCCCCAGCTCCAGATTCAGGAAGGTCAGAGTATCATCCTCCTCGTTTCGGTTCACCAGAATGGCAGTATCCGCCGAATCGAAGCTGTCCGGCCCTGTGAGCACGAAGCCCGTGTCCGCCCTCCCCGGTTCCGACGGTCCGCTTTCCTCCCCGTTCTTTCCGAAAAACGGAAGTCCGCATCCGGATAACGACAGAATTGTCATAATTGTCATCAGGATAAGATAATATCGATTTCTCATCCCCTTTTCGGTACTTTTCTCTTTCTTCACCATATATCCCTCTTTGTACTCTCCGGAAGCCCTGTTCATCCCCACGGCCGTCTCAGCCTTCCTGAGTAAGCCTTTTATGATCGGCGCAGCCTCCCCACATTTCGGAAAACCTCATCCAGGAAGTGCTGCTTTTCCTTTTCCTGGGCAATCACTCTCTCCAGCTTCTCCTGATTTTTTTCCGGTATCCATGCCTTCCCCGAATTATAGTAAAAATTCACAATCTTCCAGAATTTCTCCGGATAGGCCAGTCTGTAATACAGGTCAATCCAGCTTCCGGCCGCTATGGGGCGCTGCTTTTCATAGGCCTCCAGCAGCTCCGTCCCCAGGGAAACCGACCAGTTCACCTTCTCCAGAAGCTTTCTGAGAAGAAGGTAGAGATCTCTTACAGGGTCATCCCTGAGATATTTCTCGAAGTTGACTAGAAACCATCCGTCACTCCCCTGAAGTATATTATGATATTGATAATCCCCATGGCAGAATTCCACGAAATCCGTTCCCGTTCCTTCTCCGGCCGCCGGGCAGTAAGCCTTCCACTCCTCTGTCACGGCAAGCGCCTGTTCCAGAAATGCGTCCAGCGTATGGCGCAGATTGATTTCAAACCAGTTCTTCTGCTTCTTCTGCTGCAGATATTTTCTCACCCGCTTCAGTTCCCTGTTGCGTTTATCATACTCCTTTTCCAGGGAAAAGGCCAATGGAAGATTCAGGGTGTCCCCGGGAAGCCTCATACAGTCGTGAAGTCTGGCCAAAAGCTGTACCGCCTCGGCGCATTCCGCCCTGTCATAAAGGCTGCACTCCCTCCCGTCCCGCCAGGTCTTCAGCACATATCCCGCGCCGTCGCCGTCCTTAACAACCAGTGTTCCCTCCCTGTTGGGTATAATACTTTCCACCTTCACCAATCCGGCATCCGATATCTGTTTTAACAGCTTATTCTGCAGCTCTATCCTGTCCGGGCTTCCCGAATACTCCTTCAAAATCAGGATTCCCAGATTGGTGTCACACAAAATGGCGCCCCTGCCCTTTCTGGTGCGAAGCACCTCTATCTCATACTGCTCCAGCAACTCAACTGCCCTGTCATTCACTTCCGGCCCCTCCTACATTGGTTTCCTGTATCGCCGCACCGTGTCCGGTCCGGTTCATAACCATCATATGAGAGGATTTCCGAAAGTATGTTAGGACTCGCCCGCTATTTTCATCTGTTCCGCTTGTGCCAGAAGGATTTCTCTTGTATTGCGCCCGGGATCGTCAAGTACCAGCTCCAGGAGCTTTTGCAGGACGGCTCCCAGCTCCTTTCCCGGCTTCCATCCCAGGGCGATCAGGTCGGAGCCCTTCACTGCCAGAGTCTTTAAGGATACACACTGCCGCCCTGCCAGAATTTCCCCGTAAAGCTCCCTCCATTTCTCCAGCCTTTCCAGCTTCTCCCTGTGGCAATAATCGCTCTGTGCCATGATATCGGCATACTTTACCGCAAAAATCCCGGGAAAGGCTTCTTCCCCGATTCTGTTCACGGCTCTCCTGGCCATCCGCATATCCACGTCCATTCCGTTTCCGTAATCATGGTACAAAACCAGCCTGCACACCTTCTGAACCGTATCATTATCGAATTTCAGCCTTTTTAATATACGCTCCGCCATCACGGCGCTGACCGCCGCATGCCCGTGAAAATGCGTAATCCCCCCCTCATCCACGGTCAGCACGGCCGGTTTGCCCAAATCATGGAGCAGCATGGCCAGCCGCAGCACCCTGTCCGCCTCCACATGGAGCAGGGAGCGAAGGGTATGCTCCCCCACACTGCAGCAATGATGCCGGTGCGTCTGATCGGTCTCCATGGCATGGTCAAATTCCGGCAGAATCACTTTTGTGACACCATTGTCATAGGCAATCCGCAGATAATCGGGGTGGGGTGAGAGCAGTAATTTTATCAGCTCCGCCTGGATTCTTTCAGCGCTGATGCGCTCCAGGGTGGGGGAAAGCTTCCTGACCGCGCCCAGGGTTTCTTCCTCAATCCCATAGCCCAGCTGGGCGGAGAAGCGGATGGCCCGCAGAATGCGCAGTGCATCTTCCGAGAAGCGCTCCATGGGATTGCCCACGCATCGCACAATTCCCCTCTCCAGATCCTCCAGCCCTCCGAAGGGATCCACCAGCCCCCGGCTCTCATTATAGGCCATGGCGTTGATGGTCAGGTCCCTGCGCTTTAAATCCTCCGTAAGGCTGGGGGTAAAGGTAACTCTGCTGGGATGCCTGCTGTCCTCATAGCTTCCGTCGATGCGGTAGGTAGTCACCTCAAAGCCTTCCCTGTCCATCATGACGGTGACCGTGCCATGCTGCAGTCCCGTATCTATGGTGTGGGGAAAAAGAGCCTTTACCTGTTCAGGCCTTGCGGAGGTGGTAATGTCCCAGTCCTGGGGCTGCCTGCCCAGGATGCAGTCCCGGACGCACCCGCCCACCGCATAAGCCTCATGTCCCGCCTCCGTGATCGTCCTTATAATAGCCTGTGCCCTGGGCGGCACCGCTATTCTTGTATCCTTACTTATCTTTCCCATTCTGCCTCCAGCCTCCAAATCCGTCTGTCCCGCCGGGCTCCCGGCCGCTGCGATGCCGATCTGTTTCCATGTCCGGCCGCGGGCTTTCCCGTAAGGTGAAAATGTAAAGCGGTGAGAACTCCCACCGCCTTCCCATACTATCCTGATCTCAACTTCATGCCGGATCCATTTCTCCCATTCGGGAACTCCGTTTCCGCCGGAGCATCCGCACTGACTTTACAGACGGCTTTCCGGTATCCGCACTGACTTTACAGGCGGCCTCAGGCATCCGCACTGGCTTTACAGACAGCCTTCAGGCATCCACCCCCGCTACTGCGCAGAGCCGGAATCTTCAGTCCCCGGCTCTTCCGAAGACCCGTCTTCCTCCGTTCCGGACTCACCGGATCCTTCCGTTCCCGGCTCCTGGGAATCCGTATTTCCCTCTTCCGTGCCTTCGCTGCTCTCCGCCGAGGCCTTTGCCTCCTCCTCCTGAGCCCGTACCTTAAGATAATTCAGATTCCCCCTGGAGTCCTGTACCTGAATATCCTGTGTCTTTTCCTCCAGGTATTCCGACATTTTCTCATTAATCAGGGTATTCCGGATACTCATCGCCCACTCCGCATCATTGGGTCCCGCATAATACACCACATAATCGTATTCTTCGGTTTCCGGCGAGATCACCACGGTATCTCCCTTCTGACGCGCTTCATCCGTCATCCACTCCTTCAGTTCATCCGGCACAGAGGAAGGCAGCGCGCCTTCCACCAGTCCTCCCCTGGCAGACATGACAGAAGCGTCATTATATTTGTCACAGAGCTCTGCGAAGGTCTCCTCCGTTGCCTCGCCGCCCTTCCACTCATCCATGAGGGCCTGTCCGTTGCCCTTATCCGTCATGGCAATATGCAGATCCGCGGAAGGAGTTTCCTCCAGATAGCGGTCCATAAAGCATACGACATAATAGCGGTGGTTGGCGGCGTCCTCTATGACATTCGTGTCGCCTTCCTTTCTGGCCTCGTCATAGAGCCAGTCCCTCACATTGGAGTTGATTGCAGTTCTCCTGGCGCCTTCGTGCAGCTCGCCCTTCCGGATGGTCTTCACCGCCTTGTCGGCCTCTTCCTTCGCCTTTTCCATGGCGGCGGCTATCTCGGCCTCGGAGGGCTGATAGGTCTGCTCCTCGCCGCTCTCTCCGTCGTCCCCGCCGTTCTCTTCTTCGCCTTCCTCAGGCTCCTCCACAGGATCTGCCAGCTCAGTGGGCTCCGTGGGCAGCTGCGCGTCCACCGTCTCCATATAGTAATCTACGGAATCATAGCTGGCCTTGTTCTCGGCATAGTAGCTTTCGATTTCCTCCATGGCCGGCGCAACCCCTTCCGCCACCTTGTCATAATATGCCGCCACATAGAGCGCTTCTTCTATATAAGGCTTTATCCTTGAGGGAGTAGCGTACACACCGTACAGCTCCTTCACATAGTCCTTTACCGTATAGCCGTTCTCGGACGCCGCCTGTTCCAGCATCTCTTCATATTCCCGATAGTCCTCCCCGGTATCATAGGTAAAGCCTTCCGCCCGGGCCTCCTTCAGCATCCCCTTGTTGCGGGCAATATTCTGCACCGCCACTTCCTCGAAATAATCCTTCCAGGTAAGCGTCTCGGAATACATCTGCCTGGACAGATCGCCGCTTAAATCCAGTCCGAAATAGCTCAGATACATTCCGTTGGTGGACATATACTCATTGCGTGCCGTCTGATAGTAGTAGTCAAATTCCACCCTGTTGATCTGCTCCCCGTTCACCGTGACGTAGGTTCCCTTAACGGTGAGCAGATTCCGGATGGGAAAGGAGGCCACAAAGCAGACCAGCGCCACAGCCAGCACGACACCGATGATCCTGCCGATGCGCCTGTCCCTGAGCTCCTTCTCCTTTTGTTCCTTTCTCCTCTGCATTTTCAGATCATATTTTGTCACTACCTTTTCCGGCTTCTGTTCTGTGTTATCCGTACTCTGTGTATCCTTATTATTAGACATAGCAACTGTCTCCTTCCTGTTTTTACCGCCCTATTTTACCGTATTTTTGCGGAAATGTGAAGTTATTTCACATATTTTTCAAGTTTATCCACAATATTTTTCACACAGCCGGGCTCAAAAGGACTCATAAGCCCCACCTCCTTCACCATATTGGTGAAGAAATCCCCGGCAGACAGTCTGCAGAGCTTCAGATAGCTCTTCCATGCCCCTTCGTAATCCTCATCCATCTTTACCTTATATTGCAGGGCACAGGTCTGCGCCAGGCAATAATCAATATAATAGAAGGGAGAATTGTATATATGCTGCTGCTTCTGCCAGAAGCCTCCCTTTCCGAAGAACGCGTCGTCCCCGTAATCCTGGTGGGGTCTGTACTGCTTCTCCAGGTCCAGCCATGCGGCATGACGCTGGGCCGGGGTCATATCCGGGTTCTCATACACAATGTGCTGGAATTCATCCACCATGCATCCGTAGGGGATGAAGGCGGCCGAATCCTCCAGGTGCATCTCGATATAGTCCTCCGCCCTGCCGCCGAAGAAAAGAGGCATCCATTTCTGGGTAAAGAATTCCATGGACATGGAGTGGATCTCCGCCGTCTCCATGGTGATATCCGAATGCTCCCGAATGGGATCCTGACCGGAGAGATATCCCTGGAAAGCATGTCCGCATTCATGGGTGATCACGTCCACATCCCCGCTGGTACCGTTGAAATTGGCAAATACAAAGGGGGAATTGTATACAGGCATATAGGTCATATAGCCTCCGGCCCTCTTGGTCTTGCGCCCCAGCACGTCAAAAAGTTCGTTCTCCATCATGAAATCATAGAATTCCTTCGTCTCGGGGGAAAGCTCCCCATACATCTTCTGTCCCGCCGCCAGGATCTCCTCCGGCGTGCCCAGAGGCGCGGGATTTCCGTCCTTAAAATACACGGCACCGTCGATATAGCTGAGACTGTCAAGCCCCAGCCTCTGTCTTCTGCGCTCATGGAGCTTCTCGGCGAAGGGTACAAAGCTTTCCTTAATCTGGCAGCGGAAGGCTTCCACCTCCTCCCTGCCGTAGCAGTTGCGCATCATCCTGTAATAACCCAGCTCCAGATAATTCTCATATCCCATGGCCTTCGCCTGGGCCGTGCGGTTCTTCACCAGCTTATCGTAGATCTCGTCCAGCTTCTTCGCATTTTCCTGAAAAAATTCGCTCTGCTTCTTCCAGGCAGCTGCCCTGACGCTCCTGTCCTGATGTACCAGGTAGGGGCGCAGCAGGGAGAGATTCAGAACCTGCCCGTCGAACTCGATCCTGGCCCCCGCGATGAGCTTGTTGTATTCCGTAGTAAGGTTGTTCTCCTCCTGCATCAGGGGAATCAGCTTCTCATCCATGGCCTTCTGGGATAGCTCCATATTCTTGAAGGCCACCGGCCCGATCTTCCCCACAAGATACTCCCGGTAAGGGGAAGCATAGAGCTTTTTTTCATATTCCAGCAGCAGATTATGGAAAATGGGGCTCTTCTCGTTATAATACTCGTGTTCCTTATCATAGAATTCATCCGTGGTATCCACGTCATAGCGGATGTGGGCGATGGTCATCAGAGTGTGCACCCTGTCCGTGAGGGCATAGTATTTCTGATGAACCTTAAACTGTCCCTCCCCGTCCGAAGCCCTGTCAAACTCCTCCATCAGCTCTCTCATTTCCTTTTCAACCTGCGTAAAATCCACTCTTTCATAAGGCATGTCCTTAAATTTCATTTCCGTTCCCTCTTTTCTGCATCTTTTATTTTCAGGGTGCGCCTCCGCTTCCCGCAATCGCCCAGGGCCTTCCGGCCGCCCGGCAGAAGCTGTCGGTAAATGCCGTCAGCGTACATTATGTGATGACGGCTTCCAATATATCACAGCATGTATTGCGGATGAGCAATCATTTCCCGACAGCCCCTGTACAAACGGCCGTACAGGCTATTGTTATTATAAGCGCAGCCTTGCCCTCCACAATCATACATTGTACATTATTCTTTGCATTCTGTAAACTCTCCATCTTGAAATTCCCCGTCATTAGTGGTAAAGTATTTATACATCTTTAATAAATTTTCAAATGAGTATGGAGGAGAAAGGAAATGTTTGAAGAGTTAAAGAAAAAGGCACTGAAAAGTTCCATTTTGGGGTCCATCATTTTAATTCTGGCCGGTCTCGGACTGGCGGGGTGGAATGCTCTGGACGCATTTTATTCCGTGAAGGGGTACACGGATTTCAACACCATCCCCACGGAAGAGATCAGCAATCAGCTGGTTACGGTGGATCTGCAGTACAATTTCGGATGCTTTCTGGAAGCATACGAGAAAAATACCAAGACCGGCTCTATCAAAACCACGGATTTGTATTATGTGATCGGTACGGAAGATGTCACATCCGAAACTATCGACTGGAAGTTCATGGCTATCAAGGTTCCTGCCAGCTATGCAGGCCGGATGGATAAAATGTATGACGGAGATACCACGCCCGTCACCCTCTCCGGGAAAATCAAGAAGCTGAGTGCCGAAGATGAGCGGTATTTCAGAGAATATTTTGAGTCTGCCGGATTCACCGACGCAGAGATTGATGCGGCCATTATTCCCTACTACATACAATGTTTTGCCAGCCCTGTCAGCATGAGCACCGTATATATCGGGCTGTTTGCCGTAGGTGCGTTCCTGCTGCTCTGGGGTATTATCAGGGTGGTAAAGGTTACCAGCGGTGCTTCCCTGAGCAAGCTTCGCAAGGATATTGCAAACGCCGGATACACGGAGGCATCCATTGATTCCGATTACAGAAGCGCGCAGTCCTTCGACAAGAAGGGAATTCTCAGGGTCGGACGCCTGATGACCTATTATCTGTCCGGTTCCTCCGCAAGGGCCATCCAGAACAGCAAGATGATGTGGGTGTACCAGAATACGATTACGCACCGCACCAACGGCGTCAAGACCGGCACCACCTACAATGTGATGGTCTTCGACGAAGCGACCCCCAAGGGACACAGCTTCTCTGTGGCCAACGAGACCGTGGCCCAGGAGATGATCGAGTACATCGGCGGTACGCTGCCCTGGGTAGTGATAGGATATTCCGACGAACTGAAGAAGCTTTACAATAAGAACCGTTCTCAGTTCCTGGATCTGCGCTACAATACCTGCCCTCATGAGGCGGTGGATCCCGGGATGAAGGATCCGGGTGCGGAAGCATAAAAAGAAACACAGACAGGGGGTTGTCAGGAAATGCTGCCAACATACAATATATGGTTTTGAGCTCCAGTATATCACAGCATATATTGTGGGAGGACAGTCATTTCCCGACAACCCTCTATATAATCCGGGCTGTCTTTGCATGGGTATCCGAAACACCTGCTGCAACAGTCTGCGCTCACAATGTCAGATTCCATCCATTTTCTTAACCTATCAATACTTTCTTCCCCTGAAACGCAAAACCATATTTCCGAATCCGCTCTGCCGGAATGCCCTTTGCCTCCAGAGCTGCGGCATATTTCCGGCCTTTTAAGATTCCGATTCTGCTGATTCCTCCGCCTTTTACGGAAAACCTAAATCAAGAAAAACCGCCATTTTCAGCCAAAAAAATTCCGAGAGCCTATCTATGTGTCATAATATCATATGGGGACATTTTTGTCTATGCTATCCTGCACTCAGAACCACGGCCTTGTGCAGGCGCTGCTCCCAAGCACGCAAACGCCGCAGGGGTGTTGCCTCCTGCTTCGCAGGAGCGGGGGATTCGCCCCAGCCTCGCTGCGCTCAGCGTCAGTTTGCACGATGTAAGCATCGGGGAATGTACCCTCTATGATTCAAAAGGGGAGAAACCTGTTTCCTTTCAGGTTTCTCCCCTTTCTTTATGCACCGAACCGTATTTGGAAGTTTGCCGCTAAGGCGGCATACGGGCCGTTTCTAATTTACTTCCTTGCCCTCTGCATCAAACCTCTTAGACTCAACCTTCCATTCCCCTCTGCTGGACTCTCTCTGCTGATACAGGAGTTCTATTCCCTTATCCTTATAGTACAGGATATGCGGTGCCCAGGCACCCTCTGCCACCAGGTCAAATTCATCAATCTTTCCTCTTTCATTCATTTTTAATCTATAAATATTTGCATCGATTAAAATATTATTGGTGTCATAACCCATCTGGCAAAGATATATATCATGGTTTTCCTTGTTTACATTAAAGTAAAAGTAATAAGTGCTGGCATTCATCTGATCAAGATCTGACCAGTTGATCTTATACTCCACATATGGATCGTTCAGGTCAAGGCTATCGCTGAATCTATAGATACTCAAGTTCTGATCTATAGCCTGAGTGTCATAACAAAGCATATATACATCGCCGTCTGTTTCCAGCGGATTGATGAACACAAAGTTGGTATTCGGATAATTGATACCGACACCGACATCCAATTCCAATGTGTCCAGCCTCACACGCTCAATCTGCGGGTAGCCCTCATTCGTTTTTGTGATACAGTAAATCCAGCCGTCGTCGGAAATCGTAAACCCATTTGGGTAGGAAGAGTTACAGCACCTGTCGTAATTCCCCCCTCTTTTCGAAACACGATAGACGATTCCGTCAAGGCAGTAAATTACGAAATATTTCTCTGTAACATACAGTCTCTGGATGTTGCCGCTAAAATCTTTCAGTGCGGAGATCTCCTTATTCTTCTCATCGGCAATGTCATAGGAATAGGCACGCCCGTTATAGATATAATACAGTGTTCCGTCCACAGCAGAAAGCTCCCATAAACTATCCTCCTCCCCGCTGAATATCTCCTCACTGCCTTTTGAGGTCACGGAATACAGGATGCTGCAGTCATCCGAAATATAATAATCCACACCGTCCAGGGTAGCGCAGTATCCCATATTCATCAGATTTCCGGCGCTGTTTCCGATCGCGGCATATTTCCCCTGCTTCTCCGCGTCGGCCATGGCAGGTAGATAGCTCTTCTGCGCGCCCCCTTTTGTCACGAACACCACTATGCCAAAAATCAGAGCCGCCGCTGCTGCCACAACGGCCACCGCTGCAATCAGCTTTTTCTTTCCGGATTTTTTCTTCTCCTTTCCCTTATCCCCCCCTGCTGGCAGGGAAGTATTTCCGCCGCCCGGGGTCTGGGGCGGAACGGAATTGACTGCCGGTGCGGGAGCCGGAGTCACAGGAACCGTGGCAGGATAGGGATCCCGTGCAGGCGCGGCATTTACCGGCGCTGTTCCCTTCAGCTGGCTCAAAAGATCGCTTACATTCCGC
Source organism: uncultured Acetatifactor sp. (assembly GCA_910589035.1). Lineage (GTDB taxonomy): Bacteria > Bacillota > Clostridia > Lachnospirales > Lachnospiraceae > Acetatifactor. Next base: position 43,266 of record CAJUSI010000021.1, on the reverse strand, counting down.
GTCCTGTTCCTCTGATCCACCGCCAGCCCGGCCTTCAGTGCAGAAGCAGCGGAGGCCGGAAGGGCTTCCTTCATCGGAAGGGAGAAATTCAGTTCAGGGCTGCTCATCCGGTCAAGGGCGGAGGGGAGCAGCTTCCCCGTGATGCAGTAATAGATTGTGGCGCTCATGGCATAGACATCCGTCCAGGGACCCACCTGTCCCGACTCCGTATACTGCTCCAGCGGACTGAAACCGTTTTTGGTCACAAGCTGGGACTGGGGCCCCTGATTCACCGACATGTCCTTGGCCGCCCCCAGATCCAGAAGCTTTACACTGCCGTCCGGCTGGACCATGATGTTGTCCGGGCTGATGTCCCTGTGGACCAGCCCTATTTCGTGAACCTTCACCAGTCCCTCCATCAGGGGCGTCAGAAGCTTTATGCAGGCTGAGAACGACATCACGCCCTCCTTCAGCATTTTCTCCTTCAACGTGGTTCCCTCCACGTAATCCATGATGATATAGGCGGTTTCATTCTCGTAGAAGGTATCCCTGACCCGGACGATGGCGGAGACCTGATCCAGCTTCGCCGTCTTACGGGCCTCTTTCAGGAAGCTTTCGTAAGCTCCCTGTCTCTGCTCTACATTGTTCATGGAGTTCCACCGCAGCGTGCTGGAATTTCCCTCCCTGGTGGCGGAACCCATGGGAAAATATTCCTTGATGGCCACCTTTAAATTCAAGACCATATCAAAACCTATGTACGTGATGCCGAAGCCGCCCTGCCCCAGCACTCTTCCCACGAGATAACGCCCGTGGAGGAGCGTGTTTGGCCGCATGGCGTAGGGCTGCTTCGGCGCGCTTTCCGAATTGTTATACCCGCAATGCGGGCAGAACGCGCCAGATTCATTTCCCATATCCTCCATACAGCCGATACAACGTCTGATTTCCATATCCCTACCTATCCTTTCTGGTCGAAGTACAGTCCTGACCGCACTTTTCTCTTCCGAACATGATTTCACCAAAGCCCATTTTACCCGCTCTGTCTGCCTTTCAGGATTTCTCTTTCCTGATGAATATCCTGTATTCATATCCGCCCACGCGGAGCAGATCATTATTCTGCACGGTAGCCATACCGATCTGTTTGATCGGTACGCCGTTTACAAACGTTCCGTTCTGAGAATCCGCATCCCATACATTCATGACACCCTGCATACATCTCACCCTGAAATGTATGGAAGACAACCTTCTGTCCTCGCCATTCAGCACCAGATCGGCTTTTGAATTCCGCCCCACCGTGAGCGTTTTCTCCTCCGGAATATGCAGTATAAACACAATATTCTCATACCCCACCGCTATGAATTTCACCTCATAGCAGGGTCCCGCCGGCTTGCTCCCGCCGGCTTGCGCTTTCGCCTCCTCCGGCACGGCTTCGGAGGCCATGGACGCTTCTTTCTGCGCAGCTTCCTCCGCGGCTCGTGCGGCTTCCTCTGCGGACCGGGCCGCCTCTGCTTCCGCCAGAGCACGTTTTTTCTTCTTTTTACGGGAGGATACGATCACCGCCACGATAACAATAATCAAAAGAAGTGCGCCCGCACCCGCAGCACAGATCAAAATCAGGTTCTCGGAAATAAATTTCTCCAGAGACTCCGGTTCGTTTTGCTCTTCGGAAGGGGCTTCTTCCGGGTTCTCCGATTCTTCCGGTCCGGATGACTCCGGCAGAGTATCTTCTTCTCCCTCCTTCGATTCTTCCGGCTCAGAAGAAGGCACTTCCTCCGGGGCCGGAAGATCGGCGGCATAGAGATAGAGAGTATCGGTATAAACGTCCTCTCCCGCATCAAATCCTATGCTGAGCAGCACCTCTTCCCGCTCCGCCTTCACTCCGGCCATATCGATAATCAGGATCTGTCCTCCGCGGGTGTCCTGGAGAATGTCCTCCCCCACTCCGGAAGCCTCAATCCCGTCCACCCGGGGCACATAATCCTTTCCCCCCGCGGACTGTCTCGCAAAGGCGCCCAGATTCTCCGCATACTCTATCTGCTGGCGGGTATGGGAATTTTTCAGCGCCGCCACCGTATACATGGGAATTCTGGAATCCTCCACGGCATCCAGCGCTTCCTGCCTGGTTTTACCGATCACGGTTTTATTATCTCCGTCGGAAATCAGGACAAGGCACTTCTTCGGATTACAGCTCTTATTGCTCTGCAGAGCAGAGATACTGTCAATGACCGCATCGTACAGGGCCGTATAATCGTTGTCCGCAACCAGAGCGTCTATCCGCCCCCGGATCTCTTCCTTGTCCGTGAGGAACTCCGAGACCTCCAGCGCAGTTCCCAGTTCCCCCACCACCATATTGTCGTCGCCTTCCAGGCCCTCGCAGATAGCGTACAGCACATCCTTCGCCTGAGCCATCTGTTCATTGTTCATGGAACCGGACACATCCACCAGACAGTAAAAGGTAATACCCTCCTTCTGCTCCCCTACGGTAGTGACATCGGTAATTTCTACAGGCTGTCCGCTGACGGACGCCGTAAAAAGCTCCGGTTTGATCTCCTCCCCTGCCGCGGTTTCCAGATTAGAGCAATAAACCTCTATCTTTCCATCTTCCGCCCGGTATCCCTGCAGAAATGTGTTCAGGCCTGCGGTCAGGCCTGCCGACACGGACAGATACCAGACGCAGACCGCCGCACACAGCGTACTCAGCAGACGCACTCCCTGCCAATGCTTTCTTCTTCCCTTCACCTCTTACACCTCCAAAATGACCGCCATGGCCGTATTGTTATCATTTCCCTGGCAAAAGCGCTTCCCGGCTTTTTTTCTCAGGGAATCCACCCATTGCTCCGCCGTTTTCGCTCTGGCAAGCGCCTTTTCCATCTCTTCATCCCCGAGATATTCCCAAAATCCGTCCGAGCATAACAGAAAGGCATGTCTCCCGGTCTCCAGACGGATGGGCTCCCGGATCTCCGGAGCAATCTCCTCACACCCCAAAGCCCGCAAAAGGCGGCTCCGCCCCTCATGGCGCGGAATATCCTTCCGCTGGATTTCACCCAGGTACACCGCCACCTGGGAGACGCTGTGGTCGAGAGTGAAATCACATAAACGATTCTGATAAAAATGATACAGACGGGAATCTCCGATATGGGCCCAGACCGCATTGCCCTCACAGATACACAGATACACCGCCGTTGTTTTCATATGGGTCTGATTCTCCTGGCGCTGCAAAATAGCCCGGTTTGCCTGGTCGAAATACGTTTCCAGTGTTTCCCGTCCGGGCAGTCCGCCCTCCGCGCCGCATTTAGACAGCACCTCCAGGGCCAGGGCAGACGCGGCTCCGCCCTCTCCCTGTCCTCCCAGTCCGTCCGCCACAACCGCAATCAAATTTTTCGAAGTCACAAAAATGCCGCCGTGATCCTCGTTCTCAGGACGGCCTCCTGCATCAGAATACCCGTATGTCGTAACATTTCCCACGTTTTTTCCTCACTTCCATCATACAATCCTGTACTCTTCTTTCGCGAAACGAATGCTGCTGCCTCTCTGCACCGGATACCATTCCATGGGCTTTAATGACTTTCCGTTCAGCAGCGTACCGTAGGAGGAACCGTCATCCCGGACATACACCTGCTTTTTGTTGTCCGCCATGAAGCTGCATTGATGTCTGCTGACTCCGGGGCTGTTCGACGGATATTCTATGGAAGCCCCGCCGTCTCTGCCCAGTCTCTCCTGAACTCCCGGGCGCAGGAGCAGCTGACGCCCCTTCATCTTTCCCTCCACACATCTGAGCACCGGAAGCGCTTCCGCGCTCCGTCCGTGCGGCGGAGCCATCCTGGGCTGTCGCGGCACAGAAGAACGGGTGTTCTGAATCTGGGAATTCTCCGAACGCGGAGCTGCCTGTGGTTTCCATAAACCTGGAAAAAGCCTTTCCGCGAAATCCGATACCGTCTGATAACGGTCCTGCACCTTCACTGCCATTCCTGTATCGATGGCCTGAGCCACATAAGAGGGAATCCCCGGACATACCTGCCCAAGAGACTTTACCGGATCGCTGCCCTGCATGTTCACGGAAATCACTCTCTCCGTAGCTGGCGCCGGCAGCATTCCGCTCAGGGCATAGTACATTGTGACGCTCAGCGCATAGATATCCGTCCACGGTCCCTGCCTGGCCTCGTCGCTGAACTGCTCCGGAGGTGCAAAGTGAGTCTTTAATATTTTTGTCAAAGGGCTCGCGGACATATAGCTGCGGGCATTACCGAAATCGATGAGCTTCGCCCCGCCTCCCCGAAGCATAAAAATATTATCCGGGCTGATATCCCGGTGGATCATCTGTCTCTCATGGACTGCCTTCAGCGCTTTTAACATCATGTGAGCCGGAGCCTTGAACTGCTCCCAGCTCATCGTGCCGTTTTTCGCCAGGTATCCCTTCAGGTCCTGTCCGTCCAGATATTCCATCACATAATATGCCGTTCCGTTCTCCTCGAACAGGCGGTGCACATTGATAATCTCCGGCACACCTCTGAGCTCATACAGCGCCTGAGCCTCCTGTTGAAACCGAAGCATGGAGTGCTGAAAGTCCCCCCGTAGTCCCTCCTGTACTCTGACCGCGGCATTGTTTTCTTCCCGGCTCACAAGATGCCTGGGAAAAAGCTCCTTTACCACCGTCTTTCGGCCATTCGCTTTATCCCAGGCAAGATAGGTGATACCGAAACCGCCGCTTCCCAGGACCCTGCCCAGATAATACTGCCCGCCTCCCAGCAGGCAGCGGGCGGGCAGTGTCTGCAGGGGCCGCAGTTTCTCCTGCTCTGCAGACCTTCCGCAGCCCGTGCAGGCCCCTCCCTGCAGATAACCAGACATGCAATAGGTACACAGTTCTCTTGATTCCATAGCTACCATCGCCTTTCCGGAGGATCAGAGATCTAAAATGACGGCCGTAAAATTGTCCTGCTTCGGGTTTCTGCGCGCCAGCACCTGTTCCTCCAGTATGGCGGCGGTATTCTCGGCGTTCTCCCCGCGCAGCAGAACAGCGCGGATTTCCTCCTCCGAAAGGGTGTTGAATACCCCGTCGCTCATCAGCAGCAGCCTGTCCCCGGCACATGTGGGCATGGGGCGCATGCAGCTGTCCACATATTTCAGCTCACCCATGCCGATAAAGCTGGCGATATGCTTTTTCTGAGGGTCGGCGGCTGCCTCCGCAAAACTCAGAAGGCCATTGACTGCCTTATGACGCAGATCAACCTCATAAACATGCTCCCGGTTCATCTGCAGAAGCTGTCCCTGCCTGTACAAATAGATCCTGCTGTCTCCCACGGATATCCATTGAAAGCTTCCGTTCTCCACCAGTACGGCGATCAGAGTGGAACCGCTTTTATACTGATTCGCCGCTCCCAGCATATGATTCACTTCCCGGTTCACATGGGCTGTCATATGCCAGAGCATTCCTGCCGTCTTTCCTCCGCTGAGCTTTACGGCATCCTGGAGCATAGTCAGAACCACCTTCTGGCTTACCTTGTCACCATCGGAGAGACCGCCCATACCGTCGGCCACTACCGCAAACAGGCCTCCGCTGTATCCCGTCACTCCAAGGCTGTCCTGCTGGGAATTCCGCATGCCGATATTATGCAGCTTCCCTACCGTTCCGGCGTTTCCGGGCAGCCTGCCCTCCACGCCCAAAAGCGCAGGAGTCTCCTCCGCCTTTGAGAGCTGCTCTGTGAATTTCGGATTTTTTACTCCCGCCTCCGGATACTTCTGTGTGAATCCCGGATCCTTTTTCATGGTTTCCCTTCTCTTTCCGGCGCCGGATTTCTTTTTCCCCCATGCCCGGCCCAGACCCAGGCCCATGAGGAAAATTGCAATCGCCGCAATCCCCAGAAGCAGAGCAAAAACAGGGCTGAATCCGCTGTCCGGCTTCTCCAGGGCATCCTGGGAATCCTTCAGCAGGGTCTCTGTCCTGGAATCCTGAGAATCTTCCTCCCCGTCAATCTCTTTCCCGGGAACTTCTTCTCCGGAACTTTGTTCCCCGGAATTCTCTTCCTCAGAGCTTTCCTCCTCGGAATTCCCTTCCCCGGAGCTTCCCTCTTCCGAATTCTCTTCTCCGGAGCTTTCTTCCTCAGAATTCCCCTCCCCGGAGCTTTCCTCCTCAGAATTCCCTTCTTCGGAGCTTCCTTCTTCCGAATTCTCTTCTTCGGAGTCCTCTTCCCCGGGACGGAAAAGTCCGCCCCCAAATCCCCTCATGGAGTCGTCCCCTTCGGAGTCTGCCGCCTTCCACAGTCCACCCTTAAGCATCCCAGCTGAACCTTTCCCCGCAAAGCGGCACAAACATCAGTTTCGTGATGCCTATTGTAAGCACGTCGTGCGCCTTGATTTCCGCAGGCACCATAACCATCTTGCCGTTGAGCCTCACAATGCTCTTCCCGTCCGCCGGGCCGAAGAAAAATACCTTCTCCTCCGGATCGTATGCGATCATCGCATGGCGCTCGCGGCCGATCTTGTTATCTCCCGTGACACAAATATCCATATGCTCCGCACGGCCTATATAGTTGTAGCCTGCCCTGATGCGGAAGTCTCTTCCTCTCGCCGGGCCTTCCACACATACCAGCCATCCTGTTACCGGCGTGAAGCCCACTATTCCGCCAAGGGACACTGGCTGCGTCGCCTCTTCATAGTCCTCCACGCCGTTTCCGCCGAACCCATTATCCTGCATGGGCGGCATGGTTTCTCCCATGTCTCCCCCTCTGCCGTAAATGGGTTCCGTAGCCCCGAAGTTATCCACGCTGGATATAGGAGTCGTTGCGCCATAGTCGTCCATGCCGGCAACGGGCGCTGTCGCACCATAATCTTCAATGTTGGAAACGGGAGCCGTCACTCCCAAATCCGCCTGAAAAGCCGCGTTCTGCCCCATTCTTTCCTCCGCCGCGCACTGGGGGCAAGTGCTCGTTACACTGGGATCATAAAAATGTCCTTTGCTGCATCTCTTAAATTCCATCCTGCTGTCCTCCTGTTTTCGCTTTGCAGCCTCCCTTTCAGTTCTCATATACTCTCGAAATCTCTCTTCCGCTTTCTGCAGAACTTTTTTGGAACCTTTTTCACCGGTTCCCCCTCTTTTCCTGCTCCCTGTTTAATCAGAACCCTGGTTTTGCCTGTCTGGATTCCGAGAGTCTATTTCTCATCCGGTTCGCTGCTTTCTAAATTCGCTGCTTTAATTATATGTTTCATCAGCTTTTGATCTCAAAGCTGTTGGTCGCCTCGCCCACATAGAACACATCCCCGGCGTACACCTCCACAGGCCTCATGGGCTCCAGCCTGCCAATCCGGTTCAGGAATGTCCCAGCGCTGGAACTGCAGTCCATCAGCATCAGCCTTGCGCCTTCCCGGTACAATTTCGCATGGACGCGGCTTACGCCCGGCGTATCCGGAGGATAACAGATCGTGGAGGAAACATCCCTGCCGATGGTGATTTCCCCACTATCCACAGGATGCACTCTCCCGTCCATACGGCCGCCCCTGGCCGCCAGCCAAAGCTGCCCGGTTCCCCCCTGGGGTGCCGCTCCTCCCTGGAAAGACGCGCCAGAACCAGGCGAAGGAGCCGCCGGCGCGGCTGCGGACTTTTTATTTTTCCTGCTCACCAGCACCACAACAACAACGGCAGCCACCACAACGACGGCCACGCCGCCTATCAGAATAGGTATCAGCAGCCCGCTTCCCTTTTCTTCCTTTTCATCATCCTCGTCCTCGTCATCTGAAGAGAAAATCCCCCGCAGGTCAGGAGCCGTATTTCTCGAACCGTCGGAGCCGCCTGAACCACCTGAGCCACCCGAACCGCCGGAACCGCCGGAACCGCCTGAACCGCCGGAACCACCCGAACCACCGGAACCGCCTGAACCGCCAGAACCATAAAAGGTCTCTTCACTGCCCCAGGGATCCCATGCTACCCCTTCTTTCAAAAGCACACCCACAAGCTGTCCGTTCTGGTTCACGATGGCGGCAGGATAAAATATGTCCCCTGAGGGATAACTGTCCGCTATCAATTGTTTGTCTTTCCATCCTGTCAGTGTCATTTCCTGGTACAGTCTGTCTACATCTCCGTTCACTTTGCTATAATAGACCACTGCGACGTTCTCACCCTCATAGGCAAGCTCCGCCGGAAGAAACGCGCTGTCGTTCGCACTGTTTCCCACAATAGACCACATAGAGATACCCAAACTCTCATTCCCACCGCTATACTCCAGGTCATATTCGGCAATATCAGTGACAAACTGGGCGTATGAAAACGTAGCATTGCCCGCATACGCCGATATGGCGAAAGGAGTGGATTCATCCTGCACTCCAATGGCAGGTGTGGTTGCGATCAGTTCTCCGTTTTGATCATAGAACGCCAGCATGTTGATACAGCTTGCTGCAGGCGCATCCATCGCCCAGACCTTCCCCTGCAGGGAAAAGGCTGCTCCTGCTGTCAGAATCACTATCATGCATACTGTCAATATGCTCTTCCAAGCTTTCCTCATCTGTCTCTTTCTCCCTTTCCTATTTTCTAATCTATACAATCCAGAACCAAAGCTTCACTATTCGTCGGAAAATCTCTCAGCCCGCGGGCTTTCTGCTCACCGTAAAGCTTTCGTCGGGTTTGGCCAGATAAAAAGTCTCTCCCTCCCGAAGCGGAACGGGCTGGTTTGCGGCAAGCTTCTTCCCCTGGACAAAGGTGCCGTAGCTGGAACCGGTATCCCGAACGAATATCTTTCCCTCATGGAGGAAAATCTCACAATGCTTTCCGCTGATTCCCGGGCTTCCCGCCGGATATACCAGGTCGTTCTCCGCCGGGTTCCTGCCGATCCGCACCCTTCCGTTCTTAAGCGGCACAGATTTGCCTGCAAAGATTCCGCTGACCCCCTGAAGGCAGAATACGCTTCGGGCGGGCTGCGCAGACGCGGGCCGTACCGGGGACTGCTGCACAGGCGCAGACTGCACAAACTGCGCGGGTACAGGCTGCGCAGACGCCGTTTGCGCGGAACCGGACGCCGGGACGGCTCCCTTCCTTTTCTTTCCGTTCATTACCAGCACCAGGACAAGTACCCCCACAACCACTATCACAACCGCTGCCGCGGCCACTGCGGCCACCGGAAAGGCTTCTTCCTTCCCCTTCTCCCCATAGATGTCGAAGGGAATTTCCAGGTCGTAAAGCGCCTCCATGGCATAATCCACATAAATAGATACGGAATATTCCATATTCATCTCGCCGTATCCGTAGGTGTTGATCCCGATGACCGCCCCATTCTGATCCACCAGGGGACCGCCCGAATTTCCATGGTTGATATGGGCGTCATGCTGAATCGCCATGGTTTCTCCCCCTATTTCAAAGTTAAAAAATTTGGAGATAACACCGCCGGCGATATCCGCATGCTCGATGTCCGCATACAGGTATCTTTCGCCGTTTGCTATGTCCGCCGATGCGGGATATCCTATCGTATAAACCGCCTCCCCCCGGGAAGCGCTTTCCGCGTTCTTTAAAGGCAGCGCCACATGATCCTCGGGCGCTTCGGAAGCCTTCAGAATCGCCAGATCCGGATACTGGTCGGCAATATAAATAACCTCGCATTTTATCATTTTTGTCGTATCGAAAGTTATACTGCCATTCGCGTCCATGAGTACGGCATCATTCCTGGTAAATATGTAGACATCTACATCCCTCACATCATTTTTTCCGCTGGATGTTACCACATGCCAGTTGGTGACCCAGATATCCGTAGGTTCCCCCACAGTCCCTACTCCGAAAGCGGTCCCTGTCCCCCCGCTTCCGCTCGTAGACATGGCCAGTACGCGTACCACTCCCTTACACGCTTCCTCTGCAGCGGTTCCCTTCGCCTGCGCCGGGTGCCAGGCCGGCAGGGCAAAGCACAGAATCATCACTGCAAGCGCACAGACCAAAACCTTTCTTCCAAATTCAGAGCCTGATATTTTTTGCATGTCTCTCCCTCCATAAGTAATCTATCTTTATTACTTTATCTCAAATATATACAAAAATCAATAGACTTCCGGCATTTTAAAAAACAAAAAGCCATTTATTCGACAATAATTTGCCTTTTAGAATTGTTCTGCATTATCAGATTTTCGCGGGGAACAAAACAGCCGCCACTTTTCACAATAGTGACGGCTTAATGCTGTTCTCCACCTGTTTCCCGGACACCTTCATTTGTATGGGGCGCTGCCTGCAAATTCGGTTTTACTCCCCGCATGCTGCTCAGCGGGCAATGTCTGCCTGCAGGAATAATGCAGGGGCCGAATGCCGTCAGTAATAGTTGACGGTTATTTCCTTTCCCAGTTCACCCTTCAGTTCACAATTACTGTTGATGGTTATTTCCGTCAGCCCCGTATCAAAAAATGCGTTCTCCCCGATCAGAAGCACACTATCCGGTATCTGCACCTGCGTCATGCCGCTGCAGTGGAGGAAGGCATAGTATTCGATTGCCCATGTTCCCTCCGGTATGGCGTATAAGCCCTCCGCCCCGGAGGGAAATGCTTCCAGGATCTCACCACCGTAGGTATACAAGGCTCCCTCTTTCACTTCATAACTGGTATTTCCGGGCGCCACGGTGAATTCCGTCAGGCCCGCGTCGGCCCATACCCCGAACGCCCCCGGCCCCACATGCGTCAGGCCTGCCGGGATGTGCACGCTGGAAATCCGGGTCTCCGCAAAGGCCAGAGTCCCGATGTCCTTCAGTCCTTCCGGGAGATCAACTCCCTTTAATTCACCGCAGCAGCTAAACGCCCGCCTTCCGATTTCCTCCAGGCTTTCCGGAAGTCCTGCAAAAACCAATTCCTCACAGGTATCAAAGGCTTCCTCTCCAATCCGGCGCACTCCCTCCGGGAACGCGATTTCCTTTATCCCGCTCTCTTTAAAGGCGCCGTCGCCGATGCCCACAACCGGCCTTCCCCCAAGGGTATCCGGGATTTCAAAGCTTGTCATGGGGCCCGTATATCCGGTAATCACAACTCCGCTCCCGTCCTCGCTCTCCTCATACTGGAAATCGGGATTATGGGCGCTCTGCAGCCCCCAGTCAAGCTCCGGTTCCCGAATATCCAATACCTTTGAGCCGTCCTTATAGGCAAGGTACAGCTGATATGTAACCTGATGTTCTTTATCCGCAGGCCTTGACTCTATAAACCACAGCCATTGGTTCACATAGCACATCTGAATTGCCGAATGCCCTTCCAGCAGCACGGTATCGCCTGTGCCGTTGGCACGAACCCGGTGTATCCCCCCGTCGGACAGACTGGTATAAACAATCCAGCCGTCCATATAGGTATAATTACAGTCGGTATCCAGCTCTATATTATAGAATCCCCCAACATTCTCATCCTGGGTTCCGTCAGGGTTGTATACCAGAAGTGCCTCCTCCTTCAGAGACCACAGGTAGAGCTTCCCCTCCTCCGCAAATCCGTCAAGGAAATTCTTTCCCGAATCCAGCTCCTGTATGTTCTGTCCCTCCAGATCTGCCTTCCTCAGTCTGGTAAGCGTATTCTCCTCATTTGCCAATTCCGTATAATATATGGAATCCCCGTAGAGATTATACCAGCAGATCTCTCCCTCAATCAAAAGCTCCTCCGAATGATTCTTCAAATCATACCGGTACAGATCCAGAAACAAACCGTCCGCTTCCTTCTCTATCCCGTAGTACAGGTATTCCTGTCCGTCCGACAGAAGAGCATACTGCAGATATTTGTATCCTCTTCCGTCCGCCACAGAACACAGTGCCTGAAGATTCCCTCCGTCCTTATCCATTCTGCAGACAGAATTCGTGGTATGATCCGTCGTCAGAAAGAATACACTGTTGTCCTGTCCAAGCGTAATATATGACCCGAAATCGCAGACCTGCTCCGCATCTCCCAGGTAAAAGGTATTGTCTTCCGCATTCAGGGCGCAAAGATACAGTGCGTTGTCGCCCCCGATGTAGTACTCGTATTCGTCCGGAATTATCGCGTATCCGCCGTAATTTAAAATATTGGCATTGGATGTTCCCAGTTTCTCCACACGGAGGATATCCCTTTCCGGGGGCTGCTCCGTACTCTCTTCCGATTCCGGCTCGCGGGAGCTTTCTTCCGGCTCTTCCTCCCTGCTCCTGCTTCTGTCTTCCCTGCTCTCCGCATCCGCGTCAGTCTGCCGGCTTTCGGAAAATCCCGCATACAGCCCGATGCTGCCCGCCAGCAGCAGTACCGCCGCAATCCCCCCCATGGCGGGAAGGATCCACTTCTTCCTTCCGGTAGCTTTGTCACTCTTATTTTCAGGTACAGCCCCGTTCAGCCGGCTCAGAAGCTCCCTCACATCCCGGATCCTGTTCCTTGAATCCACCTCCAGTCCGGCCTTTAAGGCCGCCTCCGCGGAGGCTGAAAGGCTTTTTCCCATAGGGATTCCCGTAGGGAGGGAAAAATTCAGCTCCGGGCTGTTCATCCTGTCAAGGGCGGAGGGAAGCATTCTTCCCGTAATACAATAGTAAATCGTGGCGCACAGGGCGTAAATATCCGTCCAGGGTCCGATCTGCCCCGCCTGTGTATACTGCTCCAGGGGACTGAAGCCGTTCTTGGTCACAAGCTGGGACTGGGGGCCCTGATTTACCGACATATCCCTGGCCGCGCCCAGATCCAAAAGCTTCACGCTGCCGTCCGGCTGCACCATGATATTGTCCGGGCTGATATCCCTGTGGATGAGCCCCGTCTCATGAACCTTCGCCAGCCCCTCCATCATGGGTGTCAAAAGCTTTACGCAGGCCGGGAAAGACATAAGGCCTTCCCTTTTCAGCTTTTCCTTCAGGGTAACGCCCTCCACATAATCCATCACGATATACGCGGTTTCATTCTCGTAGAAAGTATCCCGGACCCTGACAATGGAAGGAATCTGATCTATTTTCGCTGTCTTGCGGGCCTCCCTCAGGAAGCTTTCGTACGCCCCCTGCCTCTGCTCCGCATTGTTCGCGGAGTTCCAGCGCAGCGTATTGGACCTTGCCTCCCTGGCGGCCGCACCCATTGGAAAATATTCCTTGACGGCAACCTTCACATTCAGAACCAGGTCAAAGCCTATGTACGTGATGGCAAAGCCCCCCTGCCCCAGCATTCTTCCCACGAGATAACGCCCGTGGAGGATGGTGTTCGGATGCATCGCGCAGGGATGCCCTGTAGCGTTTCCTGAATTGTCATAACCACAGTACGGGCAGTAGTTTCCCGCCGCTCCCATGTCCTCCATGCAGCCGATGCAACGTCTTATTTCCATATTTATCCCCCCTGCCTGCGGTACTGCATAGGCGTCACCCCATAGCTTTTCTTAAACAGGCGGTTAAAATGCTCCACGTTCTCATAGCCCACCTCCGCCGCTACGGTTTCCACATTCTGGCTGGTCTCCCGAAGCAGGGTTCGCGCCCTCTTCATGCGTTCCTTCCTCACCGCCTCCTGGAAGGTCATGCCCGCCTTTTCCTTAATATATTTGGAGAGATAGGGCTTGGAGAGATGGAAGGTTTCGGACAGGCTGTCCAGCGTCACATTCATGTAATCATTCTTGATATGGCTGATGATCTCCACAATGCGCTCTTCCCGTCCTTCCGTGATATGCTGTTCGGCTGCCAGCCGGTTGACGGCGGAGGCAAGGGCGGCGATGGAAGCCTTGATGATATCCTCATCCACTCCCACTCCCCAGTACAGCCTGCCGCCGCACAGAACCGCCACATAGGCGGCAGCCCTGGCGCTGGAACCCTTGGAGATGGCGTGCTCCTCATAGACCGACAGCTGATAGCTGATACCGAAATAGGTCTTGACTGCATTGCTGACCGCATCGAGACGGCCGTTTCCTCCCGCCCTGATCACTCTCTCCTTCCCGTTCTGCTCGATGGTCACCTCCGCCTGGATTCCCTTTTCCTGGCGGAAATGGCATTCCGGTACCCGGAAGACGCTGTGAGGATTGATGTAATTTTCTTCGAATATGGCGTAAACCTCCGAAGGGTGCAGCTCCTGATGCCGCCTGTCGGATACACCCTTGATCAGGTAGCCCACTTCTTCCTTCATGGCAGCCGGAAGGGCGAATCCGAACTGCTCCTTGAGCACAAAGGCCACGCCCCCCTTACCTGACACGCTGTTGATGCGGATCACATCGGATTCGTACTCTCTTCCCACATCCGACGGGTCGATGGGCAGATAGGGCACATCCCAGCGGTTTCCGCTCTTTCCTTCCTTCCGCCACGCCATACCCTTGCTGATGGCGTCCTGGTGAGAGCCGGAAAATGCCGTGAACACAAGGTCTCCCGCATAGGGCACTCTCTCGTGCACCCTCATGCCCGTAAAGCGCTCATAAGCCTCCCGGATCTTCATCATATCGGAAAAGTCCAGTCCGCTGTCCACACCGTGGCACATCATATTGACCGCAACGGTCACAATATCCACATTGCCGGTGCGCTCCCCATTGCCGAACAGAGTACCCTCCACCCGATCCGCCCCCGCCAGAATTCCGAACTCCGCGTCGCTCACGCCGCAGCCTCTGTCGTTATGGGGGTGTACGCTCAGAACCACGTTCTCCCGGTATTTCATATGTTTATGCATGTACTCCACCTGGCAGGCAAATACATGGGGCATGGCCACCTGAACCGTGGTGGGCAGATTGATAATGGCCTTGTGGTCCGCGTCCGGCCGCCACACGTCCAGCACCGCATTGCACACCTCCAGCGCGTACTCCGGCTCCGTCTGGGAGAAGCTCTCCGGGCTGTACTCGAAGGTAAAGCTCCCCTCCGTCTCCTCCGCCATCTCCTTCAGCAGCTTTGCACCGTCCACAGCAAGCTTCTTGACGGCTTCCCGATCCTTTTTAAACACCTGTTCCCGCTGCTCCACGGAGGTGGAATTATACAGATGCACCACCGCATGGGGCGCTCCCTTCACTGCCTCAAAGGTCTTGCGGATAATATGTTCTCTGGCCTGGGTCAGCACCTGGATGGTCACATCGTCAGGAATCATGTTCCGCTCTATCAGGGCACGGATGAAATTGTATTCCGTGTCGGAGGAAGCGGGAAATCCCACCTCGATCTCCTTGAAGCCGATCTCCACCAGGAGCTTGAAAAATTCCAGCTTATCCTCCAGTGGCATGGGATCTATCAGCGCCTGGTTGCCGTCCCGCAGATCCACGCTGCACCAGATGGGAGGTTTCTCTATGGTATCCTTTTTCACCCAGTCATATGTTATCTCCGGAGGCATATGATAGGTCTTGCCGTATTTTTCACTGATCACTGTCTCTTTCATAATCCTCTTTCCTTTCCTCCCGCGCTGAACCTCTTCCGGAATCGCGAGGCTGTCAGGAAATAAAAGCTTCATTTAATAAATGGCCATTTCTTCCGGAACTTCCGGGGCATTGTGGCGTATATTTTGAAATACTCTTATTTCCAGGCAATCCCTTTCCGAATTGTCCATCCTGCACGGCTGATTCTAAAATAATAACATAGATTTCGGCATTGCGCAAGCGTCTTATTAACATGTGTTATTGATTTATATTATCCTTATGCATTCTTTTATTGCATTTCCCGTGCTTTTTTATTGATTTATTGTTTCAATGTGGATTGTCCTATTTTATTTTTATGATCTTGCGTTTTTGCGGCCTTATGATTTTACTTTGTACTGTATTATTGTTTTATCGTATTTTTTAATGATTATATAAATGCTCAGCCAGTTCCCGCCAGCCTGCTTTGGAATGTGCATCAGTGCAGTAAAAAGCGCTTGTCAGATTATTTATCAGTGTTGGACAGGGTATCTGGCTGTAAAGCCAGAGAAAGTTTGCCCCCGGCTTCACAGCAGCGGGACATTATCCCCAACCTCACTTCGTTCGGTATTCGTTTGTATGCCCCGAGGAGCATAGGATGTACCCGCTCTCATTCAAATGCGTTTTGCCCGGGAAAAATCTTGCCCGGAAAAATCTTCACTTTCATTGGAATTTACATTACTTCGGTGCCTGTGTCGATGCAGGGCAATTTCTTCCGGCAGCAGCTTGGATGGATATTCCTCAGGCCCTCGGAGCTCCCGCGCAGATACAAAAGCATAAAAAAGGCCGGATCCCCCTCCCTGGGAATCCAGCTGCAATCTATGGCAAACAGCGCTGATACGCTTATCCCTCCATGCGGTACAGTCTCAGGGAATTCTCCCAGACCGTCTCCCGCACCTCTTCCTCCTCAAGCCCTTTTATCTGTGCCAGGGCAGAGACCACATGGGGAAGATAGAGGGAATTGTTTCTTTTTCCCCTGTGGGGAACCGGTGCCAGATAGGGACAGTCCGTCTCCAATACGATTCTGTCCAGGGGGAGGTATTCCACCGCCTCCTTCAGCTTTTTCGCATTATTAAAGGTCAGAACGCCGCCGATGCCAAAATAAAACCCCATGTCCAGAAAGGTCCGGGCGGTCTCCTTTGTATAAGAAAAGCAGTGGATGACTCCGCCGATCTCCCGGGCCTTTTCCGCCGTCATGATATCCACCGTGTCCTTCGCGGCGTCCCGGGAATGAATCACCACAGGGAGCCCGCACTCTCTGGCAAGAGCCAGCTGGCGGACGAACCATTTCTTCTGGATTTCAGGTTCCGGTTCCTTCCAGTAATAGTCCAGGCCGATCTCGCCGAGCGCCACGCATTTTTTCCGGCTGCACATCTCCGCGATCCATTCACAGCTCCTGCTCTCCAGCTCCAGGGTATTGCCGGGATGCACGCCTATGGCGGCATAGATATAATCGTACTTCTCTGTCAGCTCCAGGGTACGCAGGCAGGAGGCATAATCGGCTCCCACATTCACCACCCGGGCGATTCCGCTTTTCGGCAGTTCTTCCAGGAGCTCCTCCCTGTCCTGGTCGAAGGCTTTGTCGTCATAATGGGCATGGGTGTCAAAAATAGCTGTCATTTCCTCTTTTCCTCATAATAGATCCTGCTTTCCTCCAGAATCCTGAATCTTCCGTTTTCCAGGGACAGGATGGACGCGGCGCAGTTAGGCAGTCCTATCTTCCAGAAATCCTTTCTGGGGATGTCCGCTATCCCGCTTAAAAGGCATCTGTTAAACGCACCATGGGCCACGATCAGGATATTTTCACAACTCCCCTCCAGGGGAATGATCTGCTCCCGCAAAAAGTCCATTCCCCGCTCCGTCACCTCTTCAAAGGTTTCCGCATCCCTGCCCGCTATATAATCCTCCGGCCTGCACAGGAAAGGATAGAGGGGATGGGCCGGGTCCGTTTTGGGCGGGTCGAAGGCGTCCCCCTCGTATTGACCGAAATGCATTTCCATAAGCCGCCTGTCCGTCCGGAAGGGAATATTCCTTTCTCCCCTGATGATCCTGGCGGTTTCCGCCGCCCGGGACAGGGGAGAGGCAAATACCCTGTCAAAGGGAATCTCCTGCAGGGCTCCGGCCGTTTTCATTGCCAGTTCCCTGCCGAATTCATTCAGCGGAATATCGCTCTGTCCCTGAAGCCTTCTTTCTTTATTCCATGCTGTTTCCCCATGTCTGAAAAGATATATTTTCACTTTTGTGTATCCTCCTGATTGGCCGTCATTATTCTTAATAAGTTTCTGCCGGAACTCTGTATCTTCCTCTTTCCGGAAGCTTTTATCACCGGTTTCCCTGCTCCATGTTTTATCAAGTCCCTGTGTTATTCCGGTCTGAGCGATAATTCCGGTCCATGGACGATCAGCAGCGGCACCGATGCTACCGCAGGCAGTTCATAGCGTATTGCGTCAGCAAGCGGCGATGCCAGACACACTATAATATTCACGTACGAAGGTACGAACAGAATCAAACCACTTATCTTCTTATATTTTATCAACATTATTGTCAGAAGCATCACAATCCAGGTATAAATACCCGGCGTACATAAACATTTCACCAACAGCGCTGTCATACTCAAATACCATACTTCTGCAAACAGCTTTGTATATTTGACATCAAGCACATGATGTATACCAATTTCCTGCATGTAACTATAGGAATACCGCTATGTATCCCTCATTTCCGGCAAAGGAGAATCCCTGGGGATAGCCCTCAATCTCCTCCGGCAAATCCCTGACTACGGAAAAGCTCCTTCCCCCGTCATCCGTTTCCAGCACCCCGGGCCCATCCTTTGCAGCCGTACACCCTGTCATATATAATACCACAGCCAGAAATAATGTCCACTTATTTTTTCTCATCATGGCCTTCTTATTTTACGCCTCCCCGGCCTTTTACGGACTATTTTGCGCGCCTTCTCAATGATGATTTTATAGGCCGGCATAAGTCAGTCCCTCCTTTTCAAGGAGATATACTCTCGGAACCTCCAGGCCGCACCTTTTCGGCCATTTAAAATTCCATTTTTGCTGATTCCTCCACCTTTTACGGAAAACCAAATCAGGAACCGCTAATCCAAGTCATCATTTTGATAAATCCCCCCGCATTATACGGAAAAACTGAATCGGAAACCGCCGTTTTCTGAATCAGATTTGTTATATATGCAACCGGATATGTCATTTTATCATATCCTCCTTCCCATAGACAATATCTTGTTTTCTGTATGTCCGCTACATAAAAATACACAAAACGTGTCCGTTATATTTGCATGATTTAACCATTAAATATATAGCATCCGCTATCGTACTGTCATCAGCTAAAGAAATTCAAGCAGGCTCTCGGCGGACATATTGTTTATGAGAAGGAAAGCATCCGTCCGTTGCGACGTCGCAACTATACCCGCTTAAGCAGCCCGGCCGCCAGCAGATTGTACATCCTGGTATTCTGCGCCGCAGTGCCGAGATATCCGGTGATACCGTTTGCCTTGGCGATCTTCACCCGGAAGGAATAGGAGCTGCTGATTCCCAGACTGGTCAATGCTACTGCCAGAGTGGTCTTTTTGCTGGTATATGCCGGATAATACGGCTGCGCGGATGCTTTTGACGGTATGCGCAGTTTCTGGCCGCTGCGGAGCGTGTATGGGCTTACAAAGCCGTTCAGGTCTGCAATGTCCTTCCACGCCACTCCCAGCCTCTTCCCGATTCCGGAAAGCGTATCTCCCTTGTTCACGGTAATATAAGGTCCGTTCTCCTGCGGCTTATCAGGTACGGGAATATCCTGCGCCGAATCCTTTTTGCTGAGCCCCAGCTCTTTGGCCAGGAAATCCACGATCCCCTGCGCCGTCTTCCCGGCGTGGGCTGCAGTCAAGATGACCGGCGTGTCGTGGGTGGAATCCATAAAGCCATTTTCCAGCAGCAGGGCCGGCATGGTGGTATACCTGATCACGTAAAGGTCACCCACCGCCACCTTGCTGCTCCGGTTGCCAATCAGGCCGGTCCGAGCTGTTACTGCTTTATAAAGGCGCTGCGCCTTTGCCCGCATCTCCGCATCGTTATAGTAAAATACTACCGTCCCGCCGCCGGCTCCGCCGTTAATCCCGGCATTGTGGTGGATACTCATATAAAAGTCCGCCTTTGCATTGTTGGCCGCCTTTACCCTGGCGGACAGGCTGATATCCTTTGTCCCGGTGGTATCGTCCACACGCAGAACAGTGCAGTCATAATTCTTTTTCAGATCCTCCTCCACCAGATCTGCAATCCTGTCATTCAGGTACCATTCCCGGGTCTGGGCCGGATCGATGCTTTTCAGGCACCGCTTGCCCAATGTCCCCATACCGTGACCTGCGTCAAGTGCTATGATCTTCTTTGCCATTGTACTTGTTCTCCCTATTCCGTTTTCCTTTAAATCTAAAATTTCCGCCTTCTCCTCCGCTCTTCGCCGGATATGCTTAGGAACTGTCGGAACATAACTGCTACGATTTCTTTAGGTTAAAGCTCAGAAATACAAGAAAAGCGGCTTTCAACTCGTAGCGGTTATTTGTAGACAATTCCTTGCCATCGGGAGCAGGAACGGCGGCACCTTAATCCCAATATCCATTATATTCTACAATGTACCTATAATTTCATTGGTTACCGGCCGGAGAGCTGCAGCCAGCTGTCTGAAAGCTGACAGCATTCATACCATGGACAATTTTTAATATCTTCTGCGTATGCATCCAAAATCTGTTCATCATCCAACAATGTCATCATATTAAAGAGATCCTCTATAGCGTGTTGAAAATTGCTTTCTGCCAGATGTGCGTCACAATTTGCGGGAGATTAAATCATCTTATAGATGATTGGTAAAATGAAGGGCACATAGTGGGCTATGTAACCTGAGTTTGGCCCAAAAATCACGCAAAGTGGAGCGTGCAGATGGCGGGAATGAATTTTCAAACACGCTCTGGCATGTCCCAAAGCTCTACATTTCCTGTTGTATGCCCTGATTCCATGACTTTATATGCCGCTCTGATTCATGAAAGTATTCTGCCACTTCTTTCTATTTACAATGAAATTCCCCGCAGCAGAGCTGCGAGGAATTAGACCCGGAGAGATTAAAACCGGAAGAAATGCCGTATTTCCGCCCCTTCCCGGCACAAAAAAAGAACCGCCCCCAAGGCTCAAGGCCTCAAAAACAGTTCCTTCAAGTGCGCCGCCAGGGGCTCGAACCCTGGACACCCTGATTAAGAGTCAGGTGCTCTACCAACTGAGCTAGCGGCGCATTTTCATCTGCCGTGTGTTGAAGAAAATCTCTCTTGCAACAACAAAATAGATTATAGTATATTATTTTCATAAATGCAAGTGTTTTTTCAATAATTCTTTAAAAATTTTTAATTTTTCGCGAAAGCATTTTTTGAAACACATGCCTGCCTCACTCCGATGGTTCACTGGCCCGGGCTTCCCGACAGTTTCTGCAGTATCCGTACAGCTCCAGTTTATGCCCCGTGACGGTGAATTCTCCCATCTCCTTTTCCAGATGGATGTGGGAAAAGGGGCAGCTCTGCAGGGGGAATCTTCTGCGGCATTCCAGGCAGACCGCATAGTGGGTGTGCCCTCCCCGGATCAGTGCATACAGTCCCCTGCCCTCCTCCATCCAGGCGGTCTTCTCCAGCAGTCCCTTTTCCTCAAATGCGGCCAGAATCCGGTATATGGTGGAAACCGCATATTCCCCGCTCTCCTCCTGTCTCCCCAGCCGATTATAAATCTGTATGGCGCTTAAGGGCTCTGCCGCCTGCCAGAGCACCCGGTATACGCTCTTCCTCTGTCTGGTCCATTTCATGCCTTCCGGATATTCAATTTCCTCACCGCAATCCGCATAGGGCGTCTCCTGCAGGTTAATCTTCCTCGTCCTGTCCACTTTACCGACCCTTCCATTTCCTCATGATATACTCTCGGAATCTCTTCCGCTTTCTGTAGAGCTTCTTGGGAACCTTTTTCACCGGTTCCCCCTCTTTTCCTGCTCCCTGTTTTATCAGAATCCTGGTTTTGCCTGTCTGAATTTCTGGAGTCTATCATGATCTCCGCAAATATAATCCGTTCTCAGAAAATGAAGTTTATTCTTAATTTCCCTGTTAAGCATCTAAAAACCGCACATTCCGATCACAATCCCGGCCGCCGCGCCAAGGCAATAGAGCAGCGCCAGTATCTTCAGATTCTCCCGCCGGTTATGGTTGACCCGGAACAACACCAGCAGCCCTACGCCGGAACCCGCAAGCAGTCCCGCCATGGCGGCGCCCAGGCCCATGGCTCCCTCCAGATACAGCTGCGTAATCACCACGGAACCGGCGCAGTTGGGAATCAGCCCCACAAGTCCGGACAGCATGGGCCCGGCTATGGGTCTGTTTAGAATCAGACCGGCCAGCGCCTCTTCCCCCACAAAATGCAGCAGCAGATTCAGGGCAATGGATACGGTCAGGATAAAGAAGGCGATCTGTACCGTGTGGGACAGCGCCGACCGCAGAATCCCCTTCTCGCAATGGCAGCGCTCCTGTTGGCAGATATCATGGATCTCCCCGGGAATTACGGCTTTCTTCTTACGAAGCACAAAGTCGATGGCCAGTCCCGCCGTCATGCCATAGACAGCCTTTGCCAGCAGAATTTTCAAAATAATTCCCACGGATGCTCTCTCGGACAGCAGAACAGGCAGCATCTCGTCCGATGTGGAGAGAAAGATCGCCGCCAGTGTTCCCAGCGTGATAACCCTCCCCGCGTAGAGATTTGCCGCCGCCGCGGAAAAACCGCACTGAGGCACCATCCCCAGCAGCCCGCCGGCCACAGGGCCTACCCTGCCTGCTCCCTCCACCAGCTTATGCAGCCTCTCCCCCGTCCTGTGTTCCAGATATTCCATTGCCAGATAAGTCACAAATAAAAAAGGAATCAGCCTTGCGCTGTCCAATACGGAATCTTCAATGATATGCAGCATATCTGCAGCCTCCCCGTCTTACCGCCCTGTGCCATGCCATGGTAATTGGCTTCCTGTTATCCCATTCCGAATTCTGTTCTAAAATAAACTTCCCCGGTTCAGGCACTCAAACGCCACAAGGCTGTTTGCCTCCTGCTTAGCAGGAGCGGGGTATTCGCCCTAACCTCACTTAGTTCGGTGCAAGTTTGCGCGATACAAGCATCGGGGAATGTCCCCACCATGATGCAAATGCAACTCATTTGCATTTAGAACTATAACATATTCGACCGGGATTGGCAAGAAATATCTTCTGCGGGAACCTTCAGGTATACGGTTCCTGATCGGTGGACTCTGATAATATGCGGGCAGGATTATATTCTGCGCTCCTGCAAATCATCGGCAGGATTATCGCCCTCCTGAGGCGTACTCCCCCATATTGATGTCAAGCACCTCCCTGGGCGGCTGGACCAGAGCCTCCTCATACTGGCATTTCCATTGTACACGGCGGCTCATCTGCCCCTTTTCGATGCCGTCCACGGTCTCCCCGCTCTCGACAGGATTGTCATTGACCAGGAGATAAGACGCCACATTGTAGGCATGGTTTACTACCCAGTTGGGATCCATGCCGTGAAAATGGTACTGCAGATCCGGCAGAAACAGAGTATCCATGCCAAGGGTATCTATCAGCTTGTCCTCCGTCCCCTCGATATTGAAAAAACGGACATTGACACCGAAACGGATAAAACGGTCCGGGCCTTTTATCTGATGGGAGCGCACATACTCCGCAGGAAACAGCTTGCCACAGTTCGGAAAATAGAATGCCTCACAGTCAGGGTACAGCTCCGCAAGGGCATCCAGAAAGTCGGCGTCCAGGTTTGCCCGCTCCAGGGCCGGAAGCGCTGCCGCCAGCATATCCACTGCCACCACCTGATACCGGCACTCCCGAAAGATCCGCTCCCTGTCCTCCATGCAGTCCCACATCTGGCTCATGGTAAAGGCGTCGAAGCCCTCCCCCTCGAACCGGGAAGCGCCCATCACCATAAGCTGCACCGGAGCCTTGCCGTCTTTGAATTCCGCAATATGCTCCAGGGCGGCAAAGCCCGCCGTCTTTTCATCGTGGCAGAAACACTCCACAGCTCCCATGTGCTTCTTCATCACAGCGGTCATCTCTGCCTTGTCCGGCATGGGCACACTCTCTTTGAACAGCATCTGAATGATGAAGGGGCCGCCGGGATGCCGGCCTTTCTCATTTGACAGATCCTGCTTGAAAGCTTTATCGGTTTTTCGCTTTTCCGTTGATTTCATTTCGCACCTCCTGTTTTATCTGAAGCAAGCATCATGCCATCGCGGTTCCGTCCCGCCAAATGATCCTGGCATTATGCCATCGCGGTCCCGTCCGGCAGGATAATCTCGCCGTTATCTGCGCTTACATTAAAAAATCCTACCCCATGCTTTTCCGCCAGTTCCCGCATCAGCTCATAGGCCTCCTCCGCCGCCGACCACGCGAACGCAGCGTAAATCACATCCCGTCCGATGCAGTAATCCACCGTATGGCTTTCCAGGTTCTCGTCCTCATCCAGAAGTTCAGGATCGGGGGCATATTCCCCGTTCATGGGCGGAAATGTTTCCTTCATTTCCATAAACCAATTCTGCAGGGCAGGAGAGGACACATGAATGCTTGCGTAATCGTGGTCCTCGCCCCATTCCACCTGCTTTTCGAACCATGCCATAAAATCCTTCCTGTTGGCAGGCGCTTTGGTCTTTTCAAAAACCATTAAATCGTAGCTCATAATCTTCCTTCCTCCATGTTATTTTTATAATCTCCCGGGTCTTTGAACCGCATTTCCCAGGCCTTTTAAGCTTCCGTTTTTGCAGCGGAAATTGAAATTAATATATATATCGGCCTTCTGATCATTCCGCCTTTCCGGTAAGGAATGGAAAATCTCGTGATATCTGCGGCTGAAAGCTGCCTCCCACATAAATAAACAGGCTGCGCCTGATTTCCAGCAGGGGCGTTCCGTTCCGATAGATGCAGCCCGCCCTCCATACAAAAATGCGTACGCACCATTGCTCAATAAATGCCTTTTAGTCCAGTTTATGTCTCAACAGGCCAAAAGTCAATGGAATCCCTGCCAATTCACTCAATCGGAGTCTCGCAGCTTTCTCACAACTATGGGAATCACAATCAGCAATACCTCCAGCGCCAGCAAAATCACGCCTACGGGCGCATAAATCCTGGCCTTCTGCATTTTCTCCGCATCATACTGGATCATCAGCGGCTGACCCATGGCGTCGATTTCCTCCTGAGTATACCCGATTTCCAGCATATACTGGGACAGCAGATAAGGCAGCCTTCCCTGGGCTTTGGTCACATAGCCCTCAATAGGCACCTGGGATACAGGCCAGCCGCCACCGCCCAGATATGAATTTGTCTCCTCCATCAGCTTTTCCATATCCTTCTGCTTCTGCGGAGGTATGTTCAGAATTATCATTCCCTCTGCAGCGGGAAGAGCATAATAATATGAGCTGACATGCGTGTCATCATAATCCCCCATACTGGCGAAACAATCATAAGTATAGGGAACCCTTCCGGATACATGCATTCCTTCCCTGGCACCGTTGTCCAACAGATATTCCACATCAAAGCCGGGCTTTATGGAAATCCAGAAAAGACTCCAGTTTCCTGCCAGAAGGGCAATTCCGATAATCGCCATTGTCATTGCGGCAAATATCTTTACAGAAGTCTTTCTGTCCGTGCTGTCCCTGCCGGCAGAGCCGTACATACTGTTCGCGCTTTGCCCTCCTTCTCTTTTTCGTCTCATTCCTGTCTTTACCTCGTCTATATTTATTCTCAAAGTGCTTCTCAAAGCTCCTGCAGGCCTTCTGCCCCCAGCATCATGGATTCAGCCTGTCATAATTCAAAGAGGAGGACAGCAGCCATTGGGAGCCGGATGCAGCGCGGGGCTGGCAGCCTGCATTCCTCCGGACAACTCGTCCTCCGGAACCTTGCGGCGCTTTTGCCGGCTGCACGGCAAGGCCTTAATACCCCCTGCCAAACTCGTCCTCATGCCGCTTGAAAAAATCGAAATAAGCCCGGATGCCCTCCAGCTCCGTCCAGCGCTTCACATCCACCGGCTCTTCGTCCATATCGTAGATCTTCGCTCCCCTCATGCCAAGGAGGAAGGGAGAATGGGTGGAAATAATGAACTGGCATTCGAAAAAGCGGGCGGATTCCTCCAGGAATTTCATCAGCTCCTGCTGCTTCAGGGGAGAAAGGCTGTTTTCCGGCTCGTCCAGAAGATACAGTCCGTTTTCCTTTATCTTCTCCGTAAAATAGATCCAGGCGCTCTCCCCGTTGGAATGCTCCCGCACATTGTCCATCAGATTGTTCCTGATGTATTTGGACTGGGTTTTGGTGTGGGCCATGTAGGACTTTTTCAGCTGCTCATAATCCTCCAGGGATTTCATCTGAAAATGAGAGTATTTGTTCTCCAGATACTCCTCGAAGAGCTCCCCCCGCTTCCGTTCGATTCCGTCATTCAGGCTTCTCAGATTCAGTATAAAGTCAAACACATCGTCGCTTGTAATGATCCTGCTTCCCTTTGGAATGCGCCCCGGCGCTTCAAAGTCGCACATTCCGGTATAGTCCTCGAAGAAATCGGACCGGTTGTACGGGGTATCCCTTGTAAGCCCCAGCTTTTCCGCGATTATATTGAGTACCGTGGTTTTGCCGGATCCGTTCCCGCCGTACAGAATCGTCACCGGCTCAAGGTCCAGCATCCTCAGCTGATGCCTGGGCAGCACCTGAAAGGGGTAAAAGGTATCGTAGCAGGTTCTCTTTATGGACATGAGGAAATCGTACTCACGCTCCACATGGGGAAAGGTAAAACGGGATAGATATATCATTTCATCATCTCCTTTAATTCCTCCAGCAGCTCCAGGTCGGAGGGCTGCACCTTCAGGTTCGCCGTCACCGGCTTTTCGCCCGGTCTTGTCACTGTGATCTCAATCACTGTGTCCTCCTCCATGGGTCTGGAAAGAAGGGCCTGTATAAAGGCTTCAAACTTGGGATGGTTATCGCTGAACTGCTTCTTTGCGCTCATCAGTTTCATAATCGATGCTGCATTCATATTCTGCCTCCCTGGCCTTCCGGCATCCTGCCGGGGTTCTCTGCGTGCGGACTGTCCCAGCCGATCCGGAGCATACATCTAATCCCGGATCTTTACCCGAAACGCAGGATTTCATTCTCAAACGCCTGATCATAGAAAACAGCTTCAGCTCCTGTATCTGATTATCCGGAAGGTCTGAACGCAATGGTATCAGCAGGGCGTTCCGGTACACAAGAAGCTGTTACTTCTTATAGTTTACATGACGCCGTTCGGGAAAGCAATAGGTTAGAAGCAACTACCCGGGAATCCGAACAATCCGTTTGAAATGAATTCTTGACATTTCCACTGGCAATTACTAAAATTGATTTTGACACAATTTATACTGCACATCAGTTAAATTTACAGTGTAGCCCTGACATCATGATAATAGAATCGACATAAAGAAAGGAAAGGATAAACCATATGGAAAAAATTGCAAGCTTCACCATTGATCACATCAAACTGCAGCCGGGTGTGTATGTATCCCGGAAGGATCATGTGGGTGCCGAAGTCATTACCACCTTTGACATCCGCATGACCAGCCCCAACGAGGAACCGGTTATGAATACCGCGGAGGTACACACCATCGAACACCTGGGCGCCACCTTCCTGCGCAATCATCCGGAATACAGGGACAAAACCGTTTACTTCGGTCCCATGGGCTGCCGCACAGGGTTCTATCTGCTGCTGGCAGGGGATTATACTTCCAGGGATATCATTCCCCTTATAACGCAGATGTACGAGTTCATCCGCGACTTCAGGGATGAGGTGCCCGGCGCTTCCCCGAAGGACTGCGGAAACTATCTGGACATGAACCTGGGTATGGCTAACTATCTGGCGAACAGGTTCCTGGACAAAGTATTATACAGCATAGATGACAGCCGGCTGGTCTACCCGCAGTAAACCACAGTCAATTATAAAAGCAGTGCAGCCCCTGCACGGAAATGAGGAAAATATGATCAAAGTAGGAATTATCGGAGCGATGGAGCTGGAAGTGGAACAGCTCAAGGCCGATATGAGTGAAGCTAAAATCGTGAAAAAGGCGGGAATGGATTTCCACGAAGGCGCCCTGAACGGTGCGGATGCGGTGGTGGTCCGCTGCGGGATCGGCAAGGTGAATGCCGCTCTGTGCGTACAGATTCTGGCGGATGTCTTTGGGGTAACCCATGTGATCAACACCGGTGTAGCCGGCTCTCTGAATGCAGCTCTGGACATCGGCGATATCCTGATCTCGAAGGATGCCCTGCATCATGATATGGACGTGCGGGTCTTCGGCTATCAGCTGGGCGAAGTTCCCCAGATGGGCTTCCGGGAGTTTACAGCGGATGTGCAGCTGGCCGATCTTGCCAGAAATGCCTGTGAAAAGGTGAATCCGGACATAAATGTGGTGCTGGGGCGGGTGGTCAGCGGCGACCAGTTCATCTCCAGCAAAGAGGTGAAGGAGCATCTCATCTCGGAGTTTCATGGAGACTGTGCAGAAATGGAGGGAGCCTCCATCGCTCACGGTGCTTACCTGAACGGAATCCCCTTTGTAATCATCCGGGCCATCTCCGACAAGGCGGACGACAGCGCGGAGATGGACTACCCCACCTTCGAGAAGGCGGCCGCCAGGCATTCCGCGGCGCTGGTGGAAGAAATGCTGAAAGAGCTCCGGTCCTAATACAGGACCGGAGCTCCCGGCTCCAATTTTGGTTTACTTCTCTTCTTCCTTTTTCTTAAAGACAAAAAGCTTGCTGATCAGATAATTCCCGATCATCACCAGCACGGATACGAAGATCTTTGAAATTCCCTCGTTGATGTGCATAATATTCACCATGAGAACCATCATCACCGCATCCAGTATCCAGGTGGAAACCCTTCCGCCGGAAAACTGAAGAAATTCCTTCATGATCTCCGGCTCTTTGCTCTTAAATACATACTTCCGGTTCATGATATAGCCGAAAACCACGCCCACCACCCAGGAAATAATGCTCAGAGCCACATTCTGCCACACAACCTCGGCATCCAGTACAGTGTAAGCGCAGAGAAACCATGCGCCCCAGGATACCACTGTATTCAGCACCCCGACGATCAGGTACGCGACGATTTCCTCGTATTTTATGCAAAGTTCCTTAATTTTCTCTATCATTGGTTTCCTCCGTCTAATCGTAGAATTCCCGGCCCGGGCAGGCATATGCAGAATATGCAGTCTCTTCAAATGCAATCGAAGCTCACTCCTGCAGCGCTGCAGACACACCTGCCCGGTTCATTGTCTGCGGAACTAAAAGCAGCCTGCCCGTTTCCCGCCGGTTCTGTAAGTTTACTATGCTTCCGCTCTTCTGTCAAGGACCGGCGAGCTTCCGCTTCCTGCCGCACTTCTGCGGCGTTCCTGCGTTTCCGTCCAGAATTCGCGAGCTTCCGCTTCCTGCCGCGCCTCTGCGGCATTCCTGCATTTCTGTCAAGAATTCGCAAATTCCCGCTTCCTGCGGCATTCCTGCGTTTCCGTCAGGGATTTACCAGATTCCTGTCCTCTCCCCTCAGGAAGGCGGCTATATTCCGGTATGCCTCCTCCACGCAGCGCGTCCTTGCCTCCACGCTGGCCCATGCCAGATGGGGCGTGATAATCAGGCGGCTGCTGTCCTTTATGCGGCTCAGGGGGTTGCTCTCCTCCAGCGGTTCCTTTTCCACCACGTCAAGTCCTGCCGCCGCAATCTCTCCCGTCTCCAGGGCTTCGTACAGCGCCCCGTTGTCCACAACCTGCCCTCTTGCCACATTCAGCAGGACGGCGGTCTTTTTCATCTTTTTTAATGCCTGCGCATCAATAAAGTTCCGGCTCAGCCCGCTCAAAGGACAATGCAGGGACAGAAAATCGCTCTCCCCAAGCAGTGTATCCTTATCCACCCGGAGATATTCCGTGCAGGTACTCCTTCCGGTAACGGAATGAAAAATCACCCGGCACCCAAAGGCGGCTGCAATTCCTGCCACCCGCCTGCCGATATTACCCATTCCCACGATTCCCCAGGTCTTTCCTTCCAGCTCGTAAAAGGGAAGATCAAAATTGGAAAACCTGTCCTGGGCGCTGTATTGTCCGGACTTGACATAATTGTCATAATGGAGCAGCTTCTGGCTTAAAGCCAGCGCAAGGGTAAAGGTGTGCTGGGACACCATTCCGGTACAATAATCCCTTACGTTAACCACCTTGATGCCCCGCTTTTTACAATATTCCAGATCGCAGTTGTCATAACCCGTTGCAAATTCGCAGATCAGCTTTACCCCCGGCGCATCCTTCAGGGTTTCCTCCCTCAGGGGCGCTTTGTTGGCGATGACGATATCCGCATCCCTCACCCGCTCCCTGATTTCCTGCGCCGTGACCGTATTCCCATACACCTCCACTTCGCCGAAATCCCGAATGCAGTCCACGGACACATCCGTTCCCACGCTGTTTCTCTCTAAAATAACGATTTTCATACAGCATCCTCCAATATCTGAGCTATGGCTTATTTTACTCGCTCTTTCCATGAAAGTCAATCACGGACGCCGGCAGGGAGGATATTTAACTCGTGAGAAATTCCTTTAACAGCGCTTCCAGCTCTTCCTCCGTCACGGCCGCGGAATCCTCCGAATCACTGCCCATGCTCCCGCTTTCCGCCAGCTGTATGGGCGACGGCTGGGATGCGGCAGTTGACGAGAGGGACTGCGGAGAAGATGCGGCAGTTGACGAAAAGGGCTGCGGCGCAGATGCAGCAGGCGTAAGCGGAACGGCTGCCGCGGGCGATTCTTCCGGCTCTTCCTGCGCCAGATCCTCCCCTCCCGCTGCCATTCGGTTTCCGATGGGCATCAGTTCCACAGTGCGCCTTGCTTCCGGTCTGTATTGTACGCCTCTTGTACCCCTTCGCCTTCTTCCTCTTGTACCCTGGACACGCCCATAGAGCTCCCTGCCTTCCTCAAATGCAGCTTCCCCGTACAGCATCTCCATATCCTGCCGGGTAATCTCAATGCGTGGGGAGAGATGATTTTCCAGATAATCCACCAGATTCACCTTCAGCACCCTCTTCTTCCCACGGATATCTACCACGGTAGACACGCTGAAATAAATATATAATCCGAAGAAGCTCACAATATAAAAGGGCAATACCTCTCCCAGGGTACGTCCTCCGGCAATGCTTTTGCACACGCCGACGCCCGAAAAGACTACGGACAAAAGCATCATCTGCCCTGACAGATGATAAAGTGTCTCAAAGGACAGATGTCCCAGTGCCATCCTGTTTAAAAATTTGTCCACAAATACGGGAATATTTGCCACTCCGTTGCTCAGCTGATAGCAGCTGGCAAATTTTGTCTTGCACTGCCGTAATAGCTTGTTTTTTGTGGTAGCCATATTATCGGCTTCCTTTATCATATTCCTGTAAAGCAGCCCCAGAAGCAGCCTGAGGAAGACACTGATTCCCAGACAGGCAAACATACAGACCGCAATCAACTTTTCTTCCTGAAATACGCGAAACATAGCACGCCTCCTCTCAATTTTGCAAAGTCCTATGTAGGAAATTGTTGTACCTTGTCTCTAGTATAGCTTATGCACTTTGCGGATGACAGAATTTTCCATCGCATTTTTCTCTGTTTTTCCGACAAAACGTCCCATATTGCGCATCTTTTTATTCCATGCGAAAGTGCTGTGAGAAGCTTCCCGGAAAACTTCCCGGAAAACTTCCGTAAATATACGGGCTTCAACGATTGCAGAATGACAGGAAATCTGCTAGAATATATCATAATATTTAAAAAAGGAGAAAAACTATGAATTCACTGAAATACACCACACAGGGCACCTGTTCACGGGAGATCGATATCGAGCTGAAGGACGGCGTCATCGATTCCGTAAAGTTTACCGGCGGCTGCCACGGAAACCTCCAGGGAGTCAGCGCATTGGTAAAGGGAATGAAGCCTGAGGAAGCCATCTCCAGACTCAAGGGCATCCGCTGCGGCGCCAAGCCCACATCCTGCCCCGACCAGCTCGCCCTTGCTCTTGAAAAAATGCTGTAACTTTTGAAAGGCTTAATCTATGAAAAAAATTGTATTGACAGGAGGGGGCACCGCAGGACATGTTACCCCAAATATCGCCCTTCTTCCTTCCCTGAAAGACGCGGGCTATGAGATTACTTACATGGGATCCTATGACGGCATCGAGAAGAGACTCATCGGCGATTTCGAGCTTCCTTATGTAGGTATTTCCACAGGAAAGTTCCGCCGCTATCTGGATCCGAAAAACATAACGGATCCTTTCCGCGTCATCAAGGGCTTCTCGGAAGCAAGGAAATTCTTAAAAAGCTACCGGCCGAATGTGGTCTTTTCAAAAGGCGGGTTTGTCTCCGTGCCTGTGGTGCGCGCCGCTTCCTCCCTGGGGATTCCCTGCATCATCCATGAGTCCGACATGACGCCGGGCCTGGCAAATAAGCTCTGCATCCCCGCGGCAAAGAAGGTATGCTGCAATTTCCCGGAGACCTTAAAGCTGCTGCCGGAGAAAAAAGCGGTGCTGACCGGCTCCCCCATCCGGGCGGAGCTGGCCCAGGGCAACCGGCTGGCGGGCTTGAATCTCTGCGGCTTCAGCGCCAACAAGCCTGTCATTATGGTGATCGGCGGGAGCCAGGGGGCAGCCGATGTAAATAAGGCCGTCCGCGCCGCGCTGCCTCAGCTGCTTACGGATTTCCAGGTAGTGCATCTCTGCGGCAAGGATAAGGTTGACAATCTGCTGCTGAACACGGCGGGGTATAAGCAATTTGAATATATCAAGGCGGAGCTGAAAGATCTCTTTGCCATGGCGGATCTGGTCATCTCCCGTGCGGGGGCCAACGCCATCTGTGAGCTTCTTGCCCTGAAAAAGCCCAATATCCTGATTCCCCTTCCCGCTTCCCGCAGCCGCGGCGACCAGCTGCTCAATGCGAAATCCTTTGAGTCCCAGGGCTTCTCCATTGTCATCAACGAGGACGATTTGACCACGGAGCTTTTGGTGGACAGAGTCCATGAGCTGTACTTCTCCCGGCAGACCTTCCGGGATGCCATGAATGACAGCGGACAGATGGATTCCATCCGGACGATCATAGGGCTTATTGAGGAAGTGTCAAAGGCCGGATAATTTAAGGATTCCGGGATGAAAATGCAAAAGCACGGAGGTGTTGCTGCATTCCGGGATAAAATACAGATAATCCGCAGGTTTTGAAGATTGCGGCAGCAACTGCAAAAATCGGAAGAAGCTGCTGCATTCCAGGATAAAATACAGAAAATCCACAGGTTTTAAAGATTGCGGTAATAAATTCAGAAGGGGCTGTCACATCGGTGATTTGGAGATCATCCGTGTGGCCGCCCCTTTCCTGCTCTGTATATATCTCGACCCGAAGAAACTGCGAATCCGACTTCTGCCGTTTTGCTCAGAAATATCCGCATTTCGTATTTCCCGATGCCCTGTTCTCAGGCCCAACCCTTTCGGTACAGTCAACATCCCTTTGGCTTTCCGCACAGTCTGCCTGGCTCATTGCTCCGCGGGCATTTGCTCAGGGTCGGCGCCCCGGGAATCACAGCATATTTTCGTCATATACCGCCCTGTCCCCGCCGATGAATTTGGGCCGGGTGCGCGCACAGACCACATGGGCATTCCCGATTTCGCTGATCCTTGTCCGCACCGGCACCGCCACATCCCTCAGATGCATTCCTATCAGGGTATCCCCGATGTCGATGCCTGCATGGGCCCTGATATGCTCCACTGCCACCGGATGTTCAAATGCCTTATAGGCCGCCACGGCAAAGGATCCCCCTGCCTTTGGCTGGGGCATCACATTCACGCACTCATAGGCATAGCGCTGTGCCGCCTGCTTCTCCAGTATAAGCGCCCGGTTTAAATGCTCGCAGCACTGGGCCGCCAGCCAGACTCCAGTCTCCTGAATCGCCTGATAAATGCCGCCGAACACCGCCTCCGCCAGCTCGGGGCTGGAATAACTGCCGATGCTCGCCCCGGCCACCTCGCTGGTGGAACATCCCACCACCAGGATATCACCCTTCTCCAGTCCCGCAGTCTCCATAAGCTCCCTGGCCACGCTGTAGGCTTCCCCACTGATCATTGTCATTTCTTCCGTCATAGCATAATACCCCATATTTTGTATTGTTGTTCCCGAATTATAGTAAACGGTTTTGAGTACGGCAGCACCGGCAACGCCCGCGCCAAGATAGCCACGACCGCTCCATACCGGAAATAAGATCATTACATTATATCATATCGCCTCAAAAAATCAACACCCTTTCCCTTCCTGGGGAATATAGTGAATAGAAACTAAATATCACAGGAGATTTCCCATGCTCATCGCGTCTCTCCTGTTTGGAATTTCAGCGAGTCTGGACGCTTTGCTGGTGGGCGTATGCTATGGTGTCAAAAGTATCCGCATCCGGCTCTGGCAGAATCTGGTGATCAGCCTGGTCACACTCCTGGGAACCTGTCTCTCCGTGGGGCTCGGAACTCGGCTGGCAGCTCTTCTGCCGGGTGCCGTGGGCGACTGTATCGGCAGCATCATCCTGATCCTCCTTGGCTTCTATTATATTGTAAAATGGGGATTTGTATCCCTGCAAAACAGTAAAAAAAGAGCTCTTCCCGGCTCCGTTGAGGAGTGGAAAGAGCCGGAAGCCCTGATCCGGACAGTATTTCCCCAGCTTAAGCCGGGGGAAGTATTCACCTTAAGCCTGACGCTCTCTCTGAACAATCTCAGCGCCGGACTCAGCGCCAGCCTGGCAGGTCTTACACTATTCCCCGCCGCGGCCAGCACCCTTGTCTGCTCCATCCTCTTTCTTTCTGCCGGAAACCGGCTGGGGGGCAGCCCCTTACTCCAGACAGCCGGCCGTGCAGCCGATCCGCTTTCCGGCGCGCTGCTCATGGGCCTTGGAATCATACAGCTTTTTCATTGATTCACGGACCCGTTCAAACCGGAGCCGAAATTTGACGGAATACCATATTTTCGTTTCTTTATGTCCGGCAAATCATTTTCATCATTTTAACGCCGAATATAGAGGACCCTGGCGAAACAGGAAATCAAATCATCTCCTGTTTCGTCTACATACAGCCCCAACTGCCTGCTTATTTCCGGATTCCCTCCAGCACCTCTGCCGGAATTTCGAATTCCACCGTTCCCATATACATGGGCGCTACTTCCCCTTCGTCAAATCCGATCACCACATGATCCTTTTCATTCAGATAGAAGGAGGTCTCGTCGGTGATGGCCTTGAAATTCCATTCCTCAATGTCATCATTCAGCCAGTAATAAACATTTTCATCCGCATCCATCTGCTCCTGCATCTGGGCCTTGATGTTCTCGCTGATGGGGGTAATATAATCCGCTCCCTCCGCAAATAAATCCTTCAGCTGCAGCCGCTCTCCCGTATTCAGATCAATGGTATAATAATGATTCCACTGCATTCCGCTCCCCGCACCCTGGTAGCAGATCAGTTTCAGTGTAAAATAATCTTCAGTGGTATCCAGGATCTCGCTCTTCACTAAAATATCCTGATACCCCCCGTCCTCTTTCAGATTTTCTTCGAACTCAGCAATCATCTCGTCCGTAATTCTGCGGATTTCCGCATTGATTTCTTCGGTAGTACGCTCCAGCTTCTCCTGCACTTCGGCAGTATCCCGGCTCTCTTCCGTATTCCCTTCGGCGGGTTGAACCTGAACCTCCGGTACATCCACATGGGCCATATTCCTGTCGGACTCATAAGTATAATCCCGGAAGGTAACCACACTCACCAGACCTCCTATTACCGGTATCTGCTCCATGGCATGGGCTATGGATGCCGATGTGTTGGGCAGCAGGACAAAAGCTCCCATCAGCACTGCCGCCGCTGCCGTTGCACCTAATATTCTTTTCTTATTCCGATCTTTTCTATTCATTCTCTTTGCCTCCTCCATGCTTTTTCTCAGCAACCTTAACTGTTCCCGAGACATTTTCTGACTCCTGTATTCATCCTTCATAATCTGCAGTTCTCTTTCTACCTGCTCGTTCTGTTCCTTAATCTCAGAAAAATGATACACCATACTGCCTCCCCTCTTCCCTGCGGGTATTTTCTTTTCGCCCTTGCTGCTGCCCCTGCCTGCCTCCGTCCGTGAGACTGTTTCTCAGCTTCCTCAAGCTTCTGTACAGCCTGCTCTTCACCGTATTGACATTTTCATCCAGGAGCTCCGCAATCTCCTCCAGTTTCATATCCTCAAAATATTTCAGAATAATGACAGCCCTGTCACTGTCCGGAAGCATATCCAGGGCCCTTTGCAGATCCACATCTCCATAACGATCCTCTGCCCCTGCTTCCACGCCTTTCTCTTCCTGCACCGCCTCGTATGAGACAGCCCTGCGCTGCCGCAGATATCCGAAGCATTCATTCAGCATGATACGGTATACCCAGGTCTCGGCATACTGGGGATTTTTCAATGTGCCGCTGCCTCTCAGCGCTTTGTATGCCCCGTTCTGCACAATGTCACAGGCATCTGCATCATTATGGGTATAACCGTAAGCCAGGCGATAGTATTGGTTATATTTTTCCAATATAATGTTCTCTATTAATTCCCTGTTTGCTTTCTCTCTTTTTTCCGGAAAAAAGATCAAGGCCTTCCACCTCCTTCTTATGTCTTTTCACTTGATTAGATGGTTTGTGTGCGGAGAAAGTTTCACCTGATGTTCAAAATCCTCATCCTTTAAATTTTTATACTTAAGCTTATAATACCTTTTTTCCAAAAACCATGCCATACTTTTTGCTGCCAGGGAATACAGCCATTTCATGGACTATCTCCCCCGGCTTTTCTGCATTTTTAAAATAGAGAACTAAAGCGGGAAATGAGGAATAAAACAAATAAATAATGAAAGAATATCTTATAAGAAGAAACTATCATAGCATTTTGGCAATAGAATCCTGTCTTGGATTCTATTATAGAACTTGGATAATAGAATCCTGTCTTAGATTCTATTATAGAACTTGGATAATAGAATCCTGTCTTGGATTCTATTATAGAACTTGGATAATAGAATCCTGTCTTGGATTCTATTATATATTTTTAGCGAGGCATATGATGAACTTATCCGCGGTTTTAGATGAAAATATTCACTATATGGAAACACAGCTTCCCATAAAAACCAGCTTTGATCTGATCACAAGGCATTTGTACCTGGGCAGGACAAGGGCCTTTTTTCTGGGCGTTAACGGCTTCTGCAAGACGGAAATCCTTCAGCAGATCTTTTCGGATCTTCAGGATCCCCTGTATATGTCAGACAGTGAGATAAACGATATTGAACAATATATGAACGGCAAGATCGGCTATGCCCAGACCTCCCTGACCGATTCCTGGGACGAGATTATCCGCAATGTGCTCAGCGGTCCTTCCGTGCTGTTCATAGACGGATTTACCCAGGCTATCCTCATAGATGTGCGCACCTATCCCGCCAGAGGTGTGTCGGAACCGGATCTGGAACGGATCACCAGAGGGGCCCGGGACGGCTTTGTGGAGACGCTTCTGTTCAATGCCAATCTCATCCGCCGCCGGGTGCGCTCCCGGCAGCTTGTGTTTGCCATGCATTCCGTGGGCACGGAGAGCAAAACCGACGTTTCCGTCGCTTATTTGGAGCATACCGTGAACAACGAGCTCCTGGATAAGCTTGACTCCATCCTGGATTCTCTGGATGTCACTTCTCTTACCATGGGGGCCAAAAGTCTGGAAGAGCTGCTTCTTCACAAACGATGGTGGAATCCCCTGCCCGGCATCCAGATGACGGAACGCCCGGATGTGGCCTGCAGCTATCTGCTGGAAGGGCATATCCTGGTGCTGGTGGATAATTCCCCCCAGGTCCTCATCCTGCCCTGTACCATATTCCAGTTCACCCAGAGCCCCGAGGACTATTATAAAAGCCCCACCGTGGGCACTTACTTCCGTATGGTACGTTTCTTCTGCATTCCGGTCAGTCTGCTCCTGCTGCCCTTGTTTTTGCTGGCAACCGCCTGGTTCCCGGACTTCGCCCTGGAGTGGGGGATTCTTTCCGAGGGCGGCCTCACGCCCCCGCGCCTGTTTTTCTATGTGCTGGCCGTGGAATTTCTACTGGATTTATTTAAGTATTCATCTGCTTTAAACTCAGGAAAATTTTCCGGTTCCCTTTCGGTTGTGGGCGGACTGATTATAGGTGACATTGCTGTCAGTCTAAACTGGGCCTCTGTGGATGTACTCTTTTACGCCGCAATTACATTGCTGGCTTCCCTGGCCATCACGGATACGGAATTCCGGGACGGTATCCGCCTATACCGTATCTTTCTTATCGTAATTACAGGCATTTTGGGTCTGCCCGGCTTCCTGGGCAGCCTGGCATTGGTTTTCTTGTCCATGGCCTCCACTCCCACCTTCGGAGGATTCAGTTATTTCTGGCCTCTGTTTCCCTTTAACGCAAAAGCGCTGGGACGGCTGCTGTTCCGCAGCCCCACGCCGAAGGCGCAGCCCTCCAGGGTATGGGACAGGGGGAAGGTGCACTAAGGCAGGCTCTTCCGCTCAGCTGTCCTTCGGCATCAATGTACATGCACTGCAAGCAGAATTCTAAATGCATAAATAAGTGTCTGCGGTACTCTGCTTGCTTCCATGTCCACGCAAGAGTTTGTTTTCCTTTTCTTTTCCATTTCATACGATTTACTCTTCCTTTCTAAAGTATATACATATAGCAAAATACATATCAGGGAAAGGGATTTTCATTTGAAATTTCTGTATAAAACAAATATAATGAACTACCCCGCAGCAAGGATGGGGAGCCAAAAGGAAACATTCACAAAATTATGACAAATGCCAGGTAAACGGAAAAATAAAAAATGCTATGCAAGAAGTTGTTTGATTGCATAGCATTTTTTATTTTCCTAAAATCATCATTTTGAATTTTTCAGTGCCCGGAGGGTGCGCAGCCGTTACCGCAGATAACAATCTTAAGGGGCTTGGGGATGTGTCACCATGTTGAATCTGCGTTGGAAAGTGATTATAATTGAAGTGGGAGGTGCAAATAACATTATGGAATTTAGAGTTTTGAAATACTTTCTAATGGTTGCCAGAGAAGAAAATATTACAAAGGCAGCAGCGTTATTACATCTTACACAGCCAACACTTTCCCGGCAGCTTATGCAGCTTGAAGAAGAATTAGGAGTAAAACTGTTTCACAGAAGCAAACACAGTATCATTTTAACCGAGGATGGTATGCTCTTAAAGCGTCGGGCACAGGAAATCGTTTCATTGTCGGATAAAACAGTTCAGGAGCTTTCACATAAGGAAGATGTGCTGTCAGGAGAAATCGCAATCGGCTGTAAGGTCTGAATAACGTGGTAAAAGCCGGAAAAGTCCGCTATATTGGTATTTCTAACTGTTTTGCTTATCAGCTTGCAAAGGCAAACGCACTGGCGGAAAAAGAAGGATTTGTAAAGTTTGTATCCGTGCAGGGGCACTACAATCTGATTTTCAGGGAAGAAGAACGGGAAATGGCAAAGCTCTGCCGGGAGGACAATATCGCCATGACGCCGTACAGCGCGTTGGCCGGAGGCAGGCTTTCGCGGCTCCCCGGTGAGACCTCTAAGCGTTTGCAGGAGGACAGTTACGCGCGGCTGAAATATGACGCTGCTGTCTTGCAGGATAGCGTAATTATTGACAGAGTGGTGAAACTTGCGGAGGACAAAGGCGTTTCTATGACAGAGATTGCTCTTGCATGGCTTTTGACGAAGGTTACTTCCCCGGTAGTCGGAGCAACGAAGCCCCATCATATCGAAGGAGCGGCAAAAGCGACAGAACTGGAATTGTCAGCGGAGGAGCTTTCCTATTTGGAGGAGCCTTATGTTCCGCATAAGCTGGTGGGCGTTATGGCGCAGAATACGCAGGCTTCTGCGAAAGAGAGCCATGTATGGTCTGCCGGAAACCAGAAAATATAATGTGAGTACAGGCATGAACAAAATGGAGGATAAGATTATGGTAAAGCAGACAGCAGGCAGAGATCAGCTTGGGGATTTTGCCCCTAAATTCGCACAGTTAAATGATGATGTATTGTTTGGAGAGGTGTGGAACAGGGAGGAAAAGCTCTCCTTGAGAGACCGCTCCCTTGTGACGGTGGTATCTTTAATGTCGCAGGGGCTGGTGGATTCTTCTTTTCAGTACCATCTGATGAGCGCAAAGAATAACGGGATTACAAAAGAGGAAATTGCGGAGATTCTAACCCACGCGGCGTTTTACGCAGGATGGCCGAAGGCATGGGCGGCTTTCAAGATGGCGAAGGAAGTCTGGACGGAAGAATCACCGGAAGGGAGCGAACGGGAAACCCATGAAAGGAATATGCTGTTCCCGGTTGGAGAACCGAACAGCGGCTTTGCACAGTATTTTACCGGGCAGAGTTACCTTGCGCCGCTTTCCACGGAACAAATGGGGATTTTTAATGTTACGTTTGAACCGGGATGCCGAAACAACTGGCACATCCATCATGCCGCTTCCGGCGGCGGGCAGATTCTGATCTGCGTAGGCGGGCGCGGTTATTATCAGGAATGGGGCAAAGAGGCACAGGAATTAAATCCCGGAGATGTAGTCAATATTCCGGTTGGAGTGAAGCACTGGCATGGCGCTGCGCCGGATAGCTGGTTTTCCCATCTGGCGGTTGAAGTTCCCGGCGCAGAGGTTTCTAACGAGCGGCTGGAAGCAGTGGATGATGTTTCCTACGGCTGTTTGAAATAAGAGAGGCGGTGGATGCGGGTTTGAGCGGAAAATGGAAACGGGCAGTTGACGCGGCTATGACAGTGGCGTTGCTGTTCTTGATGGGCTATCAATTCTGGGGCGATGCAGCTCACGAATGGGCGGGGGCTGGGATATTGGTTTTGTTTGCCGTCCACCATATATTGAATTGGAGATGGCATAAAAATCTATTTCAGGGTAAATATTCGACCATGCGTATTTTTCAGGTCTGCATAGATGTGCTGACATTGTTTTCGATGGTTGCCCTGATATACAGCAGTATCGTTTTGTCAAGATATGTATTTGCATTTTTGCCAGTGGAAGGAGGAATGGCGCTGGCAAGACGGCTGCATATCTTAGGTTCTTACTGGGGATTTTTGTTGATGAATTTACATCTTGGCCTGCATTGGAACATGGTGATTGGTATGGTTCAAAAGAGGATGCGGATAAAAAAATCGTCAAGAACACGCTCTGCTTTGTTGTTTTTTGTTGGCACAGCAATTTCTCTGTATGGAATAGCAGTATTTATCAGAAGGGATTTTTTAACTTATTTGCTGCTCAAAAGCGAATTTGTGTTTTTGGATTACGGGGAATCCATCGCTCTGTTCTATATAGATTATTTTGCTTTGATGGGGCTTTGTATATTTGCCGCACATTATCTCTCAAAGCTGTTAAGAAAAGTATAGGGACAAAACAATATTCAAAAAGATAAGCAGGAAAAAGGAAAGGAGGAGGCGGCAATATGGCAGCATCAACGTTTACCAAGCAATTTTCTGTTGAAAGGAAAAAAGCAAATGAATTTGTGGCAGAAATGTCCAAAAGGGTAAAGCCTACGCTGCAGTTTGATTTCAAATCTAATCGTGCAAGTTTACCCCAAGATAGTGAATTGAAAAAGAGTATTTTGACTGCGCTGAATAACTGAAATGATATATAGAGTTATCCCATTTGGAGAAATATTAAGTAGAGAATACAATCAAGATAAACTAAACACTGCATTTAAATAGTTCTCTTGTCAGCGCGAAGCTGATTTAGAGAACTTTTTGCAGGAAAGAGCAATTTAAAATGAAAAAACAAACTTTGGAAAAACTTATCTCATTTTGGATTCCGCAGAACTGGATAATAAAAACTTTTTGCAGGAGCAGGCCAAAAGGAAAGCGGCCGAGAAGCTGCGCAATTCCCTTTTTTCTTAGGGCAAGCCGGGTCAAATTCCAGGACAAAAAATTTAGAAAATCATATTGTACAATGTAAAATATCGCTTAATATTCATATGATCAAAAAAGCCGCAAATCCTTGATTTTACTGAAAAATCATTACATTTGCGGCCTTCTTTCATCAGAGCGATAGACGGGACTCGAACCCGCGGTTTCCACCTTGGCAAGGTGGCGCTCTACCAACTGAGCCACTATCGCATGAACACGCTATACCATTTACAGTTTATAAGTATAAAGCATCTCTCCCTTCCTGTCAAGCAGAAATTTTGGAAAGTGTTTGACAGCAGATATTTTGAGCGGTGCCTGATGCAGCAGATATTTTCAAAAATGCTTGCCAGCAGATATTTGAACAGTGTTTTTCATGAAATATAATCGTTTCTGCGAATTTCAATTAACCGTAAAACATCCCTGTACAGAGCATCCTTATCCTCTATGTCAATCATCAGCCACCTTTGTCCGTTTCCTTCCCGGGTTTGATTATATATATCAGATAATTCGGCTGTACATTCCGGCAGGATTGCCTCAACCAGTTCTTTTTCTTTCGCCCGTATTACAATCATAATTGTAAAATAACTCTCGCGCGGATATACGGTACACAAAGTTTTTCCGGCTTTTTTAAATTTTATGTTCCAGCCCTTTTCCATCAACCATATCTCCATCCCTCCAAGTTCCGGACTGCCGGCACAAGCTGCCCCCGGCCCCCCTGCTATTTTCCCGTATTGCCGCGTGTCGGCTGTCGGCTCAATTTCGAATCATTTCATAATTTTATACTATCTGCCTGCTGCTTGCAATACCTGATTTTGCCGGGTTTCAGCGGATCCGTATGAAATACATGTAAAAGAATAAAAAAATTAAGAAAATACAAAAACGAAAAAATGTTGAAATATATATATAACATGTTATAATCTCAAGCTTTACACCAAAAGCAACGGGAAGCAAGTAAAATCAAGGCTTCCCGTGTTTTATCTGCATATGGTATACAGACCAGATTTGATAGTCAGGACCCTTTCCTTGGATTCCGCATCCGCGCCGCGGACGGACTGTCCGTACACATATCTGTCCCGGGGATTATGGTCTGCCTTGTTGCCGCCGCCCCGAAAACAGATATTGTCCAAGGTGTTCAGCCCCGGTCGGCCGCAAAGATGACCCGACGCTTCCAAACTGGCTCTTCACCCTGTTTATGATGGAGCGCTTGTGCACCTTTTCCGACTCGTTTCCCGGGAACAGGTCGAAGGCAAGGGGGATGCCATTTTTGTCTATCAAAAGCCCCATCTCCGTGATAGATTCGGACGATGATTTTTTCCGGGCCGCGCTTCCTGTATTTTGTTTCGGCCGCTTCCCCCTTCTTGTCGACAGGGCGGCCGTCATCATTAAAGATGTCCATATCGAAAATAGATCCCTTTGTTATTGAAGGTATCCCGCTTGGAGACCAGGTCACCGAACTGTTTTTTGAGTTCATCCAGGCGGCCGAAGCTATCAATACAGCGCTGGGTTGATTTTCCATTTTTGCAGTATGACTCATATAAATAGAGTCTGGTAACCCCTTTTTGTAATGATTTTCAAAAACATATCTTTGCCCTCCAGCCATTAGTATATCATAAAATTGAGGACAAAATAAGACAACACATTCAGAAAACACCAGTAGCCATGAGGGTTACCGGCTGTATTCGGGATATTAAGGTATAAAACTCAGGGGAACTGGCTGAACATTGTATATAATCATTTATAATAAAAGATGTTTAAAAAACATAATTCAAGATAAGTTATTTTTTAAGAATATTAAAATAAATATAAAATATTTTTAAAAAATCATTGACATAAATATAAAAAATGATTATATACCAAGCTCAGCCACCGTCTTATAAGGTGCCCATACACTGCACGCCAGCAAATGGTCAAACAGAGTCTTCTTGCTATGTCGTCTGTTAAAGCGGTAGCAGAATTCATCAAGGTAACGCTGCAGATAGG
>CAJUSI010000020.1 GCA_910589035.1 uncultured Acetatifactor sp. | reverse complement strand
TTCAGCTCCTTTTTGTGTTGATTTTCAGCGGTTATAAGGCTTTTTCTGCTCCTTTCCTATAACTGCTTTTCAATTCACCACAAATGAGCCGCAGTCATATGTATTAGGTGGCAGAAACCACCCTTTACATATTACATCTCACTGGTGAATCTTTCCCGAATCTCCGCGGACAGATTGTTCATGTGGTAAACTGCCAGCTTTACGTCATCCACCAACTCCAGATCTTCCTGGGACGCCCCTTCCCGCCGCAGCAGTTCATGGAGACTTTTAGGAATCCGGGTCCCTTTCCGGCTCCAGTCTATCACCATACCGATCACCGGGTACACGGGCTTTTCGGATTCCAGCTGGGCCCGGTAAGCGCCGCCCTGGTAGGAAGCCTTCCGCAGCACCTGCCTTCCCTCCAGAGCGGTCTCATTCCCTATGATGTACTGCAGTCTGATTTCTCCGTTTTCCACCAGATAGGCGCTTACATCGCTGAACTGGCTGTGTACCTTATCTTTGCCCCGGTAAAAGCTCTCCGTTGGAGCCGGATGCACCTCCTCCGCCTTCAGGCGCTTGCGCCCGCCGTACGCCAGCGCATTTTCGCAGTCCGCGAATACGTCGGCATAGGACATCAAATTTTTTTCCAGAATGTCTTTCTCTCCCATTCTTTCCCTCCCTTCTGCAATTTTTCCGGGAGGTTCCACGGAATCTCCCGCCTGGGTTTTTGAATTTTTCAGCAGGAATTTTCCGATTTGCAAGAATTGCCTTTTTGAGTATCAGAGTCTTTTTCTATAGAAAATCTGCCTGAGTTTAGATTATCACACCCGCGCACTTTTTTCAACACCCATTTTTGTCCGATTATCGGCAAAATTCCGGGACAAAAAAGCCGCCACCGGAACCCCTCTCATTCTTTTTTATATGTCATAATCACAAAATAGAAAAATTCACAGCCATATGATAAAATGATACAGAAAACGACAAAAAGGGCTTCCCAACCAATGGTTGAATCTCCCCAATCCAACCATTGGTTCGTGTGAAAAACATACAGTCAGGTGTATCATTCAAGGCGAAAGGAGAAAAAATGATGAATCAG
This sequence comes from uncultured Acetatifactor sp., assembly GCA_910589035.1. GTDB lineage: Bacteria > Bacillota > Clostridia > Lachnospirales > Lachnospiraceae > Acetatifactor. Next base: position 92,896 of record CAJUSI010000020.1, on the reverse strand, counting down.
ACAGAGATTGGAAAATTTATTGCCAAATGCCGTAAAGAGAAAAAACTAACTCAGGCACAGTTGGCAGAAAAATTGAACATTACAGATAGGGCGGTATCTAAATGGGAAACAGGTAAAAGTATGCCCGATTCCTCTATAATGTTAGAGCTTTGCGAAATATTGGGAATCACAGTAAACGAGTTGTTAAGCGGGGAGGAAATTGACATGGAAAGTTATGAAAAAAAGGCAGATGAAAATTTGATTGCTCTGAAAAGAAAAGATGAAAATAACATGGCAAAGAATGTGATTATTTCAATTTTATTTTCAGGGACACTTTTGACAGGGATTATGGTATGTCTTATTTGCAATGTTGCAATATCCGGCAATTTAACATGGTCGCTAATCCCGGTCAGTTCCATTGTTTTTGCATGGGTCATAGCTTTTCCAAGTATCATACTGGGAAAGAAGGGAATCATGGTAAGTTTCATATCGTTCAGCGTTTTTATTATTCCGTATTTATTTTTATTAAGCAGCTTGATAAAAGTAAAAGAAATATTTTCAGTTGGCGTTGCTGCGGCGATCGCTTCCGTCATTTTCCTATGGATAATAGCAGTGGTTTTTAACCGCATTGGGAAAACAAGAAAACTGATTGCTTTAGGAATTGTTTTTTTATTAGCAATTCCATTTATGTTTATCATCAATATAATGCTATCAAAAATGATAGCAGAGCCTATCCTTGATATTTGGGATATGCTGTCTGTTTTTATCTTGTTAATATTAGCGTTTGCTTCTTTTATTTGCGACTACGCTAAGAAAAAAGGGGTGATGAAATAACAAGAGAGATTTTATATGGGCTCTTCTGTTGCGGCAGGTGCAGAATTGCCGGCATCTTCTACGCGTGCCACATTTTCATCTGCGTCCGCCTCTTTTACTGTCTCTGCCGGTTCCGCATTTGCCGGTTCGGTCAGCTTGCCGCAACTGCCCAAAATAACATTGTTGTAATCAATATCCCCCAAAAAGTAATCTTCTTAGCTCTCATATTTTCCTCCCTGATTGAGCATTTTACGTCAAAGTGATAAAAAGGCAGTTTATACTTTTGCTCACTCGAATAATTTTACCCCCCCAAGCATTTTGTCAATATAAAAGGGGGGAAATTCAAGTGATATTAAATCATATAGGCAGGTGAAAAGCTGCTCGGATAAAGGCTACAGCGAAATTAATTCAGATTGGCAGCTATGCCTTGTCAGGAGAGGTAAGAGTCACTATAATAGAATGCAGGAAAACCTGTTTCACATACAGGACTGCCGCGGCTGCATTCTTCAGGAAGCAGAGCCGTATCTGCCGCGGGCAGTCCGGGAGGTCATTATGCCATTACAAATTGTCCGAAACGATATCACCCGAATGAAGGTGGACGCTATTGTCAATGCCGCCAACGAATCCCTCCTGGGCGGGGGCGGAGTGGACGGCTGTATCCATCGCGCCGCAGGCCCCGGGCTCTTCGCCGAATGCAGGACTCTGGGGGGCTGCAAAACCGGCAGCGCCAAAATCACGGGGGCGGGGAAGCTTCCCTGCAAATATGTCATTCATGCGGTGGGTCCCCGCTGGATAGACGGCAGGCAGGGAGAACGGGAAAAGCTGATTTCCTGCTACCGCACCTCCCTCGCCCTGGCAAAGGAGTACGCCTGCGAATCCGTGGCCTTCCCCCTTATTTCCTCCGGGATCTACGGTTATCCCAGGGATGAGGCCCTGCATGTGGCCACCGCTGCCATCGGGGAATTCCTGCTGGAAAATGAGATGACGGTCTATCTGGTGATTTTCGACCGAAAATCCTATGAAATCGGGGCGGTGCTCTTCGCGGATATCGCCGAATACATAGACGACCGCTATGCGGATGCCCACAGCGGCGAATCCAGCCGCAGGCACTCCATGGAGAATTTCCCCCTGCTCTCGAAGCCTTCCCGGAGATCCAGGACTGCCCTCCACCCGGAAATCCCTATGCCCCAAAGGCCTTCCGGGGTGTCTGGGACTCCGCTTTCCGCAGAGACTTCACCCCTGCCGGGCGCCTCCCTGCCGCCGGCCCCCTCGGCCCCGCTTTCCCAGGAAGCCTCCCTGTCCCCGACTCCCGCGGCGTCGTTCCCCGCCCCTGCCGCCGGGAAGCAGAGATCCTCTGGCCTTTTCCGCCGGAAGAAACCCGCATCCCTGGACGACGCCCTCAGGCAGATGGACGAAAGCTTCACGGAGATGCTGCTCCGCAAGATCGACGAATCCGGCATGACCGATGCCCAGTGCTATAAAAAGGCCAATATAGACCGCAAGCTTTTCTCCAAAATCCGCAGCGACCGGCTGTATAAGCCCAGCAAGCCCACGGTCATCGCCTTTGCCATCGCCCTGGAGCTGCCCCTTGCGGAGATGAAGGACATGCTCATGAAGGCGGGCTTTGCCCTCTCCCATTCCAACAAATTCGATATCATCATCGAATATTTTATAGAAAACGGGAATTACAATGTCTTTGAGATCAACGAAGCCCTCTTCGCTTTTGACCAGAGTCTGTTGGGTGCCTGAAACGTAATTCCGGCAGAATTGTCGCCCGGCATGCGACCATAAATAGATATTTTTCCTGTATCCTGTGACTGTAAGGATGAAGACGCCGGAATCCGGCTCCATCCCCCCAGTCACTTTTTCTTTAAAAAAAGAGGAAGAAGCAATAACGTCATTATCAAAAAACAGAGTTTTTAAAATCAATATTCACTTACAGGAGGAAACGGATATGAAGAAAAATTTAACGGAACTGGTATTTATTCTGGACAGAAGCGGCTCTATGAGCGGGCTGGAGGAGGATACCATAGGGGGCTTCAACTCCATGATCAAAAAGCAGAAAAAGGAAGAGGGCGAAGCGCTGATTTCCACAGTCCTGTTCGACAATGTCAGCGAAGTATTGCACGACCGGATTAATATCCGGGAAATCCGGCCCATGACGGAGACGGACTATACCGTCCGGGGCTGCACCGCCCTCCTGGACGCCATCGGCGGAGCCATCCACCACATCGGAAACATCCACAAGTACGCAAGGCCCAAGGATGTGCCGGAGCACACCATGTTCGTCATCACCACCGACGGCCTGGAGAACGCAAGCCGGCGTTACACCAGCGACAAGGTGAAGCAGATGATAGAGCGCCAGAAGGAAAAGTACGGCTGGGAATTCCTCTTTCTGGGCGCCAACATCGATGCGGTGGAGACGGCGAAAAGCTTCGGAATCAGTGAGGACCGGGCCGTGAATTACCATGCCGACAGCAAGGGCACCCAGCTCAATTACCAGGTGGTAAGCGACGCTATCTGCGCCATGCGCTGCAGCCGGTCCCTCTCTGCCGGTTGGAAGGACCGCATCGATGAGGATTATAAAAAGCGCTCCAAAAAACGCAGGGCAAGATGAAATCATATGCCCCTGTCTAAGAGCGGACAGCCATATCCCGCGCCGGACGCCGGGCTTAACCGGCCGCACAAATGACACATGCGTTAATCTCCAGCCCGGACTCCTCAGCTACCCGAATGATACACAGCAAAATCTCGGAGGAGTCCGGCTTCTTCGTTCAGGTATAATATTGCGCCTGGGCGTGCCAGAGCTGATGGTACTGTCCCTCCCTGTCCGCCAGCAGGCTCTCATGCCCGCCCAGCTGCACGATCCGCCCCGCCTCAAACACCGCGATCTTGTCGCAGAAGCGGCAGGAAGCCAGCCTGTGGCTGATGTACACGGCGGTCTTCTCCCCAGCGATCTCATTGAATTTGCTGTACACTTCATATTCGGAGATGGGATCCAGCGCCGCCGTGGGCTCATCCAGCACCAGGAAGGGCGCATCCTTGTATAGCGCCCTGGCCATGGCGATCTTCTGGGCCTCTCCCCCGGAGATCTCCACCCCGTTTTCATCAAAATCCTGATATAGACAGCTCTCCAGACCTTTCGGCATGGCGGCAAAGAATTCATCCCCCAGCCCCGCCTGTCTCAGACACCTTACCACTCTCTCCCTGTCGTACGACGCATCCGCGGCCACATTCTGCCCCAGGCCGAAGGAGAAGAGAGCAAAATCCTGGAACACCACGGAGAAAAGTGACAGATACTCTCCGTAATCATATTTCCGGATATCCACGCCGTTCAGCAGAATCTCTCCCTCCGTTGGGTCATAGAGCCGGCACATCAGCTTGATAAAAGTGGTCTTTCCGCTGCCGTTCCTGCCCACCACAGCCAGCTTCTCTCCCACCCGGAACTTCAAGTTCACATGGCGCAGGGCGTATGCCTCGCTGTCCGGATACCGGAAGGACACATCCCGGAATTCCACAAAATACTCATTGTCATCCCGCTTCTCTACGGTGAGCGTTCCCCGGTACATGGGATTCCCTGTGGATTCCCGGTTTTCTGCCTCCCTCCGTGAGCGCTTCCCCCGGTACATTCCCTTCCTGGAATTCCCGCCGAAAGAAAGCTGCTCCCTGTGATTCCCATCGGCATCCCCCCACCCCTTCCTGTCCAGATACTGCAGGATCAAATCCAGCGCCTCCGCGTTTTCCCAGAGCAGCGTCAGCTGCCCGGTCAGGGTGGTAAAGCCCATGATAAACTGGCTGATTCCTCCTATGTACTGCACAATATTTCCCACGGAGAAAAGCCCAGCCAGCGCCCTTATTCCCACGGTCAGATAGATAAACAGATTCATGGCAAAAGCTGCTGCCGCTCCCAGACCATTGTACCGGAATTCAATCCCCTTCATCTTTTTTATGGGCGTCCGCCCCTTTGCCAGCAGCTCTCCCATCTCCTTCCGTATCAGGCTCCCCTGGCAGTAAAGCCGGATGTCCTTCCCCGAATGATAGGTGTCGATATAGTTCTCCATATAATAGCCGTACACCTGATTTAAAGGCACCAGCCCGGCAAACGCTTCAAAACTCTTCTTCGTGGACCGGGAGACCGTCCAAAGGCTCACAACTATATTTGCCAGAATCAGAATCCCAAGGAGCGCCGACGCCCAGGGGGAGCAGAAGAAATCCGTCAGAGCGCTGCCGCTGTCCCCGCTTCCCCTCTGAAAGAAAACGGCCGAAAAGATGGACACGGCAAAGAGGATGCTGAAAAGGCTCTGAATCCCCGTTCGCACAGGCAAAACCAGATTCCACAGCCCCATATTATTCACCATCTCCATCTGGCGGATCTGCTCCCGTAGCGCCTGCACCTCATGGCTCTCCACATCCCCGTAGGACAGCTCCATCATTTTCCTGCTCAGAGTCCATTTATACCGGGTATTCAGAATATTCTGCTTCATATTCACCAGACGCTCCAGCAAACCCCCTAGCCCCTGGCAGACCAGATTCAGTCCCGCCATCCACACCACCATAGCCAGCAAATATCCCATGCTCCGTCCTTCCAGAAGGTAGTTGAGCATCTTCGCCGACAGATAGATATTGATAAAGGGAGACAGGGCCTTCAGAACCGCCTGGCCCGCACAGCAGAGCAGAAAACGGGGCGACAGGCTCTCCATCAGGCGCAGCCCCCGAAGGATAATCCGCATCTTCCTCTTCTTATTATCCGTTTTCTTATTGCCCATTTTCCGCACCCTCCCTGTAATAATGGCTCTGTATCTCATACATGGCCGAGTATTTCCCCCCAAGCTCCATCAGCTGCTCATGGTTTCCCCTCTCCACGATCCTCCCCTCCTCCAACACCAGTATGGTATCGCAGAACCGGGTGCTGGCAAGGCGGTGCGAAATAAATACCGCCGTCCGCCCGGAGGTCATCTCAGCGTACTTCTCATAGATCTCACTCTCCGCGATGGGGTCCAGCGCCGCCGTGGGTTCGTCCAGCACTATAATTTTCCCGTCCTTATAGAGGGCTCTGGCCAGAGCCAGCTTCTGCTTCTCGCCCCCGGAAAGCTCGATCCCCTTTTCCTGGACGCCTTTTAACAGCAGCGTATTCTCCCTCTCCTCCAGGCTCTCCACCTTTTTCTCCAGATCCGCAAGCTTAAGCGCCCGGCGCAGCCTGTCCCGGTCAATTCCGGACTCCTCTCTCAGCGCCACATTCCTGGCGATGGTGGTTGGCATAAGGTAAATATCCTGAAACACTGCGGAATAAAGGGAATAATACTCTTCAATATTATACTCCCGGATATCCCGCCCATCCACCAGAATCCTCCCTCCGGTGGGGGCATACAGACCGCAAAGCAGCTTCACCAGCGTGGTCTTCCCCGCCCCGTTGGCACCCACAATAGCCGCCTTCTCCCCCTTCCGGATGGTAAAATTCAGGTCGTTTAAGGTATTCTGCTCCGCCTCCGGATAGCGGAAATCCACATGGTCAAACTGTATGGAACAGGTCTGTCTGGGTATCGGCGCTCCCTCTCCGTGGTGGAACACATCCGGCATCTCCAGGAACTGCCGGATCTCCTCCGCCGCGTAGGCGCAGTCTTTCAACGCCACAAAATGATTCATCAGTTCGAACACCCAAACCGAATACTGGGTGACGATGCCGAAATAGAATATAAAGGAGGACGCTTCCATCCCTCCTGCAAACAGCGCATGAATCAGCATTCCGTACACCAGGCCGTCCCGGCAGGCGGCAAAGGCCAGTCCCGCCCAGTTGACGGCCAGACGGCGGTTCTCCTCCCTGCGATACCAATACGCCCTGCTGCGGAAAAAATCACCGTACATACTCTCCAGCCAGGAGGAAAGATGAAACAACCTCACATCCTTCGCCACCCGGTAATCCCCCGCCTTCTGATTCAGATAGTCCAGGCGGCGGTCATATTCCGCCCACCTGCCCCGGTTCCCGTGCTGCCATTTGGTAAAATACAGTCCTGCGAAAAAATCACCCGCCCCCGCGGCCAGCAGTACCGGAATGGCCCAGGGAATCGCGTCAAACACAATGGCAGAATAGGTAAGCAGCCCGAAGGCGGCCGAAAAGACGCCTGCCAGCTGCCCGAAGATCTGCTCTACGCCGGAATTACTGGAATACGCCGCATTCTTCGCCTTCTGGGCCAGCAGCTGGCCCCTGGGATTCTCCACATTCTGATAGTCCGCCTCCATATTCTTCTCCGATACCCGCGCCAGATACCAGAGGCGGACGAACATGGTGTCGTATTTCACCTTGACCACCGCGTAATTGTTGACTATGGTCAGAAGAAAAATCAATCCGCTGTAAAACAGGACATAGAAGAGAAACGTGCCGCTCTGCGTCTCCCCCGGGATAACTCCGGCCATATACTTTGTCAGATATGCGGTGAGCAGGGGAATCAGGATATTCACCGGAACCCTGATGAACAGGGCGGCAAAAAGCCCCCTGTCAAACGCAAAGGATTCCCGGATCAGGAAAAAAAGATTATTTACCATACTATGAGACTTCTGCATACGCTCTTGCTCCTTCTGCTTTCATGGGTCTTTCCTAAATATATTCTAACACATTCCCGCCGGGATAAAAGAATTCGTGCACCAACGGCTTTCGCCGGTGCACCAACTGTATCCCTCCGCATAGCAGGCCGCAAAAATCGTTTAAAATGGTTTAAGGCTTCCGGTCAAAAAATCTGATCAAATCAATTCAAATTGTGTCATATAGGCTTGACGCGATTGACGAGATATGATATGATTAAAACAGATAATCCACTTTGAGGAGAGATGCGCATGATATTTCAGGAAAGTGAAACCATAGAACTTAAGGAAATTGTCACCGATGACATAAAGAAAGAAATCATTGCCTTTGCCAACTGCAATGGCGGTAAGCTCTATATCGGCGTTCGGAATGACGGCACCGTCAGCGGTCTTGCCGATCCGGACAGCGCCGCATTACAGATCAGCAATATGGTCAGAGATACCATTAAGCCGGACCTTACCATGTTCCTGCATTATGAGACCATTACGGAAAATGGAAAAGGAATCGTCTCCGTGGATATCCAGCGGGGAGCAGACCGGCCATACTATATTGCCAAAAAAGGAATGCGGCCCGAGGGTGTGTATGTCAGGCAGGGATATTCCTCTGTTCCGGCTTCGGATACGGCAATCCGCAGTATGATCAAAGAAACGGGCGGAGATCATTTTGAAGCCATGCGCAGCCTGAGGCAGGAGCTTACTTTCGATGCGGCAGAGAAGGAGTTCCGGCTCCGGGAAGTGGAATTTGGACCACAGCAAATGCGAACCCTAAAGCTCATGGATCAGGACGGTCTTTACAGCAATCTTGCCCTGCTCTTGTCGGATCAGTGCGTCCACACTGTTAAAATAGCCGCTTTCCAGGGAACGGACCAGACTGTTTTTAAGGATCGCCGGGAATTTACCGGGTCCTTAATGCGGCAGATGAATGAAGTCTATGATTTTATTGATTTCCGGAATCAAACCCATGCGACAATAGAAAAACTATACCGCGTGGACGTCAGGGATTATCCTGAAATTGCTGTCAGGGAAGCGCTGCTGAACCTATTGGTACATCGGGATTATTCATTTAGCGCCAGCGCCCTGATCAGTATTTTCGCGGATCGGATAGAATTTGTATCCATTGGCGGTCTCATGCCGGGAATTGACCTGGAAGATATTATGGCGGGCATCTCCATCTGCAGAAATCAGAATCTTGCAAATGTATTTTATCGCCTGCAGCTGATCGAGGCCTATGGTACCGGGATAGGTAAAATGATGAAAGCATACGAAGGTACGTCAAAAAAACCCCTTATTGAAACCACCCGGAATACTTTTAAGATCATACTCCCTAACAGAAATACAGGGAATGACATAAAGGAGGTTTCTGTATCCAAAGCGGAATCTGAGACGGTTTATAATGCCCGCATGCCGAAAACCATGGATGACCGGGAAGAGCTGATTATGAGATATGCCTGGGAGCACAGCTCCTTGACCAGAAATGATGTAACCGATCTGCTCCAGGTAAGCCCGTCCACCGCCGTGAGACTGATCAAAGGACTTGTAAAGAGAAATCTGCTGAAATGTCACGGGAAAGCAAGAAACACTTACTATACACCTGCCGCTACTCTATGGCAGGCACCAGGAACTCCGAGGTGAAGGCTCCGTCCTCGCTGTTATATTTGCACCATCCGCCGTGTTCCTTCAGAATAGCCTCCGCCCGGCGCAGGCCGAAGCCGTGAAAGCCTTCCTTGCGGGAGGCAAACCGCGTCCCCTTTTTCTGCCTTTTCGGGCCGGAGGAATTGAGCATGGAAAAATAGAGCATTTTGTTCTTCATGCCCATGTAGACGCGCAGGAAGCGCTCTCCCTGGCTCTCCAGGCAGGCCTCGATGGCATTGTCCAGCAGATTGCCCACCACGATGCTCAGCTCCAGGTCGGAGAGGAGGAGCTCTCCCGGCACATTGGCCTTCACCGTCACTGCGATTCCGCTTTCCTTCGCCTGGGCAATCTTTGCGGAAAGGATGGCGTCCAGGGAGATATTGCCGGTTTTCAGCAGGGTGTCCACATGAATGAGCTGCCCGTCCAGCTGTTCGATATAGCTCAGGGCGCGCTCCGTCTCCCCCGCCTCCAACTGCCCCTTCAGCGTCTGCAGATGATTGTGGAAGTCATGCTTGTACCCCCGCATTTCCCTGTAAATGCTGCGCACCTCGCTTAAGTGCCTCCCGGACTGCTCTGTCTGATATTCCGCCAGCTTACAATAGGTTTTCTTCCTCATACTTTCCTCTCAGAACTTTATTTCTGCTTTCCTGCCCATACAGCCGACTTTACCTTCAATTCCGCTCAATAAAGGCACGGTTGATATCATCATATTTCCCCCTGGCCAGAGGAAGTTCTTTTTGGTCCTCCATGGTCACCGAAGTCCGGGAAATTTTTCGGATGTATTTCAGCGAAGCCAGGTAGGAACGGTGGATCCGGTAGAAATCAGCGCTGAGCTTCTCCCCAAAGGCGGAGATGCTTTCCTTGATTTTATATTCCCCCTCCCTTGTGTGAATGCAAATATAATGCAGAAAGGCCTCCACATACAGAATATCCTCTTCGTACAGCCGGAGGGTCTCCCCCTCGCAGAGAATCACAAGGGAGGGCGGCTTCGTCCCAAGCCGTCCCGCCGCCCTGGACAGCACATCCATGAGCTTGTCCTCCGGAACCGGCTTCATGAGATAGTGCAGCGCATCCACCTCGTATCCCTCCCCGATGAACTCAAAATGGGAGGTGAGGAAGATGATCTCCATGCGCCTGTTCTCCCGGCGGATGCGTTTCGCAAGCTCGATTCCCGATATCTCCTTCATCTCGATATCCAGCAGGAGAATGTCGCAGGTTCTGTCCTCCTGGTATTCAAAAAGGAAAGCCTCCGCCGAGGGGTAAAAACGCACCTGGCAGGCATGGCCGGACAACCGGCTCCATTTTGAAATCACGGCTCCCACAGCCCTGCCCTGCTCCTCCTCATCCTCGCATACTGCAATTTGATACGGCATATCTTCCCAACCTCACCTCATAAATCCCGCAGAACAATTTCCCTGGCACCGTCTACCCAATCCCGGAAGTCCATCCTTTCTCAAAAGAACATAGTCCCCGGACTTCTGCTGAGCCCCGAGAGACTTTAACTCCGCGGAATCCTGCTGAATCCCGAAAGACTCGAGCTCCGCGAAATCCTGCTGAACCACGAAAGACTCGAGCTCCTCAGAATCCTGCTGAGCCACGAAAGACTCGAGCTCCTCAGAATCCTGCTGAACCACGAAAGTCCGAAATCCATAAACTCCGTAGATGTCTGCTAACCTCTAAAAGCCCGAAATCTGCATCCCCCCGCTAACCTCGTTTGGCTCCAGGCAGCGGGATTGCGGCGCTCCCCTCAGACCACAACGCCCTTCTGCAGCATAATATTCGCGTACAGCGCGCCCTCTCCGGTGGCAATGATGGCGTAGGCTTTCCGGGCCTCCTCATAGAAGGCAAAGCGCTCGATCTGCCCTATGGCCTTGTCGCCCCTTTCATCCGCATCCTTCAGGATGGCTTTATATTCCTCCCAGATCGGCGTTTCCACCGGATCCCCCGGCATCACCTGCATCAGGTGAAAGGGATGCTCCACATAGGTGTCCAGCGGGAACAGCTGTAAAATCGCCTCCAGCACCTGGCATGTGCCATGCCCGTCCATGCGGATCACCACCGCGTCCTTTCCCATAGATTCCGCCGGGAAATTGCCGTCCGCGATCACCAGCCTGTCCCCATGCCCCATTTCACAGAGTACCTTCAGCAGCTCTGGGGATAAAATCTTCGGAATTCCTTTCAACATAATTTTCTTTCCTCCTGTTCTTATTTTAATATTTTATTGTATTTACTCTTTCCCGCCCTGTTTCCTGGCCCGGATAAACCGAAGCCAAAATTCCCCCCGGACTTTCCTTTCCCCTCAGGAGCTGTCTCAAAAAACCTGTCGATAGTTTCTTATCTCTCATTATCCGGCCTGCCCGCATTCATATCCGTGTAGCAGTCCAGCAGCCCCACCGTCTCGTTGGCGGGACGCCCGTACATATTACAGCATTTATGGGAAACCTCGCCGCCCCCGCTTCTGTCCTCGTCCATCTCAACGCTCATGCGGACCACCCCCATCTGCGTCTCCCTGTCCAGATGCCTTAAAATATCCTCCACCATTTTCTCCTGATCCATATGGCTTCTCCCTCCCATTCATACTAACGTACTGCCGCAATTACTTCCCGCACCCAAAGAAATATCCGCCCATACCGCCGGACGGCGTAAAAAGAAAAAGGTGCCCTCCCGCAGCAACAGAATTCCCTGGATCAGCATCATTATAAGACATTTTCAACAGAAGCACAATCGCAAGTTTTAAATTATCGAAAAAGACATATTATAGATTCTATTATAGAATTTTGATAATAGAATCTTGAAGATATAGGCATATGATGATATAATATGTCTATCAAATAAATGGAGGTATTGAAATGCTGTCATTGCAGGAAACCATCAGACCATCAGCGGATTTAAGAAATCATTATAATGAAATATCAAAGCAATGCAGGGAAGATAATGCCGTAGTCATCGTGACAGTAAATGGCAGGGGAGATACCGTCTCGCTGGCTTATGAGGAATATAAACGGATGAAAGCCCGAATTGAACTTCTGGAAATTCTTGCCGAAGCAGAAGATGATGTAAAAAGCGGAAGAGTTGCGCCAGTCTGCGAGACTTTTGAGGATTTGAAAACTATACTGCGGGAGGGTTCCATTTGAAGTATAAAATATTTCGGACGGATGTGGCTGATTCCCAAATCAGAAGTATCATCCTGTATATTGCAGAAAAATTCGGTAAAGAGATAGCCCTTCAGAAATTGGATGATCTGGAAAAAGGCATTCTGGCTTTGGCAGATAACCCTGAGTTGGGAACGGAACCCCGATATCCTGTATTAAAAAGGCAGGGATACAAAGTGTTGATCCTGGGAAAAAATCTGGTTTTCTACAAAGTGAATGAAACCCGGAAGGAAATCATCCTGTATTCGGTAGTGGATCAAAGACAGGATTACCTGAGCATTATCCGAGGCCTGTAAAATCCCTCAAATGGGAATGACATCCGGTAAAATGTGCAACAATATCTTACAGAAAGAAAGAGAGGTTTCGAATGAAAATTTTATTTTATGACACCAAGAATTATGACCGGGAGAGCTTTGACGCTGCCCTGGAAGCCTTCCCGGAAATCACCGTGGAGTATACCAAATCCGATCTGGATCCCAGAACCGCCGCTCTGGCGGAGGGCTTTGACGCCGTATGCGCCTTCGTCAGCTCCGACGTGGGCACCCAGACCCTGGAAATTCTCCACGCAAAAAAAGTCCGGCTGGTCCTGATGCGCTGCGCCGGATTCAACAATGTAGACCTGGAGACCGCGAAGAAATATGACATTCCTGTCAAGAGAGTCCCCGGCTATTCCCCGGAGGCCGTGGCAGAGCACGCCATGGCGCTGGCCCTGGCCAGCAACCGCCGCCTGTACAAGGCCTATAATAAAGTGAGAGAGAACGATTTCAGCTTAAGCGGCCTCATGGGCTTTAATTTCTACCAGAAAACCGCCGGCATCATCGGCACGGGTAAAATCGGCGCCGCCATGTGCCGCATCTGCCACGGCTTCGGAATGAAGGTGCTGGCCTATGATGTCTATGAAAACGAATCCCTGAAAAGCTTTGTGGAATATGTTCCCCTGGAGCGTCTTCTCTCCGAGAGTGATCTCATCTCCCTCCACTGCCCCCTGATGGACTCCACCTATCACCTGGTCAACATCGATACCATCAAAAAGATGAAGGACGGCGTCATTCTGGTGAATACTTCCCGGGGCGCATTGGTGAAAACGGACGATCTCATCGAGGGAATCCGCATGCACAAATTTGCCGGAGTGGGCCTAGATGTGTATGAGGAGGAGACCAACAACGTGTTTGAGGACCGCTCCGATGAAATTCTGGAGCATTCCACCACTGCCAGGCTCCTCTCCTTCCCCAATGTAATGATTACCTCCCACCAGGGATTTTTCACCAGGGAGGCCCTGGAGGCCATCGCCGTTACCACATTGCAGAATGCAATGGATTTTCTGGCAGGAAAGGAAAGCCCCAATGATGTAAAATAGCTGTAAAATGAATCTCTCCCCCATTGACATCTTATTGTTTATGTAATAGAATGTATTTAGCAATGCTAAGTACATTCTATTTTATTGGATACAGCGCCCGGTTATCCGAACTACCGCGAAATCATATTCGGGGAACGATTTCCGGCTTCCGGATAAGGTAAAAATGGCGTCCACGAATGGAGGAAATGAAAATGGTCAGTAATTCCGTAATCGCAGCCGTATGCGTCACCCTGTTTATCAGCCTGGTACTGCCCGTTGCACTCTATCTTGTATATGGGATAAAAAATAAGGGAAAGGGCGTCTGGACAGCCTGGCTGCTGGGAGCCGCGGGATTCTTCGTATTCCAGATAGTAATACGGATCCCCCTGCTGAATCTCCTGTCCCTGAACGAAGGCTTCCGGTCCTTTGCCGCCAGCCATTATATTCTGTACTGCCTTGCCCTGGCGTTTACGGCAGGGCTCTTTGAGGCGGCTGGGAGATACGCCGTGGCCCGGATCCTGAAAAAGAAGCTGAGCTTTGAAAGAGGCTTCGCAGCGGGTCTGGGGCACGGGGGCATCGAAGCCATACTCTTAATCGGAATAACCTATATCAACAATCTGCTGTATATAATGCTGATCAATACCGGAGCCTTCGAAGAAGTCGTGAGCCAGGCTGCGGCGCTGGGAAGCGATATTTCCCCCCTGCTTCAGCTTCAGAGCACCCTCCTTTCCTCCGGCCCCCTTATGTTCTATCTGGCGGGATATGAGCGAATCCTCACCATGGTATTTCACGTTTTTCTGAGTCTCCTGGTCTGCTATTCCGTCCGAAACGGAAAGGATCTCCAGGGCCTGCTGATCTGCCTCCTGCTCCATACGGCAGTGGATTTCGCGGCTCCGATGCTAAACGGACTGGCCTCGCCGGCTCTGGGGAACAGGCTCTCCGCCTCCACGGCTTATCTTCTGGTCTACATCCTGCTGACCGCGGTGGCTATTGCCTGCGCGGCGGGAATCCTGTCTCTGAGGAAGCGCTGGAAGCAGTCTTCCTCAGAGGCGTAAGCCGATCGTATTGGACAGTGGTCTCGCCGGTGGAAAGATAAGTTTTAATCCAGATGAAATACCGTCTGCAAATCCACGCTCACCGGGCTGTTGTCGGGGTTGGTCTCCATGATATCCTCCATGAAGTCCCACCATTTGCGGTTGATTGCCGTATCAGCCCCCTTTGCCCAGAGCTCCTCGTCCTCTATTTCTATATAGCCGAAAAGGGTCAGAGTCTCCCTGTCCAGAAAAATGGTGTAGTTCTTTCCGCCGTGCTCGTGAATCATGTCCTGCATCTCGGGCCATAGTTCGTTATGTCTCTTCTCATACTCCGCTTCCTGGCCGGGATAAAGCTTCATTTTAAATCCTTTGATCATAATACACCTCCTGAATATCGACTTAATCTGTCATTCCGCATTCCTTACAGAACTTCTTCCGGTCTCTTCCTCACCTGCGCCGGATTTTCAATTTTATACTACCATAGATTATCCGTTCTTTCAATACGGCTGCAAATACGCCCCGCTCAGGATTTGTATACATTTAGATTGGCACTTGCTTCGTTCATGAGTATATATTAAGGCTCATGAATAACGGCCTTAATTCGTCTGACACCGGCAGAGGATGCCTCTTCCTTTATAATTTTAAAGGAAACAAGCTCTCCCGTATTTTCAGCATGTGGACCGCCGCAGATCTCTTTAGAATATCCGGGGATTGTGTACACTTTGACCATTTCTCCATACTTCTCCGAAAAAACGCCGACAGCGCCTTCTTCATAAGCTTTCCCGGGAGTCATCTCTTCCAGAATGACATCGATCTTTTTCCGGATGGCTTCATTTACGATGGCCTCGACTTTTTCCAGCTCCTCCTTTGTGACCTTCCGGCCAAAAGAAAAATCAAACCTTAGGCGCTCAGAAGTAATGTTGCTGCCTCTCTGGGACACCGCATTGGCAGGACGGACCGCAATCCGGTCCGCATTCGGGTTTGCCCATATCGTAGAAGATTTCCGTGTCCGGCCCGCAGGGCCCGGTCTGCCCGGCCGGTCCCCACCAGTTATTCTCTCTTCCGTATCGGAAAATCCGGTCCTTTTTCAGCCCAAGGCTTTTCCAGATTTCTTCTGCCTCCACATCGGCCGGAGCCAGCTCATCGCCTTCAAATACCGTCACCGCCAGTTTTTCCACGGGAATATGGAGATAATTGGTCAGAAAGTCAAAACTCATGGAAATGGCTTCCTGTTTAAAATAGTCTCCCAGCGACCAGTTCCCCAACATTTCAAAAAAGGTGCAATGGGTATCGTCCCCCACCTCATCGATGTCTTCCGTCCTTACGCACTTCTGAACGTCCGTAAGCCTCTTTCCGCCGGGATGCTTCTCGCCCAGCAGATAAGGTACCAGCGGATGCATTCCCGCAGTGGTAAACAAAACAGTGGGATCGTTCTCCGGGAGAAGCGACGCGGATGCGATTTCCTTATGCCCCCTTTCTTTGAAAAAGTTTACATACATGGTTCTCAATTCATTTGCTGTCATGCTTCGTTCTCCTTTCCGACATTTTTCAAAATTTTTCCAAAACAAAAACCCCAAGCTGATATAATACCAACTTAGGGCGAACTTTCCTGTCCGTGTTACCACCTGATTTCAGATTTCTCTGCACTCTGCCAATACGGGATTTCTCCGATACTGTTTCCTGCGTTAACGGGGGAACTCCGTTGAAGCCTACTGAGATAAATCCGTTCGGTTCACAGCTCGGAGGCTGCTTCCATATCAGTTCATTGAAGATTCGCACCAGCCATCTTCTCTCTGTGAAATCCCTGATACCTACTATTCCTCGTCAAAGCCTTTTTGTTTTAAATTGATTGGAAGTATAGCACGATGAAAAGTATTTGTCAAGCAGCCTTTGCTCTGCCGTAGCAAATAAATTACCGATAAATCGCAATCGGTTTGCCACTAATCAACAGGGATGCCATGCCTCTTTTATCCATTCTCTTTTCATTGATTTTTTGAAAGCATTTTAATCCGTTTACCAATTCCCGTATATTTTGTGTTATAATGTTTTCGTGATTTTGCTGTCTGCGCTCCGCTTCGGCCGGCACGGAACAGATTCCGCCGGACATCCTGTGTCCTCATTTTCCCATGAAGCGCAGCTTCATTTATCAGGGTCCGGCCATTGTCCGAAGAGCCGATGGCCGTTTTAACGGATATTTGGCAGAATCAATATTTCTGCGAAGTGAAGAGAAAAGGAAAACCATATGGCAGTTATCTTGAACATTCAGGAAAAATATATGAGAGAGGCCCTGAAGCAGGCGAAAAAAGCGTACGCCCTGGGGGAGGTCCCCATCGGCTGCGTCATCGTCCATCAGGGAAAAATCATCGGCCGGGGCTATAACCGGCGCAATACGGACAAGAATACCCTGGCCCACGCGGAGATCACCGCCATTCGGAAAGCCAGCAAATATATCGGCGACTGGCGTCTGGAGGAATGCGCCATCTACATCACCCTGGAGCCCTGCCAGATGTGCGCAGGCGCCATCATCCAGGCCCGTATTCCCGAGGTCGTCATGGGCTGTATGAATCCCAAAGCCGGTTGCGGCGGTTCCGTCCTGAACATCCTGGAAATGCCCGGTTTCAACCACCAGGCTTCTGTGACCAGGGGCGTACTGGAAGAGGAATGCTCGGAAATTCTGAAAAACTTTTTTTCAAATCTGAGGGAGCGCAATAAGCTGGAAAAGGAAAAACGCAGGCAGGCGGAAATGTGAAGCACACTCCTGAGCGGGCTGCTTTATATTGCCGGAGGGAAAGTGCCGGCAAAGTTTTCCGCCGGAAACTTCCGCAAAAACATTGCCATTTCACTATACCTTTAGTATAATAAGACGAAAAAGCGGGCAATGATAATTCAGTCATTCAGGGAGACGAGTGGCATGCGGTGCTGCAGTCTCCTTTTTATTCCTGCGGAGCACAGGTCAGGACAGTATTTTTCCGGTTCCCGCTTGTCCGGGTCTGGGATCGCCGCAGGGAAGGAAAGCAGCTTAATAGCGGAAGGGCAGCTGGAAGCCTGCCTTTGTATGGAAAGCCGGCGGCAGGAGTGCTGCGCCGTAAACAGCGAGGAGGAAGAAATTGACGGAGAAGAAGATACTGCTTGGCAATGAGGCCATAGCGAGAGGAGCCTATGAGGCTGGAGTAAAAGTGTCGGCGGCCTATCCGGGTACGCCCAGCACGGAAATCAGTGAAGCGCTTGCAAAATATGACCAGGTGTATGCGGAGTGGTCCCCCAATGAGAAGGTGGCGGCGGAGGTGGCCATCGGTGCGTCCATTGCCGGAGTGCGTTCCATGTGCTCCATGAAGCATGTGGGGGTTAACGTGGCGTCCGACCCGCTTTTTACGGCGGCTTATGCGGGGGTGGGCGGAGGCATGGTGATTGTAGCCGCGGACGATCCGGGCATGTACAGCTCCCAGAACGAGCAGGACAGCCGGATGGTGGCCAGGGCGGCCATGATTCCGGTGCTGGAGCCATCGGACAGCGCCGAGGCCAGGGATTTCACGAAAATTGCCTTTGAGATAAGCGAGGAGTACGATACGCCGGTGATGGTGCGTTCCACCACCAGGCTTTCCCATTCCCAGGGCATTGTGGAGCTGCAGGAGAGGACGGAAAAAGAACCGTTTCCTTATGAACGCAATACCGCCAAATACGTGATGATGCCGGGGAATGCCATCAAACGCCATATTGTGGTGGAGGAGCGGATGAAGAAGCTGGCGGAGGATGCCTGCACCATGCCCTTGAACCGGGCGGAGTACCGGGATCTGTCAGTGGGCTTCATTACCGGCGGCATTCCGTATCAGTATGTGCGGGAGGCCATGCCGGAGGCCAGCATCCTGAAACTGGGACTGGTACATCCTTTACCCAGGAAGCTGATAGAGGAATTTGCCGCGAAGGTGGACCGTCTGTACATATTTGAGGAGCTGGAGCCTGTCATCGAGGAGCAGGTGAAGTCCTGGGGCATTTTGAAAGCTGCAGGCAAGGAGCTCTTTACGGTTCAGGGGGAATACAGTGCCAATATGATTCGCACCCGGGTGCCGGAATACAGAGCCGCGGAATGCCGGAATGTGCCGGGAATGACTGTAATCGGCCAGGCGCATTCGGACGGGGCAGGAGGGGCGCAGCCATCCGGCAGAACATCCGGAGAGGGCGCGCCGGGGCAGTCCCCCCTGGCCGCTGCCAATGTTCCGGCCAGACCGCCCATTCTCTGTCCTGGCTGTCCCCATCGAAGCGTATATTCCGTGCTGAACCGTTTAAAAATTCACGCTGCAGGGGATATCGGCTGCTATACTCTGGGGGCGGTGGCACCTCTTGGCGTGGTGGATACCACTATCTGCATGGGATCCAGCATCAGCACTCTCCACGGCATGGAGAAGGCCAGAGGGAAGGAATATATCAGGAACTGGGTGGCTGTCATAGGGGATTCCACCTTTATGCATACAGGAATTAACTCTCTGATGAATATGGTCTATAACCAGTCCTGCGGAACCGTGGTGATTCTGGACAACTCCACCACGGGTATGACCGGGCACCAGGATCATGCGGCTACGGGCAAGACTCTGAAGGGCCAGGTGGTTCCGGCTATCAATATCATGAATCTGTGCCGCAGCCTCGGCATTGAGCATGTATATGAAATCAGCGCTTTCGACCTGGACGGGCTGGAGGAGGCCTTCCGCCGGGAGACGGCCCGGGATGCGGTGTCGGTGATTATCACCAAAGCGCCCTGCGTGCTGCTGAAGGGGGTTACCTTCCCCGATCTATGCGTTCCTGTTTCGGAGAAATGCAGAAAATGCGGCGCCTGCCTGCGTCCCGGATGCCCCGCTTTGACAAAGAACGGGGACGGTACGGTATCCATTGACGAGACCATGTGCAACGGCTGCGGACTGTGCGCAAAGCTGTGCAGATTCGACGCCATTGAGGTGCGGCCGCGCTGATTGAAAAGAGTAAAGCCCGGTGCCGGCATCATAGATTTCCAGGTCACCGGCGCAGGGATGGCGCTCAGGACGTGCCGGCAGAGAGGTTGTGATCCGGTGCGAACGGACGAAACGGGAAAACAGAATGTGAGGATGACAGTGATGGGTGTAAAAAATATTATGATTGTGGGTGTCGGCGGGCAGGGAACGCTACTCACCAGCAGAATTTTAGGGAATCTGGCGGTCCATGCGGGATTTGATGTAAAGCTTTCGGAGGTACACGGCATGGCCCAGCGGGGCGGCAGTGTGGTGACCTTTGTGCGCTACGGCGAGCAGGTGGCGGAGCCCATCGTGGAGGAGGGCTGCGCGGACGTGCTGATTGCCTTTGAGAAGCTGGAGGCCCTGCGGTACCTGCATTTCCTGAAGGAAGACGGCGTGGTGATCGTCAATGACTGGCGCATTGACCCCATTACCGTGGTGACGGGAGCGGCGGAGTATCCGGAGGGCATATTGGAGACCCTGGGCGCGGCCAGAAAGACCGTGGTAGTGGAGGCCACGAAGAAGGCGGTGGAAATGGGCGTGCCGAAGGCCTTCAATGTGGTGGTACTGGGTTCCGCCGCCAGATATATGGGCTTTGAGAAGGAGGACTGGCTTCATGTGATTGAGGCGACAGTGCCGCCTAAGACCGTGGAAGTAAACCAAAGAGCCTTCGAGGCCGGGTATTATTGAACGGGAATATTCAAGCGGGCAAGGATATTCGATTGAGCAAAGACATTGAAACGATCAAGTACATTCGGTTGAACAAAGGCATTGAAATGAGCAGGAAAATTTAGCCGGACAAGGGAATTCACAGGGGTCTGCCCGGAATTCCCGGGGTTTTGTGTAGAGGAGGGCAGAGCTTTGTACATAATCCGCAGAATAAACAGCAATGAGGTGGAAGAAGCCCTGGCGCTGGCCTGGGAAGTATTTCAGCAGTTCGAATCTCCGGATTACAGTCCGGAGGGGACGGAAGCGTTTAGAAGGGATATCATCGAAAACGAGATTTTTATCTCAAAATGCAGGCAGGGGATATGCCCCATATATGCGGCGTTTGACGGGGATAAGATGATCGGCATTATGGGCATGCGTTCAAACAGGACGCATATTAATCTTGTGTTTACCAGGAAGGAATATCATCGCCGGGGTGTGGCTACTGCGATTTTCCGGTATCTCCTGGAGGATGTTTCAAAGGACGAGCCGGCACCCCGGGAGATTACGCTGAATTCGTCCCCATATGGAAAACCGTTTTATCTCCATTTGGGATTTAGACCGCTCTCAGAAGAACAGGAACAGCACGGAATCCGGTTTACGCCCATGAAGTATATGATTCCATGAAATATAAATCCCATGGGAGGATCGGAAAGGAACAATGGAAACAAAATGAGAAAGCGAAGGCTGGGGGCGGAAACCGAAAACCGAAAGCGATAATCGGACCTGAAAGCGAGTGCGGAAAATCGAAGCCGAAAGCAAGAACCGGAATCGGGGCTGAAAGCGAAAACACAAAATAGAGGATGCACAAAAAAGGAATATGCGAAAAAACTCCTGCGCAAAGCAGGTATGGAGGTGGAGAAATGATTTGGAATGAGACAAAAGAGTGCATGAGCAGGGATGAGATGCAGGCCCTGCAGGGAGCCCGTCTGGTGAAGCTTGTGGATCGGGTGTACCATAATGTAGCGTACTACCGAAAGAAAATGCAGGCAGTGGGACTGGAGCCGGGAGATATCCGGGGACTGGAGGATTTGCCGAAGCTGCCCTTTACCACCAAGGACGACCTGCGGGATACCTATCCCTTCGGGATGTTCGCCGTGCCTAACTCTCAGATTGTGCGCATTCACGCCTCCAGCGGGACCACGGGAAAGGCCACTGTGGTGGGATATACCCGGCGGGACATCGATGTGTGGAGCGAGTGCGTGGCCAGATGCATCACCATGGCAGGCATGGGCCGTGAAGACATTATCCAGGTAGCCTACGGCTATGGCCTGTTCACCGGGGGACTGGGCGGCCATTACGGCGCGGAGAAGATGGGGGCGACGGTAGTTCCCATGTCCACGGGGAACACGAAGAAGCTGATTACCATGATGATAGATTTCGGGGTTACAGGGATACTGTGTACACCCTCCTATCTCATGCACATTGCGGAGACTATCGATGAGATGGGTGTACGGGATAAGATCAGGCTGAAGGCTTCCCTGAACGGTGCGGAGCCATGGACGGAGAAGATGCGGAGAAGAATTGAGGAGATGCTGGGAATCCAGGCGCACGATATCTACGGACTCAGTGAGATTATGGGACCCGGCGTGGCCACGGACTGCCGTCTTCACAGAGGACTCCATATCCATGAGGATCATTTCCTGCCGGAAATCGTGGACAGGGAATCCTTCCGGCCTGTGGAGGACGGCGTGGCAGGAGAGCTGGTGATATCCACTCTGACCAAGGAGGGAATCCCCCTCATCCGCTACCGTACCAAGGATCTGACCAGCATCGACCATACGCCCTGCGAATGCGGCAGGACTACGGCCAGAATCGCCCGGTTCACAGGCAGAAGCGACGATATGCTGATTATACGCGGCGTGAATGTATTTCCGTCTCAGATCGAGGCGGCGCTTCTGGAGATGGGCGGTACTACGCCCCACTACCTGATGATTGTGGACAGGGTGAATAATCTGGATACCCTGCAGGTTCAGGTGGAAGTGGAAGAACGCTTCTTCTCGGACGAAATCAGGGAGCTGGAGAATCTGACCAGGAAGATCGAGCATGTGATTCAGCAGGCCATCGGTCTGGCGGTGAAGGTAAAGCTGGTGGAGCCCAAGGCCCTGGAGCGCAGCATGGGAAAAGCCGTCCATGTGATCGACAATCGGAAGTTTGAATAGAGCGGCTGGTTGGACGGTGCGGAGGAGTTACCTTTAGAAAGGGAGAAACGGCAGAAAGAGAGGGAAAGGTATGTTTGTAAAACAGTTATCCGTATTTATGGAAAATCGTGAAGGCAGACTGGAGCAGGCGGCGGAAGTGCTGAAAAATCAGGGAATTAATATTTTGTCCCTGAGTATGGCGGATACCATGGAGTATGGAATGCTGCGCCTGGTGGTGTCGGATCCGGAGCTGGCAAAATCCGCTCTGCGGGAAAACGGATTTTCCGCCATGCTGACGGATGTTCTGGCAGTAAAGCTGGAGGATCAGGTGGGGGAGCTGTATAAATTGACACATGTTCTGCGCACAAAGGGCCTGAACATCGAATATATGTATGCATTGGCGACCTCCCGGCAGAGAGCGATCATCGTAAAGGCCTCCGACGGGAAGGCGGCAGCCGACGCCGTTCAGGAAGGCGGGCTGGAATTATACGGGAATGAGGAGCTCTGCTGCTGAGAAGGGCAGCCGCAGGCATGCTATTTGGACTCATTCATGGATATGACCCTGGCGAGAGACATGCTCTATGCTTAAAAAAGCCCAACCGCTCCGTGCCGATGATAATGATCCGCACCTGCGGCACACTCGCCAGGGATCCTCCCTGTAATTATCTGAAGCTGCATATCTGACAGACTTTTTTATCTCTCCAAATCATTTTGTTCCGTCCAATCAAAGCCCCCACGGACAAGCAGATAAATTTTTCCCATGAAACCCCCTCATTTCTTCGCAATAGTTTCTTTTTGGTAACTATGGCACAGCAAAGTGCTTACTTTACCTTTTCTCTTTGCGGCTTTATTATAACCTTGCAGGCGATAGAAAGGGAGGACGTTATGACACAGACCGAAAGACTTATTTTTCTGATAAACTATCTGCTGAACGAAAATAGCGAATTAAAATCATTCGATATTCCTGCGCAGGATGCTGACAGGAAGCGGCTGTTACGTTCCCTTATGAATATACGTCCGCCGCAACCAGTTTCAAAAGAGTTTTTAGAAATACAGGACGCATATTTACAGGAAGAATGTACGAGGAAAGGCGTTATTTCATTATCTGATCTTTCATTGGAGCAGCCGGGAATTTACCTATGGCAGGGCGACATTACCCGCCTGTCCGTAGACGCTGTCGTAAATGCCGCCAACAGTGCCATGCTGGGCTGCTTCGTTCCCTGTCATGGGTGTATCGACAACGCTATCCACTCTGCGGCAGACGTGGAGCTTCGTCTTGCATGTTACCGTATCATGGAAAAGCAAAAAACAGAAGAACCTGCAGGAAAAGCAAAAATCACAAAAGCCTATAATCTTCCCTGCCATTATGTTCTTCATACTGTCGGTCCGATTATATACGGCAGAGTTACCCGGCAGGATTGCAGGTTACTGTCGGACTGTTACCGTTCCTGTCTGGAACTTGCAGCAGCATATCAGTTAAAAAGTATTGCCTTCTGCTGCATATCTACGGGAGAATTTCATTTCCCCAATGAAAAGGCTGCCGAGATAGCAATAAAAACGGTACAGGACTATCAAAAGAAAAATCAGAATGGTCTGGAGGTGGTTTTTAATGTATTCAAAGACAGCGACTACAAAATCTATCAGCAGTTATTGGGATAATTCACAAATAAGGCGTTCCGTAGAAAAAGTAAAAAGGAAAATGGAAAGTGCTGACGCTATTTTGATTGTAATGTCGACCATTGTTTCCAGAAAGCAGGTTTTGATAAGCACAGATTATATTATACAGTACCTTTGTTGAAGATAACGGATGGCATACGGCAGCAGAACGGTATCAGGATTTTATACGCCGTCATAGCGGGTTAAACATTTTATATCTGGAGCTGGGCGTTGGCGGCAATACACCGGGAATTATCAAGTATCCCTTCTGGCAAATGACATACAGCAATCCCAATGCTGCTTATGTATGTATCAATCTATCTGAAGCCTGTATTCCCGCAGAGATTAAGAGGCAGTCTATTTGCATTGATAACGACATTGGAGATACCTTGAAACAGCTCGAAGCAGCTGTGCTTTGATAGATAAAAGTGTACAAGGCGGTATCCTGACCTATAATAAGAACTTCCGTTTTTTATGTACGGTATCTGTAATAAATGAGACAACCTCCCGAATATACTTAGATGAAATCTCAAGAAACATTCGGGGGTGTTGATATGTTCTATGAAAAAAAGATAAAATATTTAAATTATTATGAAAACGGTATCCGGATCAGAGGAGCCGGTTATGTCAGATTGGAGGCAAGAGACCGCAGTCTGCGGATGGAATTGACGGTAACCGGCCTGCACCCCACCGATTCCTTCGACCGCGATATATTCCTGTTTGCCGGAAAAGAAGAAAAACCCGTGGGTACAATCCCCATTATCGGCGGAGCGGGGCAATACCGCCTCCAATGGCCGGATGCCTCCGATATCGCCGGCACGGGCATGAGCTATTCCAGCCTGCAGGGAATCCGTATCCCACTGGGAATGGGGCGGGAGATTTCCTGCCTGTGGCAGGAACAGCAAAAAAAGACCGCGAAAAATCTCCCTTTGGACGGCGAAAAGGCCGATCTGTCGCTAAAACGTCTGTCAAGTACCGCAGAGTCGTTTGCTTCCGGCACAGATTCCCCTGCCGAGAATATGGCAGACATGGAATTCCCGTCTAAGGGTGCCGCCGGCCCGGGATTATCGGCCGGAAGCAGCGATGCTGCAGATCTCGCGGCAAAGGACAGCGTAAATGCAGGTTTCACAGCAAAGGGCAGCGTCGGCACAGATCTCACGGCCGAGAGCATCTCCCATACAGACCTCATTGCCGGAAGCGACGCCGGCATAAGGCTCAACGCCGGGGACGACACTAACCCCGGATTCAGCTCCAGGAGCGGCGCCGGCACAAAGCTCAACGCCGGGGGCGACACTAACTCCGGGCGCAGCGCCGCAAGACGACCGGAAAGAAGACAGTGGGAAGAGCTCAGAAAAGAAACCGGAAAGAAACCTTCACCGGATCCGTCCGAGATTCGTGAGGAGAGCCGTGCTCCGCGGGATCACAGAGGAGAATTAACCCGGCTTTTGGATGACAAATGGCAGCAGCTCTGGTCCATTTATCCCCATGTGCGCCCCTTTCGGGATAAGCGGGAATACCTCTCCATCAGGCCTGCCGATTTCGTAATTTTTTCCTCCCCCTCCTATCGGCTCGTCAACAACAGCTTTCTGCTCCACGGTTATTACAATTACAAACACCTCATTCTGACAAGGGTGGAGAGAAAGGGGGAGATATACTACTACATAGGTGTGCCCGGAAGCTTTTTTGAAAAGGAGAAGCAGGTAGCCATCATGTTCGGATTTGAAAGCTTCGAATGTGCGGAGGAACCTGCCCAGGCAGGAGATTTCGGATACTATATGATGCGGACGGAAATCTGATACGGACGAAATGCCATACGCCCGCAAACCCGATACGGACGAAAGCTCGATACGCCCGCCTCCCTACAGTCCCTCCCCGTCAAACGCCGGGATGAAGCTCTCCGCAGCGGTTTCTCCCTCCTGCCGATAGCCCTGCCGAATTCCGATTTTATCCGCAAAATCCAGGACCCTCTCATATTCACGGGCCGTCACGGGGCGGCTTAAATCAGCAGTCCCCCATTGGGCGCTCTCCGTTATCTGCTTCATGGGCGTATACTGATTCATAATACTGACATAAATGTCATCTCCGTACATATCTCGGAGATAACGCAATATCCTCTTGGAGTCCCCCGCCTGTCCCGGCAGAAGCAGATGGCGCACAATGACCCCTTTCTTCATCAGTCCGGTTTCCGGATCCAGAACCGGCGGTCCTGCCTGACGCACCATCTCCCCGATGGCCGCGGACGCCTTTTCAAAATAGTCCGGCGCCTGAGAATACAGCCCGGAAAGCCGGGGAGAGTGATATTTTAAATCGGGAAGGTAAATATCCGCAAGCCCCTCCAGCATCTTCAGAGAATCGATCTCCTCATAGCCGGAGCTGTTGTACACGACCGGGACGGATAAGCCCTCTTCTCCTGCCCTCTCAAGGGCAAGGCAGACCTGAGGCAGAAAATGAGCCGCCGTCACAAGATTAATATTTGCTGCTCCCTTTTCCTGCAGCTCCAGGAATATCTCTGCCAGACGCCGCCCGGATATGCCCTGTCCGGCTTTCCCCATGGCTATCTCATGGTTCTGGCAGAATACGCATTGCAGGCTGCATCCGGAGAAAAAAACCGTCCCGGAACCGCTTTCGCCGGAAATACAGGGCTCCTCCCAAAAATGCAGAGCGGCCCTGGCTGACCTGATCTGTGCGCTCTGTCCGCAGAATCCCCTGCCCCCGGACAGACGGTCTGCATGGCATCTCCGGGGACACAGAGTGCAGTCCCTCATCCGTTCCTGTACTTCCTTTTCCGTCATTTCCGCTCACCGTCCTGCCATCCACTGGCCTTAACATCATTACCGTTCGTCTATCCGGCTCCCCGGCCCTCACTTACATTCCTGCAGTTCTTCTCTGTCCCTGCCGGCTCCCCGGCCTTCACCTTCCTGCGGTTGTTCTCTCTGCCTCCGCCGTTTTCTTTTAAGCTGTAATATTTTTATCAGATACGTCATTTTTCAAAAAGCCGGAGAAATCAAGTATTCTCCTGGCTCATTGCTTAACAAGCAATCTTCGCCTCGGGAATCCAATCGCCCGGCTGCAGATAACAGCGAAGACAGCAGACAGCAATACAAAGGCCGTACACCCCAGGATTCAATACAGCTCCACCCGGCTGCCTCACGGCACATGAGAGGTTCTGCTTAGTGCTGCTTTGTTCCCAACCTGACACGGTTCGCAGATTCCCATTGCGTAAGACCGAATTTCACCACTGCATGAAGTCCCGGAAATGTACGGCTCTATTAGTTTACCGTTTTCTGGATTATTTGTCAAGCTTAATAATCTATGCTGTCCAGATATTTCATATAATTTACCACCATCAGCGCTATCTTAAAAGTCAGCGCATCGTCAAAATTGCGCAGATCCAGCCCCATACTCTTCTGAAGCTTCTCAATACGATATACCAGCGTATTTCTGTGCACAAAAAGCTGTCTGGAAGTCTCGGATACATTCAGGTTGTTCTCGAAAAATTTGTTGATAGTGGTAAGGGTTTCCTCATCCAGATCATAGGGCACATTGTCACCGAATATTTCCTCTATAAAAATTTTGCACAGATTAATCGGAAGCTGATAAATCAACCGGCCGATCCCCAGGGTACTGTAGGCTATGGTCTTCTTCTCCGCATAGAAGATCTTCCCCACATCCAGCGCCATTTTCGCCTCCTTATATGACTTGGAGACATCCTTCAGCTCCTGTACCACCGTACCGAAGGAAACCTTCACATCCAGCATGGCCTCTGTATTCATCATGGCTACGATAACCTCTGCGGTCTCCAGCAGACTCTCGTTGCTGTAATCCGTATCCAGCGCCTTGATCAGAATCACGCTGCTCTCGTCCACTGCCGTAATATAGTCGCCGGCATGGCTGGAGAACATCCCCCTCAAAAGCTCTGTCACAATACTGTCCTTTTCCAGGTGCGTCTCCACCAAGAATACCGCTCTGGGCACGGAAACCTCGATATGAAGCTTTTTGGCGCGATTATAAATATCCACCAGAAGGAGATTATCCAGCAGGAGATTTTGAAAGAAATTATTTCTGTCAAATCTCTCCTTATACGCAATGATCAGATTCTGCAGCTGGCACACCGCTATCTTCCCTATCATATAGGCGTCTTCGCTAGGTCCCTTTGAGACCAGGATGTACAAAAGCTCACCCTCATCCATAATTTTCAGCAGATGGTGCACTCCGATCACCTGGCTGTCCGCAGGAGAATAGGCAAAGCCGCTGATCAGATCGGCGGTAATATCCTGCTGCCCCGCAGTGGAGGCAACCAATGAACCGGATAAATCATACACGGATAAATCCACCTTGGTGATTGCCTTAAGTTCATCTATACTGGTCTGAATTGTCTGACTTGAAATCATGCTGTTCCCTATGCCCTTCCTTAATCTGTCTCATTTAATCAATGTGCAATCGTGCGCAGACGCTATCCCTTACGCCGCTCCGGCGGCATGCTTCCTCTGCGCGGGCCTCCAAATAAAACAGGGGGCGCCGTCACCGACACCCCCTGAACTCTCCGAACTAATTTGTAATAATCTGCTCGCTTTCCTTATCAAATACATGAATCTTGTCGATGTCAAATGCAAATTTGATGCTGTCGCCAGGTCTTGCGGTCGTGCTGGGAGCTACTCTTGCAGTGATGGGGAACTCCTCCAGATCAAAGTACAGATAAACTTCCGCACCAAGCAGCTCGTATACTCTTACGGTGGACTCAAATACGCTGGCAGGATCGCTCTTGGCAATGAATTCAGGCGCATCAGAGATATTCTCGGGACGGATACCGAAGGTAACGGTCTTTCCGTCATAGCCGCCTGCAATCAGCTTCTTGGACTTCGCTTCCGGAAGCTTAATGCTGTGTCCGCCGATTTCAAGGCTTGCCACATTGCCGGCAACCTTAACCTGCGCATCCAGGAAGTTCATCTGAGGAGATCCCATGAATCCTGCAACGAAGAGATTCTGGGGCTTCTCATACAGATTCTGAGGAGTATCTACCTGCTGGATAACGCCGTCCTTCATAACAACGATTCTGGTACCAAGGGTCATAGCCTCTGTCTGGTCATGGGTAACGTAGATAATCGTGGTGCCCAGTCTCTGATGCAGCTTGGAAATCTCAACACGCATCTGCACACGCAGCTTGGCATCCAGGTTGGAAAGAGGCTCATCCATAAGGAATACCTTAGGATTACGAACGATAGCACGGCCCATGGCAACACGCTGTCTCTGACCACCGGACAGAGCCTTCGGCTTACGGTCAAGGAGAGGAGTCAGGTCAAGAATCTTGGCAGCTTCCTTCACCATCTTGTCGATCTGATCCTTGGGAACCTTTCTCAGCTTCAAACCGAACGCCATATTGTCATATACGGACATATGAGGATACAGAGCGTAGTTCTGGAATACCATTGCGATATCACGATCCTTGGGTTCTACGTCATTGACAACCCTGTCACCGATTCTCAGTTCGCCTGAAGAGATATCCTCCAGACCTGCGATCATACGAAGTGTGGTGGACTTACCGCATCCGGAAGGACCTACAAAGATAATGAACTCCTGATCCGCGATCTCCAGGTTAAAGTCCTTAACTGCTTCGAAGCCGTTCGGATATACCTTACATACATTCTTTAAAGATAGACTTGCCATAACAGAAAACTCCTTTCACATTTACGTGGTTTCATTATTTTGCGATGCTTTCATCGCTTCACTCTGAGATTAAGTATAACTAAAAATTAATATTTTTGCCATGCCACTATTTCACAAAGTTTTCTTCCACGATTGTCAAAATTGCTTAGAAACTTAAGAGCTTTTCCCTGCTTTCGGCATCCTGTCTATTTTTTTTGTGTTTTTTGGGCAAATTGTACAGTTGAGCCCTTCTGAATCCCTCAGCACCCATGCCATTCAAGTCTTCAGCTCTGACCGGAACCGGTATTTTCCAACAGGCTCTCGTCCAGCTCATCCTTGAAAATCCGCTCGTCCCCGGCCTCTTCCGTCTCCGCTCCTTCCGTACCCTCTTCGGGAGCATTGTTCTCCGCAATCTGCGCCTCCAGCTTCTTAAAAAAACCGGAATAGAGCTTTGCGGAAACCCATGCCGGCGCAGCCAGTCCAAACAGGAAAATAATCGGCGTAATCTGAGGGAAAAAGAGAAACAATCCGGCGGGCGCCACGGCAAGGATCATCATCAGGATCGTCTTGGGGAACTGCAGGACGGCAATAAAAAAAGCATTTTTGATGGTGCGCAGCACCGTATTGTCAAATTTCGCCAGCACCGGAAAGACAAATGTCATCACGAAAAGCACCAGGAAAGAAATGACTATGAGAATAATCCTCAGCGGCGTACCGAACTCCAGCCCGGAATAATTCATGATATAGAAGTCTCCGGCCAGAACCGCAAGGATAAAGAGCATCAGCAGCCAGATCAGGGTCCCCTGTCTAAAGTTAAGCTTAAAGGATTTGAAATAATCCCTGGTGATATAGCATTCCTCATCCCTGGCCATCTTCAGCGCCATATAATGCATGGCCGTCATGGCCGGCCCGATGGTGATAATGGGAATGCAGCAGATCATGGTCAGAATGTTCAGCCACATCAGATCCGCCATCTTGTTCAAAGCCTGCATCAAAGGGCTGTCCAAATTAAAAAGCTTCATAGTACTCCTCCTGTTCTCAAAATACCTTTTCCATGGGTGTCACCCGTATGCCGGAAAATTCCATTTCGGGCCTTACCGCGCGAAATCCCTGCTTTCTGTAAAAATTTACCGCACAGGGCGCCGCCTGCAGTGACATATAGCGCTCCCCGGCCTCCGTCCGTAAAAAATCACAAAGCTTTCCAAGAATCATACTCCCCACCCCCCTGCAGTGGTAAGCCTCATCCACAAATAACAGGGAAAGATGATTCCCGTTCCTTACGGAGCCTGCGCCAATGATATTTCCGCCGTCCAGCGCCACCATAAGCCTGTACTCCCCTCTCAGAAAGGAGGTGTACAGGGCGTCGTCGGTAATAAACTCAAAAAATTTCAGGATTCCCTCCTGGGAATATACATTCCCCTCATACCTCATAAAAGTCCGCCAGATCATTTTTATGGCAGGCGCCCATTCTTCCTTCCTGGCCCACCTGATTTCATAGAACATGCGCATCCTCTTCCCATCCGTCATTCCCGGCCCGGACAAGCCCGGATCATAGTTTCAAAACCTTATCCTCAATCCATCCGCAGATATCCTGCATCACCTGGCTGCGGTTTGTCTCATTCAGCAGCTCATGCCTGCCGCCCTCGTACATTTTCAGACAAATATCCTTAAGTCCCGCTGCCTTCAGGGATTCGTACGCCCTTTCCACGCCCTTCCCGTAATCCCCCACCGGGTCCGCCGTCCCGGACACCATAAGCAGGGGCAGTTCCTTTGGTATATGGCTTAAATTTTCGGCGCTGTAAAGCCTGGAAATCAACTCAAATAAAGTTTCAAAACCGTTCAGCGTAAATACAAAGCCGCAGAGAGGATCCGCCGCATACTGCGCCACCCTGTCCCTGTCCCGGCTGAGCCAGTCCGCACCTGTCTGCGGATCCGGGATTCTTTTATTATACGCTCCAAACGCCAGTCTGTCTATCATCCTGCCGGTATGAGCCCCGCCGCAGAACAGCTTCTGAAGCGCTGTCAGCGCCTTCGCTGTCCGGACCACGGCCCGGGGCTGCATTCCCGTACCCATGATAACGGCGGCTGAAATCCCCGTGCCGTACCGGAAGAGATAATTCCGCGTGATAAAGGAACCCATGCTGTGCCCCATGATCACATAGGGTACATGAGGATAGATCTCCTGTGTCATCTTTTTCAGCCTGTGAACATCTCTTACCACCACGGTAGCCGGATCCTGCTCGCAGAAGTATCCGTATTTCCCTTTCTCAGGCACCGTCCTGCCATGACCCAGATGGTCCTCTCCCGTGACTGCAAAGCCCTTTTCCGTAAGGAACCGTGCAAATTCTTCATACCGCTCCGCATACTCGGCCATGCCATGCACAATCTGCAGCACACAGCGGACCTCTCCGGGTTCCTCCGGACTGTACCTGACCGCATGAATCCGGCTTTTCCCGTCCCTGGAATCATAGAAAAATTCTTCTTTTCTCATGCTTATACCCCTATGCGCTCCCGGGCGCGTTCATTCTATACTCAAGACTGCAGGCAAAATACCTTTGTATATTTCTCTGCCGGAATCCCGGCCGGATACCTTCAGAGGACCAGCCGTCTTCCACGCACGGCTGCCGAAATTCAGCAGATTTCCGCTCCGGCAGGCATGTTCTTCTCCGGCGTCATCAGCGCAAGGGCTCCGTCCGCATCCTCCGCACACAGCAGCATTCCCTCGGAGAGCACGCCCGCCAGCTTCGCAGGCTTTAAATTCACCAGCACCATGACCTTCTTCCCCACCATCTCCTCGGGAGAATAGTACGCCTTGATGCCGGACACGATCTGCTTTACCTGGCTGCCGATCTTTACCTGGCTGCATAGCAGCTTTTTGGACTTGGGCACCGCCTCGCAGGAAAGTATCTCCCCTACCTGGAACTGCAGCTTCGCGAAATCCTCATAGGTGATTTCCGGCTTTGCCTCCAGGTCGATGCATGCTTCCTCCGGCGCTTTTTGCCCGTCCGCTCCAGGCGCAGTTGCGCTCCCCGGCGCTTTTTGCCCGTCCGCTCCAGGCGCAGTTGCGCTCCCCGGCGCTTTTTGCCCGTCCGCTCCAGGCGCAGTTCCTCCTTCTGCCCCGGCCCGGCCGCCTGCCGTCTCCGCGGCCTCATTCCCCGCCTGAGAAGCAGCGGATGCCTGCTGAGCTGCCGTTACCTCTTCCTCCTTCTTCTGCACTTCCTTCATATCCAGCCTGGCAAAAAGGATCTGCGGCCGGTCGGTGACTCTGTTCCCCTCCGGATAGAGTCCGAATGTACCCAGAGTATCGAAATCCCGCAGGGATGCATTCATCTGGTCGGCAATCTTCTCCGCCGTTTCCGGCATAAAGGGCTGCAGAAGGGAAGCGCCGATGACTATGCTTTCCACCAGGTTATAGAGCACCGTGGACAACCTGTCCGCCTTGTCCGGATCCTTTGCCAGCAGCCAGGGCTCTGTCTCGTCGATATATTTATTGCAGCGCCGGAACAGGCCGAAGATCTCCGTCAGTGCGTCCGCTGCCCGAAGCTCCTCCATTTTCTCCGCCGCCTTTGTGTATACGCCGATGGCCGTCATCCGCAGGTCGCTGTCCGCCGCGGCATCCTGCTCCGTCAGCGCCGCGCCCTTGTCCGACACCACGCCGCCGAAATATTTGTTGCTCATGGCCACCGTGCGGTTCACCAGGTTCCCCAGGGTGTTGGCCAGGTCGGAATTCGTTCTTTCCGCAACCAGCTCCCAGGTGGCGTTGCCGTCATTTTCATAGGGCATCTCATGCACCATGTAATACCGCACCGCGTCCACGCCGAAAAAGTCCACCAGATCGTCCACGTAGATCACATTCCCCTTGGACTTGCTCATCTTCCCCCCGTTCATCATCAGCCAGGGATGTCCGAATATCTGCTTCGGCAGCGGCTCCCCCAGAGCCATCAGGAAGATCGGCCAGTAGATGGTGTGGAAACGGATGATGTCCTTCCCGATCAGGTGAAGGTCCGCGGGCCAGAGCTTCTTGTACTGCTCCGTGCTGTTCCCCTCCGCGTCATAGCCGATTCCTGTGATATAGTTGGTCAGCGCGTCCAGCCACACATAAACTACGTGTTTGTCGTCAAAATCCACGGGAACCCCCCATTTGAAGGATGTCCTGGACACGCACAGATCCTGCAGACCCGGCAGCAGGAAATTGTTCATCATCTCGTTCTTCCGGGACACAGGCTGGATAAACTCCGGATGCTCGTTGATATGCCGGATCAGCCTGTCCGCGTATTTGCTCATACGGAAAAAATAAGCCTCCTCCTTCGCGGGCTTTACCTCCCTGCCGCAGTCCGGACATTTCCCGTCCACCAGCTGTGACTCCGTCCAGAAGGACTCGCAGGGAGTGCAGTACATCCCCTCGTAGGCTCCCTTGTAGATATCTCCCTGTTCATACAGGCGCTTAAAGATCTTCTGCACCTGCCTCTCATGGTAATCGTCCGTGGTACGGATGAATTTGTCATAGGAAACATTCAGCATATCGCACATTCCCCGGATGGTCCCCGCCACATTGTCCACGAAGTCCTTCGGCGCCACCCCCGCCTCCTGGGCCTTCAGCTCGATCTTCTGGCCGTGCTCGTCCGTCCCTGTCTGAAAGAAGACCTCATAGCCCTCCTTTCTCCGGAAACGTGCGATGCTGTCCGCAAGCACGATCTCATAATTGTTGCCTATATGCGGTTTCCCGGAGGTATAGGCAATGGCCGTCGTGATGTAATACTTTCCCTTATTCTCCATTTTCACTCCCATCTGCCCGGCGACCCGGGCAATTATATTTCCTGATTTCGTTTTTCGGCCGGTCCGGGCGCTTTCCTGCCCTTTTTCATCTCAGTCGAGGCCGGCGCTTTGCCGAGAAGTCCTGCTCATTCCCGAAGATTTCTGCTCTGCGCGGGACGCGCTCTCCGAGCCGACAGAATACAGATACAAAAAAACCCGCCCCCACTGCATAACATGCACCAGAAGACGAGCTCTCATACCCGTGATACCACTTCTCTTCATCCGCCCCTCGCGGAAGCGGACCTCTTCGGGTCACCCATAACCCTATCCGCTTTAACAGGCGGAACCTGTCGCAGCCTTATCCGCTGCAAAACGGACTCGGTGCGCCGCTCGGAAGCCATCTTCCGGATCATCCTGTCCGGTTCCTCTCAGCCGCAGGAGAATGCCCCAACCGCATTTCCTTCCGGAACCCTCTCTGTAGAACCTGAATTCACCGTACTCTCTTCGTCACCGCATTTATGTCTCTGTCGGTTTTCTGATAAAAATGTGCCTTTGGCACCTTACTGATTCCTCCGTCCGTCTGACGGCGGACTTCCTTACAGAAAAATCTAATACCACGGTATCACAAACTGCCATGGCTGTCAAGAACCCGCAGAGCTTTTTAATCTAAAATCTTTATAACCAGAACATTCCAAGCATTGTCATTACATCCTTATTCCAAACGGCAGACTATTTCTGTAGCCTGATAAGACCTGTTATGCAGGCCGTATCCAAAGTTCTGCCAAAATGCACAGGATTTCGTTGTTAAGCATCTGATACCGCGGACTCCCCGTAAAAGAGTCAGCTATCATCTTCCTCTTGCGGAAAGCCTGCTGTACTCCCCCTTTCTGTCATAGGAATCCAGCAGATAGCTGTCGTCCGTGAGAATGCAGTCAATCTCCAGCTCATCCTTCCGGTAGCGGCTGTGCCTGCGCAGATCCTCCCTGGGAGTCTCCTTCCCGGTCTGAAAGCTTCCTTTCTTCCCGCTGCCGAAAAACCTTCCCGGAAGATGTCCTGCAAGCTGCCCCTTTATATCCTTAAACTTTACCCTTATTTTCTGCAGCATGCTCCCTGACTGACTTCCCTCCTGCAGCGTCTGAAAATAAGGATTATTCTGCAGCTCCCGGAGCGGAGCCGACGCGGCGGCGATCTGAGGAGTATGCGGCTGTGCGGCAGCCGTTTCGTCCAAGCTGTTAATCCCGGACCCGGGAATGCTCCCCCGCTCCGAAGCACTGTCCGTGTTCAGCTGCGCCAGTACCTGGGCCTCCCCCGTCGTATTTCCGGCTTCTCCGGCCCCGGGCATTTCGCTGCTGCCCCAGAATCCCTGAAGGAGACTCCTTCCCCTGCCCAGCGTCCTTTCCAGCCAGGCAGACAGAGAAAGCCCGCCTTCCTGTCTCTGCTCCGCAGGGTGCGCCGCCTGCGGCCAAGCAGCAGAGGCCGCCCCGCCGGGCAGCTCCCCCTCCGTTTTTTTATAATGGGAATGGTCATGTATACAGGTGGTGACATGATGCATTCCCTGGTTATGTTCCTGCCCAATCCCTTTAAATTGCATATCCCATCTTCTCCATGAAGCTTCTAACATTATCGGATATATTATTCCGAAATACCGCAGATCCTGAGACAATCACATTGGCGCCCGCTTCCAGTGCCAGATGCACATTGTCCTCCCGGATCCCGCCGTCCACCTCGATATCCGTGCGAAGCCCCCTCTGCATCACCATGGACCGGACCTCCCTCACCTTATCCAGGCATTCGGGAATCAGCTTCTGCCCGCCGAACCCGGGCTTTACCGTCATAACCAGTACCATATCCACCAGCTTCAGATAGGGCGCAACTGCCTCGGCGGGAGTTTCGGGACTGATGGTAATCCCCACCTTCTTGCCCAGAAAACGGATTCTCTGTATGGTGCCGGTCACATCCTCCGTAGCCTCCAGATGAAAATTGATCAGATTTGCTCCGCAATCGGCAAACTCCTTCACAAAGCGCTCCGGCCTGTCAATCATCAGATGCACGTCGAAAAAAATATCGGAGCATTTCCGGATGGAAAGAATGACCGGCATTCCGAAAGAAATATCCGGCACAAATATCCCGTCCATCACATCAATATGCAAATATCCGGCTCCCGCCTGCTCCACTTCTTTTATCTGCTCGCCAAGCCTGCTGAAATCCGCTGCCAGAATAGACGGTGATAAAATATTCATTCTGCCCTCCCTGCACATGAATCCCCTCCCGGTGCTCCGGGCCCAGAACAATACGCAATCCTGCATGGCATTCTTTCGGTCCCGGTCTCTGATCAGGCGCCTGGTGACGAAGTCCTGCGGTAAAGCAGGAGTTCCGGCCTGTCCGGGCCCGGCGTTCATGTACAAGGTCTATTTTAACAAAGATTCTACAGCTTGTCCACGTCCTTTTTCAATTGTTCCCATTTATCCTCATGATCCGTGTAATAAAGGGGACATTTCTTGCCGCCGCAGTCATAATGGCGCAGGATATCCGAGGATTGCAGGTCATATGCGTCCACAAGCCATGCCAGCAGCGAAATCAGAGAGTCGTAGGTCTCCGGGGTAAAGGAACCGTCTTCCGCCAGATAACAGCATTCTATGGATATGGAATCGTAGTTGCGGGTCATTACCGCATGAGCGATCTCGTCCAGGGGCACGCATTGAATGATCTCCCCCTCGTAGCCGATGATGAAATGCGAGCTGACACTGGCTTCATGGGTATCCTTCTGCTGTTCGAAATAACTGCGGTTCTGGGCGGCGCTGGTACCCGGATTGGCCGTATAATGTACAAAAATATTCGTGATCGATTCCAGGGGCTCTCCCGGTCTGGAATATTCATTGGGTGTCAGAAAGTCCTCATTCCAATCAGGATGCTTTGCAAATACCTCTGCCGGAAGCCCCTGAACCATGATGCCGGAGTTTGAAGCAGCGCCGGCATTCTCTTTCTGTATTGCAGAGGCAGGTGCATCCTCCGAGCCCGCGGCGGCTACGCTGTTGTTCCGCAGGACAAAGGTTACCCCCAATGCCGCAATGCAAAGAACCCATAAAAGAATGGTTGCACGCTGCAGCAATACACGCTTCCTGCGCTGTTCCGCGGCCCGGCGGGACATGGGCTGGCGGCTGATGGGACGGCGGTTCGCAGGCATCTGACCCTGTACGGCACGATACTCCCCACCCGCATGCCTTCTCCCCCTCTCCGAGCACCTCATGGCAAGACTCTCGTCCAACCGGCCCGGATTGCTCTGCGCGGGGCGGCCTCCCATCTCTTCTCTCCGGACAGGACGGCGTCCCGCAGCCATCTGACCCTGTACGGGGCGGCGATCCCCGCCCGGCTGCCTTCTCTCCCTCTCCGAGCGCCTCATGGCAAGGCTCTCGTCCAACCGGCCCGGATTGCTCTGCGCGGGGCGGCCTCCCATCTCTTCTCTCCGGACAGGACGGCGTCCCGCAGCCATCTGACCCTGTACGGGGCGGCGGGCCGCGCCTTCCCTGACTCCCCCTGCCGAGACAGGCACATGGCCGCAGGCAGCAGCAGATCTGTTCTCCGGGTCTGCTTCCCGGCGAGCCTGCTGACTTCTTCCGGTATTCATCCCCCTGTATGTATTCCCCCGGGCGCCGCCGGATCTGGCATTCCGCGTCTTCTCGTAATCCACCAGATACAAATTCCGCCTCACACCGGACTCTTCATATTCCTCTTTCCTCTGTGCGTTAAAATTCTGTCCTGCCATTTGTCCACCTCATTGTATTATAAATCAAATTATGTTGTATTTTGTATAAATACAATATAAGGCAGAATTGTATCTTTTTTGTTTATTAATTTATTAAGATTATATTTATTTTTTCCTTCCCTGCGGCATGGAGGCTGCCCCTGTCTTACTCCCCCGGAGCTTCCGGCATTTCCCGATACACTTCAGCCAGGGCTTTCCTCGGCTTCCCCCAGTCCCCGGAGTTTCTCTCCCATAAGCGAAGTCCTGTACCGGCAGCATAACCGTAACGGTTATCCGGAGAAATGTCGAACCGTACTCCGCTCCTTCCCTGTGCCACCTCAGAGGCCGCCAGTTCCGCCCTCTGACGGATGGACATGGTATTTTCAAAATACGCCCCGAAAGGCCCGGTAAGTTCTCATCATTCCTTCCATAAAGTCAATATAGCGCATCCCCAGTTCCAGCCTGCTCTTTTCATTGGAATAGAGCTCGGTTTCTGCCTCCGAAACGGAAAAGGGAAGGGGAATCCCCTGTTCCAAAGCCCCCTGGCAGGTAAGCAGAAGCTCCGTTACCTCCCCGTCCGCGGCTTTTTTCAGCGCTTCAAAGAAGAGATCGTAGGTAAGGCGTTCCTCCCCGCACAGATTATAGGCCTGCCCATACGCCTTTTCATTCAGAAGGCATTTCAGAATGGCTTCTGCGGCATCCTTCACATACACGAACTGAAACTGCCCGGAGGCGTCCGATATATGGGGCAGCACATGATTCTGAACCATCAGCTGAATATAGGCGGATTCCCTGGGCGCATAGTTGAACGGTCCATACAGAATAGCCGGGCGCAGGACAGTATAATGGATGGCTTTCCTCTCGCATTCCTCTCTGATCTCCCGCTCCAGTGCAACCTTCCCGGCGATATAGCTCCCCGCCTCCCCCGGAAAGCTCCTGGTCTCCAGAGGCGTGTCCTCCCTCTTCAGGCCCTTCGTTCCCCGCTCGTACACATCCACCGTGCTGATGAAAACATACTGGTTTACCTTTCCCCCCAGGTTCCTCAGTACCTTTGCGATGTCCCCCTCCTCATAGGCGCAGAAATCCACAATGACGTCGAAGTCCTCCCGGATATCCTTCCACAGATTTTCATCCTTCCTGTCGCCACAAAGCTCCCTTACGCCCAGCTCCCGCAGGGAATACGTCCCCCGGTTTATGACAGTGACGTCATGTTCTTTTGACGCCAGCATCACAAAGACTCTGCCGTAAAAATAGCTTCCGCCGATTACCAGTATTTTCATATTCTCTTCTTTTCCTTTCCGGTTCCGCACCGCGCATCTCTCCTCCAAAAGCCCTGCACCGGAAGGTTTCTACAGCCTTCTTGTATACACCTTTCCCGGAAACAGTCGAACCTGTCTTCCCCCTTTCCTATATCGCGCCTGCAAGTGTTATGGTCCGAATTCCATAGTCTAAACGCAGCCATTGAAAACAATGGTTTTCCGCCCGTGCAGTTGCAGCCCATTTTCAGTACACAGTCAGATCGGGCTGATACTTTCCCCAGGCAGACATGCGAGGGCGCCATCTCCCTGGCACTTCCAACCTCACTGGCGGAAATTTTTTCTATGACCAAAATTCTATCACAAAACCAAAAAAGGTTCTATGGTCTAAATTCTATTTCAGGAACATCCGCACCAGCTTATCCTTCTTCTTATCGTAGGGCTGATACCGCAGGGGCATATCGATCCAATTATATTTTTTGAGAATATTCTTCTCATGGGAAAAGGTCTCGAAACTCTTCCGCCCGTGATAGGAACCCATGCCGCTGTTCCCCACGCCGCCGAAGCCCATTCGGGAGGTGGCAAGATGCATGATGGTATCGTTGATGCAGCCTCCGCCGAAGGAGAGTCTGCTTAAAAACTGCTTCTCCGTCTCCCGGCTCCTGGTAAAGAGATAGGCCGCCAGAGGCTTCTCCCTCTCCAGCACGAAGGCAAAGGCCTCCTCTATCCTGTCAAAGGCGATCACGGGCAGGATGGGGCCGAAGATCTCCTCCTGCATCACTGCGTCCTCCCCGGTTACATTGTCCAGAACCGTGGGCGCCATTCTCAGGGATTCCGGATCCGTATCCCCGCCCCAGGCCAGTTTCTTTTCGTCTATAAGGCCTTTCAGCCTGTCAAAATGTTTCCGGTTGATAATTTTTCCGTAATTTTGATTGTGAAGAGGCTGTATCCCATACATTTCTGTAAGCTTCCGAATGAAAATTTTCAGAAATTTCTCCTTCACACTTCTCTCGATGAGCAGATAATCCGGGGCCACGCAGGTCTGTCCGCAGTTTAAATATTTCCCGAAGGCAATACGGACCGCCGCCAGCTCCAGATCGGCCGTGCCGTCCACAATGCAGGGACTCTTCCCTCCCAGCTCCAGGGTGACGGGCGTCAGATGAGCCGCGGCCTTTTCCATCACCAGCTTTCCCACGGTCACGCCCCCGGTAAAGAATATATAATCAAAACGTTCGTCCAGCAATGCACTGTTCTCCGCCCGGCCGCCCTCCACCACGGCCACATATTCCTCCGGGAACACCTCCCGCAGCAGAGCCGCCATGGCCGCGGAGGTGGCGGGGGAATAGGCCGAGGGCTTCACCACGCAGCAGTTTCCGGCGGCCACGGCCCCGATCAGGGGCTCCATGCTCAGCAGAAAGGGATAATTCCAGGGGGACATGACAAGCACGCAGCCGTAGGGCTCCCGGACGGAAAAGCTCTTTGCATGAAAATTTGTCAGATCCGTGCCCCGCCTCCTGGGCCTGGCCCATCTCTTCAAATGCCGGATCTGGTAAGCCAGCTCGCTGAGGGTAAGCCCCACCTCGCACATATAGGATTCGCTGCGGCTCTTTCCCAGGTCCTTCTGCATGGCGTCGCAGAGCTCCTCCTCATGGGCGCGGATGGCCTGCTGCAGCTTTTTTAACACCGCGATGCGGTCCCCCGCCTTCCTGGTAGCCCCGGTGGCAAAGTATTCTCTCTGTCTCTTTACGATACCGCTGATTTCCATGTCTGTCCGCTCCTTTCCCCGGTTTTGGAGGAAGCTGTGGTTTCCCCGGCAGCCGAGTGCGCTGTCTCCCGCACCCTGATTTTTCCATACATGGATGCCAGCTCTCCCGCATCCATGAGCCTGGGCACCGGATACAGGGGATTGCTCTCCTTATCCGCGTGAGCCGCCATCCTCGGGATGTCCTCCTCCCGGATGCCCTCCAGCTTTTCCGGAATTCCCATGGACGCATTCATGCCGCGGACCCACTTTATGAAAATCCGGGAGGCCTCATGATCGTCCGCCCCCGGGTCGGCAATGCCGCAATTCCTGGCCAGCCGTCCCAGACGTTTCTCACAGCTTTCGCCGTATTCCTCCAGGAACCAGGGCAGGATCACCGCGTTGGCAAGGCCGTGGGGAATCCCGTAGCGCCCTCCCAGGGAATGGGCAACCCCATGCACATATCCAACATAGGACTGGGTAAAAGCAATCCCCGCGCAGTAGGCGGCCCGCAGCATGTTCTCCCGGGCCTGTGCGTCCTGCCCGTTGTCGTAGGCGCGCTTCAGATTGTCCCGGATCAGGCATACCGCCTCTTCAGCCATCTTCCGGGTATGCTTTGTGGTACTGCCTCCTATGTAGGCTTCCACCGCATGGGTGAGGGCGTCCATCCCCGTGGTGGCAGTAATCTGCCGGGGCAGTCCGGTGGTAACGCGGTAGTCCAGAACGGCATAGCCGGGAATCAGGAAGAAATCGTTGATGGGATATTTGTGATGGGTTGCGGAATCCGTGATCACCGCCGCAAGGGTGGTCTCACTCCCCGTGCCCGCAGTGGTAGGAATCGCCACCAGAAGGGGAAGTTTTTTATGTATCTTCAGCAATCCCCGCATCTTCTGCACGGGCTGTTTCGGCTTTGCGATCCTGGCGGCCGCCGCCTTGGCGCAGTCCATGGAGGAGCCCCCGCCGAATCCGATGACGGCCTGACAGTGATTTGCAAGGTACGCTTCCCTGGCCTGTTCCACATTGTCGATGGTGGGGTTCTGCACCGTATCGTCATAGACGGTGCAGGAAATGTCCGCCTTCCTCAGCGCATCCTTCAACCCGTCCGTCAAGCCCAGGGCGGAGATTCCCTTGTCCGTCACAATCAGCACGCTCTTTTTCCCTTTTCCCTTCAAAACCTGTGCCAGCTCCTCCATATCGGCCAGAATCTCCGGCTCCCGGTAGGGCAGAAGGGGAAGCGCCGCCCGGAAGCAGAACTGAAACGCTCTGCAGTAAATTCTTCTTGCTATATTCATTTCCGTAAACCTCTCATATGATTTTATTTGGGGCTGCTTATCCCCATGTCATAAGCATTTGTCCATATAGATATGCGACGCTTGTCTATTTTGGGATCTTAGTTCATAAAGCAGCAAATGTGCGCTCCCATGAGGATTAAACCTTGAATATTTTATCACTGAAAGCCAAAGTCCGCAAGTATTTCCTTACAGTTCCGGTGCACAGAACCGGCTAAAAATAAAGCCGTTATACTGTGGACAATTTCTTTCCCAGTATAACAGCTCCATTTCATGTAATACGCTTTACATACCAGCCTTTTTCAAAAGCGGTTCTATGTGTCCTACACAAACTCCTTCACAGAGCGATAGACCCCCTCCGCGTCCAGTCCGTATTTC
Organism: uncultured Acetatifactor sp.; assembly: GCA_910589035.1. GTDB lineage: Bacteria > Bacillota > Clostridia > Lachnospirales > Lachnospiraceae > Acetatifactor. Next base: position 50,086 of record CAJUSI010000020.1, on the reverse strand, counting down.
TGCACCAGGGCAGATGCGGAACCGGACTCGCCGAACACATCCTGCATGCCCAGCTTTTTCACCGGGGTGGGATAGTCCGCGCTTAAGGCATCACAGACCGCGCTGCCCAGGCCGCCGATGACGGTGTGCTCCTCCACGGTGACCACCTTTCCGGTCTTCTTTGCACTGTTCACGATGATCTCCTCATCCAGGGGCTTGATGGTGCAGATGCTGATTACCTCCGCGCTGACGCCGTCCGCCGCCAGCTTCTCCGCCGCGCCCAGGGCGGAATCCACGCAGATTCCCGTGGCAACGATGGTCACGTCGCTGCCCTCCCGGACCACGGAGCCCTTGCCGATCTCAAAATGGTAGTCGGGCCTGTCATTGATCACGGGTACTGCCGCGCGCCCGAAGCGGATATACACGGGGCCTTCATATTCCAGGGCCGCTCTCACCGCCGCCTTCGCCTCCACGTCATCCGCAGGACACATGACCACCATGCCGGGGATGGTGCGCATCAGGGCGATATCCTCGTTGCACTGATGGGTGGCGCCGTCCTCACCCACGGTGATTCCCGCATGGGTGGCGCCGATCTTCACATTCAGATGAGGATAACCGATGGAATTGCGGACCTGCTCAAAGGCACGTCCCGCCGCGAACATGGCAAAGGAGCTCACAAAGGGAATCTTGCCCACCAGGGAGAGACCAGCCGCCACGCCCATCATATTGGATTCCGCGATACCGCAGTCGATATGGCGGTCCGGATAAGCCTTTTTGAAAATACTTGTCTTGGTGGCCGCCGCCAGATCCGCGTCCAACACCACCAGATTGGGGAATTCCTCCGCCAGTTCCTTCAAAGCGTTCCCGTAGCTTTCACGGGTTGCGATTTTCTTCATCTCTGCCATTATGCTTCACCTGCCTTCTCTGATTCTGCGCCGTTCTTCTCCGAAACGGCCATGTCCGACTCCGCATGTTCCGCTGCGGCCTTTTCCAGTTCCTCCGCGATCTTCTCCAGATCAGCCATTGCCACGGCATACTCCGCGTCATTGGGCGCCTTGCCGTGCCAGTCCACGCTGCCCTCCATGAAGGATACGCCCTTCCCCTTCAGGCTGTGCATTACGATACAGGTGGGCACGCCCCTGGTCTCCCGTGCCTCCCTGAAAGCGGCCCGGAGCGCGTCAAAATCATGGGCATCCACATTGATCACATGGAAGTTGAAGGCCTCGAATTTCGCATCGATAGGATAAGGGGAGCAGACCTGGTCGATGGGGCCGTCGATCTGCAGTCCGTTATTGTCCACGATGACGCAGAGATTATCCAGCTTGCGGAAGCCGGCGAGCATGGCCGCCTCCCATACCTGCCCTTCCTCGATCTCACCGTCTCCCAGCAGCGTGTAGACGCGGAAATCCTTCCCATCCATCTTTCCGCCCAGAGCCATGCCCACAGCGGCAGAAATGCCCTGTCCCAACGAGCCGGAGGACATATCCACTCCGGGGATATGGATGCAGGGATGCCCCTGCAGATAGGAGCCAAGCTTCCGGAGAGTGGTCAGATCCTCCACGGGGAAGAATCCCCTGTGTGCCAGCGCGGAATAAAGTCCCGGGGCATTGTGTCCCTTGGAGAGCACGAAGCGGTCCCTGTCCTCCATATGGGGATTTGCCGGGTCGATATTCATCTCCTCAAAATACAGATAAGTAAACACATCCGCCGATGAAAGGGATCCCCCGGGATGCCCCGCCCTGGCGCTGTGAACTGCCGTGATAATACCCTTGCGCACGTCATTGGCATGCTTACGCAGTTCTGAATTATTCATTTTCTCCTCCATTCTACCGCCCTTCGACCCGTCACCTCAGGGAAGAGCTCCCCCGCCTGCGGGTCCTGTGGCGCAGTTTTTTCTATATTTAAAATTCTTTCTGACATACTGATACATCGTAAACACTTTCTGGTTTTATAGCTAAACTCCCATGCGTCGGGGCCACACCACCCTGCATGAAAGCAGGGCAATAAAGAGATTTCTCAGGCTCGGAACTTTCCGCATTTTACTGCTCCTGCTGCCCATAATAGGCGTTCGCTCCGTGCTTTCTGTAATAATGCTTATCCATCAGCTCCTTGGGTGCAGGCTGGACATGGTGGTTGATGGACTCGGCCAGATAGGCCATCCTTGCCACCTCCTCCAGAACCACGGCATTGTGCACTGCTTCCTCCGCATCCTTTCCCCAGGTGAAAGGTCCATGATTCTTGCACAGAACCGCCGGAACGGACACGGGATCCTTGCACATTCTCAGGAATTCCCGGACAATCAGATGTCCTGTGTTCTCCTCATAATTTTCTGCAATCTCATCCGCCGTAAGGCACCTGACACAGGGAACCTCCTCGTAGATATAATCCGCATGGGTGGTACCGTAGCAGGGGATGCTCCTGCCGGCCTGCGCCCAGCTTGTGGCATAGGTGGAATGGGTATGTACGATCCCTCCGATCTCCGGAAATGCTTTGTACAGCTCCACATGAGTGGGCGTATCGGAAGAAGGCTTATACCTTCCCTCCACCTTCCTGCCCTCCAGGTCCACCACCACCATATCCTCCGGGGTCAGCCTGTCATACTCCACTCCGCTGGGCTTGATCACAAGCAGTCCGCTTTTCCTGTCGACAGCGCTTACGTTGCCCCAGGTAAAGGTCACAAGCCCATACCGCGGCAGATCCTTATTCGCATCGCATACTGTTTTTTTTAAATCCTCCAACATATTGGCTCCTTTCCGTCCGGGCAGCTTTCCTGGAATCCGCCGCCCCGCTTTTCCATGCTGTTATTTTATACCACTCGCCCCTGTCACATCCTATATCCCGTCACATTATAAGCCGTGTCCCCGGCCTGGCCGTTTTGTTCCGCCCCATCCCCAGATCCTCTGTCCGCGTCAGGCGGCTCCGCGTTTGTCCGCGGATCACAGATGCCGATACAGGACTCCTGGCGGGAAGGTCAGGAAGGCCTTTCCTTCGAAATACGGGAACCTGCCGGGGTCGTGGAATTACTGCAATCCCTCCACCGCCGCCTTCTCCGCAGGCAGGGTGCTCTTATATTTCTCAATGAAAGCGTCAAACCCTGCCACATCCTCCGGCTTCGGCGCTATGGTCGTGCCGGTCTGGCCCGCGAAGATTTTATTGCCCAGGTAATCGGGAAGGGTCTCTCCTTCAGCCCTTTCCTGCATATAGGACGCCAGCACCGCCATGCCCCAGGCGCCGCCCTCGCTTGCGGTATCCATCACGGTCACGGGCGCATTCATGGCCGCCGCCATGAGCTGCTGTCCCACCACCGGAGTCTTAAACAGCCCTCCGTGTCCCGTGAGAGAATCCACTTTGACCTGCTCTTCCTTTAAGAGAATGTCGTTGCCGATCTTTAACGCGGCCATGGCGCTGTAGAGATGGGTTCTCATAAAATTCGCCAACGTAAATTTCGCATCGGGCGTACGGACGAACAAGGGTCTGCCCTCGTTCAGTCCGGTAACCGGCTCGCCCGCAAAATAATTATAGGCCATCAGTCCGCCGCAGTCGGCATCCGCCTTCAGGGCCTCCCTGTAAAGCTCGCCGTACAGCTGATTTTTGTCCGGCTTTGCACCGAATCTGCCGGCGGCCTCCTCAAACAGGTTCACCCAGGCATTCAGGTCGGAGGTGCAGTTATTGCAGTGCACCATGGCCACGGGGCTTCCGTCCGGCGTGGTAACCATGTCGATCTCTTCATGCACCCGGGACAGCGGTTTCTCCGTCACCACCATGGAGAAAATGGAGGTTCCCGCGGATATGTTGCCGGTGCGCACCTTCACGCTGTTGGTTGCCACCATGCCGGTGCCCGCGTCTCCCTCGGGAGGACACATGGGCACGCCTGGCTGCAGCCTGCCGCTGGGATCCAGAAGCTTTGCCCCTTCCGCCGTCAGAACGCCTGCCTTTACTCCCGCCGGAAGCACCCTGGGCAGAATGTCCTTCAGCTTCCATCCGTATTTCCTGTCCGCCACCAGCTCGTCAAACCGGGAAATCATCCGTTCATCGAAATCACAGATTCCGGAGTCGATGGGGAACATGCCGGAAGCCTCGCCCACGCCCAGCACACGCTCTCCGCCCTTCTGATCCTTCCCCGACAGCTGCCAGTGAATATAGCCCGCCAGGGTGGTGAGATAGTCGATCTCCTTCACATGCTCTTCCCCGTTTAAAACAGCCTGATATAAATGGGCAATGCTCCATCTCTGGGGAATATTGAAGCGGAATTCCTTCACCAGCTCCCTGCAGGCCTCCTCCGTCATGGTATTGCGCCAGGTGCGGAAGGGCGCCAGCAGCTCTCCCCGGGCATTAAAGGCCATATAACCATGCATCATTCCGGAGAAGCCCATCGCCGCCAGCTTCTGTAACGGCACACCGTACTTCCTCTCCACATCCTCCGTTAGACTTGTATAACAGCCCCTCAGCCCTTCCCAGATATCCTCCAGGCTATAGGTCCAGATATTATTCTCCAGACTGTTCTCCCAGTCCCAGTTTCCCTGGGCCACAGGCTGATGGCTCCCGTCCGCCAGCACTGCCTTGATTCGGGTGGAACCGAATTCCAGTCCGAGAACGCAGCTTCCCTCCTGAATTGCTTTCCTGATTGCTTCGCTCATGCTCTAAAACCTCTCTTCTGCCCTCCTGAGGGCGCTATTTACAAATCCTTCCGCGGCGCCGGCACGGGAACCCGCGCTCTCCGTCCCCGGTCATGCCATATCTTTAGTATAGGGAAGTTACGGCATAAAGTCAAGGAAGATGACGATAATAAAACATAGGCTCCCCATCCGTTTCATATAATATAGCAATATTCATACCCTAAGGTGATCTCTTGAAAAACCATACTCATATCTCCGCAAAGCAGATGCTTTTCGGTCTTTTGTTCCTGCTGGCCTTCCTGGGCGCAATACTTCTCTTGTTTACATACCGGCATGACGAGAAACGCTTCGCCAGCCTTACCGCAGAGCTCTTTGTAAATGAGATGAAATCCAACACTTTAAGCATGCACTATACCCTGGCAAATCCCGAAGATTTCGGGATCTATGACTATGAGCCCACCCTGCCCCTCTATCGGCCGGAATCGGCCCTGCAGGATCATGCAGGCATGGAAAATGCGCTTGCCGCGCTGCATTCGCTTCATCCGGATAAGCTTTCCGATACCGATGCCTACCTTTGGCGGCTGCTGACCCGATCCCTGGAAAATTCTCTCTCCCTGAGCAGCTATGCCTACTACAGCGATCCCCTTTCCCCTGTCTCGGGAACACAGTCACAGCTCCCCATCCTTTTGGCGGAATATACCTTCCGCAGCAAACGGGATGTGGAAGACTATCTGGCTCTTCTTGACCAGACCGACGCTTATTTGTCCTCCCTGCTCTTATACGAACAGGAAAAGGCCGCTGCCGGCCTGGGGAGTCCCGCTTCCTTTCTGAAAGAGACCCGGGGACAATGCGACGCTATCATCACAGGGAATGCTCTGGAGGAGGGAACCCATTTCCTGCAGACCACCTTCCGGGAACGGCTGGAGGGACTTCTGAAGACGGATCTCATTACCCGGGAAGAGGCAGATGGGTACCTTGCCCAAAATGACCGGCTTCTGAAGACGGTGCTTCTGCCCGCCTACACCGCCCTGGGAGACGGTCTGTTACTGCTGGAAGATGAATCCGTCCGTCCGGCGGGGCTTGCAAGCCTGCCGGATGGAAAAGCCTATTACAGACAGCTTCTGATCTCCCAGACCGGTTCCTACCGCACTCCGGAAGAAATACAGGATCTTCTGATGGCAGATTTTACCGAAGAATACGATGCCATCCGGACGATACTGTCCAAGAACCCGGTTCTCCTGGAAGCTCTCGGCAGCAATCCCTATGCTGACTTTCCCTGTCGGGGTGCATCCCGGATGCTTTTCGATCTTCAGGAGCGGATGAAGGAGGACTTTCCTCCGATTCCCGGGGGCACAGTCTCCGCCGCCGTCAAGGCTGTCTCCGAGAGCCTGGAAGAATACTGCGCACCGGCCTTTTACCTGACCGCCCCTCTGGATGATACGGCTTCCAACAGCATATACATTAACCGCCTGAAAACCCCGGACGGCCTGGAATTATACACCACCCTGGCCCATGAAGGCTATCCCGGCCATCTCTATCAGACAGTCTATCACAACCGCACCCTGCTCACTCTGGGCGGGCGTCCTGCCAGAGAGCTTCTATGGTACGGCGGCTATCAGGAGGGCTGGGCCCTGTATGTGGAATTCATTGCCTATGATTATGCCGCCCTGCTTCTGCAAGAGGACGGTCAGGAGACGGCTGCCCTTCTGGCGCAGCTGGAGAGCCGAAACCGCCGCCTGCAGCTGTGTCTTTACTCCCTCATGGACGTTTTGATCCATTATGAGGGCGCCGGCTGCAGCCAGATTGCAAAGATGCTGGAAGGCTTCGGCATCACGGACACACAGTCCATATCAGATATGTACAATTATATTATCCAATCCCCCTGTAACTATCCGAAATATTATCTGGGCTATCTGGAAATTCTGTCCCTGCAGGAGAGGGCAAAGGAACTCTGGGGGGATGAATACACGGATTACCGCTTCCACTGCTTTTACCTGGACAGCGGTCCCTCGGATTTTCTATCCCTTCAGGAACGTCTGGAAGCTCTCCAGGCGTTCCCTGTCCCATAAAAGGATCTTCAGCTTTTCGGCTGCCTCCACCGCCGGCTGGGTAAAATGCTGGTTGGTAAGCACCGCGCCCACCATCCTGTCATAATAATCCCTGCCGGCATATGCCTCCTGGACAGCCTTGACACCCACGGGCGCATTATAACATTTACACTGGATGGCATAGGTAACGCCGTCCTTTTCCGCCAGAATGTCAATCCCGTAATCCCCGCTGCCCCTGGTGACCTCCACGTCCTCAAAACCGCACTTTTTCAAAAGTTCCGCACAGTATTCCTCGAATTCATGCCCCTCCATCAGGTCGAAGTCCTCCGGCATCCTTCTCCTGGCCCGCTGCAGCAGGTAGAGAGCGGCGCTGACCAGCATGGCCAATGCGCATACTACAATAATGATAATAATCTGATAGGTATCCATATCTTGTTCTCTTTTCCCCTGTTTTTCGTTTTTTGTTTTCCGTTTTTGGTTTTTTCTTAATGGTTTACATTTTTGATTTTCTTTTTTGTTTTTACATTGTTTTTTGGTTTTTTCTTTTGATTTTTCGTTTTTGTATAGCCTTTACAATTGTTGTTTTTACTGCGGGCTGGTTTGTTGCTTTCTGGTTTGTTGCTTTCTGATTTTCATGTACAGCTTTTCTATTTACGCTTTCTGATCTGCTGCTTTGCCGCATTGTTTTTCTGATCTACATTATCCGGCTTTCTGTTTTTCATTTTCTACTCTGCTGCTAATTTCTGTTCTGCTGCATTTCAATTTTACAAACCCATATGCTGAATAACACCATATTTTATTCCCATTTGCCTTTCATGTTCCCGGGGCATACAGCCGGAAGGTGGACATCATTGTTAAAATATGCTATTTAATTGAGCGTCTATCTTTTTCTTCAGTATGATATCATCACATGAAATGACAAGCAACAGGCTGTGATATATATTAGCGCACAGCGCATAATGTTCGTTATAGCTAATATAATTAAGATTATCGCTAAACCATGCTTCCTTTTCATAAAAATCAAGGAGTCTTACTACAAGCCACCTCACAAATTCCATCTTTTCTTCTGCCGTTCCGCCACAAATCGAACATGGAAAAGAATATTTTTTCAATAATGCATCGCACGAATTGATCGACGTTCCAACAGACGACTTATACTTAAATTTTTCCTGAAACATGTTAAATGCTTTCTGAAATAAGTATTTTTCAAAGCTCCCGGCAAAGTAATGATTCTCCCAATCTGTAACTACAGGATTGTCTTCCTGCTTTCTTATCCTCAAATAACAATGTGCTTCTGTCCAATGGTAAGAAAACAAAAGAAGCCCCTGTTGCAAATATTCTTTCGCGTCAAAATCTTCATCACAAAATAACTCCAGAATGGTATGGATGTTTGGCTCCATATAACCATCCCATTCTCTTTCAAGCAAACCTCCATCGCTTTCTCCCATTGCCTTTAGGTAGTCAAGGTATACTTTGGGAACACGGTAACCATACTCAGCACAGATGTTTTCTAATTGTTGAATTTGTTCGTCTGACGCAGGCACGCATTTACTGCACCATGACCTGTCAAAATTCGATATTGATCTGTATAGCCGTTCCATAACAGACTCCTGCGTTCCTTGATAAAATTGTACCATTGAAACCACCTCCCTTTACTTTCCGAACACACAAGATCGAATTGGGATAAAATTAATATATGTATTTTATTCAGTTTAAGTATATACTTATATACGTACTTTCTTGGATGCAGTTAGAAGAACCGGGACATATTTTACTGTTTTTGCTTCCTGTTTCCTGCTTTCCTGCTTTCCTGCTTTCCTGCTTTCCTGCTTTCCTGCTTTCCTGCTTTCCTGCTTTTTTTATTTTATTCGACACAGCGAAAGATTGCAACTTAATTTTTCCGGAATTGCAAAACCCGGCCGATTCCTGTACAATGATGAGTGGCGTACGGATACGAAAAGTGACTTTGCAGGCAGACTGAACATTGTATATGTTCATTTTCAGAGAATGCTCACGCTGGAAATGCATTCAGAATAATTCCGGGATGCTCACACAGGGTGTGCATTCTGATCAATTCCGGAATACTCTTGCAGGGTGTGCATTCTGATCAATTCCGGGATGCTCACACAGGGAGCCCATTCAGCTCAACCCAAAAACTCTTCCAAGGAGATCATTCATATATGAAACATTTGCTGATTGTAGAAGATGATGCGGAAAACAACGAGATACTCCGGGAATACCTGGAAGGACATGGGTATACCTGCACGCAGGCCTTTTCCGGCAGTGAGGGGCGGCTGCTGTTCTCCCTGGAACATTTTGATCTGGTGCTTCTGGATCTGATGCTTCCGGGAGTCTCCGGTGAGGAACTGGTGTCCGAATTTTCCAGAAAGGCTCCCGTGATCGTGCTCTCCGCCAAAAGCGGTCTGGACAGCAAGGTAAATGTCCTCTCCGCCGGGGCGGAGGATTACCTGTGCAAGCCTTATGACCTGCCGGAGCTTCTGGTGCGCATTCAGGTGCAGTTCCGCCGTCAGGCAAAAGGCCGGGAGAACGGGGATGGCGAAATCTTCCGTTACCGGGAATGGAGTCTGAATCCGGAAACCATGGAAATGCTGGCCGCCGGCCGCACCATTTCCCTGACCAAGCATGAATTTCTGATTCTGGAGCTTCTGATCCGGAATCCCAGGCAGGTATTTTCCAAGAGGCGCATCTACGAATACGCCTGGGGAGAGGAATATCTGGCGGAAGACAAGACTATCAATGTGCATATCAGCAATATCCGGGCGAAATTAAAGGAAAGTGGAACGGATTCCTATCTCCAGACCGTTTGGGGAATGGGTTTTAAGCTTCTGTGAATCTTTAAACATTCTTAACCTTTTCTGAGCGCTTTTTATACCTTTTCGGAGTAGAATACAATTCATGAAAGGCAAAGATCCCATTCCGGCAGCTGCCCGTCCATGTTCACAGCCCGTGATTATAAATGGCATCATGTCAGGTGCTCAGCGGCGAAATTTTACGCATTTCATGTAAAGTTGCGGCTGCGTCCTGTCCGGATCAGAATGGGTCTTTTCATAAAGCATCATACAGGAAAGGAGTCAGAGAAGAAATGATTCAAAATCAGGAAAATACGCCGGCCGTGGAAACCACAGCGCTCACCAGGCTCTATAAAGGGAAAGCGGCGGTAAACCACCTGGATTTAAAGGTGAAAAAAGGGGCTGTCTACGGCTTCATCGGAAGAAACGGCGCCGGGAAATCCACCACGCTGAAAATGCTATGCGGACTTGTGAAGCCAAGCGAAGGAGAGATCCGGGTCTTCGGAAAAGAAGGAAATGACCCGGTTATCGCCAGGAGAATTGGCTGTCTGATCGAATCCGCGGGTTTTTATCCCAATATGACCGCCAGGCAGAATATGCTGATGAAGGCAAAATGCATGGGCCTCACGGATGAGAAATCCGTGGACAATCTCCTGGAACAGACCGGGCTCGCCGGCATCGGGAAGAAAAAAACAAAACACTTCTCCATGGGAATGAAGCAGCGCCTGGCCATAGCCATGGCTCTCCTGGGAAATCCGGATCTGTTGATTCTGGACGAACCCATCAATGGTCTGGATCCGGAGGGCGTGCGGGAAATCCGCCGGTTAATCCTGCGTCTGAACGAAGAGGGAAAAACGTTCCTCATCAGTTCTCATATTCTGGGAGAGCTTGGCAAAATTTCCACCCATTACGGCATCATCAAGGACGGAAGTCTGGTGGAGCAGCTCAGCCGGGAGGATCTGGCGGAAAAATGCTCGGATTATTTCCGCCTTGAAGTGGATGATGTGAACCGAACCCTGGCACTGATAGGGGAGCACGCAGGGCAGGCCGAAGCCAAAGTTCAGGATTCCCATGTCATACAGCTCTACGGTCTAAATGACGGAGCGGAATTAAACCGGATTCTGGTGGAAAACGGGGTACGGATTTATTCTTCCGGTTTTCACCATATGGATCTGGAAGAATACTTCCTGGCACAGATGGATGGGAAGAAGACCGAAAAGAAGGAGGCGAGCGGAAATGTTTAATTTACTGCGCATGGATTTGTATCGGTTAAAAAGAAGCAGGTATGTCTATATCTGTCTCGGCATTCTGTTACTGTTAACTTCTCTGGCATACTGGATGGTATGGTTAGAGTCGACTCCCCAGGGGCGGGAAACGGCCATGAAGCTGGGGATGGTGGAAATAGAAGCAGATTCCTGGCCGCAATATGACACGATTTCCATGTTCCAGGATGTGGGAATGAGCGGCGGCGCGTATAATACCATCCTGGGAATCGTAATCGCACTCTTTGTCTGCGTGGATTTCGGGAGCGGATTTATAAAGAATATTATGTCCCTTCACAGGCAGAGATGGAAGTATATCGGAAGCAAGCTCCTGACCGCAGGAATCCTGAGCTTCTTCTATATTATCCTGCAATATGGTTTCAGCCTGCTGCTGAACCAGTATTTTGACAGAATAGCCGCTCCGGCCGCCCTGACCGATATCCTTTTCTACCTGCCGAAAGCCTGGTTTCTGACCGTCGCCTTTGCATCGCTGGTGATATTGGTATGTGTTCTGGCGCGCAGCATAGCCATCGGAATCCTGGGCGTCATTGCGTTTAGCAGCGGCTTGCTTGTCCAGATGCTTTCCTTCATCACAGGTCTCTTTGGCATAAACAAATGGACGGAATACACCCTCTACTACAGCCTTACCTATGCCCCCACCGGCTATACGGGGATAGGGGATCTGAAGGGAGTATTGATCGGCTTCGTTTTCCTGTCTGTCTATTCCTTCCTGGCCATGGTATCCTTGTCCAGGCGGGATATTTGACACCGGATTTCCCCATGGACTGCCCAGACGCCGTGCAGGATTTTTCATCTGTCCGTCTCAGTGGGTGCCTAAACGTCATGCGGCGACTTTGCCGCCGGGCCATTGCAGGAGCAGCTCACCGCAATACAGAAAATCAGGCATTTCGTTGATACTCGCATATTTCGAATCGGAGGGAATACAAAAATGGTTATTCTGCTTATCCTTTCAGGGATTATATGTATCTGGCTTTCCCTGTCCTGTCTGCGTCTTCGGGCAGATATCCGCTATCTCCATGAACAGCTCGGGGAGATAGAGAGGGGCAGCCATATAGAGCTGGCGGTGTACAGCCGCCGGCAATCCCTCCTGGCATTCTGCCGGAGGCTGAACCGGGTGCTGCAGGAAAAGGACGCAAGTCACAACCGATATGAAAAGGCCGAAAAAAAGCTGAAACAGAATATCACGGATCTGGCCCATGATATCCGCACTCCACTCACGGGCGCATCCGGCTATGTCCAGCTTGCCCGTGAAAGTACAGACAGCATCAAAAAAGAACATTACCTGGAAGCTGCCGGAAAGAGACTGGCAGAGTTGTCTGATATGCTGGAGGAGCTGTTTTTATATACACGGCTCACCGACGAGGACTACAGCCTTCCCAAGGAAAGCTTAAAAAAGACATATGTGCTTCCTCTTCTGAGTGAATGTCTCTTAAGTCTGTACAGCGCATTTGAAGAAAGGGGGACTTCCCCGGAAATAGACTTTGCGTCGGAAGATTTCTGCATATATGCCGAAGAGGAAATCCTGCAGCGCATTTTCTTAAATCTGATACGGAATGCGCTGCTTCATGGCCGGGGCGGAATCACCATCCTGCAGAAGGAGGATCTCCTGATCTTTGAAAACCCTGTTTCCCAGGACAGCATCCCTGATACGGAACAGTTATTTGATCGTTTTTACAAGGCAGATTCTGCCCGGAGGAAAGGCTCCTCCGGGCTCGGTCTGTTTATCGTAAAAGAGCTTACGGAAAGTCTCGGAGGAAAGGTATGGGCGGAATACAGCCATGGGCTGCTGCGAATTCTGCTCCGCTTTCCCCCTTCCTGAGCTTTTGCCCGCATCAAAGGCTCCGTGTCCGACCGTGTCCTTTTATTTCGTTCTGTTCAGATACTGCAGAATCCCCATATGTATGGCCCAGGCGATTCGGTCCTGGTACTCCGGCGTACATAGCTTTTCTGCCTCTGCACTGTTGGAGAGAAAACCGCACTCCACGATGACTATGGGAACTCCCGTCTTCTTCAGCAGATAGTAACTATCATTGGCCTTCACCTGGCGTTTGTTCTCCGGATCCGCTTTCTCTACCAGCTGATTCTGAATCATTTCCGCAAGCTGCCTGCCTTCCCGGCTGCCGGTGTAATAAAATACCTGCGCCCCATGCACATATTCTTCCGGATAGCTGTTCTGATGAATGCTCACTGTCAGAGCGGGGGCAGTCTCCTCGATCAGCTCGATTCTGCGTTTCATATCCTGCACCTTTTTGTTGGATGCATTGGCGTCATTCAGGCCTTCGTCCGATTCCCTGGTCATGACCACCTCTATATCATTTGCCTCCAGGAGCAGCTTTAAGCGCTCCGCCACCTGAAGGTTGATATCTTTCTCCCAGGCTCCGTTGATTCCCACCTTGCCCGGATCATCTCCCCCATGTCCTGCATCGATCACTACACATCTGACTGTCTCTCCCACCTTTACATTGCTGCCTGCCGCATATATGGCGGCTTCCCGCCCCACAAGGGCCATGGAAGCAAGCAGCAATACGGCCATGGACACCGACAGCAGCTTATACTGGAATCTGTTCATTCTCTTTGTCCTGCGCAAGCCTTTTTACTATTTATATTCGCCCTGATTTTCCTTTAAAACTCCCTGTGCAGGGTATTCACCTGAAATTTTCTGCCTGCCAATATTTCCGTGCTTCTGTTCCCACAATCAGATTCCCATCCCTGCATTCCCGCAGTCTGGTTCCCTCACTTATGTCCCAGCATAGGAAGCAATCAGATTCCATGCCGCAGGCGTACCGTAGCCCAGCCTCCATACAGCCACGCCGCCAATATTCTTTACCTTCATCACATCCAGCTTTACCGCAATGGATTCTTCATCCTCCACCCATATCTGATAGGTAGCCTCTCCGCTCTGCCACTCCGCATAATTCTGGCAGGCCACCTCATCCCACACCGTTTCCGCATTCATACGCTGGAGGTACTCCCCCACATTAGCCAGCGTAATATACTGTCCCGTTACACTGACTCCCTGAGTCGCCCAGAGGATGGTATAGAAGGGCAACGCATTCACCACCTTGCCTGCCGGCACCTGATCCAGGGTCTTGTCCAACCCGTTGGACACATACTCCAGGCTGGCAACGCTCCCCGCTTCTCCGCCGGTGATCCAATGCTCGTCATATCCCATGATAATCACATAATCCGTCACCTGCCCCTGGATATCCAGTCTGTAGAAATTGTTGAAATGGAACGGCACATAATTGTCTACCGACAATACCAGTCCATTGCTCCTGCACAGTACCGAAAGCTCCCTCAAAAACTGGACATAATGTATGCCGCAGTCCTCTGTCAGCCCTTCAAAATCGATATTTACGCCGTCCAGCCCCAGCTCCAGAGAGGTATTTACGATATTCTGCACCAATGCCTGGCGTTTCGAAGTGGAGGAGAGCACCTGATAAGTACTGACATCCGTCCCCGTCTCATTCCTGTAGTTGAAATTATCCCAGACACCCCAGACCTGCAGCCCGTAGCCATGGGCCTCCTGCACATACTGGGAGCTCGCAAAGGAACGATAATTCCCCTCATTGTCCGTAATGCTGAACCAGGTGGGCGCAATCACATTCATACCCGTTCCTTCCGCCGCCATCTGTGCCAGCGTGGCATTTCCGCCCTCTCCGCCGATGCTGTGGAAACCCAGGCTCACCTTCCCCGGCATGGCGATGGATGTATATTCCGCCGGCACATAATCCGTCACCGGAATCTCCGTCTCTGTCCCCGGATTCTTCAGCCTTTTGTTTTCCACATATCCTATGATGGAGTCGGAGGTCTTCACCTTGCTCCAATCCTCCATTTCGTCCAGCAGCTCCACAGTCTCACCCTTTTCCAGTTCTCTCAGGATGGGACTTTTGATGCCGCCCAGTACCCGGATCTGCGTCTTCTTTGCCACCTCCATGGTCTGCTTCTCCCCCCATTGGGTATATACCTGGAGATGTCTGTCATACAGGGAGAAGGAATAATTGGTAAACAGCTTCACATAATCCGCCGCCACATACACCGCATCCCCCTCAGAGAAGCACACGATATAACCCGCAGAATGGCCTCCGCTCCTGTCGGTATATTCCCCTGTGCCGAACAGAGCCGTAACCGTATCGTCCGCCGTGGTATACAAAAGCTTTCCTTCGGCGGAGTCCGCGTAAAATCCTTCATTAAAATAATTGTGTATCAGATCCAGATCAAAATATACGGTACCATCCTTCAGCAGAGCCTTCTCGTCGATCATCTCATCCTGAAGGATAATAGCCAGCTGCCCCTGCTCCACTCCGTAATATGCATCCAGGTCGGCAAGCTCCTTTCCGTAGGAATACTTGTCCCAGAGCATTCCTCCGAACCCCACAATAATGACAATTACAATCAACGCCAACGCCACGATTACAGATATTGCCTTTTTTCTCATGTTCCGCCCTACTACCTTTCTTCACAATGTAACCATCCTGCATCCCGCATAAACAGTTCCATCATACCACAATTAGAGGTGCTCGTCATTACCTAATTTCCTTAAAATTTTGGCTGAAATTTTGGTATGGGGATTTCCATATCCGGAGAATACCGCCGCCGTCGGCACGAGAGGCATCCCATTTTCCTGCTGGCGGCGGTACTTCACCCTGTGTGGTCTGATGCCGTGCCCTCAGGCGACGGCTCTCGGACGCTGCAGCCTCTGAAGGCTCTGCGTCCCCGAGCGCGCCGCCTAACAGCGCGTCACTTTATCAAAGCGCACCTGCATGACAGCGCCTGCCGTATCCAGCACATAATCCGCCATGTAGGGACTGTTCTCACGCACCGTCCTGGAAACGGCCTCAGCCGGCAGTACTTCCCGCCCGTCCATAAAGAGCTCCACTCCGTTTTGATGCATCTGTTCCAGGCTTGCAAGCATGCGTGCCTTTTCTTTCTTTAAAGCTTCTCCTTTTTTATCTCGGTCATACAAATTATTTTCTCCTTTCATTATCGAAAGCTCGGGGCCGGCAGGTGGAAAACGGCGGGGCCCGGGAGCTTCCTGCCCGTAAATGCCCGCAAGGCAGGCATGTCAATCAGTGCCCGTCCTGCCTTCCTGTCCAGAAGGACCGGGGTTGTGTGATGAATCAATTCGGCAGGCTTATAAAGTTTAGAACAAACGCCCCCGGCAATATCTTCAGCGGTAAAAATTTCCAGTACCCATTCGGTTTAAAATGAATTATAATTGTGAAAATTAGTTGACATACCTATGATCAAGCAGGCCTTCACAGCCTCTTGCAAGACATCCTCAGACTTGTGCCAGTATTTCTTCACTGTCATATAATATGATATACACTACTAAATATATAATGGATGACGTGGAACGATTCGTTCCGGAAAATAAATCAACCTGAAAGAACAAAACCTGGTGTGCACTTTAATTACCGTAAATCAAAACTGCCTCCTTCCCGATAAAGAATACCGGAGGAATTTGTGTAATGATTATAGCATATTCTTATTGCTTTGGCAAGCATAACCAGAAGAATTATTAAAAATTTTTAAACTCAGAATCTGCTATTGACTAAAAGAAGCTGAAAGTATATCATGACATCACGAAGATTAATGATACCGTTCAGCTATGCAGAAAGGAAAGGGTTGTCGTATGAAAATAGAAAAAGTTAATGAGAACCAGATTCGCTGCACTCTGACCAGAGAAGATTTGGCTAGCCGCGAACTGAAAATCAGCGAGCTCGCCTATGGAACGGAGAAAGCAAAGACCTTGTTCCGTGATATGATGAAGCAGGCAAATTGTGAATTTGGATTTGAGGCCGAGGATATTCCTCTTATGATAGAAGCTATTCCTTTGAATGCCGAGTGTATTGTTTTGATCATTACCAAGGTGGAGGATCCTGAAGAGCTGGACACCCGCTTTTCCAGGTTTGCTCCTTCCGTTACGGAAGAGGACGGAGAGGAAGCCGATTCTTTCTTTGGAGAGGACTCTCCCGGTGAAATTCTGGATCTGTTCCGGAGGATGCAGACTCAGGCAGAGTCTGCATCCTCCGGAGATTCTTCCAAGGCCGCGTCCAATGCAGATACCAGGGAGCATACCAGGGTCTTTCTGTTCCGTTCCCTGCAGCAGGTGATGGAGGTTTCCGCCGTCATCTCGGAAAGCTACCATGGAGCCAGCTCCTTATATAAAGCGGAACGTTCCGGCGGTTATCTGCTGCTGTTCACCCAGGGAAGCGAAAGCGCAGAAAGCTTTGACAGAGTCTGCAATATCGTATCGGAATACGGATTCCCCCAACGTTCCGTACCGGCTACCGCTGCATTCCTTGCGGAGCATTACGAGACGCTGATTCACGGCAATGCAATCCATGCACTGAACGGCGCCGTTTCTTAGGGCAGAGAGCGTTTCCGCGTGGCGGCGGCTCCCGACATCCTGCCACGTTCAGAACTGCTCCGTAGGACAAAACATCCCCGACATCCGGAAAAGGATATCGGGGATATTTTTACAGCTCGGCTATTGCTTTCATCAGAGCGTCGATGTCGATTCCATGTACCATGGCCGCCTCTTCCAGAGATTCTCCCTGTGCGGAAGGGCATCCCAGGCAATGCATTCCTGCCTCCATCAGCACAGGAGCCACTTCCGGGTTAGTCCTCAAAATCTCACCGATTGTCATTTCTTTTGTGATGCTGCTCATCTTTCCAGTCCTCCTATTTGTAGTTCCGAAGGTATCCTCCGGCACCTTTTCCCTTTCCCGGGAACAATTCCGGTTCTCCTTGGATCCCCTTGTTATTCCAGTATATATCTTTTCTCAAAATATGACAAGCTATTCTTATTCCCGTTAACAGAAAATTCGCAATTATCCAACATTCATAAAATTCTTGTAAAATTTAGCATTTTAAAGGCAATGTACAGAAAAAAGTACACATTCCCACCTTGACTCTCCTCTGTGTTTTACATATAATAAAACTTAGGAATTAGAAGCAATATCACATTTTTCACTAATTCAAATTATATAGGAGGTTATTTCAAAATGAGACCAGAATGGACAGATTTTGTAGCAGGCAAATGGGATAAAGAAGTCAATGTCCGCGACTTTATCCAGAGGAACTATCATCCCTATGACGGCGATGAAGCTTTCCTTGCCGGACCTACACAGAACACAAAGGATCTGTGGGCACAGGTACTTGACCTGCAGAAGAAGGAGAGAGAAGCAGGCGGCGTTCTTGATATGGACACCAAAGTTGTTTCCACCATTACCTCCCATGGCCCCGGTTACCTTGACAAGAGTAAGGAGACCATCGTAGGCTTCCAGACCGACAAGCCTTTCAAGAGATCCCTGCAGCCTTACGGCGGTATCCGTATGGCAGAGAAGGCCTGCTCCGACAACGGCTATGAAGTAGATCCCGAGATTTCCGAATTCTTCTCCACCCACAGGAAGACACACAACGCAGGCTGCTTCGATGCCTACAACGCAGAGATGAGAGCATGCCGTTCTTCCCATATTATCACCGGACTTCCCGATGCCTATGGCCGCGGACGTATTATCGGCGATTACAGACGTGTGGCTCTGTACGGTATTGACAGGCTTATCGAGGACAAGCAGGCTCAGAAGGATTCCACCGGCAAGGTGATGACCGATGAGGTGATTCGCCTGCGCGAGGAGATTTCCGAGCAGATGGTGGCCCTGAAGATGATGAAGGAGATGGCTGCTTCCTATGGCTGCGATATCTCCAGACCCGCCGCAAATGTGCAGGAAGCTATTCAGGCCGTATACTTCGGATATCTGTGCGCAGTGAAAGAGCAGAATGGTGCGGCCATGTCCCTGGGACGTACCTCCACCTTCCTTGACTGCTATGCTGAGAGAGACTTAAAGAACGGCACCTTCACCGAGGAGCAGATTCAGGAATTCGTAGACCACTTCATTATGAAGCTGCGTCTGATTAAATTTGCACGTACTCCCGAGTACAATCAGATCTTCGCCGGCGATCCCGTATGGGTAACCGAGTCCCTGGGCGGCGTTGGTGTAGACGGCAGACCCATGGTTACCAGGATGAGCTTCCGTTACCTGAATACCTTAACCAACCTTGGACCTTCTCCCGAGCCCAACCTGACTGTACTCTGGTCCACAAGGCTTCCCGAGAGCTGGAAGAAATACTGTGCGAAGATGTCCATCCAGACTTCTTCCATCCAGTACGAGAACGATGACCTTATGAGAGTTGACCACGGCGACGATTACGGCATTGCATGCTGCGTATCCTCCATGGTAATCGGTAAGGAAATGCAGTTCTTCGGCGCCCGTGCCAATGTTGCGAAGTGTCTGCTGTACGCTTTGAACGGCGGCGTGGACGAAGTGACCAAGAAGCAGGTAGGCCCCAAGTACCGCCCTGTTTCCGGCGATGTACTGGAGTACAATGATGTGTGGAGCAAATTCGTTGACATGCTGGAGTGGCAGGCAGATGTATATGTAAATACCCTGAACATCATCCACTATATGCATGACAAATACTGCTATGAGAGAGCAGAGATGGCTCTTCATGACAGAGATGTAAAGCGCTACTTTGCTACCGGTGTGGCTGGTCTGTCCATCGTGGCCGACTCCCTCTCCGCTATCAAATACGCCAAGGTTGAAGTAGTTCGTGACGAAGACGGCGTAATCGTTGACTTCAAGACCACCGGTGACTTCCCGAAATATGGTAATGATGACGACCGCGTAGACGAGATCGCGCAGAAGGTGGTTCATACCTTCATGACCGCTATCAGAAGGCATCATACTTACAGGAACGGTATCCCTACCACCTCCATCCTGACCATTACCTCTAACGTTACCTATGGTAAGGCTACCGGCAATACTCCTGACGGACGTAAGAAGGGCCAGCCTTTCGCACCCGGCGCAAACCCGATGCATGGCCGCGATACCCATGGTGCAGTAGCATCCCTGGCTTCCGTATCCAAGCTTCCTTTCAATGATGCACAGGACGGTATCTCCAATACCTTCACCATCATTCCCGGAGCTCTCGGCAAGGAAGACAAAGTATTCTCCGGTGACATCGAATTAGACCTGAAATAAGACTCGTGCACACCGAGATGTCGCTGATATCGAGTTGGATCTGAAATAATATGCAGACCTGCAGATTCCGGTTCCCATCGGAATATATATAGTAAGGAGGCACTATGGACGAAAAAAAGATGATAGACGATCTTGTAAAGATGTTGGACTCCGGTATGGCCGGCGGCGTCGGGCATGTAAATGTGGAGTATGACCAGGAGGGGGTCGAGTCAAAAAACGTTCAGACAATGGGCTGTACGGATTGTTCCAGGACGCCGTTGGCCTGCAGTGTACCTACTCTTGAGCAGGGGTTGGATGATTATCATTAAGAAGCGAATCTGTAACGCCGTGCGCCGGCAGTGTATGGCCGGCGCCGGCTGAAAGATTGCAACCATTCACAGAATTATGATTATTTAAAGGAGGAAATCATTATGGCAACAAATTCCGCACAGGTTGACAACCTTGTTAATTTGCTGGACGGCTACGCTACAAAGGGCGGCCATCATCTGAATGTAAACGTTTTAAACAGGGATATGCTCCTGGATGCCCAGAAGCATCCTGAGAATTATCCTCAGCTGACCATCCGTGTATCCGGATACGCAGTTAACTTCATCAAGCTGACTCCCGAGCAGCAGGCTGATGTTATCTCCCGTACCTTCCACGAGTCCATTTAACCGCGGTCGGTCTAAGGAGACCAGAGCCAGTACGCTTTGCGGACCGGTTTATCAGATTTATCGGACCGGAAGGAATTCCCTTCCGGTCTTTTCCTATCGGCATTGTTCCCGGCAAGACCGGGTTCTTATTCATCAGAAAGGAAGAGAAGGTTAATCATATGCAAGGCAGAATTCATTCATTGGAAAGCTTTGGTACCGTAGACGGTCCGGGAACACGTTTTGTGGTCTTTGTTCAGGGCTGTCCCATGCGCTGTGCCTATTGTCACAATCCTGACACCTGGGATATGAACGGGGGTACGCTTATGGAACCGTCCTATATCATCGAACAGTATGAGAGAAACAGTGCTTTTTATGCCAACGGCGGCGGATTGACCGTCACCGGCGGAGAGCCTCTGATGCAGCCGGACTTTTTGCTGGAATTATTTACCCTTGCCAAAGATCGGGGTATTCATACCTGCATCGACTCTTCCGGTATAGCCTTCAATCCGGACAACGCCGCTCAGCTTGAGAAGCTGGACAGGCTTATGGAGTTGACCGACCTTGTGATGCTGGACATCAAGCATATTGACCCGGAAAAGCACAGGGATCTTACCGCTCAGCCCAACAAAAACATCCTGAAATTCGCCCAATATCTCAATGAAAAGCATGTGGACATGTGGATTCGGCATGTGGTGGTGCCCGGCATCACCGATGATGACAAATATCTCTTTGATTTGGGCTATTTCATTGGACAGTTCAGCAATTTGAAGGCATTGGATGTATTGCCCTACCATACCATGGGGGAGAAAAAATACCAGAGTCTGGGTATGGAATACAAGCTCCAGGGGGTGCCTCCCATGGATAAGGAAAAGCTGGTGGATAAGAAAAAGGCCATCCTGGACGGTATCAAAAAAAGGCGCGGAGAAGTTCACAATTAGTTCTTGTATTCAAGCTCTATTTATATTATAATAAAGAAGGAATGATAAATCCGTATCAGTCAATAAGGAGGATAAGTATATGGCATTTGTAGTTGGAGGCGGTTGTGTAGGATGCGGCGCTTGTGAGGCACAGTGCCCTGTAGGCGCAATCAGCCTGGACAGCGGTAAGGCAGTAATTGATCCGGATAAATGTATCGATTGTGCTTCTTGCGCAGCTACCTGCCCTGTAGAAGTCATCAAAGAGGGCTGACAGCAGGTGGACAATAAGTCGATCACAGGCAACTGGAGCAATAAGTTGATATCAGGCCGATAAATCGGCGGCAGGTCAATGAGTTGATGCCGGACCAAAAATTTGACAGTACAGGAGAAGGCGCTTCACAAGAGGAAGCGTCTTCTTTTTTTGTCGGAGGAAGCCGGCTGCCCTTCCAGGATACCCCTGGCATTGTTGACATCCTTGGGAATCCTGGTATCCTTGGCCTCTCTTGTATCTCTGCTGTCTCTTGTCTCCCTTGCATCTCTGGCCTCACTGCCGTCCCTGGCATCCGGGTTTTCCCTGCTCTGTGCTTTCTTATCCCGGTTTTTATCCTTTTCCTTCTGTTCCTTCTCTTTTCTCAGACGACGGCTCTTTTTCCGCAGAAGCTCGTCCATTTTCTTATAATGCTCTTCGTCCCTGGCCGCAAGCATCCTGTCCCTCTCCTCTTCCCGTTCCTCCTGCATTCGGAACTGATAATCCAATTCCTTTACCACGCCATCCCTGATTTCACGGCAGAGTTCCCTGTTGTTCTCCTGCAGCGTCTGACGTATCAATTGCTGGAGAAGCCACTGCAGCCGTCTGGATTTGTCCTCCCTGGACTCCTGAACTACCTCCTGTTTCCTTTCCTTATTGGGGACGATATCTATGGATAACCCCCCTTCCCTCTCTGTCACATTGCTCTGGGACTGTAGCTGCGCCGTTTCCGCGGCAGATTCCTCCGTTGACAGTACATCCAGTTTGCCATCCTTTAAAATCATCTTTATCGCCTTCAATTGCAATCCCCTCTCCTTCATTCCCTTAATCTGTTTAAAGCGTTCTACATCCTCCTCCGTATAATATCGGTGCCCCAGCTCATTTCGCTTGATTGGAAGATGCAGTTCATCTTCCCAGTAGCGAAGGACATGGCTTTCCACCTTAACCTCTTTCGCAGCATCTGAAATAAACATATAATTCCCCATGGTATCTCCTTTCTTATATAAAAAGGCGCCCTGAAAAGCATTCTGATTTCATGTCTGTCCGGCGCCGGACTTTCTGTTCAAATAACTCTTCAAGAACTATTGCTGAACGGTTCGTAAAAAGAAAGTGCGCGAATTTTCCCATAAGCTAAAAAGAGAATGAACCTGTGCGCTCATTCTCTTTCGTAATCTATTGTCCGCTTATCTGTTTGTGTTCTAAATTGGCGAAACGCTGATATTCCGGCATCCATGCCAGCTCCACCGTTCCTATGGGACCGTTCCTCTGCTTGGCAATAATGACCTCCGCAATTCCCTTTTTCTCCGAATCATGGTTATAATACTCATCCCTGTAAAGGAACATAACCACATCAGCATCCTGCTCAATGGCTCCCGATTCTCTTAAGTCCGAAAGAATGGGTCTGTGGTCCGGTCTCTGTTCCACTGCCCGGGACAGCTGTGAAAATGCCACCACAGGAACCGAAAGCTCTCTCGCCACCGCCTTCAGGGAACGGGATATATCGGAAATCTCCTGCTGCCTGGACTCCTGCTTACCGGAGCCGGTCATCAGTTGGAGGTAATCGATCATAATCATGGACAAGTTATGTTCCAATTTATATTTCCTGCATTTGGATCGCAGCTCCGCAATACTGATTCCCGGTGTATCATCAATAATAAGGGCAGATTTCCCGATGACACCGGCACTTTCAATCAGCTTCTCCCATTCCTGATCATTCATCTGGCCCGTGCGTAGCTTCTGGGAATCTACACTGGATTCCATGGATAGCATACGGTTCACCAGCTGCTCCTTACTCATTTCCAGACTGAAAATAGCCACTGTCAATTCCTTCTTAAAAGCAGCATACCGGGCGAGATTCAGCTCAAAAGCCGTTTTTCCCATGGAAGGACGGCCTGCTATCAATATCAGGTCTGAGGGCTGCAATCCGGCTGTCCGGTAATCCAGATCAAGGAACCCGGTGGGAATTCCAGTGACACTGCCCCGATTTTTAGCCGCCGCTTCGATTTTGTCCATGGCATTCAAAACCACCTGCCGGATAGGAACATAAGAATCAATGCTCCTTCTCTGTACCAGCTGAAAGACTCGTTTCTCCGTGTCTTCCAATATATATTCCAGAGTTTCCTTTCCCGCATAGCAGGTATTGGCAATCTCC
The DNA here is from genome assembly GCA_910589035.1 of uncultured Acetatifactor sp. GTDB lineage: Bacteria > Bacillota > Clostridia > Lachnospirales > Lachnospiraceae > Acetatifactor. The sequence continues at coordinate 26,355 of CAJUSI010000020.1, read as the reverse complement.
TCATTCAGGCGTATCAGCCTGCGAAGCGTGGATTTCTCCGCCACAATATTTGCATAGCGGCTGATATTTGCCGAGGTAAGAGACATGTCCAAAATCTCTCTGATAAATTCCAGGCTGCTGACCTCCGGCGGCACATCCTTCATCCGGAGCCTGTCCTGCAGAGTAATCAGGTCCACCGGACATCCCCCGTCGTTCAGCTCGCACATGGCCTCAAACACAACGCCGTACTGCCTGTTGTAAAAGTCCTCTCCGGATATGATCTCCGAAGCCTTTACAATGGCATCTCTGTCCATGAGCATGGAGCCGATTACGGACTGTTCCGCTTCCACGCTATGGGGCAATATTCTCTTCAGTACATTTTCTTCCATAGCTTACACCTTCCGAAACAATCCCCGGTTCCTTTGATTACAGCAGCCTTACTCCGTCTCTGCTACCTTCACCAGCAGCTTCCCAGTCACCTGGGGATGGAGCTTCACCGCCACCTCATATGCTCCGAAGGTCTTCAGATTATCGGAAAGCTGAAGCTTCTTTTTGTCCAGCTCTATTCCGTACTGTTCCTTGCAGGCGGCAGAAATTTCCTTGGAAGAAACAGAGCCGAAAGCCCTCCCGCCTTCTCCCGCCTTCATCCTGACAATCACCTGCTTTCCCTCAAGCTGTGCCGCCAGAGCCTTTGCGGCGTCCAGTATCTCCTGGGCCTTCTTCTCCTCATTGGCCTTGCGCAGCTTCCAGTCATTCATGTTCTTCGCATTGGCTTCCACCCCAAGCTTCTTGGGCAGAATGAAATTTCTGGCGTATCCCTCGCTCACCTCTATAATATCACCTTTTTTCCCAAGCTTTTTCTCGTCCTGTAGCAATATGATCTTCATCTCGTTCCATCCCTTCCTGTCTTATATTCATCCGTGCTTCCATACCGCTGCGCTCTCCGGTCTGCTGCTTTCGCTCTACGACTCGCTTCCATGCACCCGCTGCTTCGGCTCCTATATCTCGCCGCTCTCCAGCATGCTGTCCACAGTCCGCTTCAGTGCGCCCATGGCTTCTATGATGCCTACGCCTTCCATCTGGCATGCGGCGGTATTCAGATGCCCGCCGCCGCCCATCCTCTCCATGATGATCTGTACATTCACCTCGTCAATGGAGCGGGCGCTAATATATATCTTCCCCTGATAATCCGTGAGCACAAAGCTGGCCTTGACCCCCCTGATATTGAGCAGTTCGTTGGCCGCCTGGGCCCCGATAATGGTAGGACTGGGCAAGTCATCCGCCGTGCAGATGGAAATGGCAAAAAACTGCCTGTAAATCTCTGCCTGACTCACCGCATCCGCCTTTGCCTTGTAGCCCTCCGCGTCCTCCCTGAAAAGCTTGCGCACACGGGTTACATCCGCACCGCTGCGGCGCAGAAACGCAGCCGCCTCAAAGGTACGCACACCGGTCTTTATCATAAAATTATTGGTATCAATCATAATGCCGGAATACATGCAGTCAGCCTCTTCCGGGCGGATTTTTATATTGTCATAAGTGTACTGCAGGATCTCGGAAACCATTTCGCATGCCGAAGAAGCATAGGGTTCCACATAGGAAAGCGTGGCGTTCTCAATGGTCTCGGTTCCCTGCCTGTGATGATCCAGCACCACCACGGACTTGCAGAGCCGGAGCAGATCAGGACATTCCGTAATGGAAGGTTTGTTTACATCCACTACCACTAAGACTGTATTGCTGCCCGCCGCCTCCACGGCCTGCTGATTCCCTATGATCATATCCTCTTCGTAGTCATGATTGCCCTGGTACATTTCCACCATGGGCTGAATGGCCGGAATCACTTCGTTCAATACAATATGGGCCTTACGTCCCAGAGTAAGCGCAATCCTGTAGATACCCACGGCAGCGCCGAAGCTGTCCGCGTCCGGCATCCTGTGGCCCATTACCAGTACCTGGTCCTTGCCCGAGATGATCTCCCTGAGAGCATGCGCCTTCACGCGTGCTTTCACACGGGTATTCTTCTCCACCTGCTGGCTCTTTCCGCCATAATATGTAATGCTGTCCGGCGTCTTGATCACTGCCTGGTCTCCCCCGCGTCCCAGCGCAAGATCGATGGCATTCCTGGAAAATTCATAATTCTGGGCGTAAGTCAGGCCGTCCAGGCCCATGCCGATACTGATGGTTACCGCCATCTCATTGCCGATGTTAACGGTCTTGACATCCTCCAGCAAATCAAAACGCGACTCCTGAAGCTGAGCCACGGCACGCTTTCTCATGATCACCAGATATTTATCCTTCTCCAGCTTTTTACAGATACCGTCAAAGCCCGAAATGTATTTATTCACTTTTCTGTCGATCAGGGCAATCAGCAGCGAACGGCGAACTTCCTCCACACCGTCCAGAGCTTCATCATAATTGTCCAGATAAATCATACCCACAGCCAGGCTCTGGTCGTCCACTTCCTGCAGCGCAATATGCAACGCGGTTACATCATAGAGATAGACCGCAATCAGATACCCCTCATACCCCTCCGCCTCGATCATATCGCTGTGCTCGGCCATCTCCTTCAGGGAAATCTTCTTGAACTTAGCCGTATACTCGCTGCCCTCGTATTCCAGCGCATACTGCGCCTCATCCGCCCCGTTTTCATCGGGCAGCCGATCCCTTGTCATGGTAGGGAACAGGGAAGTAATGGACTTCTTATAGCCCTTCGGCTGATGAATGACATTCTCAAAAGCTATGTTTGTCCATATCACTTTTCCGCTGTCATCCAAGAGCGCATATGGCAGATCCATGTCACGAAGAAGCTTTTTCTGAATCTGTCCGTATTCCGTGGCAAAGCTGATCAGTTCATTCATGATAACGGGCTTATTATGAAAATAAAGGGACAGCGTAATCGCAAAATAAAATACAATATATCCTGTCAGGAGTATGGCAGCCCTGGTGTCCATGATAAACATGGCCACGTCCACAATAACAAGAAGCAGGCCCAGATAAAGGCAAAATTGAATGTATGTCTTAATACGGCCCTTCAACTTTATTCTTTTTTTCATATGAATACCTCGAGGCTCTTCGAATTTCCCACTGTCTTTTCAGAAACCGGCATCAACATTTTACCATATGCACAACAGCGTTTCGCGGCTGAATGACCGTCCGTCATATCATGCCTTGAATAAAGTCATTATACCATACTCTTCAGCACTATGCCACAATTTAATTTGTCGAAAAGGGAAAGGCTTTGAAGAAATCCGTATTTTTTCCGAATATCAGAATATTTTCCAGAAGCTTCTCAGTCTTAAAAGACCAACCGTCCATACGGACAGCTGGCCTTGTCTTTACCGAATCCCGGTCTTAATCCTGTACATAGGGCATCAGAGCAACGTGGCGGGCTCTCTTGATCGCTACCGTCAGCGCTCTCTGGTGCTTTGCACAATTACCGGTGATACGACGGGGAAGAATCTTGCCCCTCTCGGAAACGTACCTCTTTAATTTATTGGTGTCCTTATAATCAATCACATTATCCTTGCCGCAGAATACGCAGACCTTCCTCTTCCTGCGGACACCGCCCTTTTTCCTGATGGGTCCATCGGGTTTTTCTGCCTTATTAAAAGCCATGTCATTACCTCCTATCACATAAGTCATTCTCAGTTAAACGGTAATTCCTCATCAATGCCATCCGGGATATTCATAAAACCGTCGCCTGCACCGGAAGGAGCCGGGGCATTCCCTCCGTAACCGCCGTTATTATTATAACCGCCGTTGTTGAAACCGGCGCCGCCTGAGGCAGACGCATTCTTGCTCTCGGCAAACTCTATCTCATCCACCATAACCCGAACACTGTAAACCATCTGTCCATCCTTATTGGTATAGTTGTCATTCTGGATCCTGCCGCTGAGAACAATCTTGGTCCCCTTATGCAGATATCTCTCCACAAACTCGGCCTGCTTGCCGAACGCGGTACAATTGAAAAAGTCCGCATCGGGCTCTCCCTCACGCTTAAAACGCCTGTCCACAGCAATGGAGAAACGCCCCACCGTTGTCTGATTGGCGCCCTGCGAATATCTGACCTCAGGATCCCTTGTTAAACGTCCCATAAGAATTACTTTATTCATATTTCACTTCTCGCTTTCTAATTAGCCTTAATCGTCCTGTCTGACAATCAAGTATCTGATGACATTATCCATAATGCGGATACGGCTCTCGATCTCAATCGGAGCTGTACTCTCGGCATCAAATCTGATGAAATAGTAGAAAGCTTCCTTCATCTTCTGGATCTCGTAGGCAAGTCTCTTCTTGCCCCAGTCATCCACCTCTGTGATGACGCCGCCGAATCTCTCTACAAGAGCCTTGCATTTGTCAACGACAGCCGCTCTCTCTTCATCTTCAATTCTGGCAGACACGACGACAGCCAATTCATACTTGTTCATGCTTGTTACCTCCTTCTGGTCTCTGGCCCGCATCTGATGCGAGCAAGGAATTTGATTCATCACAAATATGTATGATAGCATAAATTTCCGGATATTTCAAGGCTTATCTGCGTATTTTCGGCGATATTTTCCACAAATCTTTTGCGGTTTTTTCGTCATGTTTTACGTATTATTTCCCTGACATTCTTCTCCAGCGCGCTTCTGGCTATCATTATCTGATGCCCACATCCCGCGCATTTCAGCCGGAAATCCGCGCCGGAGCGCAGTACCTCCCACTCCCTGCTCCCGCAGGGATGCTGCTTTTTTAATTTTACGATGTCGCCCACATTAATATCCATTGTCCCTCCTCTTTTCTTCGTAACAGGCCTCGGGATCCCGCCTGTTTAGTCTCTCTATGTATCCTGTTCCTAAACCAGAAATTTATCTATAAAAGTTTTCGCGCTTCTTCATTTTTCCTCCAGTTACTTTGCAGACAGGAGAAAGATCTTTTCGCCTGCCTGGTGCTAAGAAGGAACTGTCGGGAAACAGCTCCTTCCCCCGACAGTTCTTGTTTCATATTCTATGGCTTTTTCCGCATTTTTGTTATGCCATTTCCTTCTGGCCATTCCGATTCAGTTCTTCCCGCAACTTTTGGATTTCATCTTCCAACTTTGCCTTTTCTTCCTTCAGCTCCGTGTTTCTGGCTTCCAGCTCCGTAATCTTCTCATTCTGTCTGATTTTGTCTTCCACCATTTTCATGCGCACCCTGGCCACCTTCTGATCTTTCTTTACCGTCTCTACCATCCCTCATCCATGATATTGATGCTAAAGGTGTCGCCTTCCACCAACTGATCAAAATCCGTAAGAGCCTGGCACTGGGGAGGCCCCGGTGCCAGGACAGGACGGCGTGGGACCGCTCCCCGCCCACCGGGAAAGAAGACTCCTCCCGCTTTGTCTCTGCAGCATATATCTTACACCGATCTGAAACCTTGCATTATAGATAATAGATCATTACAGCAAGGGGAAGCTACTTGCCATTCCTCCGATCCAGTTCTTCCCGCAGCTTTCGAATCTCTTCCGCCTGCTTTGCGTTTTCATCTTCCAGCTTTGTATTTCTGTCTTCCAACTTTGTGTTTCTGTCTTCCAGCTTCGTGTTTCTGTCTTCCAGCTTTGTGTTTCTGTCTTCCAGCTTTGTATTTCTGTCTTCCAGCTCCGTGTTTCTGTCTTCCAGCTCCGTAATCTTCTCATTCTGTCTGATTATATCTTCCACCATTTTCATGCGCACTCTGGCCACCTTCTGATCTTTCTTTACCGTCTCTACCATCCCGTGAATCTTACGCAGATCCTCGTTCACCGCGTTTTCGTAGGTCGTGTCTTCCATATAGTGCAGCATCTGTCTCACCGCTTCGCTGGGGATTCCCTGCGTTCCCTTCGTGTACAGGAATATGGTGCTCGCTCCGTCTTCGTACTCCATTTCCGGCACTTCCACGCACTTATTCTTTATGGTGTACTCCATACGGTCCAGACCGAAGGGGTCGAAGGGCATAATCATGATAACCACGACATTTTTCAGCGCCTTATAATCCGCGCCTGCCCTCAGACTTCTCGCCGTGATCTTCCCGTGGTAAAAGCGTGTCCGCCACGGCAGCGCCTTCCTGTCGGAAGATTTGTTCCCGCTCTCCGGCTCAATATCGTAGACCGTGGCGTTTCCTTCCACGCCCTCCTCGATCTCCGACTCCAGGTACACGTCAAACCTGGCCCCGTGCAGATTGGTATCAGCACCATAAAATACTTTCTGGGCAGTGACGGACAGGTGCTTCACTTCCCGCCCCAAAATAGTCTTCAGCAGGAAGCCTACAAATACTTCCCCGATCTCCGGGTATGTCACTACCTGGTTAAGCAGGAAATCGTCCAGCAGGTCCATTTCCGAAAGCAGCTTTGGGGCTGCCAGGGTTGCTTTCACCTGGTTTGTTGCTGCCTGGTCTGCTGTCATCTGGTTTGCTGCCGTCGGGGCTGTCACTGCCTGGTTTGCTGTCGTCGGGGCTGTTGCTGCCTGGTCTGTCACTGCCCGGACTGTCGCTGCCTGATCTATGGTACCGAGTTGCGCTGTTTCCGTTTCATCTAAAATGCTGTCTCTCTGTGCCTCTTTTGCATTCATATCCATTCTCCTTTCTCATTTTGCTGTGTTTTAACGGAAAGAATAGAATAGATGATAAATGCAAAATAAAGCTTTATCCGCCGCCATTTCCTTACAATCCGCTATCTGTTTTTCTCATACAGGGATTGGCAACCGAAATGGTTTCAGATGTTCTTTCAGACACATTCCCGATATGTACATTCATTGTAACAAATAACAGGCAAGGTGTCAAATAGAATTTTTTATAAATGCTTAACATAGAATTTTACGAATTTACGGGTAAGTGCTTATTCAATATCAAAAAAGCGTTGCTTATTCAATATCAAAAAAACTTTTGCCTTTCCCTCGTGAATATGCTAAACTTAGTACAAAGCATTATTTCAAATCCGGTATGGCCGTTAGCGCTGCATACTTGTCAAATATTCTTTTTTCATTTTATCAAGGAAATTCATGCTTTTATTTTATCCATTCATTATCAATAAGGGCAGGAGTTTCCGCATAAAATACCCAGCCGCGATTCTCCTGCAGGCAAAAGGAGGAGAGTTATAGGGATCCGGGGCTTGTGGAGGTGTGTAACCTGGAACGGGGGATTTCCCTGTCGGTGCGCAATGACGCGGCGTTTATTCTGGATATGAGTCTAAACGTATATGAGCATGAATCCACGGTTTGCCCCAATATGCCCCTGCGGGCGCTGATCTACGTGACAAATATCCTGGAGCAGTGGGTAAAAGGACAGAACATTTACGGGAGAAGGCTGGTGAAAATCCCGACGCCCCGGTTTGCGGTGTTTTACAATGGGGCGGAGGAGCAGCCGGAGCGGTACCCGCAGAGGCTGTCGGACGCGTTTACAAACCAAATGAAGAAGCCGGAGCTTGAACTGACCTGCATGGTATATAACATCAATTCGGGAAAGAACCGGAAGCTTTTGACGAAATGCCCGGTTTTAAAGCAGTACATGGTATTTGTAGGCTATGTGCGGGAGGAACTTGAAATGCAGCCGGAGAAGGATTTGAAGGAAGCCATAGACAAAGCCATAGACCGTTGCATCGAGGAGGGCGTGCTGCGGGAATTTCTGACAAAACGCCGCGAGGAGGTGACAAAGGTGACTCAGCTGGATTACACATTTGACAGGCGGATAGAGCTGGAACGGGAAGACGCGCGGGAAGAGGAGCGCGCCAATACGGAACGCGAGCGGAAGGCGAAGGAGGAAGCTCTGCAGGAAAAAGAAAAAGAGCGGCAAGAGAAGGAACTGGCAGAGCAGGAAGTTCAGAAGCTTCGTGCGGAGCTGGAGCGCTATAAAAAGCAATTTCCGGAGGCGGAAAGAGATGAGAGTAAAGTTTGAGGTTTGAACAGGACGTTTATGAACGAAGAGTCAAAAGTGTAGGAGAAAGGCGGCTGGATTTTTTCCGTGCCGCCTTGTTTCGTATTCTATGATTCTTTGTTTTCCTTTTTCAGCTCTTCCAGAATTTCCGCCTTGCTCTTTGCTGGTCTCCGCACACGGTAGTAAATCAGCATGGAAAACAGCGAAATAAAGAGCATGGGAATTCCGATGGCGGGGATTACCACATAATTCGGTATGCGCATCGCCTCCGATACCACCACGACCTCGCCTGCAATATTCTCGATGCGCTTCCCGCGGACCAGCATCCGGTGGGTATTGACCCCATAAGGGGTACAGGTGACCAAGGTACAGTAATCCCGGCCGGCCTGAATGGCCAGGTCGTCCACTTCCTCCGGCAAAACGATGCGAATCTGATCCACCATGTAGGTGATGGTGGTATCCATAATATTGATGGTAAAGGTATCCCCCTCCACCATCTGATCCAGATCCGTAAAAAGCCTGGCACTGGGAAGCCCCCGATGGCCGGACAGTACGGCATGAGTCCGCTCTCCGCCCACCGGAAGGGAAGAACCGGGCACATGTCCTATGGCAACCTGAAGTATCGACTCATCCACACTGTGATAAATGGGAAGGTTCACTCCTATGGCAGATATCTGAACATATCCCATAATTCCCGTACCGGCAATGTTTAAAAGATTCTTATATTCCTCCAGCTCCTCCTCTGTCAGCATATAATCCACACCGTTTTGCAGCCTGGCATTATAAGCTCTGGCCGCCTCCAGCATCTCATCCCTTTCCTCAGAGGACAGATCTTCCACTGCGGTCACATAGCCCGCAATGGCCTGGGTGGCATGCATGGAATTCCACCAATCGCTGATAGATGGATAGAGCATAATTCCCAGGCCGGCCAGCAAAATGGTGAATAATATAATCGTGGACAGGGAAGGACCTCTTCTCTTCCTTTTCCGCTTCTTTTTATCCTTCTTGGGTTTCTGCTTTCCTTCACCCTGTGCTTTCTGCACTGATTCTTCTTGGTCTTGTTTTTCCGGTTTCTGCTCTCCCAGATCCAGTTCTCCCGGATCCTGCTTTTCCAGATTTGATCTCTCCAAATCCTGTTCTTCCAGATTCAGCTTTTCCGGATCCTGCTCTTTCAACTTTTGCTCTTCCTGCTGTTCGAGCTCCTTCTTTTCTTTCTTCATAGGTTTCCCCACAATGAATTAATATGGCAATCTCTCCATCCATTTGCTGACGTTGGCCGGATACTTTTCCGTTGCTCGCCGCACACCGCGGGAAGGTGTCAGCATATGCGGCAAAACCGGGGACGGAACCCGTCCGTCCCCGGAAATACTTCAGATAATTATATTGCTTTACTCAGTAAAATCGGAATGCCTTATTTTACTTGCCTACGCTCATGCGTTTCTTGGCAACCAACAGGATGCCTGCTCCGATTACCAGGATACCGCCTACTACGTAGAAGATGGTAGTACCGATGCCACCGGTGGAAGGAAGGAGGGAACCGGACTGGTTGAGAATCTCAATCTGGAAAAGGGCACCATCCGTAGTCATGCTCCATCCCTTAGTACTATCACTACCAAGGGAAAAACCGCCATTTTCATTCGTATTATTCAATGCCGCCGTTCTATCCCAATCAATAACAAGTTTAAACTCTGTATCAATTTTGTTATATCCATCTGGAGCCTTCGTCTCTTTTACTGTATACTCACCAGGCTTCAGACCGCTGACATTGATAATTCCGTCTTTATTGGAGACCACAGTAACCTTTAACTCTTCAACTTCCTGAACTTCCTCAGTAAACGACACCAACTTATATGTCACATTGACATCCACATACTGAGTAAGATTCATACCCTCAGTGCTTGGATTCGTTTTTGTGAAAGAGCCATCCTTCAGTTCCCAATATGGAATTACGTTGCCAGCGCTGTCCTTTTCAACCACAACTGTATCAGACTCTTCTACATCCACAGTTGACAGCACATACCTTTGACCTGTTACCAATGTGATATTGTATGCAGTACCAGAAATCTCAAATTCAGCACCTGCCAATGGCGTCTTAGTCTGACTACCTTCAGCTCCGGTATTAGTATATTTAAAAATCTGGAGAGCTGTTACGAATGTGATTGTTTTACTTTCAGGTGTTGTTCCCTTCGGATCATTCTCACCGAATTCATCTCCACCGTAATCATGGTTAGGGTCATTAGAGAAATCAAATGCTACTTCGTTCTCATTTCCGGTATCCCCGTACACGGCATCATCATTCACAACTGCAGTATAGGTAATGACAATTTCTTGGCCGATTAAGTTATTGGTCTCAACATAATTTTTGAAGTTGTTGAAAACTACTTTAATTGCCTGGCCGCCTTCGGCAGTCACTGCAGCCGCTGCTGACTCAGGTTTGGTATAAGCCGCATAGGCACCACCATTGCCGGTCTTAGCTGTTACTGTATAGTTAGTATCCTTCGCCAAAGTCTTATCACCAATTTTGATGGACTTAATTTCCATGAATGTCATGCCCTCAGGCAACTGGTCATTCATCACAAACACGAAATGATCTTCGTATCTTTTTGTATTAGGAACCTTAATTTTATCAACTACGAAAGTAACTTCATCCCCGATTGCTGCAGTTCCAGCTTTAACTTGTATAAACTGTTCTCCCTCCCCCTGTGCTACAAGGATACTTTTATCCGGTACCAAGCCAATGTCTTTTGCTACGATAGTAGTATTCTTTACCACGCTCAAAAGATACTTGGAAAGGGAGTCGCTTCCGTTTTCACCATCAAGGCTCTTTGTTGTATCCTTAATAAAGTAATAGCCATCTCCCTGAACCGTTGCCGTATATGCCTTACCATCACTACCATTTTTCTCCTCAAAATCAGCAGCTTTAGTGGTAAGATGATTTGCTACAACTGAAGCAAAGGCATCAATTGCACCTGCGGAATCATTTTCACCAGAAGTGGAATTAAATTTTCCAATTGCCTTAGCAACCGTTTCAGCCGCCTTTGCGACAGCATCCGTATCTTCAGTATTTACACCCGCTACCGCAGTTTTAACATCAGCAAGAAGCTTATCATCGGTACTTTTGAGTGCACTAATCAGCTCCACCGGATTTACACCATTGCCCCATTTTATATCAGAAAGTTTGTTCTCTTCGGCATCCAAATTACCAGAAAAAATCTGATATGCCTCATATGAGTGAGATACATTCTGATCTGTGTTTGTAATCTCAATTACATGCGCTTGAGTTTGAGGATTACTCCCCCCTGTCGGTTCGCTGGACTCACTTGCGAACACTGTCATACTCATGCCCAGAACCATGATTACCGCTAACAGAATACTTACAATTCTTTTCATACGTTTCATAATCTTAGTCTCCCTTTCTCATTATTTTCTAACATGATTAAAGCTGCATGGGAAATTCCCCGCATTTTCTCAGATCCTGGAGGATTATATTGAATCCTTTCAAGCCCTCCTTTCTCTGAATTTTCTTTTATACAGAAAGCCTGCGCCGCCAAGTAAGACGATAACGCCTGCTATTGTATATAGGACTTCTGTACCGGAGCCGCCGGTTTCTGGTAGTGCATATGCTCGATAATTTCGATAAAAAACTTTACCCTGGCTTTCACTGCTAATTGACCCTTCTGCAGTCTTATCAGTTGTCAGATTTTCTTTTTTCGTACCATCTACTATTATATCAGTGTAGCAATTACCGCTGTCAACCTCTGTAACTGTATACTTTGTACCAATTGGCAGAAAAGTAATGACAATATACTCATTGTCCTTTAAAGTAAAATGACCGCCGTTCCAAATGATAATATCATTTTCAACAACCTTGCTCCCTTCCACTTCCTTACCATCAACTATCTCAATCGTTTTTTGATACTTTGTATAAGCATAGTCATTTCGGAGCTCGTTTCCATCTGCATCAGAGAATTTGATATCAAATGAAAAATCTTTACCTGCCTCAAAATTCTCTGCAGTTTTTTCGATTTTCAGTTCGCCATAACCCTGAGATGGTTCAAATCCCGTTACAGACGGCAATGTGAATTGCATCCAGCAACTGGAGCCGGAAGCGCCTCGCTCTGTGTAAAAGAACTTTAATGTGTGCTTACCAGAACTACCTTTTTCCAGATAATCCCACAAGTTAACATACTCGCCTACAGAAGAATGTACACCGCCAATATCACAAACCAACGTATTATCATCTAGGAACACCCACATATCATCATCACCAAAGAAAAGGTATTCCAACGGGCCAACATATTCTTCTGTCAGTTCAAATGTAACCGCAAAATGCATACCAAAGTAACTGTTATGGTCAAGTCCATCATCACTAACCGGAAGAGCAAGATACTTAGTGCTACCCGGTTCATACCTCAGGTTATCTTTGTTTGCTCTATTTCCGAACTTCATATCATGTCCTTTTGCCCCCCATGAAGCCGCATCATCCATAGGCCAAAAGTTATTACTCCAAATATCCCCTGTAGTATTAATGAACTTGTCTAAATTCCCTGTTACAGTTGTACTGCCTTTGTTTTTGCTTACTCCAGTCAAAGTATAAGTATCTCCGGACTGGTTAAAATCAAGACCATACTGAGTAAAAATAGTCTTTCCGATTTGTTTAGCTGAGTCGCCCTCTCCAAAAACAACTGGTGCGTCTACCCTGAAAACAACATTCTTATTTCCATCTGTCCCGGAAACCAGTTCAAATGTACAGCCTTTATACCCCTTTCCTGTACTATTAAACTTATTTAACTCGTTTCCGTTCCACTTTATCGTACCATAGTTTGTTCCGGCATTATTATTTCCGAAAGCGTATTTTACCTTTGCATTGCAGTTTTTGGTACTGTTAATTCCTTCAGACCTGGTCTCAATTATCTTTGCAGTACCATCCGTCCTAATGCCGCCGTTACTGATATCATAATCATAGAAAATAGAAGAAAGATTCCCCTCTTTGTCTGTTGTATCATATATTAGTCTGATTGCCTTATCCCAAGAAATTAAAATATATTCGTTGCCGCTTTCACCTTCTGCTGTTTCTCTCCTATTGGTAAATCGCAAATGTGCACATTTATCATTATGCTCATGGCTCTCTGGGCAAAACCAATAAGGAGATTTCTTCCACTGCTCATCTGGAATAGCAGACGGATTTGCATATGAACATTTCAATGTTTGTTTATAACATCCCCACTCATGCTCATGAGCTTTATCACATATTAAGTCACCCTTTTCATAACATGCATCCTTATCATGGTCATGATCCAATGTCCAGACTTCTTTCAAAATATAACTTTCATTTTCCAGCAAAGCATCAAAATATGTCAAATTGGGAGCCAAAATATATTCATAATCTCTTTTTGAATATACCTGTGTCAGATTTTCTTCGGAAATGACATTGCCTGCTGCATCCAGAAAAATTTTTGTTGTGGCCAACTCTTTTCCATTTTTTGGTACGCCCTTTCCATCAGTGTCAATCACATCAAGTTCTTTCCTAGCATTGGTTGGAACTTCTCCTTTTGAACCATCCTTCCGTCTTACTCCTCCTATCACTGTCCTGTCAAGATAAGCCCAGTATTCTACATGAAAAGGAGGATTCGCCTGGCTCATTGTCACAGCAACAGCAACAACATTATTTTCTTCTGATTCCTGCACGAAAGAAATTGTCTCATTCGCTGTATCACTATTTATAACCATGGCATCCATAATCTCAGATGTTGCGCCTTCTGATTGCCCTTTCAATGCTGTAATCACAACTTCCGGCTGCAAATCCTCTTGGAGCAACTGTTCATCAAGTTCTAAAGTAGCAATACTGCCTACTTCCTCCGTATAATCAACTAACATCTGTGTGGGTGCAATCTCTATGGTTACTGTACAGTCTGACAAATCCAGCCTCACAGCATCATACTCTAACGAATAAGAAAGAACATTCAGTAATAAAATCTCATCCGCCTCACTTATGTTCTCCGCACCAACCACTGCATTTGCATATTCCTCAGAATCTTCCTCCAAAGATACCACCTTAAACTCCAGGTTTTTTTCTAAGTTTTGACCTTCTATCGGGATGATAAAAGCATTTTCATTTTCTACAGAAAATGGCCTTTCTTCATTATTTATCTCAGTAGAATTTTCTCCTTCCCCATGTGATGCATTATTTTGATTCTTCTCAGTAATTCCACTTCCACTGTCTATTGACTGCGCATCATTATTTTCATCTTGATTTGCCCTACTGCCAACGGGTACGCTTACTTCACCTTCTATATGGAATGTGACTTCGAATTCATCCGTCTCATACTTCAATTCTTCGTTAATCGGAACCCTCACGTTCTTCACGCCGTCCCCGACCGCGATCTCCGAGAAACTATCCATCTCAAAAGTAGTGCTGCCGTCCTGCACCTCACTGCCTTCCAGCACTTCCGCGCCTTCATCCGCAAAGTGGATGACCGTGACGGGCCTGCCTTCCGCCAGTCCGTTCTCGTTAAGGAACTGGATGGTAAGGGTAACCGGGCTCTCCGGCTCCACTTCCTTTGTGAACTCTCCGTTTTCGTCTTTTACATAGAAGCCGATCTTCAGCAGGGCCCGCATGGTAGCATTGTCGTCCCCGAGGACTTCTTGATAATCCGCCTGGCGCTGAGCGTAATGCTCACTGTCACTCTCCTCGGTAATCTGCTCCGCGATCAGTTCCGCTTCCGCCGGAATATTGGCGTCCTGTGCGTAGACGGCTGTGACAATAAAGCTTTCGCTCTCGAAGGTCCTGGTAAGGGGCAGAGCGGATACCCTGCAGGCATCGCTGTGGAAATGCTCCAATATCTCCTGTTTGCCGCAGACCAGCACTCCGTTTTCATCACAGCACTCTTCCGTATGGGTATGGAGCTGTATTTCCTCCCTGCCGCAGGCAGGCTGTGCTTCTCCCGCTGCCGCTCCCTCCTGATAGCACTCTTCGCCATGGACATGTACTTCCTTCTCAGGCAGCGGACAGATCTTCTTTCCGTCTGCATTGTAGCAGTCATCCGTGTGGGTATGAACCGCGAACTCCGCTTTCCCGCAGATCAGGTTTCCTTCCGCATCACGGCAGTCCTCGGTATGGCTGTGGATGCTTTCGTTACAGTAAAGAGCCGATGCGGCAATTCCTTCCTCATTATAGCCGCAGATCAGATTCCCTTCCTCGTCGTAGCAGCTCTCCCCATGTACATGCTTCGCAGTCTCGTAGCCACAGATCAGACTGCCTTCTTCATCATAGCATTCCCTGCTGTGCACATGGGACGCCGCCGCATAACCGCAGATTACCTTGCCTTCTTCATCGTAGCAGCTCTCCTCATGGACATGGGTGGCCGTCTCATAGCCGCACTGCAGATTGCCTTCTGCATCATAGCAGCTCTCCGTGTGAGGATGGGAGGCGGTCTCGTAACCGCAGATCAGATTCCCTTCCCCGTCGTAGCAGCTCTCCTCGTGCACATGGGCTCCCTTGCCGAATCCGCAGATCACCTTTCCTGCGTCGTCGTAGCATTCCGGCACATGGATATGGGTGGCCTCATGTCCGCAGATGAGATTTCCTTCTTCGTCATAGCAGCTGTCTTCGTGGACATGAAGCGCTGCGCCGTTTTCCAGCGCCTCCACCTCTTCCGGCGTCAGCTCCACTACCTTAAAGCATTCCTCGGCATGGGTATGCTCCTCCAGCTGGAGCAGCCCGCAGATCGGGAGACTTCCCTCGATCAGTTTTCCTTCTTCGTCAAAGCTATCCTCTCCGTAGCACGCATCTGCATGGGTGTGCAGCTCCAGCTTTCCGCATTTGAGAACCTTCTCGGTCACATAGCATTCGTCCGTGTGGACATGGGCTTCTTCCTCCGGTTCCTCTGCAGGTTGTTCTTCTGTGGGCACCGCTTCCTCCGCAGGTGCTTCCGAAGCCGGCTCCTTTACCTCCTCGGGAATAATCCACTGCCAGCAGGCGTCCTCGTGGGCATGCTCTTCCAGCGTACAGATAAGCTCCGTGCCGTAGCAGTTCTCTCCATGGGTGTGCTCTTCCAGGGTACAGGTAAGATTTCCTTCCTCATCCATACAGGCTTCCGCGTGGGTATGCTCCTCGGATGCGCAGGTAAGTATCTGGCTGTAGCAAGCTTCGCCGTGTGCATGCTCTTCCTGTGTGCAGATCAGGTCGCCCTTCACAGGCTCCTGAGCGGCTTCACTGTTCTGTACCGCATTTTCCCCCTGGCTCTGTGCTTCTCCGGTCTGGCCTTCCGGGGCTTCCGTGTCTGTGCCCTGGCTTTCTGCGCTTTCTGTTTCTGTGTTCTGACCCTCTGTATTTTCCGCTTCCTGGCCTTCTGTCATCTCGGCAGTCTCCAGTTCGCATACCAGGGTCTTCACTTCCTCGTAGCATTCTTCCGTATGCTCATGAGGCTCCACCTCTTCCAGCGGACATACCGGCCTGCCTTCCGCATCATAGCAGTCATCATTATGGACATGAACAACATAATCCGCATAGACACAGATCAGCTCTTCCGGCTTCTCTTTGTCATAGCATTCTTCCGTATGCTCATGCACCTCGTATTTGCATTCCAGCACTTTCATCTTATGCGTCATAGCCTGACCGTACAGCTTTAAGGCTGCCAATGTTCCCAGCACCACTGTGACGGCAAGGCACAGGAAAACTGCCAACCAGCGTTTATTCTTCTTGTACTGCTGCAAGAGCTTTGCAGTCTGTGACATAATATCATATTTCATAATGCCGTCTCCTTTCCTCGCCCCTGTTCTATCCCCATCATTAAATCCAGGGCAGGATTCCATGACCTGAATTTCTTCATCATATTTCCTTCATTATATTTATTATATTAATTATATTAGTTGACAGTGCCGATCTCTGATATGGGCCAGACTCGAAACAGAATCTTTCCTATTACCATATCGTTGCTGACGCAGCCCACCGCCGTATTCCGGCTGTCTACGCTGGTAGCTCTGTGATCCCCCATCACGAAGCATCTGCCATCCGGCACCTGGTAGGGAAGGGTGATATTACAGTTCCCCAGCGCTTTATCCGTGACATAGGGTTCCTCCAGCAGCACTTCGTTCACATAGACATTTCCCTCTTCGTCAATATCCACCCAGTCTCCGGCGGAGGCTATGACCCTTTTTATCAGGATATTGTTATTATAATAAAATGCGATAATGTCGCCTGTGGTGTACCTGGAGCTGTTCAGTGCCACCACTATGTCCTTATCCTGCAGGGAATCCGCCATGGAAGATCCGGTAATCTGAAGCACCGGCAGCACCAGAACCGCTATCAGCACCGCTGCTGCGGCCACCACTATCAGGAAAAAAACCGTGCTCCTGATTACCCGTCCGTAATTCTTTTTATATTTTTCCCTTTCAAGCTCTGCCTCCAGCAGTTCAAGATCAGGGATTACAATCTTATTCTCATTCTCACTCATGTATGCCCCTCTATCACGCAGACCTCCATCTCTTTCAGAAATACTGTCTCAGCTTCGACAGTCCCTCTGTCATAAAGCCGCTTTCCTCCAGTTCATTCCATTTGATGGCGCGAAGCTGTGCTGCTTCTTCCTTCAGGCTCTGTATCTTATGGTCCTTCTCATCCAGCTTTCCCTTCAGCCTTTCAAGCAGGGCATCCTTCTCGTTCAGTTTCTCCTTCAGGTGGTCATAACCTTCCTGAAGGGCTGTGGTCTCTTCCTCCAGGACCCGGTCCTTCTCATCCAGCCTTTTCTTCAGCTTCTCGAGAAGAGCATCCTTACCGTTGAGTTTTTCTTTCAGGCGTTCATAGCCTGCCTCATACTGTGTGAGTTCCGCTTTCTTCTCTCCAAGCTCCGTCTGCAGCGCCGCGACCTCCCTGCTCTGTTCCACCAGCATCTGGAGGAGATCATGCCGCCTCAGTCTGCGCAATTCCTTACTCGTCATATCAAGCCTCTTTCCCCTGTCATAAGTCCGAAAGCCAATAGCTGTGGCTCAATGCATCTTATGCCGGCGGCGGCATTTCGTGAAAATATACTGCATACTTCAGCTTTAAGCCGAGTATACCAGAGCCACCGTCAAAAAAAGCGTCAAGTCTCCAAAGAAAACAGGGTTTTCTTCAGAAAACAGAAATTTCCTTTATAAGTATAAGTCCTTTATTACCCCGAAAAATTCTCTCAGCAGGTTGTTGGGCCCCATCCCCAGGGTTGCGTCCGCCGCCAGCCCCTCCGCCCGGGCATACCCCTGTTTTTTCGCAATTCCCAATGCGCGGAACACATGGAAATTATTGGTCACGATTACCACTCTGTCCCGCTCCTTATCCAGGAATTCCCCGCTGAACGCCAGGTTCTCGCGGGTGCTGGCAGATTTATCCTCCACCAGGATGCGTTCCTCCTCTATCCCCGCGGCCATGAGATATTCCCGCATGCCCGCGGCCTCCGCCATGGGTTCATTGCTTCCCTGGCCCCCTGATACGATCACCCTGGTGCCGGGGCTGTTCTTCAGGTACTCAACCGCCCTGTCCAGGCGCTTCTTCAGCACCCCGCTGGGGCCGCTTTCCCTCCACTGAGCCCCCAGGATAATACAGTAATCCGCTCCGGGCTCCGCCCTGGCCCCATACTGGCTCAGGATAAAAGCCTCCACCGTGCAGAACACCAGCAGCCCCAGGAAGAACAGGCCGCAGCAGGTTCCCTTTGCCCAGCCCGGAATGGCGTCCAGAAGCCGTCTGTTTCTGAGGACGGCGCTCACGGCCAGGAAGAACGCGCCCATGCCGCCCCATATCAGGAAGAAATAAGTTCCGAATCCAAAGATCGCTATCCCCGTGCAATACAGAATGCAGACAATGCCCAAAATGCAGAAAATATATGCCCAGATCAATTTGTTCTTTTTCCCCTTACTCTTTTTTCCCATATGTAAACCGTTCCATGCACAGCGCCGCGGTAAAGGCATATACCGCGGATTTCATCTTCATTATAGAGTTCAGTTCTGTATTTTGCAAGTCAAAACAGATATTGGCCTATTTCCTTTATTTACCATATGTATCGGCAGGAAGCAGGCTGAAATTTAGGCTCGGAGGTCAAATAAACCTTATTAAGCAAAAAAGAGCAGAAAAGCTGCCCGGCCTTATTAAAAGTTGGTGAAATCCAGTTCTATTTACCTGCACTCCCAGTCCTAAATATTTCTTCCGCAGATATTCCGCCTGTTCTCCGGAAATCTCGTTGTCATAATAAGCCGAATTGATTGAGCC
This sequence comes from uncultured Acetatifactor sp., assembly GCA_910589035.1. Taxonomy (GTDB): domain Bacteria; phylum Bacillota; class Clostridia; order Lachnospirales; family Lachnospiraceae; genus Acetatifactor. Next base: position 7,279 of record CAJUSI010000020.1, on the reverse strand, counting down.
CTGGACTTCTGACCAAAGACCGTCAATCAGGATGGATTTGTTGCGGATCCCCCGGAAAGCCAGATTCCATGGCTGCATAACGCTGACCGGTTTCATCGCATGATTGCAATAGGCAGTATTCAGCGTTATGCAGTATAACATATCCCAAATCAAGTTCACTCGAATTCTATGGTCGCGGGAGGCTTCGGGCTCATGTCGTAGCAGACACGGTTCACATTCGCCACCTCGGCCAAGATCCGGTTCGTGATCCGCTCCAGCACCTCCCAGTCCACCTTCTCCACGGAAGCCGTCATGGCATCCACAGTGTTGATGGCACGGATGATCACCATGTATTCAAACACTCTTGCATTGTTCTTCATTCCCACCGACTTGAAGTCCGGCACCACCGTAAAATACTGCCATACCTTCTTATCCAGGCCCGCCTTCGCAAATTCCTCCCTGAGGATGGCATCCGCCTCGCGGACCGCCTCCAGCCGGTCTCTGGTAATCGCCCCCAGGCATCTCACGCCCAGGCCGGGCCCCGGGAAGGGCTGGCGGTACACCATGTCATGAGGCAGCCCCAGCTCCACGCCGCAGGCACGCACCTCGTCCTTGAACAGCTGCTTTAAGGGCTCCACCAGCTCGAACTTCAGGTCTTCCGGAAGTCCTCCCACATTATGATGAGATTTCACCATTTTCGCCGTCTTGGTTCCGCTCTCGATGATGTCGGGATATATGGTGCCCTGGCCTAAAAGCTCGATGCCCTCCAGCTTCCTCGCTTCCTCCTCAAAGACGCGGATAAACTCTCCGCCGATGATCTTGCGCTTCTGCTCCGGATCCGCCACTCCCTCCAGCTTCCCCAGGAAGCGCTCCACGGCATCCACATAGATCAGGTTGGCGTGAAGCTGGTCGCGGAACACCTTTACCACGCTCTCGGATTCGTTCTTGCGCATCAGTCCGTGGTTCACATGAACGCAGGTCAGCTGGGAGCCGACGGCCCTGATAAGCATTGCCGCCACCACGGAGGAGTCCACTCCGCCGGACAGGGCCAGCAGTACCTTCCTCTCCCCCACCTGCCGACGGATCAGTTCGATCTGGTCCTCGATGAAGTTCTTCATATTCCAGTTCGCTTCCGCCCCGCACTCCTGAAAGAGAAATTTCTCCAGGGTCTCCCGGTCCGGAAGCGTGTCATACCGAACCCCGCACTGAGATTGAGGATAATCCACGGAAATCATGGGCAGCCCCAGTTCGTAAAGGTCCCGGGAAATCTCCACGGCCTGTCCCTCCACCATACGGTTCTCGCCGCCGTTTAAGATGACGCCCTTCACATTCGGCAGCGCTTTCAGCTCCTGTGCCGTGATATCATGGGGATGTATCTCGCTGTATACCCCCAGATCGCGAATTGCTCTGGCCAGCACCGTATTCCGGGTACTGCCCAGGTCCAGAATGACAATCAAATCCTGCTTCATAGCTCCTGCTCTCCTTATCTTATCGCTGTCTTATCGCTTTTGCCTGCGCCGGCGGATATGCGCCTGCGCTGTCTGAAGTTCTCTTCCCGTCCATTTTATCACGATTTTGGGACAAATGCTATCCCCTTTTGCATTGGAGCCCAAAGTTTGGCCTGAAGTTTCGCGGCGCCCCTGCCGGATTCCTCAGGTTCCGAAGCTGATGAATCAAAAATTCCTCTTGTATTATTCTATTGAGCGTGCTAAAATAAAACCAAACTTTCAAATTTGTTTTTATTTTGTGCAGAGGCGGTGATGGGATGCCAAAAGCGGCTTATTCTGAGGAAGATAAAGAACGCATCAGGAACGCGCTTATTACAGTTGGGCTTGAGCTGATGGCAAAACAGGGCATACAGTATACAACCGTGGAGCAAATATATAAAAAAGTCGGCATCTCAAAGACTTTCTTCTATTCTTTCTTCTCAACGAAAGAGGATTTGATCGTTGAAACGCTGTATCTGCAGCAGCCTAAAATTATTGCGTATGCGCAGAAGCTGATGGCCGACCCCGCTTTAAGCTGGCGCGACGCTGTGTGTCAGTTTCTTAATGCCTGTTGTTATGGAGAGAAAAACGGTATTGCGGTTTTAACAATTGAAGAGCAGCAGCATCTTTTCAGGCGCCTCTCAAAGGAAAGCTACCAGGTATTCCGCCAAAAGCAGCTGCGTCTTTTCGGAGAGATTTTAGAATGCTTCGGGATAAAGGCTGACGCAGCAAGGATCCATCTGTTTACGAACTTAAGTCTGACGGCCATGGTTATACGCAGAGCTATTCCCGACGCTCTGCCCCTGTTTGTTCCTGAAGCTGCTGATGAAACGGTTGACTTTCAGCTTAACGCAATTATTGACGCCCTGGAGAAGTTGAAAGAAGCCCCCGCCCCCTGAAAAACAGGGACAGGTAAATCCGTCCGAATATATGTTTCAGCGTTATATTCCGGCGGATTACATTTTATTCAAAATAAAAACAAATTCTGGTTTTTGTCTTTATATATTGACGGCGAAGATTTGTTTCCTGCTTTGAGACAAATCATTCTGCAGTAATGCAAGGATCTGTGCGATGTCAATATGAAAAAACATGGAGGAAAAGAGTATGGGATTTTTCAGCAGGTTGTTCAAAGGCCCCGAAATTGACATGGTGAAAAGCGATGCAAATGCAGGAAAAATGCGTCTGCTGTTTAACCGGGCAGTAGAGAACGGGGACGACTACAGGCTTATCTTCGGATATACCGAGGATGTAAGCCGTTTTAATTATGGATTTGTTCACGGAAGTAAAACAAAAATCGGAAATTTGATTGTGGGCTGGAATGAGGCCGGCCAGACGATTGTGGTGGTTCCCACGGTTCCCGATCTCTCCGGCTGCGGCGAGCCCACCTTCTATCGCAGGGCTGAAATTCTGAAGGCTTATCGCAATAAATATCCCACCGATGCCTTCGTAATTTACCCTGACAGAAAAGGGTATATCAGCATCAACGCCTATGACTGGCTGGAAGATGAAAAGCTGTATGTTTATGTATCGCAGGACGAGGCGCTGGCCGCTTTTACGGACTTCTTCATGAACCGGTTTGCAACAAAGTGAATTAAATCCCCCGCTGCAGGCATGGCACAGGGCCGGCTCCGTTGACCCGGCTCATTGCCCCACGGAGGTTTGCTCACGAAAACAAGCTCTTCGGGGCAGAGCATAAAGCCGTTTACACGCTGTAAAAACTTCGGCACAGCATCCGCCCCGGATAAGGAGGACAGAAAAATGTTTGACATAAATGAGATCATGAAGCGGGCGCAGCAAGCCGGCGAACAGGCCGCCGACTCCATGCAGAAGACCCTTGAAAACAATCAGGCGCTGGTAAGCAGAATACAGGCGCCAGGTGCCGAAAAAAATCCGCCTGAATCTGCCGGAGAAGCAGAAGGACAGCCAGGCGCCGATACCCGGCAGCAAGTGGAAATTCTCGGTCAGATGTTCGGGCCGGACAGCATGGCTCAGATGGCAGTCAATGAGGAATTGCTGCAAAAGATGGTAAATGAGAAAGTTACCCAGGCAGCCGCATCTACCGCAGAAGATATCATGGGGCAGCTGTTCGGAGAGGATATGGGGATAATCGCGGCGGCACTGGAAACGCTGGAAACGGAGGATGCGGACGACGAGGACGAGCTCCCCTTTGATCCGGAATTGGAGCAGGAGCTCTATGCTGCCATGGAAGAGGCAATGGCCAGGCTTGAATCCCTGCCGGAGCCGGAACCGATCCCTTACCGGAAAGATGACGTAAAATGGGAGCGATTCGGCATCTTATTGTCCGGTATTGTATCCAGGCTCAACGGCCACGATCTGGCCGGAATGGATGTGGAAGAACATATTCCCGTTATGGAGCAGAAAATCGTGTCCATTGTACGCCGCTCCTGGGGCATAGACGGGCGAAGCGATCTGTTGGATATGATCCGTTATCTGGCACAGGAGGGCTACATTCTGCGGTATCAGATATATGGGGAGGCAGCATCGCCGGAAGAATTGACGGATGACACTATGGATGAGGATGACCTCGCATCTGCCGGCCGGGCCTGGCGGTTTGCCCAGCGATATAAAAGCCGGTATGCCCCTGGTTTTATGGCCGGATGGGATATCGGCCGGGCTGCGATGCTGACCCGCTGGGGCTGCTATTTGGGCTGGATTACCGAAAGCGAAGCCATCGGCATCCTTTGGGATTTATCCCAAAAGGCTGCCCGGGAGCTGCACAGCTGGCGTGAATTTGCCCAGTCCTATCTCTTTGGAGGCCTGATGTGGAAATTGCTGTGCGGCGACAGTTCCGCCGGAAGCTACCTGGGCTATATTGCAGATGCCGCCACAGACCTGCTGACCGGAAAAGCGGAGCCGGACGGCGGGCAATGGCGCGGCTGCCCCTGGCCTGCACAGAGAAAACCCGGCTTCTTTATCTGACCCCGGCGTATTCTTTATTGTTATCAGCTGCCTTATTCAATGGCAGACACACCATTGAATAAGGCACCGGGGGATGAAATCGGATTTTCCGCTCAAAGGTATATTGATGCGTCAGGCCTGGCGGGAAATAGTGCCCCGTTCACCTTAACTCAGCCGGAATGTACTTACCAGCTTGTTCATCAGCAGAGATTGGTCTGACAGCTCCTGCGCGGTAGCGGCGCTCTGCTCTGAAGTAGAGGAGGTGCTTTGGACAACGGCAGATATTTGATCGATTCCCTCAGTAACTTGAGAGATCGCTGCGGTCTGGCTTTCTACCGCCTTTACCACTGCATCCACTTTAATCGTTACATTCTCCGAGATTGCGTTGGTCTTGTCCAGTGACTCCGTTACTTTGGCAACCACCTGGCCTCCCTCCGCAACTGCAGCGATGGAGCTTTCGATCAAGTCCTTGGTGGCTTTGGCCGCCTCATTAGATTTGGATGCCAAATTGCGTACTTCTTCAGCTACCACGGCAAACCCCTTTCCAGTGCTGCCCGCGCGGGCCGCCTCCACGGCAGCGTTCAAGGCCAGGATATTGGTCTGAAATGCGATGTTTTCAATTGTATCTATGATTTTGCTGATTTCCGTGGAGGAACTGGAGACTTTCTCCATAGCAATGTTCAGCTCTTTGACATAATTTACGCTTACCCCCATTTGTACGCCGGCCTGCGTTACAAACTGCTCTGCTTCCTCTGCCGCAGCCACGGTCTGTCTGGCGTTCTCCGCTATGCTGTCGGCTGTGGCGGACAGCTCCTGAATGGCGCCGGCCTGTTCCGCGGCCCCCTGGCTCAGGGATTGCGCGCTGTCGGATACCTGAACGGCACTGCCGGCCACGGTTCCGGCGGATTGGCTGATTTGGGAAAGCGTGCTCCTTATGGAATTATGGATTGCCTTGATGGACTGCTCCATGGATACAAAGTCGCCCCAATATGTACGGGTGATGTTTTCACGAAAATCCCCCTGGCCCATTTTCCCCAGATGATGGGTTACATCCTGCGCCACATCGTTCAGCCGGGCGAGCATGGTTTCCAGAGCCCTTGCCAGCTGGGCGGTCTCATCCCTGGATTTCACTTGCGGGGACGGCGTATGCAGATCGCCGTCAGCCATCTTCTCAAGCCGGACAACGCAGGATCGAATCGGGCCGGAGATTGATCTGCCTACTTTGACTGCCACAGGAAATGTAGCAAGCACAACAAGGACTACCACCAGAATGGTCAGCATAATGCTCCGGTCCAGAGTGGATTTGAACTCCCGCTGGCTGGTCTCAATGGCGATACTCCACTCCTGATTTCCTTCAATGGGAGCAAACCCCACAAATTTGTTATCGCCATAAAAGTTATATGTTCCGAAGCCGGTTTCCCCCTGGAGCATGCGCTGATTCACGGCAGCTACATCCGCTACACTGGGGTCCGTTTTTGCGGCTTCAATCATGTTGGAGCCTTCCTACACGATAGAAGCCTCCCGGTGACCGATGACATTGCCTCGGTTATCCAGCACATAGGCTACGCCGCTGCTGCCCATGGCCAGATTGACTACGATGTCCGACAGAAAATCGGCGCTGATTCCGCCATAGACTACGCCGTCAAAATGCCCGTCATTGATGATAGGCACCTCTAACAGGAAGATCATCTGCTGTCCATCGTTCATAATGTCAGAGATATAGGGTTTCATGGTAGACTTGCACTGTTGAAAATAATCTTCTTCCGCATAATTATATCCTGTGGAAGAGAAACCGTCGGCATCCATTTTCCCTGTATAAAGAAAGCCGTTGCGCTGGGCGATTTCTTCCCGAAGCGGAACCAGTTCCGGGGCGGTAGGGTCACATTCCCGGAAAATATCAGAGGCGGCGGCCTCTTGAAGCGCCGTCCAGTAGTTCCCCATTTTCCACTCCACGGCGTCCGCAGCCATCTGAGTAGCGGGTCCCAGTGTCTTTGTCATGACATCATCAATTCCGCCGGCGTTCAACAGGGCTGTGATTACACCGATCAGCACGGAGCCAACCAGCACTACCGACAACATACTGATTTGGATTTTTGATTTGATTGATTTCATGTAACATCTTCCTCTCATATGATTTTATTAGGGGGCTGTCGGGAAATGACTGCACTTCCACAATATATACTGTGATGAGCGAAGATACACCACCTTATATTGTATGTAAGCAGCATTTCCCGACAGCCCCACAATATATGCATTACCTGCATATATTTTCAATCTATGTTACGATAACATGAAACCATAAAATATGCAATCCGGTTTTTGAGGTTTTAAAGACTTTTTCATGCACTTTTTATGCAGACTCAGCATGACAGTGATACTTAAAATTACGTCACGGAAAGCAGCGCGGTGGTTGTTCTCAATCCGTGACATGCGGGTGCGGCTGGCATCGATACGGTCTGCCAACTGGCTGATTTTCTGTTTCCAAAATGCTGCCGCGCATTTATTATAGCAAATCCTGTCAATTTGGTAATCAATTTTTGAAATGTTATTCGGAAAAATCCAATTTCCCCTTGTCCATCCTTATTGCATGGTGCATACAAGTCGCACATGTCCAAATAATTATCAGCAAAAGTGCCATGACTTCATTGCACAGCAAAATGACGGGTTGTGCATTTACGGGAAGTGGCATTCCTGCGCGGTTTCTGGTATAATCATCTTAGTGAAAACCATTGACAGGAGCAGGAGAAATGCCACGTTCAGCCAGGGATATCCAGCTTACGGAGCTCAAGGATACCATCTCACAATTGAATGAACTGGTCCGTACACAGACGGCAGCAATGGAATCCCTCAGGAAGACCATTGAACAGCAGCAGCTGGATCTGGAGAACAAGACC
>CAJUSI010000019.1 GCA_910589035.1 uncultured Acetatifactor sp. | reverse complement strand
GCTGCATCCTGTTGGTCAATAAAATGTTCATTGGGATGAAACTCTATTATTTCATTTCCTGTATAGTCTTCCTTGAAAATCTCATTGATTACCGGAATAATCATCTGTCTGCAGTCATTTAAAATTGTCCGAAATGCTCCATCATATATATTTCCCATAAACAATCCTCCGTATTTCTTATTTGCATCATATCATTATCATACTGTATACACAACTATATTTGAAATACAATTTGCATTTTCTACATCACATAGGTTTAATTCATTCGATTTATCCTAAACTAACACATAATAAGCACTTTATTCGACACAATGTACCACAAAATAAAGTGCTTATTATCTCAAAATCCCCCTTCTATCTACCTCGGCAGACTATTTTCGACACAAAGCGCCCCATACCCCACCTGCGGATTCGGATACACATCAAATCCCGGCAGCGGCCTTGCCCCACGCCTTAAATATGCCTTAATCTTCTCCCCATACAAAAACGGATCATTCCCGTCCACGATCCCCCACTGCATCATAAGCGCTGCACTCCCCGTCACCACCGGCGCCGCAAAAGAAGTCCCGGTTACGGAACGATATCCTCCCCCGTTCCCCGGCGCCATCAAGCCCACTCCTGGTGCGCACAGATCCGGCTTTACCTGTTCTGTCAGCCTGGTAAAGCCTCTTCCAGAAAAATCCGCATAGGCGTTGGTCGCACTATTATATGCCCCGACAGTAATCACCTTTGCCGCCGAGGAGGGGATCGTCAATGTCGTATCCGGGGTTGAGCCAAGAAATCGGGTAGAAAAATTCAAAACAGCCGAAGATGGCAGCCAAAAATCATACCTTCCCTGTATAATCCTCTGGGGTTGTAAGCGAAAAGTCCAGATTCCACTCTCCACATAATTTCCCTCATCCGGAACAAAATCAAAGTAAATTTCCTGAGATACGCTAAACGGCCCCGGTTTCCCATAATATACCAGTACCTGCATCCCCCGATAACGGAATCGTACTGGCCCTAACTGCTCCGACAACGGTCCCAGGACTTCTCCCGATGGTGCCTGCAAAGAGACTGTAAACTGATCCGAATATGCTTTCCAGAGCTGAACACTGACTCCGGATTCATAAGGAGCCACAGAAAGCTCTGTTAAAATTTCTCTTTTTGCTCCTGTCTGGTTATTGCCCGTTACCGGAAATGTGCCAGACAGATGTCCGGCAGCCGCCCCTTCATTTCCGCTTCCCGTTACAATTGTCGTCCGTCCATAATTCCCGATGTCATCCAAAAAGGTTTCCAGAAGGCTTGTGCCGTCATGAGAACCATAGGTATTGCCAAAACTAATATTAACTGCCAGCGGCATCCCCATATCGACAGCCCGCCCTGTCACGAAATCCACCGCCCGCATCAGCTCTGTAGTCCGCGGAAAGCCCTCCTCACGGGCACTTCCCAGTTTTACCACTAAAAGCTCACTTTCATAGGCTATCCCCCGATAGGCCCCTTCGGATTCCCGCCCGTTCCCCGCCGCAATGCCTGCCACCGAGGTCCCGTGTCCGCTGGCGTCTGTCGACGGCACCAAAACTCTTGCGGCTGTCCGATCTCCAGCCTCCAATGCCTGATTGATTTCCTCCCGGGTAAATACCCGATCCAGGGTTTGATCCCATAAAGCCGCTATCCGGGTCGTCCCGTCAGGATTGCGAAAATCTTCATGAAAATAATCAATGCCCGAGTCAAGCACAGCCACCAGGATTCCTCTGCCAGTCAGATCTTGCGGCGGTTCCTGCAAAATATTAATACAAGAGGCCGTTCTTGCCCGGTTAACAGCAAAAAACAGCCTCTTTGGTTTCTCAACATATTCTATTTGCGGCAAAGAACTGATCTGCTCGATCATTGCTTCCGGGACAATCAAAATTGCATATTCATTCCTCAGCTCCTCCACCTGCACTCCCATTTCCCGCAGGCCATCCAGGGTTCCCGAATATTTCACAATTAATTCCCAGGATCTTTCCTCTGGCATATATCCAGTCTCCAGCTCCTGAGATCTCGCCCGCTCCTGAGGCGACACCTCCAAAGAAAGATTCAGCAGATTTTCCAGCTTTTGATTTGGCATACCGCGCTCCCTGTATCTGTCATCTCTACTATTCTATGAACTTTCCCCGGCGGGCAATGTCATTAAGTTTAGCTCAGAGAATACCCAGCCATGGAAAAAGGAGCGGAAAGGGGCCGGAAATGGTCTGCTGATTTTTCCGGTTTCGGGATCAAGAATTCCTAAAATCTCTGATTTTTGCGAAAAGCGAAACGAAAATCCCCAAACTCGCTTCGCTCAGACAGAGTGGATT
>CAJUSI010000018.1 GCA_910589035.1 uncultured Acetatifactor sp. | reverse complement strand
TGTTGGTGGGAAGATCCATCTCCGGCCCGATCCGCGCCTGTGTCCTCCGGCTGGAAAAGCTGGCCGAGGGTGATTTACATACCGCCTCCCCGGTGGTAAGGTCCCGGGATGAGACTGCCGAGTTGACAAAGGCTCTGGATACCACCTTGCACCGCCTGAATGATGTAGTGCAGGATGTGTCCCACCATCTGGGCAAGATGGGACAGGGGGATTTCCGCGAAAATATCACCCGCACATACTGGGGAGATTTTGTGGCCATCGAAAAATCCATGAAGGCAATCCACGGTTCCCTGAAAGATACGCTCCTTCAGATCAGCCAATCCGCCGAAACGGTGGCCTCCAGCGCCGGTCAGGTATCCACGGGAGCCCAGTCCCTGAGCCAAGGAGCCACAGAACAGGCCAGCGCCATCCATGAACTTTCCTCCACTGTGACCGGTATTGCGCAGAATGCCCGGCAGACTGCGGCAGCGGCGGAGGAAGCGGGACTCTTTGCGAATCAGGCTGACGCGCAGCTGGGGATCAGCGTTGACTATGTCAGGGAACTGAACAGCGCAATGGAGAAAATCTCCAACTCCTCCGCGGAAATCAGCAAAATCATCAGCACCATAGAAAGTATTGCTTTTCAGACCAATATATTGGCCCTTAACGCCTCTGTGGAAGCCGCGCGGGCGGGCAGTGCCGGAAAAGGCTTTGCCGTGGTGTCCAGTGAAGTGCGCAGTCTGGCTTCCGAATCCGACGAAGCTGCCAAAGCCACCAAAGAACTCATTGAAAGCTCTATTGCCACCGTAATGGAGGGCAGCCAGGTCGTGAGCAGAGTAACGGAGTCATTGAATAAGGCAAATTCCATAGCCCAGAATGTATCCGTTAAAATGAATGTGGTGGTAGAGGCCGTGGAGAGTCAGACCGAAGCCATTTCCCAGGTTACAGATGGAATTAACCAGATTTCCTCCGTAGTCCAGGATACCTCCTCCACTTCGGTGGAGAGCGCCGCCACTTCGCAGGAACTGTCTAAACAGTCCCTGCTGATGAATAATCTGGTGCGCAAATTCCGGCTGAACTAGTCTGTGAAATGAACCGTCAGCATTCCGCCTTTTGTCCTGCGTTGCTTTCATAATACTGGGCCTGGGCTGTATACAAAGCGTAATACAGCCCTTCCCGGTCCGCCATCAGGGCCCCGTGGCTCCCCCGCTGTACCGCCTCTCCCTGGTCAAACACCACGATATCGTCGCAGAAACGGCAGGAGGAAAGCCTGTGGCTGATATAGATGGCCGTTTTGCCCTGCACCATCTCATCAAAGGCGGAGTATACCTCATACTCCGCAACCGGGTCCAGGGCAGCGGTGGGCTCATCCAGCAGGATAAACGGAGAGTCCTTATACAAAGCCCTGGCAATGGCGATTTTCTGCCGCTCTCCCCCTGAAAAGAGAATGCCTTCCTCATCAAAGCCTTTGCCGATCAGGCTTTCTATTCCGCCATGTCTCCAGCCCCACATCTGCTGGTACATATTCTCCACCTCTTCATAATGCTTTTCCGCCAGATCACTCTGAATAGCCGCCATCCGCCGATTCATCAGCCACATGAACAGGGCGCAGCACAGGAATGTAAGCAGGATGACTCCTCCGATTCCCAAAACAATCACCAGTCCGTAATGCATTCTTAGTAACCCTCTGTTTTCTTTTTGCTGTAGAAACGGATAAAAGCCCGATTTACATCTTTACTGTTTTTTCTGCTCAGAGGAATCTGCCTCCCGTCGTCCAGAATCACCGCCTCCTTCTCCAGATGCGACACATAGAGCAAATTTACCAGATAGGATCTGTGGCAGGAGCAGAACGCTTCCTCCGGCATAAGCCGCAGCGTTATGCGATTGCTTTTCTCACTGCCCACCAGTTCCCTGGCCTCCGTCAAAATCGCCTCCCGTTTTTCCTGTTCCCGGAAACGTGTGAAAACCCGTTCCATGCAGGATCCGATCTTCACCGGGTCCACAGGTTTGATCAGATAGTGCAGGGCTTCCACCTAGAACGGCGGCGTGCACTTTTTCGTCCTCCACCACGGCTATCTTCATTTTTCCTTCCATTTTCTTACTGTCACCTCTTATGAATACGCCGTCCCCGTATTCTATCGGATATCACTTCCGTCGGGCCCATTGACTTTGCGCAGCACTCCTGTGCAATTACAGCTTATTTTACCCCATTTTCCCGTGAAAGTAAACCTTACGCTTTTAATATAAAAACGGCAATGGCAAATTCCTTCCCGAATCTACCATTGCCGCCTTATATATCAATGACTGACGCTATGCGATATCCTCCATCTGTGCCGTATACAGCCTGTAATAATACCCTCGCTTTGCCATCAGTTCCTCATGGGTGCCACACTCCATGATACCCCCCTGATCAATGTACATAATCTTGTCACAGTTCTTGATGGTGGACAGACGATGAGCGATGATAAAGGAAGTCCTGCCCTGCAGCATGGCGTTCAGGCCCTGCTGCAGCGCCCGCTCAGTCTGCACGTCAATGCTGGAAGTGGCCTCGTCCAGTACCAGGATGGAGGGATCTGACAGCAGTGTTCTGGCAAAGGAGATCAACTGCTTCTGCCCCTGGGACAGCAGAGAGCCCCGCTCCTTCACCTCCGTCTGATAACCGTCCTGCATACGGCTGATAAAGGCATCCGCGCACACTGTCTCGCTGGCCCGCTGAATCTCCTCCATGGTGGCATCCAGCTTGCCATAACGGATATTGTCCTCGATGGTCCCTGAGAAGATAAAGCTGTCCTGCAGCATAATTCCCATCTGGGAGCGCAGGGATTCCAGAGTCACCTGGGAGATGTCCTGTCCGTCGATGAGCACCCGGCCCTGGTTCACATTGTAGAATCGGGATACCAGATTCACGATGGTGCTCTTGCCTGCGCCGGTGGGTCCCACCAATGCCACGCTCTCACCGGGCTCCACAGTAAAGGACAGGTCTTTCAACACATCTTTCCCCTCCTCGTAAGCGAAGGTCACATGCTCGAAAGTCACCCGGCCCTTGATGGGCGGCATCTGGATGGCGTCCTCTGCGTCTGCCACCGTCACCGGTTCATCCATGGTCTCGAAAATACGCTCCAGATAGGCAATATTGTTGATGAAATTGTTAAAAATATTGCCCAGGTTCATAATGGGCTGCCAGAATCTGGAAGCATAGGAGGTAATCGCCACGATCACGCCCAGCTTCACATTTTCCGGACCCATGACCAGCAGCCCCACGATAAACACCGCCGCCCTGACCCACACGGAGATATTGTCGATGCCGGGCCACACCAGATTACTGAATTTCACCGCCTGCATCCAGGCCTTGCGGCAGCGGTCCGCCAAGATACCGAAGGTCTCCACATTCTCATCTTCCCGGACAAAAATCTGGGTGATGCGGGCTCCCACAATATTCTCCTGCAGATAGGCATTCAGGTTGGAGTTCTTGTTGGACACCTGCTGCCAGGCCTTTCTCTGGCGCTTCTTCATATACAGCATAAATGCCGCAAGAATGGGCACGCCTGCCAGAACCACCAGGGACAGCTTTACATCCACCAAAAACATAAATATCACGATAAAGATCAGGTTCAATATCTCCAGTACCACATTGATCAGCCCGTTGGACAGCATATCCGACACGGAATTCACATAGTTTACCACCCGGATCAGGATTTTCCCATGGGGTCTGTCATCATAGTACTGAAAAGGCAGTTTCTGCAAATGGGCAAACAAATCTTTGCGGATATCGTAGATAATGCCCTGGCCCACTTTTACCATAATCCTGGAACGTACAGTGGTGAAAAACACACTGACTGCAAATGTACCCACCAGCACCAGCACCAGAGTCACCAGCATATGTACATTTTTATCGGGGATCGCCTCGTCCAGCGCTTTCTGCGTCAGCATGGGGCCAAACAGAGCCGTGATGCCGCCGATGGCGCTCAGAATGAAGGCAAGAAGCATCCTTCCGCTGTATTTTTTGATATAAACCGAAGCCCGGAGTAAATGATGGAAGTCAAAGGGGGTTTCCAGCACCTCATCCTCCCGGTATGTATTTCTTCTGGCCATCTCTACACCTCCTTACCGCATTCCGCATAGGCCCCGCTGACGTCCCGACTCTGTTCGGAAATCTGCTGTCCGGTCTGCAACTGCACTACCTGGTAATAATAGCCTTTCTTCGCAATCAATTCCTCGTGGCTGCCGGATTCCGTAATACGGCCGTCCTGGAGCACCAATATCTTATCCGCGTATTTCGTAGTGGATATCCGCTGGGCAATGATGATCTTGGTACAGGGAAAATCCAATTCATTTAAGCTGTGCTGAATCTGCTTCTCCGTCTCCATATCCACCGCCGAAGTGGTATCGTCCAGAATCAATATAGCCGGACGCACCGCCAGGGCCCTGGCCAGGGAGATACGCTGCTTCTGGCCGCCGGAGAGTCCCACCCCGCGCTCTCCCACGATGGTGTCATACCCTTCGGGCATACGGGCGATAAAGTCCGAGGCCGCCGAATATCTGGCGAATTTTACCACCTGCTCCGGAGTGATATGGCTGTCTCCGAAAGCGATATTACCGTCTATGGAGTCGGAATACAGGAGCACATCCTGGGTGGCCAGGCCTATATTGCCGCGCAGTTGACGCAGCTTCATATCCTGCACCGCAATACCGTCCACCAGCACCTCCCCCTCCGTGGGTTCGTAAAACCTGGGAATCAACTGAATCAGGGAGGTTTTACCGCATCCGGTCTCTCCCATAATGGCGATCGTTTCTCCCGGCTCAGCAGTAAAACTCACATTCCGCAGAATGGGCAGCTTGCCGTCCGCATACTGGAAACTGACATTCTTAAATTCAATACGGCCTTGAAAGCGCTCCGGCCTGTCAATGGCCCCCGGCCTATCCACAATCTCCGGCTGGGAATAATAGATTTCCATAACCTTGTCGGAGGCGGCGGAAAACCGCTGGAATTCGTTCATAATGGTTCGCGCGCGGCATGTACGAAACGGTGAAGGCCGGCAAAAGCGACTACACGCTGCTGCTCGACGACGACGCGATCAGCGAGCCGGAGTCGATCATG
>CAJUSI010000017.1 GCA_910589035.1 uncultured Acetatifactor sp. | reverse complement strand
GGCTGTATGTGTTAGCCTTTGGATCAATATATTTGCTCATGATATGGTGCCTCGTTTCTTTATGATGAAGCTATCATACCACTTATTGAGTCCCATAAAACGCACTTAAAAAATTGGCTGAGCATTGTATATAGTCATTAATGGCAAAATTTCGGTTCCGGTTTATCCGTGTTAGGGAGTATGATTTATGCAAAACCACGTATTTCTGCAATGTCATTAGCTTAAGGCATTCCCGATAAAAACTCAGTTGCACAAAGGCTTGAATTACCAGACATTTTCTAATGCCAATCAGGAGGCAGAGGGCTTAAGTTAATGACATTGCGTATTTCTGGCATTTTGCGCATCGTTTCCGCATTGTACTTACTCCCTAATTCAAAAAATAGGTATATTGGTTCTACTTCCATTAAGGCGCCAGACTTACCATTCGATCAGAAATTCTGTGTTCATTGGCAGGCTCTTTCCGTGCTTTCGACGCTTTATCTATCGGATGGTTTCTCTATAAGAGCCGGTCACTCTTCCGTTTTCCAGCTTCCGCGCCCGCCGTCCATATCCCACAGATCCTCCCAGCCCTTTGCGCCTTCCCAGAGGAACACCTGTCCCTTCACCAGCCGGCATCCATTCTCATCCCGGCGGATGGCTTCCATTTCCTCCCGGGTCAAAGGGTCCGAGAGAGCCGCCCGCAGATTGGACTGGTACTGGGCTTCCTTCACGGAAAAGGGAATGGGCACCTGCCCTCTCTGCACCGCCCATTTCAGGCAGACCAGGGCGGGATGAATCCCGTGGGCCGCGGCTGCAGCCGCCACGGAGGGAAGCTGGCAGTCCGCCACATCCTCCGCCGTCCTGTCCCTCTCCGGTCTGGAGGGAGAGCCGATGGGGCAGTACCCGATGGGCAGAATCCCCCGGGCCTGCGCATAGTCGAAGAGCTCCTGCTGCTGGAAGGAGGGATGAAGCTCCATCTCCAGCGCCGCGGGCTGAATCCGGCAAAGGGGCAGCACCGCCTCCAGCTTGGGGATCGTCATATTGCTCATGCCGATATAGCGCACCAGCCCCTTATCCGCCAGCTCCTCGCACTGCCGCCAGACCCCCATGAATTCCTCCACAGAAAAGGGCCTGGAGTCCGGGTTCCTGGAATCCCCGCCGCAGCCCGGCGCATGGTAGTTGGGGAAGGGCCAGTGTACGAAATACAGGTCGATTTGCTCAAGTCCCAGATCCGCCAGGCTCTTCCTGCAGGATTCCAGAACCTTCCCCTCCCCGTGCATGTCGTTCCACACTTTGGATGTGATGAAAAGCTCCTTCCGCTCTGCGATGCCTTCTTCAAATACCCGCTTAAGCATCCCTCCGATCCGGTCCTCGTTCTGGTAGACGGAAGCGCAGTCGATGAGCCGGTAGCCGAACCGGATGGCGCCGTACACCGCCTCCGCGATCTCCTCCGGGCCGTATTTGTCCGATCCGAAGGTGCCCAGCCCCATGCAGGGAATCTCCTCCCCCGTATACAGACGCCTTACGGGAATCATTTTCCTATCGATACAATCAGTCATTCCTTCCTCCTCACTGCTCTCCGAAAACCACTGCCACCTTGCCGCACTGTCCGCCGGCCATGAGACGATAGGCCTCATCCGCCTGTTCGATGGGGAATTCATGGGTGATCAAATCCTCCGGATGGATGCCCCAGCGCACCAGTCTCTCCACCAGCTCCTCCATCTTCCACAGGGAGGTGACCCAGGAGCCGTAGATGCTCTTCTGTCCGTGGATGATATCCGGGCTGGGATTGAAGGTGCAGGTTCCGCCCTCTCCCACGAAGGCGATTTTGCCCCATTCTCTGGTGGCCCGGATGGCAAGCTGTCTGCCCGCGTCGTTGGCGCTGGCGTCGATGGCTCTCTCCACGCCCCTGCCGCCCGTCACTTCCAGAATCTTCTCCAGCGTATCCTCCCCGGGCTTGAACACATGGTCCACCAGTCCCAGCTTCTTCGCCAGTTCGATGCGGTAATCGTTCCTCTCCACGCCGATGAGCTGGATGGCGCCCATGCTCTTTGCCAGCATCAGGGCCGCCAGCCCTACGGGGCCCAGTCCCGTCACCAGCACCGCGTCGTTGCCGCAGATGCCGATCTTCTCGATAGCCTCATAGACCGTTCCGAATCCGCAGGCCACCTGTGCCCCGTCCTTATAGGTGAGCTGGTCGGGAAGCGCTATCAGGTCCTTCTCCTCCGCAAGGATATAGGGCGCCATGCCCCCGTTGCGCTGCCAGCCGTAGGCCTGGCGGAATTTGCTCTTACAGGATATATAATATCCCCTTCTGCAGTCGTTGCACACGCCGCAGCCGGAAATATGATAGACGATCACCCGGTCGCCCTTTTTGAAGCGCTTTAATCCCTCTCCCTCTTCCACGATTACGCCACAGGGCTCGTGTCCGGCCACCATTCCCGGTATGTACCCCTCCGGTCCTTTTCCCACATGCTCCCTGTAGATGCAGCGGATATCGCTTCCGCAGATGGTGGTGGCTTTGGTCTGCACCAGCACCTGTCCGTGTCCCGGCTTCGGAATCTCGAAATCCTTCAGCTCCACCGTGCTGTTCCCCGGGAGGATCGCACCCTTCATCATCATTTTCACTGCCATATTCTCGCTCCTTTCCTCCAGCAAGGTCCCCTTTACGGGACCCGCCGCAATGCCCATATTTTTATTATACGGATTCTCAGGAGCTTTTTTAAGATAGATAGCCGTCTATTTTTTTGCAAAAATGTCGTGTTTTTAAAGGTTTTCTTCAATCATTTTTATCCCCGATGGAATCCTTCACGGACACCGTAACCTTTCTGTCATAGCAGGAGAAAATACGTGCAAGGCTCTTCTCCTCCGGCGCTTTGGTAAAAAGGCTCACCGCCGGCACGATCACAAGCCCTGCCAGCATGCAGAAGGCGCCGCAGTTAATGGGGGACTGCAGCAGGGCCGGGAAGCTCGCCCGCACGAAGATATTGGCGATCATGATCACCGTGGAGAAAAGGAAGCTGACCGCACAGGCCGCCCTGGTGGTTCGCTTCCAGTAAAGCCCGTAGAGGAAGGGCGCCAGGAACGCGCCGGCCAGGGCTCCCCATGACACGCCCATGAGCTGGGCGATAAAGGTCACATTGGATTTGTACTGAATCAGGGCCAGCACCACGGAGACAGCGATAAACACCACCACCAGGGCACGCATCATTTTCACCTGCTTTTTCTCATCCATATCCCTGATGACGGTTCCTTTGATGAAATCCAGGGTCAATGTGGAGCTGGAGGCCAGCACCAGGGAGGAAAGGGTGGACATGGAAGCCGAGAGCACCAGCACCACCACCACGGCGATGAGGATGGCGGGCAGGCCCGAAAGCATGGTGGGAACCACCGCATCATAGCCGCCCGCGGGAACGCCGTTTACCACATCCATTTTATCCGCAAAGAGCCGCCCGAAGCCGCCCAGGAAGTAGCTTCCCCCGGCCACGATGACCGCAAAGGCGGTGGAGATAATCATCCCCTTGCTGATGGCGCTCTCGCTCTTGATGGCGTAGAATTTCTGAACCATCTGGGGCAGTCCCCAGGTTCCCAGACTGGTGAGGATCACCACGCCCAGGAGGTTCACCGGATCCGGACCGAAGAAGGAGGCAAATACGCCGGGTGCAGAGGAAACCGTCCCGTCGCTTGCCTGGGCCAGGCTCTCCAGAGCCTTCAGGAAGCCTCCCTGGCTGTGAAGCACCGCAAGGATCACGGCGGCAATGCCGAAAATCATGATAATGCCCTGGATGAAATCGTTGATGGCCGTGGCCATATATCCGCCCGCAATGACATAGATGCCCGTGAGCACCGCCATCACGATGACGCAGACGGAATAGTCGATCTCGAAGGCCATTCCGAAGAGACGGGAAAGCCCGTTGTAAAGGGATGCGGTGTAGGGAATCAGGAAGATAAAGATAATGGCGGAGGCGGCCAGCTTCAGGGATCTGCTCTCAAAGCGCTTCCCGAAGAACTCCGGCATGGTGGCGCTGTCCAGATGCTGGGTCATGACGCGGGTGCGCCTTCCCAGCACCGCCCAGGCCAGCAGGGAGCCGATGAAGGCATTTCCCAGCCCCGCCCAGGTGGCGGCGATGCCGTATTTCCAGCCGAACTGTCCCGCATAGCCCACGAACACCACGGCGGAGAAATAGCTGGTTCCGTAGGCAAAGGCGGTGAGCCAGGGTCCCACGGAACGGCCTCCCAGCACGAACCCGTTTACATCCGTGGCATGCCGCCTGCAGTAGAGGCCGATCACTATCATACTTCCGAAAAACAATACCAACAATACCAGTTTAATTGCCAGATCAAACATTGCAGCTGCTCCTTTTGCTTTGTATATTTTGATGACAGGTTCTCAGGATGTACAGCCGCATTTGCCCGTATCGAGAACAGGCAGGTGAGGCCTATTATCAGGATGGATTCCTGTACCAAGGACACTTTACCACTTTTAAGCGATAAAGTCAATAGTCTGGAACAGTTTATATCCGCAGCTTCTATTGTGCCGCCCGCAAAAAAATGATACAATACTCCCCATAAAGAAGAATATTTCGGAAAGGAATTCTCGGAAATGACATACGATTGCCTGATCATAGATGACGAAAAGCTGCTGGCGGACAGCACGGCCCAATACTTTAATCTCTTCGGCGTGAAAACCGCGCTGGCATACAGCGTTTCGGACTGCAGGGCCTTCTTCAGGGAAAATGATGCCCGGCTGCTTCTGCTGGACATCACCCTGGGGGACGGCAGCGGCTTCGAGCTGTGCAGGGAGCTGCGGGAAAATACGGAAATCCCCATTTTGTTTATCTCCGCCAGGACTAGCGACGACGACCAGATTATCGCCCTGAGCATCGGGGGCGACGATTACATCCGCAAGCCCTGCTCCCTGGGCGTACTGCTGGCCAAGGTCAAGGCAGTCCTAAAGCGGTATGGGGGCCGGGACCCCGGGAAATACGCCGACGGATATCTCACGGTGGATTACGGCGCCAGACAGGTGTCCGCAGGCGGCGCCCAGGTGAAATTAACCTCCCTGGAGTTCCGGCTGCTGGCTTATCTCATGCAGAACCCGGGAAGGGTGGTTTCCAAGCAGGAGCTTTTTGAAAAGGTCTGGGCGGATAAATTTACCGGGGACGGCACCCTGAACGTGCATATCCGCAGAATACGGGAAGCCGTGGAGCGGGAACCGGGCAACCCCGAATATATCGTCACGGTCTGGGGCGACGGCTATAAATTCATGGGAGCGAATCAATGAAGAGACCTGTGTTAATCGGCGTATTTCTGATTTCTTTTTTGACCGAGCTGGTCATTCTCCTCCTTTTCCTGCTGCCCGGGACGGAGAATCCCCAGGATACGGTGGCTGTCAACGAGGTTCTGCAGACAGTGCAGAGGGATTGGGATTCCCTGGAGGAGCATACCCCTCACCCGGCTTTCGATTATGTGGTGCTGGATTCCCATGGGAAAGTATTATACCGGACAAAATCCGGCCTGAGCGAAAGCGTGAATGCCGCAATCAGCCGCAGGGATACCATCCTTGATATCCGGGTCCGGGGGCTGCCCGCGGGCAAGCTGATTCTATCCAATACGGATCACCTGTTTTTTCAGGCCAGAAAACGCGCCGCAGCTTTTTCTCTCTTGGCTGTCCTCCTTCTGCAATGGGGAATCTGCGCAGGATATTTCTTCTATATACATTGTACTCTGATAAAGCCCTTCCGTAAGCTTAAGCGTTTCGCGGAGCGCATTGCGGGAGGCAATCTGGATATTCCCCTGGAGATGGACCGACATAATTTATTCGGTGCCTTTACGGAAAGCTTCGATCTGATGCGCTCCGAGCTAAAGAAGGCAAAAATGGCCGAAGCCAGAGCTAATATAGCCAAAAAGGAGCTGGTGGCAAAGCTGTCCCATGATATCAAGACGCCTGTGGCCAGTATTAAGGCAGCCTCCGAGGTGGGTGCTGCCCTTACGGGGGAAGAAAGGAGCCGGGAGAATTATGAGCAGATCATCCGAAAAGCGGATCAGATCAACATACTGATCACCAATCTGTTTTCGGCCACTCTGGAAGAGCTGCATGAGCTCCCCGTCTCTCCGTCTGATCTGAAGAGCGAAGAGCTGCGGGCTCTGCTGGAAAATGCGGATTATCTGCACCGGGCTGCAATCCCCGGCATTCCCGACTGCCTGTTGTACGCAGACAGGCTCCGTCTGCAGCAGGTATTCGACAATCTGTTCGCCAATTCCTATAAATACGCCGATACCGGGATAAAGCTGACCATAGGTACCAGGAATCGCTATCTCACCGTATGCATTGAAGATTACGGCGGCGGAATCGACGAGGCAGAGCTGCCGCTCCTGAAAGAGAGATTCCGGCGCGGCAGCAATGCAGGGAACATTGAAGGCGCAGGGCTCGGCCTGTATATTTCGGATTACTGCATGCGAAAAATGCAGGGAAAGCTTACCATAGAACGAGGGGAGGACGGCCTGAAGGCCACCGTCTGGATCCCATTCAGCGGGACGATTTAAGGAATATTTAAGCTTTGCATAAAGACCGTTAAGATTTTAAAAAATAAAATAGTACGTGCAAAAAGGAGGCAGAACCTATGAAGGAAATTCTATTAAAAACCGAGAACTTAAGCAAGTCCTTTTCCAACGGCGGCGCCATGCAGCACGTTCTGAAAAACATTAACCTGCAGCTTTACAAAGGGGACTTTACCGTGATCATGGGCGCCAGCGGCGCCGGAAAGTCCACGCTTCTCTACGCCCTTTCCGGCATGGATACCCCAACCCTGGGCAGCATCACCTTCGGGGATCAGGTAATCTCCGGTTTAAGTCCAGACGCCCTTGCCGTATTCCGGCGCAATCACTGCGGATTCGTATTCCAGCAGATCTACCTGATCGACGGCATGAGCGTGATGGACAATGTGCTCTCCGCAGGACTTCTGGTCAATAAGGGCAAAAAGGCCCTGGCATCCAGGGCTGCGGAACTCTTTGCGGCGGTGGGGCTTTCCGAAGAGACTCAGCGGAAATTCCCGGCCCAGCTTTCCGGCGGGGAGGCCCAGCGTGCGGGAATTGTAAGGGCTCTGATCAACAGCCCGGAAATTCTGTTTGCCGACGAGCCCACGGGCGCGCTGAATTCCAAAACCGGACTGGATGTGCTGAATACCCTGACTGCCTTTCATGAACAGGGACAGAGCGTGGTTATGGTAACTCACGATATGCGCTCCGCCCGCCGGGGCAACCGCATTCTGTACCTGAAGGACGGGGATATTTTAGGAGAATGCAGCCTGGGCAGCTATGTGTCCGGCGACAGCGCAAGGCATGAGAAGCTCTCTGCCTTTCTGCGGGAAATGGGGTGGTAATATGACAAAATATCTTCTGATTGCCCGCTCCAATCTCCGGAAGACAAAGGGGCAGACAGCCTCCATGATCGTTCTGATTCTGCTGGCCGCTTTCATGCTCAATCTCTGGCTGATGCTTTCCATGGACTACAAAGCCAATTTTGACAGGTACCATACGGCCCTCAACGCAGAAGATGTCACCCTGTCTGTGAATGCGGATGCCCCCGGGCTCCATGACCTTCTGCGGCAGACCCTGGAAGCGGATGACCGGGTTGCCCAGTATTGCCTGGATCCCTGCATGCACATGTCCGGCAACCTTCCGTACAACGGCGGCACCATGACCTGCTGGTTCGTCTTCCTGGAAAAGCAGGCCGCCCTGACCCGTTCCATCGGCAGAATCGAAATCATAGAGGACAGCGCATATACCAGCGGCGTATATCTGCCCCTGATCTACAAAACGGATGACATTGCTGTGGGGAATCCCATTGAGATCACCATCGGAAACCACAGAATGACCTACACCGTGTGCGGCTTCTTCAACAGCATCATGATGGGTTCCAACAACTGCACCCTTACGGAAATGGTTTTCACACAGGATCAATATGCCGTGCTTGCACAGGGCGGTTATGCCCCTGAGGCGCTGCTGTGTTCCGTGCGCTTAAAAGACCGGACGGAGAACCTGAGCTATGAGGCGGCGCTGAAGAATACCGTTTCCGGGCAGTATCCCAATATCATCATGATGAGCAACTGCTATGATAACGTAACCCAGGCCCGCTATATCTCCCAGATGATCTGTTCCGGCATCATGAGCGCCATGGCCTTCTTCGTGCTCCTGATCGCCCTCGTGATGCTGGTGTCCAACATCGTCAATTATATCCAGGTAAATATGAAAAACCTGGGTGTGTTAAAGGCGGCCGGCTATACCTCCGGACAGCTGATCCTCACCCTGCTGCTGCAGTTTTCCTGCCTGACCTTC
This sequence comes from uncultured Acetatifactor sp., assembly GCA_910589035.1. Taxonomy (GTDB): domain Bacteria; phylum Bacillota; class Clostridia; order Lachnospirales; family Lachnospiraceae; genus Acetatifactor. The sequence continues at coordinate 35,429 of CAJUSI010000017.1, read as the reverse complement.
GGAGCTGCCATTGCCGGGGCAGGGGCATCCTATTCCCTGTTTCCCGCCGTCAACACCATGATGACCGCACAGACGGGGATTCCCTATGCCATCCGCTTTCTGCCCCTTCCTCTCCTCCTTACCTTAGGGATACTCAGCGGAACCGTGGCTCTGGCCGTATGGCTTGCGGCGCGCAGAATCAGGAAAATCGAACCAATCTGCGCGCTGCGCTCCGGCATCCGGACCCACAATTTCAGGCGCAATCCTATTCCCCTGGCGGATACCGGCCTTCCCCTGAACCCTGCCCTTGCCTTGAAAACCACCCTTTCCGGCATAAGGAATAATGTCACCATCTGTATTACCATGCTGGTTCTGTCCCTTGTGGTGGTATTCTCCGGTCTGATGACCGAAAATGTGATCGCGGACATGACGCCGTTCCTGAATCTGATTGGGGGAGAGATTGCGGACAGCTGTATCAGCGTGCGCCGGGAGGCGGAGGAGGATTTTCTAGAGGAAATGCTTGCGGATGAGCGGGTGGAAAAGGTATATCTGTACACTACCCTGAGTGTGGCCCATGTGGACGGAGCGCAGTTAATGGCCACCATGTGTGACGATTTCTCAGCATCAAACAATCCGAATTCCGTATTTCAGGGGAGATTCCCCAGATACGATAACGAGATCGCAATCGCCGCGAAATACGCGGGGGAAAAGGACCTGCGGATAGGGGATGAGATTGAAATCACGGCCAACGGAGTCCAGGAGGCATACCTGATCTGCGGCTTTACGCAGGTTTCCAACAATCTGGGAAAGGACTGCCTTCTCACCCGGACGGGTTATGAACGCCTGGGAACCCTTACGGATACAAGCTATTATCTCAACCTTGCGCCGGAATGCGATATTGATACATTTAACCGGGAAGTAAACGGGAAATTTGCCCAAAACATCAATACCACAATTAACATCCGCACCACGGTGGAGAGTGCAGCAGGCATCTATGTCTCCCTTATGACGATCATCGTCATCGCAGTCCTGGTTCTGTCCGCCATCATTATCGCGTTCGTTCTGTACCTGCTGGTGCGTACCATGCTGAATAATAAATACCGGGATTACGGCATTATGAAGGCCCTGGGCTTTACCACCCGCCAGCTCATCGTGCAGACGGCACTGTCCTTCATGCCCACCGCCGTTTTGTCCACCATAATCGGACTCATCCTGTGCAGCCTGATCATCAATCCCCTGACCGCCCTGTTTTTAAACGGGATCGGGATCGTAAAATGCACCTTTATCGTCCCCGCGGGCTTCATCGCCGCAGCGGGATGCGGGCTGGTTCTGTTTGCCTTCGCCATGGCCTGCCTGCTGTCCCTGAAAATCAGGAAGATTACCCCGAAGGCGCTCCTCACCGGGGAGTAAGGGAGACGAAATCACTTTGAAAGTGCTGATCACCGGGAAGCAGAAAGCGGGGCAAATCGGCTTTGAGCCTTCGCGCACCCTGCTTCCCGGTTATTGTGCAGAACCGAAATGCACGATGATTCTGCAGATTTCGGCCCTTGTGCCCACCCGCATATTGGGGCCGAAGACTCCCACCCCGGAGGTAACGATATTGTGCATCCCGTCCTTCTCCAGATACCCGCAGGGATTCTCCCAGAACAGCTTGATGATCAGGTTGCCCGGGAAGGTCTGCCCGTCATGAGTGTGACCGCACAGATCGATATCCACTCCCGCATCGGACAGCTCCCGGAGCTGCCGGGGCTCATGGTCCAGCACGATGATGGGCTTCGACTGATCCATTCCCTCCGTGATCTGCGCCGGCGTCTTCCTCTCCCGGATCCCCCTCCCCGGCCTTTCCGCGTCCGGCCGCCCGTAGAGATAGAAGGCATTGTCGATGAGCAGCCCCTCCTCTCTCAGCAGCCGGATTCCCGCTTTTTCCAGGAAAGCGTCCATCCGGGGATCGCTTGCCTTTTCCCTGTTGCTGGAGAAAGTAAAGCCCGCCAGAATTTTCTCCTGGATATCATGATTTCCGTAGCAGGCATAGACGCCGTATCGGCTCCGGATCCTGCCCAGAATCTCCGCCAGAGCCTCCGGATCCTCCAGCGCCTCGTACTCGTTGTCAAAGAGATCTCCCGCGATGACCACAAGATCCGCGTCCTCCTCATTGATCTTCTCCACCATCTGCTCTATCTGTCCCGTTCCCACGCTGTAGCCCATATGCAGGTCCGCCGCCAGGATGATTTTCAATTCCTCCAGCTCTCCCGCCTCTTTCTCCACATAGAGCTCATACTCCGTCACCTGCAGGGAATTGGCGCTCCATACACCGGCAATGCTCAGGGCGCAGATGCACAGGATGCAGATTCCGCCGATGATACCGTGCCCCCTGGCGGTAAAAAGCTTCTCCCTGCCCCGGAAGGCTGAATGCTTCAGGATCAGCCGTATAAGCTCCGCCGCCCCCATCACAAGCAGGGAATGCAGCAGTACTCCCAGCCAGATATTGCTGAGCTGCTTTAAAATCCTCCGCTCCGGAGAGGGTTTCAGATAAAAGGCCATCAGGATACAGAATACCGGAAGCAGATACAAAAGTATCACCGGCCCCCTTATCCTCTTTTTTCTCAGATACGGACAGGACTTCCCCAGCCAGACCAGCAGACGGTACAGGACATACAGGCATAAAAGAAGGTAGACCGGAGACAAATAAACCGCTATCATGCCGCCACCGCCTTCCCGTTCCCGGCCTTCCCCCGGAGATACCCGCTCTGTTCCTTCCGGACCGTCTCACAGGCTTGCCGGCTCTGAACCTTCCGCTCCGTCTCCACGGTTTGCCCGCTCTGTTCCTTCCGGACCGTCTCACAGGCTTGCCGACTCTGAACCTTCCGCTCCGTCTCCACGGTTTGCCCGCTCTGAACCTTCCTCTCCGTCTCCGCGGTTTGCCCGCCCTGGGAATCTTCCGGTTTTCCTTCCAGCTCGCTGTCAGCCTCCCCGCTGGTAATGCCCTCCCCCTGATTGGGATGCCTCATGGAATACAGCTGATCCGCCCCGAATATCAGAAGCAGCACCACTGTCGTCCCTATCAGAATCTTTTCCGGAATCCTCCGAAACAGAACGTCCAGAAAAGGCGCCAGCACATACACGATGGCCATCCCGCCGATGCCGAAGACCAGCAGCCCCTCCGCGCAGATTCTGCCGTTGAGATTCAGGAAATATCCTGTGTAATCCCACCATCTGATTCCGTCATTGGCAATCTCCAGGCAAAGAGAAGTGAAATACTCCACTGTACCGCACAGCGCCACCGCCAGAACGAATTCCAGGGCAGGCTTCCTGCGGTAAGAATGGAGAAGCACCAGAATCAATACGCTGCCGCTGCCGTAGATGGGAAGCCAGGGACCGTGCAGGACGCCCCGGTTGACCAATTCTCCCTCCGTGATCAGGTGCAGGCTCACCTCCCACAGCCATCCCGCAAAGGACAGGACAAAGAACATCATCAAAAGCGACCAGACGGAATAAAATCTCAGATAATTCAAACCTGCCAGCCAGGATCGCTTCTCCTTTTCCGGAATGGGATGAAGCCTTGTGGGGTAAATCAGGCCCTCCGCAGCCTTTTTATCGTCCTCCATCCGGAATTCCCGGCTCTGCTCCTCCTCCAGGATATCAAATTCCCGCTTCCGCCCGGCAGACACCCCAAACACTCTGGCCAGCAGCTTATCCGTCCCCTTCAGCCGGGGTTCCTCCGCCGCCAGCCGCCGGTACTCCTCCTCCACATCCCCGTATACCTGCCAGAGTACTGCCCTGTCCGCCTGCTCAAACAGATAAAGGTCGTTCAGCCGATCGGCCTCCGGGATCCCGGCCTCCCTGCCCAAGCGGCGAAGCTGCGCATAATATTCCCCCAGCACTGCTGCCTTGTAAGGAGTCTGAAACAGCACATCCGATATTCCCAGGGTAAAAATGCCCAGCAGCCCCCAGCCCAGAAAGGACAGCTCCAGCACAAAGCATTCCCATTTGTGCCCCTTCATCAGCCTCCTGGAGAGGGTGATAGCGTCCCGGGCCTTTATGGCGGGATTCTCCGCCAGGATACAGGGTACCAGATAATAGGAATAGTATTTGACAAATCCCCCCGCAATGGTCAGGCTCCACAGAAAGGAGAATACGCCCGTCACTGTCTGCACCAGCCCCACATGGAACCATTTCCGCACCTTCACCAGAAACCAGGCCCTGTGCAGCGGAACCTTCTCATACAAACGCCCCTCCAGAAACATGCGCAGAACGGCTGTCCGGAACACGCCCACCACAAAACCCCGGACAAAGAACAGTAAAAACAGGGCCCCCAGCAGCATCACCGCCACGGCCGCGCTGTCCGTACCCACAAAAGAACGGATGCCCAGAAGCACTGTCATCAGATAGGAGCCGGAAGATATTTTATTGGCGATCAGAGCGAAGACCCCCCTGCTTCTGCCAAAGATCTCCCCTTTCCTTCCGGCGGTCTCCTCCGCGTATCTCTCCTCCGCTTCACTGATCCTGCGCTTCTTGCCCTCCCAGTCCCCTCTCCGGATATCCCTCATGAATTCGGTAAAGGAGGTGACGATACCGCCCGGAAGCGTGCTGTCGGCCTGTATGCCGGCTTCTACGGAACCGCTCCTCCACACGCTTCCAGAGAAGGCCAGCTCCCCTCCCATCAGGGATATGACCATGCACAGCAGCACAAATAGCTTATAATGTCTCTTCAACACCTTCTTTGCGGCCGCTTTCATTTCCCTGCGCGTAAGCGGCCCCGGCCGGGCGCCCTCTTCCCGCGTTTCCTCTCTTCCTGCCTTCTCTTCCCGGGCAGCCTCTTCCTGCGTCTTCTCTCTCCCTGCCACCTTATTCTCTCTCCTTTTCATTCGTATTTCCCCATTTTATTGCATCGGAAAGAGATTGTCAATTTTTATCGGCCATCCGTTCAGAACATCGCCACATCCCGCCGTCGCACTCTGCATCCCTGCAGGCCGGCGTCTCTGCCAGCTTCATGCTCCCTTTCTTTGCCTCCGCCTTTGCCCACATTTTTCCCCTAAAATTTTCTGTCCTGTTCCTACATCCGTCGTCCCTCCCTGTTGTGCCGGACCGTAGCTTTATTCGTTCCTTGTCCCTGTCCATACCCGGTCCGGGCCGGCTGCATCCAAACCATCCTGCTTCTTTTCACAGGAAAAGCAGAAAAATCATGCGTGTGAAAGGTCTTCGCGATCAGGAAACGAAAAAAGGATACTCAAAGTCCTTTAGAAAACTCCCGGCAAATGGAATCACTATATATCCGAAGAAAATCTGCCAGGTATTTCCCATTCAGTCCAGCGCGTATTTGCGCCGGTATTCCCGATATTGTTCTTTAAATTCCTCGCTGCCGTTGCGAACCTCCCGCAGGGACTGGTGGAGGTTCATGGTATCATGTGCGGCGTCGATGACGCATCCGGCAATGTTGGAGCAGTGATCCGCCGTGCGCTCCAGATCGGTCAGCAGATCCAGCCAGGTAAATCCCGCGTCGATGGTACAGTTTCCCTTCTGCATGCGCAGAATATGACGGGTGCGCAGCTCCTCCTTCAGCCGGTCGATAACCTGCTCCAGCGGTTCCACCCTGGCGGCGGCGGACAGATCGTTTCGCAGGAAGGCCGCAAGGGACAGATCAAGGATATGGCTGACCGCCCTGGAAATGGTGGCAAGCTCGCCCGCCGCCGATTCGGTAAACCGAATTTCCTTCTTTTTCAGTTCCTCCGCCGACTCCAGAATATTCACCGCATGGTCGGCGATCCTCTCAAAGTCGCCGATCAGCTTCAGCAGCTTGGCTGCTTCCCGGCTGTCCGCCGCGCCGATCTGCCTTGCGCTCAAGGTCACGAGATAAGTGCCCAGAATATCCTCATAGTGATCGGTCCTGTCCTCCTTTTCCCGGATGGATGCGGACAGCTCCGGAGTATCCCCGCGCAGAGAGCTAAGCGCCTCCTTCAGAGCCGCCACAGCGGTCTGGGCCATGTCGGAGGCCACTGCATGGCACCGCTCCAGGGCGATGGAGGGCGTGGCAAACAGGCGTTCATCCAGTTCTTCAAACACCTCCGGCTGCTTTGCGTCCGGCACTAGAGCTGTCACCAGCCGCTCCAGGAAGCCGGACAGCGGCAGTATCAGCAGCGTGCACAGCACATTGAACACCGAATGGGCCACGGCGATGCCCAGCCGGGAGGCGGGCTCATCCAGAAGAGCAGGGTGCAGGAAAGCCCTGAACAGACAAAACGCCGTCAGCCAGACCGCCGTGCCGATGGTATTGAAGGAAAGATGAACCAGCGCCGCACGCTTTGCGTTTTTGTTGGCGCCCACCGAGGAGAGCATGGCGGTGACGCAGGTTCCGATGTTCTGTCCCATGATGATGGGAACGGCCGCGCCGTAGGACACCTGTCCGGTGACAGCCAGCGCCTGCAGAATCCCCACGGAGGCGGAGCTGGACTGAATGACCGCCGTGAGAACAGCTCCGGCCAGCACTCCCAGCACCGGATTCCTGAACATGACAAACATCTGCTGAAAAGCCGGCACATCACGCAGGCCGGCTACCGCACCGGACATGGTCTCCATACCGAACATAAGGGTGGTAAAGCCCAGCAGGATCATGCCTGTGTCCTTTCTCTTTGCGCTTTTGCAGAACATATAGAAGGAGATACCGATCAGCGCCAGCACCGGTGTAAAGGACGAGGGCTTGAGCAGCTGAATGAACAGGTTCCCGCTGTCGATCCCGGCCAGGCTTAAAATCCACGCCGTGACCGTGGTCCCCACATTGGCTCCCATGATAATATTGATGGCCTGTTTCAGCGTCATAAGGCCTGAATTGACAAAACCCACCACCATCACCGTGGTGGCTGAGGAGCTCTGGATCACCGCCGTTACCGCCATGCCGGTTAAGAGTCCTGCCAGCTTATTGGTGGTCAGCCTTTCCAGCAGAGTCCGCAGCTGTCCCCCCGCCCGCCGCTCCAGGGCCTGCCCCATGACATTCATGCCGAACAGAAACAGACTCAGCCCGCCGATCAGGGTGAGCGCATCGAAAATATCCATTGCGTTTTACCTTTCTTTCCTGTATTTATTATTCCCTACTATTTTAACCTCCTTATGTAAAATCTAAAATGGGCTTTGTGTAAAATCTATGTAAATTCAGGCACAAAAACAATGGGGTAAAGCCAAAGAACAGCCCCCGACAATCCAGGCGACACCTCATTTTGACATTTTGGGGGAAAATACAGGCGAAAAAGGGCGGGAAAATCCATATGAACTGGAATCCGGCTGGTATAACGGGCATTATCACAGAGGCGATGACGGGTGTGGCTCAGAGAATCCTGGCCCATACCGATCATCGGTGTGAAAGCTCACATTTTTCAGTCAACATCCGCAAATATTTCTCCTAAAGTCATTTTAATATGAGGAAAGGCTCTGAGCGAAATGACGGTTTCCGCGTTATAATCCGGTTCTTCCCTGTCATCCTGGAGGATATAGCTTTGTTCCAGAATGTATTTATCCTCTTCAAGATAATATATCTCTACGGATTTTCCCTGGGGAGTGACGATCCAGTATTCTTCCACACCGGCCTTTTCATAAATGTCCTTCTTCTCCGCCCTGTCTCTTCTGGCAGTGGAAGGACTCAGCGTTTCCACAATAAATTTGGGGATACCGCTGTAGGATCCGCCTTTTAAATGCTTCCTGTCACATATGACCATGATATCCGGACACAGATAATCGTCATTTATCTCAGGATGATATTTGTAATCAAGATTTTCCATAAATACAAGGCATATACTGCCCTTTAAGCCGTTTCCTATTATTCTGTTGATATTGTTATTAATGATTCCATGCGTATAGCTGGGGGCCGGAGACATATTATAGATCACTCCGTTTATTTTTTCATCTCTTTTTCGTTCATACTCTGTCAATCCCATATCATCACATCCCTTCTTTTCCTTTATAATAGCATATTTTACTGCATAAAGGAAGAAAAATACGGGATAAACTCACAAACTCCCCTTCCGATTGACACCCGGCAGTCCCCGTGATACTATGAAATAGTCTCTCTGAATCTTCTGGCAGAAAACTGCGGTTTACGATTCAGGAGAGGATACTGAAAACAAAAGGGGAAAAGCGGCTTTTTTACACCCCCGGTCAGAGGACAGAAACAGGAGGACTCATTAAGAATGAAGCGATTATCAGGAATCACCGCCCTGTTGCTTGCGGCGTCGCTTTTGTGCGGCGGCTGCGGCAATACGGCGGGAGGAAGCGGAGAAGACAGCAGCGCAAAGGAAGACGGCGCGGAAACCAGTGCCGATGCGGCTACCATGCGCCTGGAAAAGACAATAGGGGATGTGACCGTATGGAATGAGGAGGAAGAAATATTGGAGCTTCGGGAGAAGCTTCCCCTCTACAGCGGCTATCAGCTGTTTACCGAAGAGGAAAGCTACAGCTGGATCAATCTGGACGATACGAAGCTTGCAAAAATGGACAGGGAAAGCGCCGCCTCCGTCCAAAAGGAGGACCGGCATCTGAAGATCACAGCCAGTCAGGGGGCATTGTTTTTTAACGTGACAAAACCCCTTGCCGAGGACGAAACCATGGAGATCGAGGTGGGCAATATGATCGTAGGCATCCGCGGAACCTGCGGCTGGGTCAGTGCCGCGGCTCCCCGCGCGGTCTATATTCTGGAGGGAACCGTGACCTGCCAGATCCCCGACGAGGACCTAAGCGCCCAGGTTTCCGCCGGAGAGATGGCGTACCTGGTGAAAAGCACGGAGAACCGCATCGAGGTAAAGCCCTTTACCCGGATGGATATCCCCCGGTTTGTGCTGGATGAGCTGGATAGCGATCTGGTAAACAGCATTCCAGAATCGGAACCGGAAGCAGATACCGAGTCCCTTCCGCCTGAGACAGAAGCGGCGGATACCGGAGTCTACACTTTGCCCATGTCATCGGAAGAATTTGCAGAGCTCATGCGATCCGGCCCGTCTGATCGGACGATCACGATCCAGGCCGGAACGGGGGATAATACCCTGACCATCGACGGCTTTACCAGTGTTTACGGTCATCTGATCCTGGAAGAGGGCGTCACCCTGTCCCTTGTGGAACACGCCCAGTTAAATATCTACGGAACTCTGGAGGTCCGGTCCGACATTTCCAATGACGGTTTCATCTGGGTTCTGGACAATGCTTCCCTGCTGGTGGACGGCGCCTTTACCAATTCCGGAATGCTTACCAACGGAGATATCGACAAAGGTATGGGGGAAGAAACCGCAGAGACTCAGAACTGCCGCATTGTGGCTGCCCAGGGAATCGACAACACCGGCTATCTTGAAAGTGTCGGAACCATCGAAGGAACCGTCACGGTAAACGGCGGAAATATCGATCTGATGGCAGGAAGCCTAGACCATCTCATCCTAAATGACGGCCTGTACATCGATGACGGCGGTGCAGTGGGCGAGTTTACCAAAAACGGCGGCAAGACCACCTCCGCGGCAGAGGGGTATCGGTACTGAATGATCCGTTAAAACAGCGGGGCTGCCCGTGCAGTCCCTTGTTCTTTTGCCCCTTCTGCCGCAAGGTTCTTCCCTAATGAATTATATCAGGAGAAAAACGCATGTCCTACCGTATACTGATTATCGAAGATGAGATAGAAGTCGCTGCCATGCTAAAGCGCTTCCTGCAAAGGAAATCCTACCAGGCAGACTATTGCCTGGACACCGCAGAGGCCATACGCATGGCGGAAAGCCAGCCGGACCTGATCCTGCTGGACATCAATATGCCCCAGATGGACGGCATTGAGCTCTGCAGAGCCATCCGGGACACTGTCTCCTGCCCCATCCTCTTCCTCACGGCCAGGGACCAGGAGGCCGATAAGGTGGAAGGATTTGCGGCGGGCGGGGACGATTATATCGTAAAGCCCTTCTCCCTGCCGGAACTGAACGCGCGGATTGAGGCCCATCTTCGCAGGGAGCGGCGTGAGAAGGTGATACAGCGGAAAATATTCGGCCAGGTGACTGTCGATTACTCCGCCCGGGAGGTTTACGCCGGTGGGGAAAAGATATATTTCAACCGCAAGGAATACGAGATCATCCGGCTGCTCTCCTTAAACCGCGGCCAGGCCTTTGAGCGGGGAACCATATACGACCGGGTCTGGGGGCTTGAGGGGAACGGGGACGATACGGTGATTATGGAACACATCCGCCGGATCCGCCGGAAATTTGCCGACGCCGGATGCGGACCATGTATAGAAACAGTGTGGGGGATTGGATACAAATGGACAGGATAAAGAAATGGTTTCGCGGGATTCCCATTCCTGCCGCCTTTGTCATCTGCGGTATGGCAGCGCTGCTTTCCGCCCTCTCCCTCACCAGAGCCACCATGTGGTTCGCCCGGAAAAACAAGGGAGAAATCGCCGAAAGCTATATGGAGGCGGAACCGGGGCCCAGCCTCCAGGCCGTAACGGAGGAAGTTCCGGAATCGGAACTGCAGTTGGATTTTAAACCCGCAGACCTGGAGCTGATACCATCTATGGAGGCGCCATCGGAGGGGTTCCTGCCGCAGGACAGGCAGCCGGAAGGCTCCTCTGGTCGGGAGACACCGGAAGAAACCTCCCACCAGCCCCAAGAGTCCGAACAGGAGCAGCACGCCGTAATCTACGGGACATCTCCCGGTTTCGTTCAGCTGCTGCCTGCAGCGGACAGGAAAAAATACGATTTCTATGAGGGGCTGGACAATACAGCGGCGGCGCTGTGGTATTCCGTCTGCCTCTGTCTTGCTTCCCTTGCCTTCTACCTCTGGAAACTGAAGAAGCCCCTCCGCGTTCTGAACCAGGCCGCGCGAAAGATTTCGGAAAACGATCTGAATTTCGAGATTGACTGCCATGGTCAAGACGAATTGGGCAGGCTCTGCGAAGCCTTTGAAGCCATGCGGCAGGAGCTGGTACAGAACAACCGGAAGCTTTGGAATTCCATGGAGGAACGCAAGCGGCTGAACGCCGCCTTTGCTCACGATCTGCGGACGCCTCTCACCGTACTGCAGGGCCATACGGACCTCCTCCTGGACACTCTGAATACGGAACAGGATGCCGATGGGGAAATCCATCAGGAAATCCTGTCCTCCGTCCAGGCCATTTCCAACCAGATCACACGCATAAATTCCTATCTGGATACCATGAGCGCCCTGCGCCGTCTGGAGGATTACGACCCCTGTCTGAAGGCCGTCTCCTCCAGGGCCCTGGCCGAGCTGTTGGAGGAAACCGCCGCATCTCTTTTTCCCGGCGAAAAAACGCATCTCGCAGAGGGTTCCCTCAAAGAAGCTTCCCTCCGTGAGGGTTCCCTCCGTGAGGGTTCCCTCCGTGAGGGTTCCCTCCGTGAGGGTTCCCTCCGTGAGGGTTCCCTCTATAAGAGTTCCCCCGCAGGAGCCGGAAAAATTGCCCTCCGCGTGGAACTTGACGAACAGGAATTATGGATGGACCGGGAGGCTTTCACCCAGATTTATGAAAACCTTCTCTCCAACGCCGCCCGTTACGCAAAAGAAAGTATCCGCATCCGCCTATACAGGGAGCAGGATTTCCTGGTTCTGGAGGTGGCGGACGACGGCCCGGGATTTACCCCCAGAGATCTGCAAAACGCCTTTGCCCCCTATTACAAGGGAGAGCGCAGCAAACCAGAATCCTCCTCCCATTTCGGCCTGGGGCTGTATATCTGCAGCCTGCTGGCCGGGAAGCTGGGCGGCGGGCTGCAGCTTGCAAACGGCAGGGAGGCCGGCGCAGTGGTTACGGTAAAAATAACCTGCTATCAGAAAAATTTCACAGGAAAAATTTGAAAATTTGAGAAAGATTTGAGAGTCTGGTGCTATCCTTCCGGCATAGGGTAATTGATCTTCAAAGCCATCGGAAGGAGCAGGACTATGATACAGGATAACAGCAGAGACAGGCAGGAAACCTGCGCAGATAGAAAAAGAGCTTCCAGGAACAGGACGAAAAACATCCAAAATAGAAAAAGGTGTGCAGAAAACAAATGTCCCCGAAACAAACAGCAATACATCGAAAACGAAAGCTGCCTGAAAAGAAAACAATTTCGGCTTTTGGCGGCTGTTGTCCTTATGATGCTGTGGATCACATCCTGCGGTAAAGACACTCCCCCTTCCGGAAACGGCGGCCAGATATGGATTCCGGAATTCCTGCCTCTTGAAATAGGGGAGGATTCCTACCCGAATATAGCATTTGCGGGAGACACCCTCTACTACATCTCCTACCAGCAGCAGGCAGAGGGCTTCCGCTACCGGCTGAGCAGCTATTCTCCGACACAGGGTTCTCTTCCGGACCTTGCCCTGAGCTGGCCGGAGGGCGGCGACAGGTTCGTCACCAGCTTATTCGCCATGGATGAGGAAAGCGCCTTCTACCTCATTTCCTATGTGACCGAAGAAGAGGGCTCCCGGACCCATCTGTGCAAATTCGACGCAAAGGGCAGCCTGGTCTACGACACGGACATCACCGGGGAGGCGGAGGATCTGAATCTGCTGGCAGTGGACGGCCGGGGACGGGTATACCTTTCCGGCCGCAGCTCCGGCAGCCCCTCCATCCTTCTGTATACCGCTGAAGGAGCTTACAGAGGTACCGTCATTCCCGATCTCCCTAACGGAGGAATCAGCGCCCTGGGGCGGGACCAAAGCGGCGCAATGTACGCCGCCTGCCACAGCGACAGCGGAGGCGGAACCGGCTATTTTTTATCGGAGATTGATTTTGACAGAGGGAAGCTGGGAGCCTCCCTGCCTGATTTTCCCAGGGGGGACAATTCCCTCCTGATTCCCGGAATGGAAGACACGCTCTTGTCTTATGACAGGACCTCCGTCTATGCTTATGACCTGGCCGCCCGGACCGGAGAAACTCTCTTCGACTGGCTGGACTACGGGATCAACGGTTCCCACGTAACGGCCCTCCATGTACGGGAGGACGGAAGTCTCCAGGCGGTCATCCGGAATTTTTCCGGCGGAAGCACCGAACTGGCCCTGCTGAGGAAAGCGGAAGGCTCCCAGGCCCCCCAGAGGGAGACCATTGTGCTGGGCACCCTCTACAGCAATTCCATCCTGCGAAACGCCGCGATGAAATTTAATCGTGAAAACGATAAATATCAGTTAAAAATCAGAGAATACATGGACCCGCAGACACATGACAGAGCGGAGGCCGCCCTCCGCATGAACAGCGACATTCTCTCCGACGACTGCCCGGATATCCTGGACATTGCGGATCTGGATCTGAAAGCCCTGGCGTCAAAAGGGCTCTTCGCGGATCTGAATACCTGTCTGGAAAGCAGCGCCCTGTTAAGCCGCGGCGACTTCCCGGACAGTCTTCTGGATGCGTATACCATAGAGGGGAATCTGATTACTATTCCGTCCCGCTTTTCCCTGAAAACCGTGTTCGGATGGAGCGCCCAGGTGGGCGATACCTTCGGGTGGACGCTGGAGGAAATGATGGCCTATGCCGATGCCAACCCGGATGCGGAAGTCTTCGACAATGTCTCCAGAAGCGAAGTGATGCGGTATCTGATGAGCTACAATGAGGATGCCTTTATCGACTGGTCCACGGGGGAATGCCGTTTTGAGTCCGACGCTTTCAAGGCGCTGCTGGAATTCGCCTCCCGCTTTCCCGGCGAAACCCGGCAGAACGCCGAACAGTCCTCCACCCCCGTGAGAATACAGAACGGGGAAGTCCTTCTCCTGGTGGAGGATATTGCGGAATTTGATTCCATACAGCTTCCCCTGGAAATTTATCACAACGAGGGCACCTGCATAGGCTTCCCCGCCTCGGACGGCAGCGCCGGCTGCATGCTCATCCCCTACGGGGCATATGCCATCACCGTGAAATCGGATCTGAAAGAGGGCGCGTGGGCATTCATCGAAAGCCTTCTGGCCTCCCAGGATGCAGAAGCCTCCTTTTTCCCTTCAAAGAAGGACACTCTGGCGGAAAAGGCCGCAGACGCCGTAACGCCGGAATATCTCACGGATGAGGCGGGCGAAATCCTCCTCGGCGAAAACGGAGAGCCCATCCCAAAGGAATCCGGTATGGCTATCGCCTATTCCGACTGGGAATATACCTACCATATCCCCACCCGGGAAGAAGCGGATCTGATACTGCGCTTAATCGAGGCGGCAAAGCCGGTCTCCTTCAGCGAGGCAAATGAAGTGGTCAAGATCATCAATGAAGAGGCGGAAGGATATTACCTGGGGCAGAAGACCGCTGAGGAAGTGATGGAGATCATTCAGAACCGGGTCCGGATTTACGTAAATGAGAAGTGAAGTATCCTGACTGCCGCAGGCACACTGGTATGCCACCCGTCTATCGCTTCCTCCCATAGTCGGTAATCACTGTCACCGCCAGGATCACCGGCATACATATAGAATAAAAATTCACAAAGGGAATCGACGCCGGCGCCACTGCAAAGCCCTCCCCGAACTGGGCGGACTGTTGGGCCGGAATCACGCAGTGCACCGTCCATGGCGCCAGGAAGCAGAACACGCAGCCGGTGCAGTCCAGCAGATTCGCCCTGCGGTACCGGTCTGCCCCCGACATCACGCCCACCGGGAACAGGATGGGAATCACTACAAAATAGGTTCCCACCGAGGTTCTCGTGGCAAAGGCCGGCAGGCAGGCGGAATATCAGGTTTGACCGTCAGTCGGACTGCGGCGCTTATCCGGCAAACATGGGGGTGGAGAGATATCGCTCTCCGGTATCGGGAAGAAGCGCCACGATAAGCTTTCCCTCATTTTCCGGACGCTTTGCCAGCGCCGCCGCTGCGAACACCGCGGCTCCGGAGGAAATCCCCACAAGCAGGCCTTCCCTTCTTGCAAGCGTTCTTCCCGTTTCAAAAGCTTCCTCGTTTTCCACGGTAATGATCTCGTCGTAGATTGCCGTGTTCAGCGTCTCCGGCACAAAGCCTGCGCCGATGCCCTGAATCTCATGGGCGCCGGGCTTTCCACCCGAGAGTACCGGCGATCCGGCAGGTTCCACGGCAACCACCTTCACATTCGGATTCCGGCTCTTGAGGTATTCCCCCACACCGGACACGGTACCGCCCGTACCGACACACGCCACGAAGATATCCACCCTGCCGTCGGTATCCTCCCAGATCTCAGGCCCTGTGGTGCTGCGGTGTGCAGCCGGATTCGCCGGGTTGGTAAACTGGCCGGGGATAAAGCTGTTCGGCATTTCCGCGGCCAGCTCCTGCGCCCTGGCGATGGCGCCCTTCATCCCCTTCGCACCATCGGTCAGTACAAGTTCGGCGCCGTAGGCTTTCAGGAGATTCCGCCGTTCCACGCTCATGGTTTCCGGCATGGTGAGGATCACCCTGTATCCTCTCGAAGCGCCTGCCGCCGCAAGCCCGATTCCCGTATTTCCGCTGGTGGGCTCGATGATTACGGAATCCGGCTTCAGAACGCCTTTTGCTTCCGCCTCCTCAATGATAGCCTTTGCAATTCTGTCCTTGGCGCTTCCTGCCGGATTAAAATATTCAAGTTTCGCGTAGATGACTGCGCCCAGTTCCCTGTCGGCAATGTAATTTGTAAGCTTTAAAAGCGGCGTACCGCCTATCAGATCCGTTATTCTGTCAAATGTCTTCATACATGGAACTCCTTTTTGGGTTTTGTTTCTGTTTTCGGTTTCGTTTCTGTTTCTGGTTTCGTTTCTGTTTCTTCAGTTTATGCCCGAATCGGCAATAAATCAATGCCAGAGGCTGGTCAGCTTTTCATACCAGAAGCGGGTCAGCTTTTCAAATCAACTTTCTGGATCAGCTTTCCGGAGACAGATCGGCTTTCCGAAAAAGCTACCCGGACGCTTCTTCCGGGCTTTTTCCGGCTACATACCGGGTTCTTTACGGCTCGCCCTGTAAAAAGCGGAATAATCATGAAATCCTGCCTCCAGCGCGGCGTCGCCGATCCGCATTCCTCCGGAACGCAGCTCCTGCACCCTCATCAGACGCTTGCGTCGGATATACTCATGGACGGTCAGCCCGGTAGCCTTGCGGAATTCCCGGCAGAGGTGGTACTTTGAGATAAAGAATCTGTCCTGCAGGAAATCCAATGTGACATCTTTGTCATAATTGCTGTTCAGATATAAAATGACGGATCTGACCGGCTCTGAAGAAACATCGGAGCCGGAGAAGCTGTTGATCTGATTCAGAATATACGCCATCTCCACAATGACGGACCGCAGCACCGGATCGCCGAAAGGCCTGCTGTAGCAATCGGAATACTTCTTATACCGCAGGAAGGTGTCATACAGGCCGCTGGAACGGGCCGCCTCCGCCGTAATCTTATGCCCCATATCCTGCGGTGCCTCCAGAAACTGGGCTTCATAGGCAGGACATGCATTTTCCCGGAAAAAGGAAGGCGAGATCATCAGGACCACACGTCTGTAGGGAGCCTGACTGTTGTGATAGACACGGTGAAGTTCATGCTTCCGCACCAGAATAAGATCCCCCGGCTCCAGCAGATAGACCTTATCCTCCACAATATACCTGGCATCTCCCTCCAGAAACAGCAATATCTCATAGTCGCTGTGATTGTGCAGCTGAAAATGTGCGTTTGTGGGAGCGTCCGTATAAGATTCCGCGATCGAATAGCAGGCTTCCATGGGACGGCCCTCCTTTCTCCTTTCTATTCTCATACAACACCGCAAGAAATGCAAGTTTTTTTGCAAGAAACGCTCTGTTTTTTATAATCAGGATGTTATATGATAGGGAAAACGGAAGAATCAGGTTCCGACTTGTCCGGGGCAGACACTTATCAGTGAAATCACGGGCAGTATGATAGAATTGTGGTCTGACTGGGACGCTTTCAGCGAAATCATGGGCAGTATGAGAATTGTGGTCTGACTGGGACGCTTTCAGCGAAATCATGGGCAGTATGAGAATTGTGGTCTGACTGGGACGCTTTCAGCGAAATCATGGGCAGTATGACAGAATTGTGCTTGCGGCGGATCCGGCCGGACGCTTATCAGTGAAATCCCGGGTAGTATGGCAAAATTGTAGTCCGGGAGGGGAGGTATGGATGAAATATACGAAGATCAGCGGTTTTTCTGACGAAATCGCAGAGGATGTGGAAACGCAGTTCCAGGTGCTCCGGAAACTGCATATGAACTATTTTGATCCCCGGGGAATCGACGGGAAAAGTATTTCGGACTTGTCAGACGCCGAAGTTGTCCTGCTGAAGGAAAAAATGGAGGCCTGCGGGATCCGGGTATCCTCCCTGGGCTCTCCCATTGGCAAGGTATACCTGGAGGAGGACTTCGAGGCACATTTCCGGCTGTTTCAGAGAACGGTGGAAATCGCCCGGCAGCTGGAGACAAAGTATATCCGCATCTTCAGCTTCTATCACACGCCCCGGCCCGATATGAAGGGGGAGACATACAACGCCTCTGAAGTCGAATGGCCTGCGCAGGAGCGGGCGGAAGTGCTGGACCGCCTGCATAGGATGGTCGAATACGCCCGGCAGCAGGATGTGGTGCTGCTCCATGAGAATGAGAAGGAAATCTACGGCGATACCGCGGACCGCTGTCTTGATCTGATGCGGGAGCTTGGGTGCGGGCATTTCCGCGCCGTGTTCGACCCGGCCAACTTCGTTCAGTGCGGGCAGGACACCAGGGAGGCTTACGAAAAGCTGAAGGAGCATATCGCCTGCGTCCATGTCAAGGACGCCATGCTGGCAGACGGAACCGTAGTCCCTGCTGGCCGGGGCGACGGTAATGTGGCGTACCTGTTGGAGCACCTGTTCCGGAACGGATTTGAAGGTTATTTAAGCCTGGAGCCCCATCTGGGCAGCTTTTCCGGTCTGGCACAGCTGGAGCTTGGAAACCGGATGATGGATCTGCCCCAGGGCGGGGAGGGCACCTTCACGCTGGCGTACCGGGCCCTGGAGGATATCCTGGAGCGGGTTCTGTAAGCGGAACCGCCCCGCCGTGGACCGGTGGGCCGGCGATTCCCGGTCTGCTCGCAGGAAAAAATAACAGATAACAGGAGGTTTTCAGACAAATGGACAAATTGAGATTAGGTGTGATCGGCTTCGGAAATATGGGAACCGGACATGCAGGAAACGTCATGGGCGGCAGGGTGCCGGAGATGACCCTGGGTGCTGTCTGCGATATTTCTCCGGCCAGACAGGAGGCAGCCCGGAAGCAGTATCCCCAGGTCCCGGTGTTCGGCGACGCCGAAGAAATGTACCGCAGCGGGCTGTGCGACGCCGTTATCATCGCCACGCCCCATTATGACCACCCGGCATTAGCCATCTCCGCTTTCCGGCACGGACTCCATGTAATCACGGAGAAGCCGGCAGGCGTACACACGAAGCAGGTGAGGGAAATGAACGCCGCCGCGGAGACTGCGGAAGACAGAGGATTAAAATTCGGGATCATGTATAACCAGCGGACCAATCCTGTCTACCAGAAGCTCAGGGATATGGTCCTGCGCGGGGAGCTTGGACATATCAAGCGGATCACCTGGATCATCACCGACTGGTACCGCCCCCAGGCCTATCATGACAGCAGTACATGGCGTTCCACCTGGAAGACCGAGGGCGGCGGCGCGCTGATCAACCAGAATCCTCACCAGCTGGACCTCTGGCAATGGATGTTCGGCATGCCGGACCGCATTTATGCCCGGGCCAGCTTCGGGAAATACTATAACATCGAGGTAGAGGACGATGTGATGGCATATTTTGAATACGACAACGGCGCCACGGGAGAATACATCACCTCCACCGGGGAAGCGCCGGGAACCAACCGGCTGGAGATCGCCTGCGATATGGGCAAGGTGGTGGTGGAGAAAAACAGGCTCACCTTCTACCGGAATGTGATATCCGAGCGGGAGCACAACCGGACCAATACGGAGCCCTTCGGAAAGCCGGAGTGCTGGGAATGCAATATTCCGGCCGACTTTTCCGGCGGCCCCCAGCATGTGGGCATCCTGAATAATTTTGCCTCCTCAGTGCTCCACGGCACGCCCCTTCTGGCTAAGGGACAGGACGGGATCCTGGGGCTGACCATCTCCAATGCCATCCATTTAAGCGCCTGGACCGGGGAGACGGTGGATGTAAAGCATTTCCCGGATGAGCGTTTTTATGAACTGCTCCAGGAGAAAATCCGCACTTCCACCGTTGTGAAAGAGGAATCCCAGGTTGTGGTGGACAACAGCAGGACTTATTAAGGGGAAAAATCGGGACTCTGATAAACTGAGGCGCCAGGATCCAGTGTGGAAAATAGAGCTTTCAATTCAATAGTGTATAAGATAAGGAGTTAATAATGGATAAACGAATCGGCGCACAATATTATACGATCCGGGATTATGCCCGGACATTGGAAGATTTTGAGGAAAGCTGCAGAAAGGTAAGGGAAATCGGGTATCAGACTGTCCAGATCTCCGGCACCCCCCTGAAAGCGGCGGAAATGAAACCGGTGCTGGATCACTATGGGCTGAAGGTAACCGTGACCCACCGGGCCTTCGAGGATTTCCGGGATAATCCGGCGGAAATCATGGATTACAACCGGACACTGGGCTGTGATCTCTGCGGATTAGGCTGTATGCCCGTCTGGGCCAGGGAAAGCAGCGAGAACCTGACCCGCTTTATCCGGGAAGCCGGGGAGGCAGCTTCAAAGCTGAGGAAGGAAGGTTTCTATTTCGGATACCATAACCATGCTTTCGAATTCGCCAGATTAGACGGACGCTTTCTCATAGACCGCCTGACAGAAGAAACGAACCCGGAGGAATTCTTCTTTATCACGGACACCTACTGGCTTCAGGCGGGCGGCATGGATCCGGCGGCTTTCCTCCGGAAGCTGGGCGGCAGGACAATGGCTGTGCATTTCAAGGACCTGAAGGCAAATCTGGACAATACCACGGAGATGGCGGAGATCGGGGAAGGCAACCTTAACTGGGACAGCATCATCGCCGCCTGCCAGGAAGCCGGGGTAAAATGGGCGCTGGTGGAGCAGGACACCTGCAGGCGCAACCCCTTTGAGTCCCTGAAAATCAGCTATGATTACCTGACCGGGAAGGGATTTTATTAAGAAAGGATTATACGGCAATGAAGAAAGCTGCTATCGTCGGATACGGTGCCATCGGCCCCATTCATGCACTGGCATTGGAGAAGACGCAGAAAGCCCGCCTGTATGCGGTGTGCGATACGGATCCCGAAAGGCGCAGGCTGTGCCGGGAACAGTATGGCGCTCTGGAATACGAGGATTTTGACACCATGCTTGCGGATCCCGAGATCGACAGTGTGCACATTTGCACCCCTCACTATCTCCATTACGAGATGATCCGCAAAGCGCTTGCCGCAGGAAAGACCGTGGTGGCGGAAAAGCCCGTCACCAGAACCAGGCAGGAATGGGAGGCGCTTCTGGCACTGCCGGGAGCGAATCGGGTATGCGTGGTACTGCAGAACCGGCTCAATCCCTGCGTTCAAAAGCTGAAGCGGCTGGCGGGGCAAATGGGCCACCGAGGGCGGCGGGCTGCTGATCAACCAGGCCATACACACGCTGGACTTTTTCAGCTATATCGTGGGGGAGATCAGAGCGGTCAGGGCGGATATGTGCAATCATACGCTGGAGAGAATCATAGAGGTGGAGGATACTCTGGCTGCCCATCTGGAATTCGGGGACGGCGTAAAAGGCGTCTTCTTCGCCACCAACGGCTATGGGGAGAATTCCGCGCCCTTCTTCGAGATTTCCTTCGGGCGGGGCACTGCCGCATATATAAACCAGAAGCTGTGGGTGAACGGCGTCCTGGCCGCCGAGGATGCCCCGGCCAGCGCCGGGAAGGATTACTGGGGCAGCGGCCACGAACGTCTGATAGGCAGGTTTTATGACGAGGGGAAGTATTTCTCGCTGTACGATGCCGCGAATACCATGGAAACCGTGTTTGCCATGTATGAGGATGCGCGGATTTCATCCTGATATATAATCTATAAGCTGATCTGAAGGCGATCCTCCGAGACTGCCCGGTTCACGGAGGATCCTGCCATTCCATGATAATTTTACATTTCAGCCGCCCACCAATATCTTAATATTTCTGCCGCCCGCATATTCGGCAAATCTTCCGCAGTCCACATACCACTGCATGGCGCTGGTCAAAAACTCTGCCCTGTCTCTTCTGTCCATTCCCTTTCCCCATATCAGCAGTGGCGCCTGGGGGAGGTATATTTTGTCCTGCATACCGCCTCCTTCGAAAGACTCTGTTAGATCCGGTTCCTCCGGACTGTTGCCTGAGTTGGCATTTTTTATGTGGTTTGACCCGTCCTCCTTTTCGTCTGAGCTGTCCTCTGATTTGACTGAATTGTCATTTGCCCTGTCCTCTGCATTGTCTATACTGTCATTTGCCCTATCCTCTGCATTGTTCACCGGCCTGTCGTCTGAATTGGTGTTTTCCCCTTGGCTTGACTCGTCCCCGGCAGTCTCCGCAAGCTCAAAATCAGCTTTCTCCTCGAATTCCTCGATTTCGGCGGATCTTTCGTCTTCATGGATGCCGGAAAATGTCAATGCGCCGCCCCTTTCCCAGTCCAGGCCCACCACGATGGCGTTCACCCAGGAGGGCAGTCCGGGTTCCAGGATCCCGTCCATCCAACGGACAAATTCCATCCACATCCCGTACCCGCCAAACAAAGTGAATTTATCGGCCACAGTATCGCCCTCGCCGGACATGGACTGCAGCATGTCCTCCTCCGTGTAGCAGTATTCCAGCCTGTGGTCCAGCCTGGATACGGTGAGGCAGCCTTCATAGGATACGCATTCCGTCACGCCCTCCCATTCTTCCCGGAAAAAGTCCGCCAGCAGCCCGTCCAGGCTGTCCGCCCGGTGCATCCGGATGGAGCCGTAAGCGTAGAATTTGCCGCTTTCGCCCTGGTAGACATACATGGGGCCGTAATCGGACCTGGGCGAGTACTTGAAGCCCCATCCGAAGCGGCCCACCAGGACCTTGGGCTCCTTTATCTTCGTATTGGAGGAAGCACAGAGAAAGTCCCTGCTTCTCACATGTGCCGGGGAATGGGCTTTCAGGTCGAAGCCAAAGGGCGCAAATGCACCGTAAAATACTCTGTCGTGGCGCTTTTCCTTTTTTGTGCCGTACCGAAGCACACAGTACCCTTCCGCGTTTTCCGGAAGGCCCATGGCTTCCAGAATTTTCACCGCTTTCTGAGATATGTCCATGCCTTCCAGCGAATATGCGGCACGTACGCGGGGTTTGGGCTGGCGCAGACTGCGCAGCGCGAGCCGGGCGGCCTCTTTCCTGCCCTCAGGGGTTTTCGTGCTCTCCCTTCCCGGCGCATTTCCCGCCTCCGGAATCTGCCCGCCGAAAAATTGGCTGTATTCCTCCCAGGTGTATTCCCCCCATTTCCTCCAGCCCAGTTGGGCGCTGCGAAATATGATATCCTGCCAGCCGTAATCCAGCTGCCGCCAGATGCTGAACCCGCTCTCCGATACCAGTGCCCGGAGGCAGAACCGCTCCTGTTCGTCGTAAAGCACGGCCTCTGTTATTTTGCTTTCTGCATTTTCCTTCTCCGCTGTTTTATCTTCCGGAGTTTCGATTCTTCCGGGGATGTGGCGCTCTTCCTTTCGGAAGGCTGTATGCGCTTCCCGGTCTCCGCAGGCCATATGATATTCTTCGCCTTTGAGCACTGTATGCTGTCGTTCCTCTCCGCAATCCGCACGCCGTTCCCCGAAGGCCGCTTTCGGATTTGGCACAGCGCCGGGAATGCGGTCATTATCGGCCGCCAGCATCCGGGCCACCGTGGGAATGATGAAAGGATGCAGGGGAATCTGTCTCAGCCAGTTTTCCGTCAGCGCACGGGCGGCGCTTCTGTCGGCATCCTCAATGGCGGTGACTGCCAGGAGGAAGAAGAATTCCTCCGGTTTCTCCAGATTTTCCGCATATTCCTGCAATTCTGAAAACGCCAGGACGGGAGCTGTCACCTGCACTTCATTCATATACTTATTCTCCGAATCACATGTATAACAGTTCGGAAATTCATTCACCGAGTCAATCGCGGAAGTATTCTGGAAATTATCCCGCAAATCCCTTAAAGAATTCTCCGCAATTTTTCTATCGAAATTACATGTATTGGAATCCGGAAAAGCACTTTCAACATCATAAGCAGAGTTGAACGGAAAATCGTTTTTATAATTATCCGGGGAGACGCTCACAAAGTACAGGCAGTAACGATAATGGAATTCCACCCTGAGCCTCCCACCTCCGGGCATGGGACAGAACATACTCGTGAGAGCTTCAATCTCCTCCGTCTCCTGGTCAAAGCCTGTAAACTGCCTCTGCCACGCCCGGGACGGCGCATAAATGTAGTTTATGTAGGCTGGGAGGCAGCATTGGCCGTCATTTACATAGATATAATCCTGCTCCCAGCTCCCCCGGATCTTTGCATGGCGGAAGCCGAAGCCGCGCATGAGAAAGTACTGCCAGAAATCCGGGCTGTTCGCAATTTCTGCGGAGCCAAAAGAAATCTCGCAGCGATAATCCAGTTCCCGGCACATTCTCTCCGTGGAGAGGGACCGCAGCAGGCTCTCCGTAAGCTCCGTCCGCTCAGGCTCCGGGAAATCCCCCGACATCAGGTGTTCCACCAGCGTCTCCGCCACGGTTGCGGGCATGACGATTCTCTTGGAGGTACCGTAAATCCGCTCAAACAGCCCTTTTTCTCCCTTTAACTGCTCCCAGTCCGGCAGGGCGAAAAAGGCCTTCGCCCGCTCCCGGATCTCCGGCGTCTCTCCGTAGATGAATTTGTCGTAATTATTCTGATTGTCGTTGATGAGGGTGGAATAAGTCCGGTAGAGCTTTACGATGCGCTGTTCCGTCCCCTCCTCCCCGAAGAGGATCTCCTCCGCCCGGGGACACTGGCGCAGGACCTCCTCCTTCAGGGCGCTGTACAGACCTCTGGTGCTGCTGCGTTCCAGCGTCTTGAAATCCAGCTTTTTATAGAGGAACAGCAGCACCTCCCGGGGCAGCTGCTCGTCCCTGAGCCATCGGACATAAAGCTTTACCACCGATTCGCTGCGGGACTCATAGGCGCCGCTGCCGGGCAGCTTGCCGTTGCGCTCGAACAGATAGCAGGGTTGGCAGAGTCCCAGAATCTGCTGCCAGGTCTCTTTCTCCCTGTCTGTCAGCCGCCCGTCCCGGCTCATCTCCTTCATGGCCAGATAGTCGGAAAAGGCGTTGTAGCGCACCTTATTGGCGGGCTGACGCTGAATGCGGCCCGTCATGGATTTCAGGTCGCATTCCCGGCCCTGCATATTAAAGATCTCGGCGGCGTATCTTCTGCCGGGAAAGGTATTTTCCACGGAAACCTTGTACCATTCCTTGGGATATTTCAGGCCTTCGAAATACTCCTCCCCGGCAAAATGAGGGATAAAGGCGTAGGCGATGGCCAGCTCCTGCAGCAGGCCCATGGGGAGATTGTCTGCGGGACAGAGTGTCTGCCCGGACAGCCAGGTCAGCAATCCCTTTCCGAATTCCTCCGAAAACTGCTCGCTCAGAAAAGCTTCGGAAAGGAAAAAGCGTTTCCAGGTGTCGGCCTGCTTCGCCTGTTTGGGGTTCTCAAAGAGGACAATGAAGTCGTGGAGCGCGCCGGTTTCCATACTTTTTTGCACGGCCTGTTCTGTCGCTTCGTTGAGGCGGTCCAGGAGCGAGACTTCCGTTTCCTGCAATTTTCCCTGAATGGTCTCGGTATTCTCTGTTTTCTGTCCGCTTATCCGAGGGGGGTCTTCCTCTTTCCCTGGTTTCCTCAGCGATTCTCTGCCGTTCTCGCCTTCCTCTGTTTTCTGCAGGGGCTCTCTGCCGTTCTCTTCTTCCGCTGTTTTCCCCAGAAGTTCTCTGCCGTTCTCCCCTTCTTCTGTTTTCCCCAGAAGTTCTCTGTCTTTCTCCCCTTCCGCTGTTTTCTGCAGGGGCTCTCTGCTTTTTCCCTCCTCCCCTGTCCTCCGCTTACCAACCCTGCCATCCGAAGAAAAAAGCGTGGAGCCCTCCTTTTTCGCGGCATATGTACCGCCAACGTTATAGCCATCTGCCGGAAAAGCGATTTTCTCCGTTCCCGCTCCATAGTCCAGGGCCGCCTTGTACGCCTGGTTCAGCGCCGCAAAATACTCCGGCTCCTCCTCCGGATGGTGAAGCCTGGACTGCGCAGCAAAGGCCCTCCTTATGGCTTTTTTGTCATCTGTGGGGTCGATTCCAAGAACATTCCATATATCGTTCATTTTATACCGTCCTTTCGCGCTCGCGATTTTTGTAATAATTTAGGAGAAACAACAAACTAATACAATACAGCTATTTGTTTATATTCGAAATCAGGTTTTCCGGTCAAAAAAATATCTGCTTCCGGCATTTTATCTGAATATAACAAATTTAATGCGTGTAATTGATAATACCATTCTCCAGTATCACAGTCCGTTTTACGCTCATTCCAGATTACACGCCCATATTGTCCCTGTTTCAGGGAAAAGGCGGTTTCATTTAAAACATCATGACGGTATAACAATGAGTCTGCATTATCATAATCCTTATTGTGTCCCCGTCTGACCGGCTGACCGCTGCGCCGTTCATCATAAAAGAATACTACCGTACAGCTATAAGTATCGGATTGGAAATATAAATTTGTGAGATTTAAGTCTTTGACAGAGGGATAGGACTGAAAACAGTTTGCAGCTCCATTTGAAATTTGGAATACAGTTCCGCTCTGTCGGAAATTCAGACGATTAACAAGTACTTCCCCATGAAAAACATTGGGCATTGTATCCAATGAATAAGCCACAGAAAATTCTGTCCGCTTCTTGGCACAGGCAGAATTTCTTTCTTTTTTACCCCAAGAAAGGCAAATATCCTGAATCAAAAGCAAACGCTGCACCTCCCTGCATTCTCAAAGCAATATTTTTTAGATGATTCTTAATATCCTGTGGCGTAACAGGAATTACAAACGTCAATGCGTTCTGATAACCTTGTCAAAATAGAGAGTATGCGCCTCAAATTCTTTCCATATGTTGATTTCTCCAAAATAAGCTGCAGCTCCCATGGGAATGAGGCTATTTCCCTTCGCTTTTCGGCGGAAGTAAAAAAGCATTGTTCTGCAAAAACTTCGTCCGTAGTTTCTACAAGAAGCATATAAGCAGATATGGTTAATTCCAAAACATAAACGGAAACGGGATTTATAAAAATCGGCTCCTTCCCATGCTCTTTTACGGTCCAGGCACATTCCATTTTATCATTTCGCTCGATATTTTCCTTCGTTAAGATGGCTTTCCAGTAACGTTTCATTTCAATATGTATAAATTCCTAGTATAAATCAAAAAATAAATTTAGGGCCTTTTCCTCGTCCCCATGACAAAATGTGAGTATATTATGACACCATCCGGCACAAACACAATTCGTTTGCAGACGGACATCCACAAAGCTATGCATAAATTGAAAATCAAGCGGAAACAAATCCCCATGCCAGCATACGCCAAAGGCACGTTCGGCGGCCCGGTAGCCTGCAAGGAAAAGGGACAGGGGCGTAAGCGCATTGCTGCCAATATACATTCCCGGACGTCTTTGAATTTGTTGAATCATCTGGCGGAGACAAGGTTTCTCATTTTCGGCATGTATGGTTATCTGATATATTACAGTTTTCATATCTGCGCCTCCTCATAGTACATGGTACATATCATGTCCTGCAAATAAATCATCAGGTTATTTTATCAACTTGAACTATTGCCTTAATTGACTCTCTATTGTCCATACAATAATTCTTCGTATTCGCATAAGGTGTGCCCATTCCCTCCACCGTGATTAGCGGTTTCTCTGGTACTATGAGCACTTGGACTTCCATCCTCTCCAATTCGGTTATAACAGTATTGCCTGCTGTGACTTGGAACACATCGGCCATTTCCAACCTCATAATAATTTCCCAGGACGTTAGTCTTTGCTCAACTCACTTCACTTGCGTTTCGGCTCTGTTGCTCCCTGTCCTACGCTTAAACCTGATGTTACCACTTCGGCTCCAAGGACTCGGTACAGGCGGTTGGTTAGACCTTACCTGATAGGATTTTCCTACTGTTATTGTTATCAGCTTACCAACGCTTGCAGAATTTCCTCCGTTCGCCAGGGGAAATCAGTTATGCTGATTTCTCAGCTCGCACCTACTGTCTGTATTATACCAGAAAATACGGCAGATGTGGGAAAATAAAGATATTTTAGTCCTTTTTAAGAAAAGCGTTAGCGGAGCATTACCTTGGCTCTTTCCGTCAAAAAGGTTGTGGCGGCGGTTACTTTGTGCTACAATCGATTGAAAAGATTGGAATTCGTAATGGAGTTGCCTGATATGAAGGAATATAAAATTTATGAGCACATAGGAAATTTATCACAGGAAAATAACGGTTGGACGAAAGAACTCAATTTCATTTCATGGGAAAACAGAGAACCAGTTTATGATATAAGAACGTGGAATAGTGAGCATACCGAATATGGACAAGGTGTAACTCTTACAAAAAGACAAATGGACACGTTAAAAAAGATACTTGATAATATCTGAATATTTTAACTGCCAGCTCATGGGGCTTCATCCATCAATGGGTCTTTGCCCTCTTTAACCATTTCGGCGGACGGTTTTGACTCAATTATTTTAATAATCCTGGAATCCATTTCATCTAACTGCGGAGTCGTTTGCGGGGATTGCGGGGTAATTTGCGGGAATTGCGGGGATTGTGCGGTAGTTTCGCTCAATCCCCGCAATAGGATCATAGCATCAACCGTCCGCTCCGCCGGATGGTCTAACGCATTCTTCAATGACAGTCGCTATGACTTCAACCGAATCCGTACAGTCATGATTCAGCCATTCCTTTATAATAGCCGTAATTCCCTCTATGTAGTACACGATATAATATTGCTGAAATTTGTCGGGCACTCCGAATTTTTTCAAAATCGGTTCCAGATTATATTGTTTCAAATTCTCATAGCGAATATTTGCCTGCATATTGTTCGGGTTTCTGAATGCTGCGCGATAAACTTTTCTATTGTCGCTTATAAATTGGAGATATGGCCTCAGATAATCCTGTGTAATCAGAATAAGCTCATTTAACTCATTCCCATTTATTTTATCCCAAATGTCCCTTGTATCTTGTGGAAAACAAGAGAAGTATTTGCTTTCCGATTTGTTCATATGCTACCGCCCCTTTCCTTTGCTATTCCGCTTTTTCGCTGATTTCTTTTGCAAGCTGCATAATCTCAAACGCATATTTCTTTTTACCGTTTTCCAGCAGCTTTTTGTAAATCGGATAGTTGATGCCGGTACCGGCCAGACCCATAATTCCCACAAAGCTTCCAACAATCACCATAAAACTGCTGCCATCCCCGATTACTTTCATGGACAGGCACATTCCCGTACCGAGGACAAGTATCATTTTCAAGGCAACCACCTTGGACGCGTCCATAGCGCGGAACAACACATTTTCACTTCTGTGTCGATTTCAGAATATTTTCTCAAATACCCAATTTATTATACTCTATTGCAGCACATAAGTATAGCCGAGCTTTTCAGGCCCAACTATCCGGCGGAGGACGGCCGCGGAGAATACGGTAAAGAAACTTTAAACAGGCCTTAAACAAATCTTAAAAAAACAGCGCTCGTTTTCATGATATAATAATCCCGTTATCGCGGAATGCAGTCCCGCAGGCAAAACTGCGGGAAGAAAAGAAAGGGCGGAATCCTATGAAAAGTGAATTGAAAAGAGCCCTGCTGAAAAAATCAAATCTGCTTCTTATGGCGGCGGTGATCGGCCTGATGATGATCAACGCCTATTACGACGGCTGGAGAACCGCCTTGAAGGCAGATTCCGCCCAGGATCTGTTCCGCATGGAGGATGTGATTTTCTTTCAGAAATATTACGGAAATGTATACCGGGTATGGCGGAGCTCCTATTACATGGTTCAGGCGCTGGCGCCGCTGATACTGGCCGCGCCCTATCTGAGTTCCTATTTGACGGAGAAGACAAATGGCTTTCGGCTCTTTTGTGTGAGCCGGAAGGGGAACCGGAAATATGTCTTCCAGAAAGCCATTGCCATTGCCCTGTCGGGAACCGCTGTCCTGGCTTTCTCCGAGATGGTTTTCGCGGTTCTCACGAGTTTGCGGACAGAGCATGACACATCTGCGGAATTTATGCAGGGAATCGTGACCTTCCGGGAAGATTTCTTCCTGGGCAATCCCATGCTGTATTTTGTTTTGGTCTATGTCTCCCACATTGTGTATTATTTTTGCTTTCTGATTTTTGCCATGGGTATCACGTCTTTTTTCAAAAGCCGGATTGCGGTCATGGCAGCGCCCTTCCTGGTCATGAGCGTGCTGGACATAGCATTGCCCGTAGCGCTGCAGCCCAACGCAGTCATGCGGCCCTATTACAGGGAGTTCTGCTTCGGCGGATACGGCGCTTTAGTCGGCCTGTACCTTGTGGTGGGTTTCATCTTATTGATGGTATCGGAGAAATTCTATCAAAAAAGAGGAAATTGATGTCTATGAAAAGGATGTTTAAGAAACAGATGTTCACGAGACAGAAGTCCACATGCCAGAAGTCCACAAGACGCTCGCATTTGCTGAGAAGTAAATTAAAGCTGATTTATACCTCTCCGCTCACTTATCTGATGATGTGCCTTCAAGTCTCCTTCCTGGTGATTTACATCTGTGTCAATAAGGTCGCGGCGATGTCTGAGTACTGCCGCCTGCTGGGGAAGGACCTCTTTCTGTGGATGATCGCCATTCCTTCGCTGGTGGTTCAGCACAAAGCAGGCGTTTATTCCACCTGTTACAGCTGTATGGCCAGAATCGGCGGCAAACGCAGGATGATGGCTGCGGATTACATCACGCTGGCGGTTTCCACCGGTATCTCCACCTGCCTGGAGCTGTCCGTCCCCCTGCTTTTTTTGCAGACCAATGGGACGGCTCCCATGGAGGAGGGAATGCTCTCCTTGTTTTCCTTTTTTCTGATGCGGTATCTGCTGATGGGATTGTTTGTGCAGTACCTCCTTTATTCCATCCGGTATGCTTTCCCGAATCTCCAGAAAAGGGGAGGGAGCATCTGCGCGCTGCCGTTTCTGCTCTACTTTTTGTTCACATCCCCCATGGAGTTTCTGCGGATAAAGGGGCAGTATCTGCAGATTCTGGACTTCTCGGCAGGCGGGAACCGTGTCGCCGCCGGGGCGGGTGCCGGCCTGCGGGGCCCGGTTTTCTTTTCGAATATTCACCTGGCGGCATACCTGGCGCTTTGTATCTGGATAGCCATGGGCTGTCTGTGGAAGAGATGGGAGTTTTGGGAAAATGAAGGTGTCTGCGCTTTTTAAAATCATCATGAGAGAGTTTCGGCGGGAGCTCTTTGGGGCCGTTTTGCTCCTGGCGCTGGTGGATTTTCTCTATGCAAATTTTACCGGGATTTCCCTTGCCGGGGAGAGGGGCACCATCCTCTGGCAGGGCGGAAATGAGGTTTATCTTGCGGGGTTCAGCACCGTTTTGGTAAAGCTTTTGAACGTTTCCATTATCTTTATCACCATTGGAAAAATCGCGGATAAGCTGTCCGGCGACCTCATGGTCTACCTCCTGGCCAGGGCGGCAGATTACCGGAAATTTATCCGCGCATACACCGCCGCTGCAGCCCTGTTGGGGGAAATGCTCCTGGCCCTCTCCCACCTTCTGTATTACTGCTTTGCGGGCTTTTACCCGGAACAGGCCGCGTCCGCTTTTTCCTATCTGAGCATGGACTGCCTGGGCTTTCCGGGCATGCTGATCCTGTACTTTATTTTGAATTACTGCTGCTTTCTGGAAAACGGTTTTCTGTATATTATCGGGATCTATCTGTTAAATACTGTCTTGCCGGTGCCGATTCTGCCCGCCATGTCGACGGTGAAATTTTTCACTCTCAGGAGCCGGATTCCATTGAGTTCTCTGGTCCTGCTGCTCCTGGGGACGGACCTGATTGCGGCGGTCTGCTATGATGTGCTGATAAAAAGGAGGAGCGTAAACCTATGCTGAAAATCACGGATTTATCGAAAAAATTTAGGAAGCGGACGGTTCTGAACAATATAAATTCAGAACTGGAGTTCGGCAATATTTACGGATTTACGGGGGCAAACGGTTCCGGAAAATCGGTGTTTTTCAAGGTCATCTGCGGTTTTCTGAAGGCAGACAGCGGAACCGTGTCTCTGGACGGCAGGGTGCTCGGCAGGGACATGGATTTCCTGCCGGAGCTGGGTGTGCTCATCGAAAAACCGGGCTTTATCGAAAATTATTCGCAGTTTGAGAATTTAAAATATCTGGCGCAGATAAACAATATTATCACGGATGAGGAGATTACGGCCGCGCTGAAAAGGGTGGGACTGGATCCGGCCAATCGGGAGAAAGTAAAAAACTTCTCCCTGGGGATGCGGCAGAGGCTGGGCATAGCCCAGGCGATTATGGAGAACCAGAAGATTCTGATTCTGGATGAGCCCTTTAACGGTTTGGATAAACAGGGAGCGGCGCAGATAAAGCGGCTGCTTTTGGAACTGAAGTCTCCGGAGCGGCTGATTCTGCTCACAAGCCATATTGCCGGGGACATTGAGGAGCTGGCGGATTTTGTTTTTGAGTTTACGGAGGGGAGGATTGTTCCTGCGAGGCTGTAGGCGGAAAGCCTGGGAAACTTTCAGGAAACGGATTTCCGAATCTCAGCAACAATTTAGTGGAATTATGCAGGCACCTATGGTAGAATGAAATTGCACTTTTTCAAAATAGTGCCCCGCCAATATATGAGCCAAAGGAGTCCGAGCATGAACAGAACAGAGATTGCCGTCAATACAGATTTTTGCGGAGAAGGAGGTTCCCTGGAGCAGACGAAGGCCCTGCTGGGGAAAATTGCACAGGCCGGTTTCACCCATATCCACTGGTGCCACGAGTGGGATGGGGAATACATTTATTCCAAATCGGAGATGGCCCAGCTGGCCGGGTGGCTGTCGGAGTATGGCCTGAGGGTGAAAGCCCTCCATGCGACCAAGGGCTCCGCGAGAGATGTCACTGCCAGGGGAAAGCATTATCGGAAGGATTACACTTCCGATTGGGAGTATAACCGAATCGCCGGAGTGGAGCTGATTCAAAACCGTGTGGAGCTGGCGGCTGCCATCGGCGCGGAGGAGATTGTTCTCCACTTATACATTCCCCATGTGAGCATTCGGGAGAACCCGGAGGAGAAGGAGCAGTTTTATGCCTGCGTATATCGATCCCTGGACGAGCTGATGCCCTGCTGCATGGAAAGGAAAGTAAGGATCTGCATGGAGAATCTCTTTGATTTTCCCGGCGAATATATGCTGGAAGCCTGGGATCGGCTGTTCTCCAGATACCCGGAAGAATTTCTGGGGCTCTGCTATGACACCGGCCATGCCAATATGATCTGGGGACGGCAGGCGCCGGAGATCCTTGCAAAATACGGAGAGCGGATTTTTGCGGTGCACCTTCACGACAACCACGGAAAAGCGGACGAGCACCTTATCCCGGGAGAGGGAACCATCGACTGGCAGGCCGTGATGGAAGCGGTGGCCCGGTCCGCCTATCAGGCACCCCTGGTGCTGGAGCTTGTCTGCGGGGAAAAGGATGCCGACGAATATCTGCGGAAGGCTTACAGGGCAGGCTGTCATCTGGAGAGCCTGTTCGCAAAAGCGCGGGCCGGTGAACAGACAACTGCTTCCAGCCTCTGAAACCGTTAGTTCCCGTGAGCAGACGCTGCCCATGGGGCAGCAGGCAAAGCGGGCATACTTGCATATACATTAAAGCCATAGAATAAATTGGTTTTGTTGGGGCTTGAGCTGAATTTGAGCCTATAAAGCCGGCACTGCCGGATGTGCAAAGAGGGATTCCAGATGGAAAAATTTAACGAAACCGCGAAAAGTATTGCGGAGAATGCGGTCCGCTATGCCGCAGACAGCGGCCTGGATCTTGATTATACAAGAGAAACTGTGGAAAACGTGGATGCCTTTCTCCAGGCTTTTCATGAAAACCTCGACAAATACCAGGGCGATGAGGGCGCGAAAACCCTCTGGAATGCCGCGGTCCTGTTCGGCGTCTATACCGGGGAGATGCTGCTGCGCTGCGGGCTGGCAGAGAAGGGCTTTGCCTGGGCGGAGGACGACGGGCTTCCCATTCTCACTGCTCCCGGCGGCAAAACTTCCGCCTCCCCCATCAGCAAAGCCCACAAACGCATCCTGAACGGCCCGGAGGACAGCATGCAAAGCTTTGTGGATGTGGTGTTCTCCTTCGTGAACGGCCAATGGCCCAAAACGGGAGTGCTGCGGGTTCCCGACGCGGAGACGGCAAGCGGTGAAAAGACCGAGAGAATCGTCCTGAAAGAAGCGGAGCACTATATCTCCCTCGTGGCGGCGGGAAAAGAAGATTTCGTGATTTTCACATCCCACGACGGATTCTTTCAGTTCTACGGAGTCGGGGACCGGTTCGTCTGCGAGGCCTGGTTCAACCTGAACGGACGCAGGGCGTATGCACTGATAAACCCCCACTGCGCCAACACAGAGCGCGTAAGCCTGGTCACGCCCTTCGGCCGATATACGCCGAGAGAGCGGGATATTATATCGCTGAAACAGCTTAAAGCAGCCGTACAGGCGTATTTCTCCAATCTGGAGGAAGCGGACTTCCTGGCGGAAGTTCCCCACGAGGAGATGGAGCTGTGAATTCTGCCACACCGGCTCCCCGGCTTGTAAAAGGGGAGAAATTATGTTAGTATGAAGCTTTGCCGATGATTCCAAATATCTGGAACCGGATATCTCTGTGGTCTGCGATAAGCATAAATTGAATGACTACGGATGCAGCGGCGCTCCCGACTGGATCATTGAAATTGTCTCCCCCGGCAGCAGGCGGATGGATTATTATACAAAATTGTCTCTTTACCGCTCAGCCAATGTAAGAGAATATTGGATTGTTGACCCCATGAAACAGACCATCCTGGTTTCCGATATGGAACATGATTCTGCCCCTGCCATCTATTCCTCTTGATTTTCGATAGGTCGTTAGGTACATTCACATAGGACATTTTTAGTCTCATTGTCCAAATAAAAAACCGCCTGCATTTCTGCAAGCGGTTATGTAATAATAGATTTTTTATCATTTTCCCGATGCCGGGAAAATGATGTTGTTATTCGTCAAGCATCAGTTTTTTGCGTTCTTTTTTTAGTTGCTTTAACTGTTCGCGCTCAATTTCGGAAATGCTTTTTT
The DNA here is from genome assembly GCA_910589035.1 of uncultured Acetatifactor sp. GTDB lineage: Bacteria > Bacillota > Clostridia > Lachnospirales > Lachnospiraceae > Acetatifactor. The sequence continues at coordinate 1,210 of CAJUSI010000017.1, read as the reverse complement.
CAGGGGTAGGCAAATCCTCTGGCATCGTACCGCCGATTTTTTCAATCGTTTCCCGTACTTCTTTCCCCACGGTATAATGAATAGAACTGGCCTCGTCCAATCCCTGGGGCTCGTCACGGCGCATTTTTGCCTCCGTCTGCGTAATGCGAAACAGATTAGCGCCTAATTCCTCACTGCCCATGTGGTCTAATATCTTCTGGTCACGTGAAAGTTTCTTCCGGGCGTGAATATCCGCAACACGCAGGCCGCCATACAATCCCATATATCCGGCGTTTTGAAATTCCGCATACTCTGCCTGCGGGTCTGGGTAGCAAAGTAGGTCTGCCCGATAGCAATAACTTCCTTGCGTGGGTCGCCGTTTTATACAATAAGATAACAGGCATAGCGGGACAGCATATAGTCTTTTGTCTTTCGCTGTCCGCCCTTGCCTATCTCAATCATTCTCCCGACCTCGGAAAAATGTTCCGCGATTTCAAAGCCGCTGTTTCTGCAAGCCAGCATCGCCTTGTCAATCACTTTACGGAAATTATCCCATTTAGCATACTCCAACACTGGCGCAAGCTCACGGGCATACCAAAATTCAATGCCCTCATAGGTTATATGCTTTACATCTTCAAATCGTTGATATTCTTTTGCTTTTAAGTCTGCCATATCATCACCACCTGGACAGAGTATAGCACACAATCCGACAAAAAGATACTAAATTTTATTTGCCTTTTCCACCAGATTTCACAGCCGCCAGCGCCTGCAGGATGCGCTCCGTGGCCGGGCCGTAAAAGGCCGGGGCCGTCTCAAAGCAGATAATACTCGCAAAGCTCCACGGGCTTTTGGGTGGGGTGGACGGTATGGGCCATGGTCTGGAACGAAAGCAGGTTCCCCGGGAACCGCCGTCCGTCCTCCGAGCCGCTCCCGGAGCGGACGAACTTCCCATAGTTGGGACTCTGGTCGCGCTGGGATGCAATCTTCTTGTAGGGCTTGCCCTGTTCAAATTGCGGGTTGTAGAGGGGGAGCCGCCCTTAAAACAGCCCCGACAGCAGGGGGATGAGGGTCGTGCCGATGACGATGATGCCGCCTCCGGCCATAAGCTGTGTTATCCCCAATTAGTAGGAACAATACAGCTTTCTGGCGGGCGGCGGCACGTCAAGAAATATATATGGAGTTTTTAAAGAATCCCCCGGAACAGGGGAGCGGTCAGCCTGTGACCTGCTCC
>CAJUSI010000016.1 GCA_910589035.1 uncultured Acetatifactor sp. | reverse complement strand
CTCCGGCGCTGAACTGTGCGAAAACGGGGTCACGAAGTGACATCTTCCTTTCCCGTTTTCTGCACATCCGCCGGAGGCTCACAGTAAACCCCTTTCATTCATAGTGGTGCCGACAAAGCGGCATGGGGGTTTACTGTAAATTCAGACTTATGGAGACGGAAAAAGTAAAACAGAAGCGTGGGAAGTGGGGAAAGTCTTTTTTGGATAATATATGAATCAAACTTGCTTTTTAAAAGCATTTCGGTTAAAATATTAGCTATGATAAACTTAGATCAATTCAAAATTACACCAAAAGAGATCAGCGGCACCATTGTGGAGCATGTCAGGGCCAGGAGGAAAGAGGCGCATCTGACACAGGAGCAGTTGAGCGGGAAATCAGGCGTAAGCCTGGGGTCAATCAAGCGGTTTGAGCGGACGGGAGAGATTTCGCTGTCTTCGCTTATCCGTATTTCCGTGGCTCTGGACTGCCAGGAGGATTTTTTGCAGCTCTTTGTGAAAAAGCAGTATCAGTCCATACAGGAGATTCTTGATGAGCAGTGTTAAGAAAGCGGAGATGTTCTATCGGGAGCGGCCTGAAGCCCGGCAGGGAAGATCTGATGGCTGTGGCGGCACAGGCCGGGATCGAAGCCAGAGAGGCCGGGGATATCCTTGGGGAGGTGGAGGAAAAGGTTCGGGATTCCCTGCATAATGTGTTTTCTCATTGAGTAAATTTGTATGATGTGGTAAAATATAATGGAAGGAGCGGATAAGAATGGGAAATGTAAGGATAACAAACACGCCGTACGATGATGTGTTCCGCACGTTGCTGAATGATTGCAGTTCTCTCATCCTTCCTCTGATAAATGAGGTGTTCGGAGAGCATTATTCAGGATTGGAAAGAATCATTTTCTCTCCAAATGAGCATTTTCTGAACCAACAGAACGGGAATGAAGAGGAACGGGTTACGGATACCAGTTTCAGGATAGAAGGAAAAGAAATAAAAAAATACCATCTGGAATGCCAGAGCAGTACCGATAACAGTATGCTGGTCCGATTTTTTGAGTATGACACCCAAATCGCCCTGGATGAAGGGACAGTCAATGGAAATGTTCTTACAGTGACACTGCCGCATTCCGCTGTATTGTTTTTGAGACATCATGCGTCAACGCCTGATACGCTGAAAATCAGGATGGTAACACCAGGTGGAACCGTGGAATATGATATCCTGGTGATGAAATCCCAACGATATACCCTGGAAGAAATTTTTGAGAAAAAACTCCTGCTGTTGATTCCTTTCTATATCTTTTCCCATGAAACGCGGTTTGAGGAATATGAAAAGGATAAAGGGAAACTGAAGAATTTACAGGTAGAATATGAACAGATCAAAAATAAGCTGGAAGAGCTTTTAAATGAGGGAATAATCAGTGAATATACAAGATGTACCCTTATTGACATGTCAAATAAAGTATTAGAACATATCGCTGTAAAATACGATTCTGTTAAGGAAGGAGTGAAAGCGGTCATGGGCGGAAAAGTTCTGGAATATGAAGCAAAGACAATAAAACGGGAAGGCGTAAAGGAAGGCATAAAGGAAGGCATTGAACAAGGTGAAGATAAACTTTCCAGATTAATAGCAAAGCTGATGGAGAACAATCGATCGCAGGATGTAATTAAAGTCACACAAGATAAGCAGTACAGAAATAAGCTTTACGAAGAATATCTTATCGGAAAATAAATAATCCCTGTTCATAAACTTATAAATGCCGGGGTTGCCGGGAAATGTCTGACCTTCCACAATATATGCTGTGATACATCGGAAATCATCACCACATATTGTATGTTGACAGTCTTTTCCGACAACCCCAATTTCTATGCGCTGTATTTTATGGCGGAACATACAGGCAGAGTTCCGGTATACTGGATGCCGTAAATGAAAATTTGAAAAATACGGTTTAGCCGGTTCGCAGGGCGGACAGGAGAGAATACGGCCATTACCTTTGAGTATGAGGTGCCGGTGCCGGAGGAATTTCGAAGCCGTATCAGGAACACACTGAAACGCTATCCCTACCTGGTCATTGAGAGGGATGGAGCCATTCAGGGATACGCCTATGCGGGCCCCTTTGTGGGGCGGGCCGCTTACGGTTGGTCCTGCGAAGTGACCATCTATCTTGACAAAGCTTTCCGGAAATGCGGTTTGGGGCGGAAACTTTACGGGGCGCTGGAAGACAGACTGCGGGAAATGGGCATCCTGAATTTGTATGCCTGTATTGCCTGGCCGGAGCAGGAGGACGAATACCTTACCGGAAACAGCGCGGAGTTCCATGCCCGCCTTGGCTTCGCGCAGGTGGGCAAATTTCATCAATGCGGCTATAAATTCGGGCGCTGGTATCATATGATCTGGATGGAGAAGAGCATCGGGGAACACAGGGCGGAACAGGCGCCCGTTCGGTTTATGGACAGTTGATTTGAGGCAGCGGCCGCAGGTTTCGGCCAGCCATCTGGCAGACTGCTTTCATATAGCTGTAAGAAGGATACAGCGGGATAGAATCAGTATTTCGTCAATCAGTATATCTGTTTATTCGGAAGGAGGACGCTGCAATGGAGGAACGATTAAAACAGATCAGGGACAGTTGGAATCAAAGAGCCGACTCAGCCTGGTATCAGTCGCTCAGGACGGATGACAAAATAGAAGAACTGGTCAAAGAGCCGGCCAGCGCCTTCCATCCCGGCCTGTATGAGCTGGTGCGGAAATACGTACCTGATCTGCACGGAAAGAAGGTGCTGCTGCCTTCCAGCGGAGATAATCACGCCGCTTTTGCATTTGCGCTCCTGGGCGCGGAGGTTACTTCGGCTGATATCAGTGAGAGGCAACTGGAGCATGCCCGGGAGATCGCGGACAGATTAAATCTCAGCATCCGTTTTGTATGCGATGATACGACGCGGCTTTCGGAGATGGAAGAGGACAGCTTTGATCTGGTTTACACATCAAACGGCACGCATACCTGGATTGCAGACATAGGGACGATGTACAAAAACATATACAGGGTATTAAAGTCTGCCGGGCATTCGATTATGTTTGACGTCCATCCCTTTCAACGCCCTTTTACGGGGGAGCCCTGGAAAGAACCGGAGCTCAGGAAGCCATATGGAGAAGTTATGCCCCACTGCCACTGGCGCGTACAGGACCTGGCGAACGCGATGACAGGGGCAGGTCTATCGTTAAAGGAAATGCAGGAGCTGCAGGCGGTAAACGCTTCCTTTTGGTTTTCCTATCAGGACTTAATAAAAATGGAAAAGAACATTTCACAGAAGGAAGAGCTGCTTGCAAACATAAATGACTGGAAGCACAATCCTATGGCAGCGCTGCCGGCATGGATTTCCATTGTCGCGCAGAAATAGAAGGCAACACGATACAGCATTGCTTTTTTGTGATGGATTGTCTGTTTTGAAGTGCAGCGGATTGCAGGGCAGAGGGGAAAGCTGTTCGTGCCGACACGGAGAACGGCGTTACAGGGACTCCGGAACATAATTTCCGAAACGGTTATTGATTCTTGTTGACCATGCATACCATCCCGTAAATAAGGAAATCTGATTCATAAAGTCAGAATATCCTTTGACATCGCCTATCTGCTCTTCATACTCTTCCATAATATCGTCTGCCTGAAACAACTGTCCCTTTAAACTATCCGGAGTAATATAGAATGGAATATCCTTCCCATACCTGCATCCATTTATCCACATCTCCATCTTTGCCACATTGTCCACATCCTCTTTGTAAAAAAATTTTAAACCCATTGGCGGTTCCGCTGCCTCGTCTGCCATGCTTGCCCGCCCCGCCTGATTTCGATAGCTAAAATTCCAACCGCTGTTAAAATCGAACCCGCCGTCAAGTGTCAAGTCGGAATTTTTTTCTATCTCTTTCGTATCAATGGCGCCTGTGCCCCACTTCCCGGCCATTTCATTTGCCATAGCCCCTAAAGATTCCTTCACCTCAGCGCACTGATAATAATAATCCTGGCATTTTCTTTGGCAAAGATCTCATATACCTGGCTGATAATTTTCCTGTTGTCCTCGTCTGCATTACCTGATGACCGATGACACTGCGCCTGATATTTTCGCATTTCAGTGCAGCAGGCATGAAAATACTGATCCAATTCATCACTGCTCATCCTGCCGGCATAATAATCGCTCATATGCTTTCCGATGTCCTTCTGCATATCATACCCAAAGGAATCCCCAAACAGATATTCAGGCATAGGAGCCGTGATCTGATAATTGGTATAACAGTCACAAACACTCCATGCCTGTTCCGCCATTCTTTCAAAAGTATCCTTTGTGGGCGTAAAAGTGTCCCGAACTCTTTTCACCAAATCCTCATGGCTGTTTATCCCTTTTTCTGCCAGCCAATTCGCACTGTCCGCGCCAAATATGGTGGTCGGAATCTTTCCTGCATCCATACAATAATCCTCCTTTGCATCATCCGTCAATGCCGTCAAACATCCTGCACACTTCATCAATATCCAGATAATCTGCTGTTATCACATAAACATATTCGCCATACTCACAATACGCATTTACAGACCCATCAGGATACAGCGAAATAACAACTTCATTCCCGTTAACCTCTTCGATAACCTGCCGATCATATTCTATATCTGCGATCAATTCTCCCTGATCCAGAACCATCAACTGATCCCAGGTAATTATCTTTCCATCCCCATTTGTGTATATCACGCTGAACCAGTGCTCCAGGACAATCCTTTCCGTCTCCGCATACCCCTCCGGGACATATCCGGGTTCATTGCACTGAATATCCCCCTGATACCGATCCGCAAAGTAAGTGTATAAAACAGAATCTTCCCAAATAGTCCTGACCGTCTCAAAAAACCTGATTCTGTACGCCTGCACACCCATTGTTATTACAAACAGAAAACCAAGTACACACATAAAGCTGGCAACCCTCTGCCGCACCGTCCCTTCCCGAATTCCGCATAACCTTGCGATTTATTTTCTTCACAAAGAACAGAAAATTTATCCTTATTTTCAGGCTTTTCAGGCGTATCTATCTCAGGCGTACCTGTCAATATCAAAAACATCATATGCATTCATCCCTGCTACACGTTGTGTTCATTTAATTCGGATGCTTTTGAGACGTTTTTTGTCCCTCTATTAATTATAACGAAATACAGACTTCCATTTGACAAAAATTTTGTATATTTTCTCTCAGAAGGGCAAAATAAAAAGTTTTAGAGTTTAATATAGAATTTGGCATAATGTATGGTCATGCCCCGGAAAGTATGGTAAACTCATACACATGATACTTCTTTCGGTTGGTTTTTATCCTTTTGTCTGCGGTGAATATAAGAATACCATACGGCAGGCTGCATCTGCAACCTGATAAAGAACTTGTTATTTTTGCGCGATTATCCTGAGCAATATCATAAAAACATGCGGAAGGGGTGAGCAATTTGACGCACCTGAAGACATGCCGGAGCAGGGCTATCGTCTGGTGGATATTGTATACGGCAATGGTGAGATACTGGCCTTTTATGAGAATGTGCTGCTTGATGACCTGTACATCTGCAGGGTGCAGCCGTGGGAAGCAGAAGGATATTAGCATTGACTTTTTGTCGGTCCGGGCATAAACTGAACAAAACGGCGTTTGTATGGGGGTGATTTTATGGGGACTTATTTGAATCCGGGAAATAAGGGATTCCAGAAAATTCTGCAGTCGGAATACGTGGATAAGACCGGTCTGATCTCAATAATCAATAATACTATAGGGACAGCGGAAATGCTGACCTGCATCAGCAGGCCAAGGCGGTTTGGAAAGTCTTATGCGGCAAAGATGCTGTGTGCGTATTACGACTGTTACTGCGATTCCCGGGGGCTTTTTGAGGACAAGGAGATTGCGCGGACAGAAGGGTTTCTGACGCATCTGAATCAGTACCATGTGATTAACCTGGATATTACCGGCTTTATTTCCGATGCGACAGTAAGGGACATACCGCTTTCAAATGTGCCCGACATGATTGCAGACGCAATTTACAGAGAACTGACGGAAAGTGATCCAGAGCTGAAGGGGAAAAGCCTTGCGGACGCCATGATTGGCTATGTGGAGAAATCAGGGAAAGAGTTTGTGTTTATCATTGATGAGTGGGACGCGCTGATCCGTGAGGCGAAAGGGGATGCGGCAGTACAGAAGAAGTACCTGAACTTTCTCCGGGGCTGGTTTAAGAACAGCAGTTTCACGCCGAAGGTGGTGGCTGCCGCTTACATGACCGGGATTCTGCCTATCAAGAAGGACGGCTCCCAGTCGGCCATCTCGGACTTTATAGAATATCCGATTCTTGAGCCGGATGGATTTGCGAAGTTCACCGGCTTCACGGAGGACGAGGTGGAGTGCGTGTGCCAAAGCTATGGAATGAGCTTTGAGGATGCCAGAAAATGGTACGATGGATATGATTTTGCGGATGTGGGGGCAATTTACAATCCCTATTCGGTGATGATGGCCATGCGGAAGAGAAAGTTTGGTTCTTACTGGCAGAAAACTTCTGCGGCGGAATCACTGATGTCCTATATCAATATGGATTTCGGGGGGCTGCAGGAGACTATTTCCCGGCTGATTTCCGGGGAAGAGATAGAGGTTGACACGGACTCTTTTGAGAATGATTTTGAAACCTTCAGGAGCCGTGACGATGTGCTGACGCTGCTTATCCATCTGGGGTATCTGACCTGGAATGAGGAGGAGGGGACGGCGCATATTCCCAATGAAGAGGTGAGGATTGAGTTTCGGAGGATCCTGAAAGGCACGGATGTGAACCGGAAATGGATGGAGCTGCTTGGCCGTTCCGAAAAGCTTTTGGAGGATACGATTGCGGGCAATGAGGCGGCAGTATGCGAAGCGATAGAGGAGATACGCGGGACACAGTATGCGCCGACTTTCTACAATGATGAACAGGCGCTGAGGTATGTGATCAAATTTGCTTATATTGCGGCCATAGATCAGTACCTGAAGGTGGAGGAGCTTCCGTCGGGCAGAGGGATTGCGGATGTGGTGTACCTGCCGAAACGCAGATCGCCGCTGCCGGCCCTGGTGATTGAGCTGAAATGGAACAGGTCCTCCGGGGGAGCACTTCAGCAGATTAAGGAGCGAAATTATCCGGCCGTATTGGAAGATTACGGCGGTGAAACCGTGCTTGTGGGAATCAATTATGATGAAAAGAAGAAGGAGCACAGCTGTGTGATTGAAAGGAGAGGATTGGGGACGTAATTACGGAGGAAAGACTAAAACAGATCAAGACAGTGACCCACGGGGAACTGGCGCAGCAGATTGTAGGGCAGAAGGGGCTTTCCCTTATGTCTGCCCAGGCGGCGCGGTGGGTAGAGGGTATCAGAAAAAACGTAGCTGCTCATATTCTGTGCTTTGCTCCAGTGAGAAGGGAATCTGCCGCAAAAGCGTTTCGGTCTTTCCGGTGTCCAGAATCCAGTCTGTGACCTGATCCGCCTGCAGCAACAGGGGCATGCGTTCATGGATGGGCTCCATGGATTCGTTTGCGGTGGTGGTAAGGATCACGAAGTGCTCCCCGTCCCCATAGTTCCTGTAGCATCCCGCCATAAACAGGGCTTTTCCGTCATTTTCCGAAAGGTGTATTGTTCTTTTTCCCGATTCCATTCATAGAAGGATGCTGCGGGAACGGCGATGCATCTGTGGAGGAGGCCTTCCCGGAAAAGGGGTTTGTCCATGGCAGTCTCGCGGCGGGCGTTGATGATCAGGTCCTTGCGCTGCTCCTGCTGTACGGGAAAGCCCCACCGGAGCCAGGTACAGGCGATGCTTCCTCCTGCCGCAAGAAGGACGGGGGCCTGGTCCGTTGGGTGTATATCCGTGCTGCTGATTCGCTTCAGGGCAGCGGCGGATTCCCAGCGCAGTTTTTCATCTGTCTCTTTTATCAGCTTTTCTATTTCCTCTGCCGTTTCCTCTATAACGTGATAACGTCCGCACATTTGCGATTCCTCCTTGTTTACCGCGAAAGTCAACACCCCTGTTGTTACAAAATAATCAAGTTGGCCGGCAGTCCGTCCCTGCCCTTTACCCTGGAGGAGCTGGAATATGACCATGCCGATATGACCACAAACGACGTACTCAAAGGGATAGAATTGAGAGGAAGCATATAGAGGCAGACGGTTATATTTTTATGAGGCTGACATGACAGGTTCCCGGGAATGGATTCTTGATTGTAAGTCATGGGAGACAGTATATTATGCAGATAAAAAAGATCGATTATGATTTTTCGGTATGTAAAGTGGCAGATTACTCGTTGGTTGATCTGAATGCGGAATATTGTTTTACAGGTAAAACCAGGGAGGAGAATTCCCTGGTGTGCGTCACGGGTGATGTGCCGCCGAATGCGGTTCAGAGAGAGGACGGGTGGAGGGCATTCCGCGTGGAGGGTGTCCTGGATTTTTCACTGATTGGCATCCTATCCCGAATTTGCGGAATCTTAGCGGAAAATGAAATCAGTGTGTTTGTGATTTCTACTTTTGACACGGATTATGTTCTGATAAAAAAGGATCATTTTCAAAGAGCGTTGGACATTCTGGAAAACGCCGGATATGAAATTGTTGGATGAGGCGTTACGGGATGTTACAAATAAATGATCGTGATATAAAATAATATCAAACGAAAAGACGTATAATTAGAAAGCGCTTTGGCAATACAGACAGGAAAACGGTAAATGAATCCGCTCGCGAGTATAACGTCGGCAAAAATACACTGGAAGAAAACTCCACCTGGCGCATCTATTTTTAAAAAAGAATATGAGGTAGAAAAAGCCGGCTCCGCAGAGTATGATGGAAATGTTCATGGGGGTGTTCCGATGAAATTTGTACATGTGACGAATGAAAATTTTGAAGATATTTTTGAGGTTTCAGCGAAATATGAGCAGTGGCAATATGTAAAGCACCATATATTTGACATGGTAGATAATTATGCCGCCATTGTGAACGAGGCATATCTTCCGATACCGTTTTTGGTTTATGAGGAGGAGAGGCTGATTGGTTTTGTCCAGGTAAATATGCGCGAGGGGGATTCCGGGGAAGGGGGATGTTCCAGGGAAGAGGGATACTCCAGGGAAGAGAGCCATTCCCTGTTTTGCGAGATACGGAAATTGATTGTACATGAGACGGAACAGAACAGGGGATACGGAACGAAAATCCTGCGGGAAGTGACAAAGTGGGCCTGCAATAAATTTGGCATAAGCATAATGACGGCCCATTATATGGCAGAGAACCAGGCTGCAGACAGGTTGTTTTCAAAAGTCGGATTCCGCAAAAGGAGGACGGGGGACCATGTGACCGTAGTCATAGAATTCGAAACCGGCGGAAATAAGTCCGGACCAGGAGATGATACTCTGGCATGTAAATACAAGGAAATAAGCGAGTTTACTGAAATCCCCTATCGGAATATAAGGGATTTTGCCTGCAGGATAAAGGCGCTTAAAAAATACCCCCAGGGCCGGATAGGAGCGGATGAGGGTATTCATTTCCGGAAAATAAGCATGGACGACTGCAGGCAGATTACACAGATGCAGCTTCTGGAAAGCCAGGAAGAATATGTGATGCCCTTTGTGGATTCCCTGGCCCAGTCCTACAGCGATTTGTTTGAAAGCGAAATTACGGTCACATATGCACTGTACAACGGAAATAATCCCGTGGGCCTGATGGAAATATATTACGGGAGGGGCAGTGACTTCCCCGGATTAAATGACAGGCCGGTGTACGAGCTGTTCCGTATATTGGTGGATAAGGACAGCCAGGGGAAAGGATACGGCACAAAGGCGGTGCAGCTGTTTCTGGACTATGTGAAGGAAAAACCGTTGGGAGAGGCGGAGGATGTGGTGGTTTCCGTGGTGGAAGGAAATGACGCGGCATTAAAGCTGTATGAGAAATTCGGGTTTACGGTTTTCGGCAGGGACAAGTATGGGCATACCGCCTTGAGATGCTCCCGCTTTTCTGCCTGATATTTCAAAAGAAAAGCGGGCTCAAATTCCGGATGATATGCCCTGCAAACATTTGCCTGAGTCAATTACCCCCCAGCAAGCTGACGGGGCATCAATCTTGCATCGCAGCACAAAGTCAACATAGCTGACTTGGCTCATTGCTCAGCGAGCAATGTTTGCTCAGCGAGCAATGTTTGCTCAGCGAGCAATGTTTGCTCAGCGAGCAATGTTTGCTCGCGGGAATAAAGAGAGATTACGGGCAGGAGCCGTTGCAATACAGGGCAGAAGACAGGCATACCTTCCTGATCTCTTCGGTCACCCGGGCAAACTCCCGAAGCTTATCCGCGATGCGGCTCCGGCGCTGCTTATCCTGGAGCGCCTCCAGCGTCACGTTGAAGCCGCCGCCCAAAGCCTCCAGATCCACCCCATCGTCGTGGTTCCACATTTCCCCGCAGCGCTTATAGAGGGCGCTGACTTCCTTCAGGAAGGTGAGATCCGGATTCAGTTCCATGGCCTTCTCCAGAAAGGCATGGCAGCAGCTGGCGTTGGTGGCCAGGCCGCAGACATAAGGCGGTGTGGGCAGACCAGGGGGCGAATTCCTCCGGCTTTACGCAGTCGAAGCGGCCTTGTTCGATGTCCTCCGCCCAGGCCAGGAAGGCGGACGCCCCGAACCAGAAGCTCTCCGTCTCCGTGGCAAGGAGCTTGGGCAGGACGCGGACGGCCTCCCGGTAAAGCTCTGCCAGGGAAGGATTTTCCTTCTTGTTACCGATAAAAATCCAGCCGGGATTGGGAAATTCGTTTTCTTCCAGGATCGATTCCAGGGAAATGCGTTCCGGCTGGCCGTTGTTTCCCGTCATGTACAGGAGGGTCTTTCCGAATTCCTCATACCCAACCAGAACTCCCGCGGGAGGCTCTCCGGCGCCCCAGACGATGACGGGAAGCCCTCTGTCAATGTAGGAGACAAGGGTCTGACGGTACATATCCGGATTCTTGCGCAGTTCCCTTCGGGAAACGAAGGTGCTGGCATATCCGCATTTTTCAAAAAGACTCTCTATAAAGCCGGGCTCTTCGGAAACCAGGGCAAAGCCGGTGTCGGTTTCCCGTAAATTCTTATAGGGTCCTTCCGCCAGCATATAGCCGCTGACGCCCTCTCCCCGGAATTCCCCTTTGGGGTAGTACTGGGTGAACACATCTCCGGTGATTCCGGCAAAGAAGTTGTAGTCATAGTCTGTTTCCCCAAGGCATTCCATCACATACCTTGCACAGCCGTTGAACCAATAGTTTTCGCCGTATTCGTCGGTGACAAGGCGGTGGATGTTGGGGATGATATTGTTGCTCTGTTTCGTGGTCATGAGAAGTTCCTCCTTCTGTAATCTTGTTTTCGGGGTGTAGGCAAGCTGGGAGATGCGGATGGATTTCAAATATTTCATGCCCTGGCCGTTGGAGCCGATGATGATATCTCCCGGGACAGCCCGGCTAAGGTCCAGGGACATGTAGGGGAAGCCTGTGCCGCAGTAGCGGATTTCCCCGTTGATGATCACGGCCAGATGCCGGGGACCCAGGATCCAGGTGACCCGGTTGTATCCTTTGGCGCGGAGCTTCCCCCGGCCCGGGAAATCATACAGATCCAGGAAGACGGGCTGGCGGAAGGTGATGGCTTCCCGGCGCAGGAAGGCTTTCGACAGGTCTTCCGAGGGCTGGTTGCCCATGTTGACGCCGAATCCGGTCTGGCTTAAGTTTCCCGCGGCAATGCCCCCGGCGTAATAGCCCAAATCCGTCCCCGGGCCATGTTCTGCGCTGTGGTAGAACAGGATGCCGCCCTCCTCGGAGCCATAGCCAAACTGTTCATCGTTTTCTCACAGACGGAATTCCGTATCCACCCGGAAGGGCAGCTTCACCGACACGTTGGTGTTCAATACCCGGGTGCTGATCCATCCGGTGTATTCCGCCTCCCCGTTTTCCAGGATCCGGTAATGGGGATTGTAGATGGGCGTAATTTTGTCCAGAGCTACCTCCGTTTCCCACAGGACGGGGTTCCTGGCCAGGATTTCTGCCAGGGTAACGGAGCCGGCAGGCAGTTCCACGGGCTTCTCGAAATAGGCCGGGTTGGCAAGGCGCTGTTTTATAGGGACCAGGAGGCTCATCAGCTCCCTGCTTTCGTCGGGGGAGATCAGGTTTTCCAGCAGGGCATGGCACTGCAGCTCTCCCCGGTGGTTATAGTCGATTTCATACAGATGGCTGTCATCAAAGCTTTTTACCAGGCGGCGGAACCGTTCTTCCATGTCCTGGTCTGCGTAGATATTGGCGCAGGCGTACAGGCCTCCCGGGAAGGGGACGTCCAGATAGTCGGTGTCGTTCCGGAAGCCGTCCTCCACCCGGAGCATCACCGCTCCCTGGGCGCCGTTCTGGAATTCAAACCGTTCATGGCTGCCCGGAAGCCCCTGGGGGAGACCCAGTGCCTGTACCGTATGCCAGAACCCGGTGTTGTCGGCTTCCCCGGGAGACTGCTTCAGGCAGGAGGTGAGAACCCGCATGGAAGGCAGGATGAGGATGGCGGCGTCCAGGGGGGCGGACAGCTGCTCCTGCAGGTGATTGAGCCGAGGGAAGGGCGATCGGGGCGTGATGTCCTGACTTGTCTGATTGTTCTGCTGTGCCTGGGTATTCCGCAGGTCCGGGTCACTGTACTGTGTCTGACTATCCTGCGGAACCAGTTCACTTCGATGTACCGGCCTGCCCTGTGCCTCCAGCAATTCCGCCTGCTTTTCCATTTCCTCATACAGCAGAGGCAGGGCGGAAATCTTCGTGATACCCTTTTCCGTCATCCTGTGCAGGAAGGAATTGATAATTTCCTTTAATTCGGAAAGGGCGGTCACTTCCCTGTCTATTTCGGCTATTTTCTTCGCGAATGCCTCCACCAGTGTGGAAATATCCGGATTTTCGTATATGCGGAGAATTTCCTTCACGGGAATCTGCATTTTCCGCAGGATGATGATCTGATGCAGCCGCTGGACGGAAAAAGTATCGTAGTAGCGGTAAGTTTCGGACGGAAGACGGATGCTTTCGATCAATCCCATCTGTTCATAGTAGCGCAGGGTGCGGGAGGACAGCCCCAGCTGCCTGGTGAGGTCTGTGATTTTGATCAGGTTCATGAAGAGGCTCCTTTCAGGGTGCTTTCTAAGTGTAGTATATCACTTGACGCAGCGTCAATGTCAAGCCTGAATTCATGTACGGGAAAGAAGTCAGGCTGAAGTCAGCAGATTTCTCACGATTTCAAAAAACAGGAAAGCTCCTGCCGGGAAATGCCGGGAGAAGCTCCGCAGGCAGGAAGATACGGGTGCAGTTGAGCGAAAGCCAACCATTGCGTTATTGAAATATCCGCTATCCATGATAAAATTTAGACCATAGAATCGATTCTATCATTTTGATGATACTATGACGCGGAAGCGTCTACGACAATTTCAAAACCATAAGGAGGCTGCTATGCTGTATTTATCGGAAAACCTAAAGAAATACCGTATCTTAAAAAACCTTACCCAGGAGGATGTGGCGGGGTATTTGGGAATCACCCCCCAGAGCGTTTCAAAATGGGAGCGGGGCGAAACTTACCCGGATATTACGCTTTTGCCGGCACTGGCCAACATATTTGAGACAAGCATCGACTTGCTGGTGGGGATGGATACCATCCGGGCAGAGACAACCCGGTATAACATTCATAAAAAAGCGGTTGACTATCAGCGAAAGGGAGAGTATGATTCCGCCGAAAAAACCTACCGGGACGCCCTGCTGATCTATCCCAATAAACCCGGGATGATTCTGGGGCTGGCGAGTACGCTGGCCTTGAAAGGCGCCGCGGAGGAAGCCATCGAGCTGATGGAGAGAGGACTGGCCATCTCCGCAAATGAGAAACAGAAATCTACCATGCGCGCCGCCCTGTGCTTCTTATATCTGAAAGCGGGCTTTGAGGACAGGGCGTGCAGGCTTGCGTCTGAACTTCCCCATACCAGGGAAAGCCGTGAGGTGATTGCGCCGCTCATCAGGCAGGGGCTGACAGAGAGCGAAATAGATGAAAATATAAAGAAGATTATACTTGGCGAAGGAGATGATATCTGGTAAAATAATGTAAGAAAGCCGCCCGCCTGCAGGGGATCAGGGACGCTGCGTCCCTTAAGCGACCCGATCCCGCAGATGCTCCAGGGGGTGCAGGCCATCAGATTTTCTCCGGGCGGAGGGAAGAGGAGGATAGTATCATGCCGTATACAGCAAAATACCGATCGCCTATGGGGGAAATTCTCCTGGCCGCCGATGAGGCCGGGCTGACCGGATTGTGGTTTGAGGGGCAGAAATATTATGCCCGCTGCCTTGGCTCGGAGCATATGGAGAAGGAGCATTCCATGGAGAAGGAGCATTCCATGGAGGAAGACCATTCCATGGAGGAAGACCATTCCATGGAGGAAGACCATTCCATGGAGGAAGACCATTCCATGGAGGAAAATCATTCCACGGGAAAAAGCCACTCCATAGATGAAAACAGTTCCATGGAAAAAGAACTGCCCGCTCTTGAAATGGCGAAGACGTGGCTGGATATCTATTTTTCCGGAAAAGAGCCGGACTTTATGCCGCCCATCCATTTGACCGGCTCTCCCTTCAGGCTCAGCGTGTGGAAGCTTCTGCAGCAGATTCCCTATGGGAAGACGATGACTTATGGGGAGCTGGCCCGGAGGATTGCAGGGCAGAGGGGGATTTCCCATATGTCTGCCCAGGCGGTGGGCGGCGCGGTGGGGCACAATCCCATTTCCATTATCGTCCCCTGCCACCGGGTGGTGGGTTCGGACGGCAGTCTGACCGGGTATGCCGGCGGAGTGGAGCGAAAGGAGCAGCTCCTTGCCTTGGAAGGCGTGGATATGGGAAAGCTGTTCATGCCGATACGGGGAACGGCGTTATAGATGGAAGAAGATATCAGAAAAAACGCAGCTGCTCATATTCCGTGCTTCGCTCCAGAGAGAAGGGAATCTGCCGCAAAAGGCTTTTCGTCTTTCCGGCATCCAGAATCCAGTCTGTGACCTGGTCTTCCTGCAGCAACAGGGGCATGCGGTCATGGACGGGTTCCATGGATTTGTTTGCGGCGGTGGTAAGGATTACGAAGTGTTCCCCGTCCCCATAGTTCCTGCAGCATCCTGCCAGAAACAAAGCTTTTCCGTTCTTTCCCCGGAAGGTGTATTTAGCCTTTTCCTGATCCCACTCGTAGAAGGCGGCCGCGGGAACGGCGATGCGTCTGTGGAGGATGCCTTCCCGGAAAAGGGGCCTGTCTGTGGCAGTCTCGCAGCGGGCGTTGATCATCAGGCCTTTGCGCTGCTCCTGCTGTACGGGAAAGCCCCATCGGAGCCAGGTGCAGGCGAGCCCGCCCCCCGCCGCAAGAAACACGGGGGCCTGGTCCGCAGGATAGATATCCGCAGTGACGATCCGCTTCAGGGCGGCTGCGGATTCCCTGCGCAATTTTTCCTCTGTCTGTTTTACCAGATATTCCATTTCCCCAGCCATTTCTTCTGTGACATGGTAACGTCCGCACATCTGCCATTCCTCCCTGCTTCTCCATTGAATCCTGTCTTTCTATTATTATACTGCATTTTTCCGATTGGAAACAGGGCATGTGGGAATTTTTCTCTTTTGGCATATCCAGCGGCCCATTTGGGAAGGAGTCCCGGATTGCTTCATTGCTTCACGCCGGTGGGCGAATCTTCAAATCTTCAAAGGCATGTGTTTTCTGATTGAGTAAATTTGTGTGATATGGTAAAATATAATAAAAGGAGCAGATAACAATGGACAATGTAAGGATAACAAACACTCCATATGATGATGTATTCCGCACGCTGTTAAATGATTGCAGTTTTCTGATTATTCCCGTGATAAACGAGGTGTTCGGGGAGCACTATTCAGGACAGGAAAAAATCATTTTTTCTCCAAATGAGCATTTTCTGAACCAACAGGGCGGGAATGAAGAAGAACGGATTACTGATACCAGCTTCAGGATAGAAGGAAAAGAATCAAAAAAATACCATCTGGAATGCCAGAGCAGTACCGATAACAGTATGCTGGTTCGATTTTTTGAGTATGACACCCAAATCGCTCTGGATGAAGGGACAATCAAGGGAAATGTCCTGACTGTGACATAGCTGAAAAATACGATTCTGTTAAGAAAGGAGTGAAAGCGATTATGGGCGGAAAAGTTCTGGAATATGAAGCAAAGACAATAAAAAGGGAAGGGGTAAAGGAAGGAATAAAGGAAGGCAAAAAAGAAGGCAAAAAGGAAGGAATAAAGGAAGGCATCGAACAGGGGGAAGATAAGCTTTCCAGATTAATAGCAAAGCTGATGGAGAATAATCGATCACAGGATGTCATCAAAGTCACACAGGATAAACAGTATAGAAATAAGCTTTACGAAGAATATCTTATCGGCAAATAAATTGTCCATATTTAGAAAAACGTGAATTCTGCCAGTTCTTTATTTATAATGGAGCCGGCAATTTTATGATAGTAAAATCGACAGTAACAAGTCCTTTATCAGGCTGCGGAGATAGTCTGCACATGTGATAACAGATAAATGCGGGGAAGATATTATGAAGGACAGATTCAACATACATACAGTTTCCGATACTCTTTATTTTCTGAAAATCCTGTGGAAAATAAATCCCAGACGGGTGATATTCAGCTTTGTAGCGCAGATTTTCTCCTATGCGGAATGGGCTTTTTTCAGCGTGTTTTTTATGAAATATCTCTTCGGCGCCGCGGAATTCGGAAGGAGTTTTGCCGAGACCGCGTGGTTTATAGCGATTTCAATGGCTGTGCTTTTCTTAACCACCGGGTTTCAGATATGGATGAAAGAACGCTATGAGCCATATACGGATCCCGAATTATATGAAAAACTGAACGGCATGCTGTTTGACAAAGCCGCCAATGTAGATATTGCCTGCTACGAGAATGTGGAATTCTATGACACCTACACAAAGGCGGCCTCCCAGGCTTATGAGAGGGCCCGGTCCGTGCTGACGGATACGGCCGGTATGATTGCCGCTTTCTTTGCGTCGGCCTATGTGGTTGTGACGCTTTTTACCATCCACTGGATTGCAGGGCTGTTCTCCTTTCTTCCCATGATCGGGAATTTTCTCTTCAGCAAGGTGATCAATCGGATTGAGTATGAGAAGAAACTGGAGGGAACCCCCTATGTGCGCCGGCAGGATTATGTGAACCGGGTGCTGTATCTGTCTAAGTACGCAAAAGAGATCCGCATGACGAAAATTAAGAATGTGCTGGATGACACCTACGAGGAAGCCTACGGGAATCTGCTTGCCATAACGGCAAAATACTGGAAACGGCTGTGCGCTTTGGGGCTGATGCGGGGCGTGCTTTGCTTTCCCTTGGTATTTGAAGGAATGTGGCTGTTTGCGGCCTACTGCGCCATGGTGACAAAATCCATTCTGATCGGGGATTTTGTAGTGCTGGCCAATGCCATTGTCAGTACCACATGGATGCTGACAGACCTGGCGGGGAGCATTGCAGCGACATACCAGAACGGCCTTTATGCAAAGACTCTGAAAGAGTTTATGTCTTATGAGGCGAAAATTCCAGAGGACTGGGACGGCATTCCTGTGCCGGAAAGGGTGGAGACATTGGAACTGAGGGATGTGTCCTTCCGGTATCCTTCCCGGGAAATGGAACAAAGGCTTTCCATGGAAGAAAGGCCTTCCATGGAAGAAAGGCCTTCCACGGAAGGAAATTATGCGCTGAGACATGTGAATTATACCTTTACCGCAGGGAAAAACACGGCGCTGGTGGGGTACAACGGTTCCGGCAAAAGCACAATGGTCAAGCTGCTGATGCGCCTTTACGATCCCACGGAAGGGACCATCCTGCTAAACGGAGTGGATATCCGCAGATTCAACCTGCAGGCCTACCGACGGCTGATCGGTACGACTTTCCAGGACTTTGAACTCTTCTCCATGAGCGTACTGGAAAATGTGATCATGGAAAAACTGGAGACGGAAGCCCAGAGGCAGACGGCACTGGAGGCCCTTCAGAAGAGCGGCGCACAGGAACAGGTCATGCAGCTGGAAAAAGGGGCGGACACCATTCTGACCAGGGAGTTCGACGACAGGGGGGCCGTGCTTTCCGGAGGACAGGCCCAGAAGATAGCGGTGGCAAGGACTTTTGCAAAAAAGGCGCCCATCGTCATCCTGGACGAGCCTTCCAGCGCCCTGGATCCCGTGGCGGAATACCAGATGTATGAAACCATTATGGAGCTCTGTAACCGGGAGACGGATAAAATTTCCATTATTATCTCACACAGGCTTTCCTCCGCCGCTATGGCCGATGCCATATGTCTGCTGCAGGAGGGGCGGCTGAAGGAGCAGGGGACGCATCTGGAATTGATGGAACAGGGAGGCGTCTACGCCGATATGTTCAGAAAACAGGCGGAGAGCTATCTGCAGGAAGTGTAGCAGGTTTGCTTTTTTGAGTGCCTGCACCGGGGAAGTTTGTTTGTGCGAAAAAGGGAGAAAAGATGTCAGACCAGAAGATTAGTATAAAAAGAACCATTTCCAACAACTGGTTCCTGCTGAAAATCGCTTTGCAGGAAGCGCCGCTTTTCACGATGGAAGAGCTGACCACCCGTGCCAGGCACCGGCTGATCGTTTTCGTGGAGCATACTTACATGATCGGATACATTATCAATGCCATTCAGTACCAGAGGCCCTTTGCGGAGGTCTTCTGGTTCGTTGTGGCGGTTTTTTCCTTTGTGACTCTGGTGGCGCAGGTTCTGCCCAATTATGTGGAGACAAAGCTAAAGCCTGTTTCCAGGGAGAAAATCCATCGAAGAATCAGGATGGAACTGTACCGCAAGGCGGCCGAAATCGACCTGAAAGACTACGATGATCCTGCATTTTACAACGAGTTTGTCTGGGCCATGGGGGAAGCCGCCCAGAGGACGGAAGCAGTGATCGGAAGCTGCGCCGCCCTGATCGGGGAGACGGTGGGCATCTGCGTGGTGTCGGGCTATGTGCTGAGCCAGGACAGGTTCGGGCTCCTGCTCACCGGCGTCTCGGTGGCGCTTTTATTATTCCTGACCAATCTTTATAACAGACGCAGGATGAGACTGCGGGAGAAGATCAGGGGACTGGAGAGAAAGCGGGATTACATAAGCAGGGTGTTCTATCTGCCGGAATATGCCAAGGAGCTGCGCCTGAATCGGATAAAGCCAAAGCTGTACGAGGAATTCCACCAGGCTTCAGGGCAGATCCGGGAAACGGTAAGAAAGGAAACCCGCCGGCTGCAGATATTGAGGATGTGCGTTCAGTATGGCACCAATACCCTGCTGATTGACGGCGTGTATCTCATTTACCTGCTGTTTCAGACCATTGTGAAGAGCGCCTTTGGATACGGCACGGCGGTGACTTTATACAATTCCTGCGGGAATCTGAAAAGCTGTTCCCGGGGGCTGGCCGAGGTGCTGGCAGAGCTTCCGGAGCATGGTCGTTATATTGAAAAGATACGGCATTTTCTGAATTATCCCGTGGAAATCTGCCACAGAGACGACGCCCGGGCTGTGACGGATGAATTGGACGAACTGAAGCTGGAGCATGTGTCTTTCGCTTATCCGGGCGGCGAGCCTGTCTTGAAGGATATCAGCCTGACCATCCGCAGGGGAGAGCGGATTGCCCTGGTGGGCTACAACGGGGCGGGGAAAACGACTCTGGTGAAGCTTCTGATGCGGCTGTACGATGTGACGGAAGGAAAAATTACCCGCAACAAAACTGACATCCGGGAGCTGGAGCTTGCAGAATACCGGGGGCAGTTTGCCACGCTGTTCCAGGATTACCAGCTGTTCGCGGCCACGCTGGGCCAGAACATTGTCATGGACAGGGAACCCATCCGGGAAGGCAGGGCGGAACCGCTGCTTCAAAAAAGCGGATTTGATAAGAAATTCGCCGGCCTGCCGAAGGGGTATGACACGCCCCTGACCAGGGAATTTGAGGAGGAGGGGATGAACTTTTCCGGCGGCGAGGCCCAGATGGCGGGCATCTGCAGAAGCCTGTATCAGGATGCCCCTGTGATTGTGCTGGATGAACCTTCCAGTGCCCTGGATCCTTTGAGCGAATATAATCTCAACCACACCATGATGACGCTGGGGCGGGAGAAAACGGTGGTTTTCATTTCCCACAGGCTCTCCACCACCAGATTGGCCGACAGGATCTATATGTTTGAAGAGGGACGGATTGTGGAGGAAGGAACCCATGAGGAATTGATGGGGCTGGGCGGAAAATATGCGGCTATGTTCCGGATGCAGATGGAAAAGTATCGGTGATGGATGCTCCGGCTGCAGATCGTAACCACGGGAGCAACTTTATGTTTTGGAGTTCAAGCTTATATGAATCATTTCTCGAATGAGAGGATACAATGGCAGGACAAAGGAGCTTTGTGGCATTGACTATACGTCCTTATCGGCATAAACTGAACAAAATGACGTTTAGATGTGGAGGTGATTTCAATGGGAACCTATTTGAATCCGGGAAACAATGGATATCGGGAAATCCTGCAGTCTGAATATGTGGATAAAACAGGCTTGATTGCGTTGATCAATCATACCATGGGGACAAGGGAGAAGCTGTCCTGTATCAGCAGGCCAAGGCGCTTTGGGAAGTCCTATGCGGCAATGATGCTGTGCGCATACTATGACTGCTCCTGCGACTCCCGCGGGCTCTTTGACGACAAAGAGATAGCAGGGACGCAGGGGTATCTGACGCATTTGAACCAGTATCATGTGATTAATCTGGATATCACCGGATTTCTCTCCGAGGCAAAGAGGCAGAGGAGACCTATGGCGGATGTGCCGGAGAAAATCGTGAATGCCGTCCATAAGGAGCTGAAAAATTTGTATCCGGAGCTGGCTCCTGGAGAAACCCTCGTGGAGGATATGATCCGCTGCGTGGAAGAGACCGGCAGGAAATTCATATTTATCATTGACGAGTGGGACGCCTTGATCCGCGAGGCAAAGGGGAATGCCGAAACCCAGTCAACATATTTAAACCTGCTCCGAGAGTGGTTCAAGAACAATAATTTCACGCCCAGGGTGGTGGCTGCGGCTTATATGACCGGCATCCTGCCCATCAAGAAGGACGGCTCCCAGTCGGCCATCTCGGACTTTAAGGAATACACCATCCTGAATCCCGGCAGGTTCGTGGAATACACAGGCTTTACAGAAAGCGATGTCCGGTTGCTGTGCGGGAAATACGGGATGAATTTTGAGGAAGTACGACAGTGGTATGACGGCTATGATTTTCCTGGGCATGGATCCATCTACAATCCCTATTCCGTGATGTGCGCCATGCAGGAACAGAAGTGCCGCTCTTACTGGAAGAGGACATCGGCGGCGGAATCGCTGATGTCCTATATCAACATGGACTTTGAGGGGCTGCAGGAAACTATCGTGAGACTGATATCCGATGAGGAAATCGAGGTGAGGACGGACAGGTTCGAGAATGATTTCGAGACCTTTAAGAGCCGGGATGACGTGCTGACGCTTCTGATGCACCTGGGATACCTTACCTGGAATGAGGAGGAGGGGACGGCGCATGTCCCCAATGAGGAAGTAAGGGAAGAGTTCCAACAGATCCTGGAGGGGACAGGTGCAAGCAGGAAATGGATGGAGCTGCTGGGCCGCTCCAAAAAGCTTCTGGAGGACACCATTGCGGGAGATGGGCAGGCAGTGGCAGAAGCCATAGAAGAGATACAGGATTCCCAGTACGCGCCAACCTACTATAATGATGAACAGGCTTTACGGTATGTAATCAAGTTCGCGTACATTGCTGCCATAGATCAGTACCTGAAGGTGGAGGAGCTGTCCTCCGGAAAAGGAATCGCGGATGTGGTATACCTGCCGAAGCGCAGATCCCTGCTCCCGGCGCTGGTGGTGGAGCTGAAATGGAACAAGTCGTCCGAGGGAGCGATCCGGCAGGTGAAAGAGCGGAATTACCCTGCAGTATTGAAGGATTACGGCGGCGAGATCGTACTGGTGGGGATCGCTTATGATGCGAAGAAGAAAGCGCATAGCTGCGTGATTGAAAGAATCTGAGTAAACCTTTGAAAAGACTGAAAACTATCGACATCAAAAATGAGGTGCCGGACGAGGACGGTATTCGGGAGAGCGTGGAGCTTTGGAAGAATGAGGACAGCGGCGGGATCGACCCTGCATGGCTGGAGCATCTGGAGCAGCTGATTGGGCGGCTGGTCTCGGAACAGGCGGAGGAAGGGCGGGATATGGACAGCGAGTTGGCCCGGGCCTACAACAATCTGGCAGACCCCTGCAAGCCGGCTTACTCGGAGCTGCTCAAAAAAGCTATCGCTTTGCTGAAACCCCATGAGGAATATTTTGCGGGGGACCATTTATGGAACTTTTGTATGGGTTATTCCTATTACTGCCTGGGGCAGGAGGCCGTGCTCTGCGGTACTTTGAAAAGGCGCTGGAGGCCCGCCCTGACGATGAGGACACCAAGGAACTAATCAGCTGGTGCCATAAGCGTATCTCCTGGCCTCAGTTTTCAGGGTGCTTCCGGGAGAGAACGGAAATATGCGGAATACAACATAAACCACAACAGCATAGATATAGCAACTGCCGCAGGGTAGCCTTTACGGATTGGCTGTTGGGAAGCGAAGAAAAAGTTATAGACTACTCCCTGCTCGGAATGTGCGTGAAATGCTCTTACTATTGACGGACCACTTGAATATGCAAAGTGGTTACTTGGTGGTTCTTCCCGGCCACATGTCTTCTTTCATATCAAACAATTCAAAAGGAATGATTAAATCACAGGCACCAGACGCATAATCACCTATCTCATAGACATCGTAGTGAATACCCAATCCCTCTGCTGTCAAAAAGAAACGGTTCTGTTCCAGAGCATTCTCCGACTGTTCTCCCTTGCTGTATGGTGCCACAGCAAGTATATGTGCTTTTACAATCTCCTTGATTTCTTCCGCACTGTCGTTCACAAAATCTTCCAAGGACAACCTCTGCCCCGTATGTCGGTTAAATACATAGTAATCGCTCCAATAAAAGCCATGGGCACCTCCCGCCACAAAATTATCACCATTCATACTTAAGCACAGGTAGTTCTCATCCACATACTCTATGGATGCAACATAGTTTTCTGTCGAAATGGCCAGCCATTCATCCAAATCCGCATGAAGCTCTCCGTTCTCAAACAGGTATTCATCAAGTAATTCCTGATTGTATGCCTCCATTTCAGCCTCTGCCGCTTCATAGATTTCTCTTAAGGCAACATTGATCTCCGCGGCACCTTCCTGATCTTCATTCAGCCATAGCTTGGTAATGCTGGTAGAAATCCTGAGTTCACCGGTATTCTTTGCATTTTTCTCCACAATTTCCGTCTTCGAGATTCTTTGATTTTGTGATATATCTGCGAAAGATTCACAGTCAAGCCATTTCGGTTGCTCTCCCACATAGGATGAAACCAAACTTTCATACTCTTCATCACTCTGCAGGCTGTACCGTGTCTCTTTGTTACCTTCTAAATAATAGTAATCATAGCATAAATCGGAATCAGCGTCCGCTTCCCAAATAAAATGAATCAATTCGTGTTCTTTTCCGTCTTCGGTAAAAGTATAGTATATACTTTCTGCACCATCAAAGTCCTGTCCCCACATGACAATTCCGTTATCATATACTGTAAAACACATGTGGCTTGTATGTGTCTCGTGTATGTCGTAGCATATCAGTTCGTCATTCTGAACTCCCAATATATACGCCAGTTCACTTGGACTGTCTACCATCATAAAGACCAACTCCGGACTGCTGTCATTATTTACATCTACAAGCGAGAAGCTTTTCCGAACACTTCTAAATACCGATTCTTCTGACGAATATTCTTTGTCATCATCAAAACTCAGTTCCGTATTATAACCGGAGTCTTCCGGCACAAAGGGATTTCTCACACTAATCTCATTTCGCAGAAATGCCGCATACAAAGGATGGATATCAAAATCCGACAGGTATGCCTTTGCGCTTTCATGAAGAGTTTCCGTGTCAATCTCCCACTCAATAGAATAGGTTTTCCCCAAACCATTATATCGTGCGGATCCGCTGCCACACAGCACAATTTTGCCATCTTTCTCACAAAGTCCTGTAAATTCCGCCTGTATAAAATCGAAATCCTCATCGTAATCCAGCAATTCCAGCCCATAGGCTTCCGCTATGAGCTCTTCCATATTGTATGAACCCATGATCTTATAAGAACTCATACCATCTACAAACTTAACGCCCTGAATCCTTTCAAAAGTATTGTTTCCCCATATCATATAGAGTCTTCCGGCATTCCGATCCACCCGATAATCCTTCACTGGGAATATCTCCATCGTGTCATCCGGAGTCTGAACATAAATGGCATAGCCCTCTGCAGCCACGGCAGGATCATCCACAAAATATGTATATACACGGCTGCCATCCTTATCATATTCGCAGACACAATCCTTAAAAAAGATTTCGATTCCAGTATCAAATCCTTCATGGCGGAGAATATAGCTATCCTTTTCTGCTTCCGCCGTGGATTCGGAGACGGTTTGGCTGTCAGTGGCCGCTGGCAATTCTCCGCTTTTTTCAGCCGGCTTCTCTGTCTGCTGCATCCCATTAGAAGTCGCTTTGTTATGGTTGCTGATTATCAGCCCCAATACACAGAACAAGCCCATGATGAGAATAATAGCAATAATAAAAACTGCTGCTTTCCGCATATCTGCAGACTGGTTCCCCATACCGGAGCCACTGTGAAATCCTTGAGGCGGAAGAGCTGCGGTACTCTTTTCTGTTCTTGACATCTCCTTTTGCGATGGCCGCACCTCATCATGCACCTCTGGAATACAGGGCATACAAAATGAAACAAAATCTCTGTCCAAAGCCTCTCCGTTTGCCGCAATATTTTGCCGGGCTATTTTCTCATAATACTCCAGTTCGTGGATCAAAATAGGGATCTCTCTTCCAAATTTATCCTTCAATAATCCCGAAGCATGAATGTCCTGAACTATGGCAACAAGAAGTTCCACAAATTTGGGAGTAATCTCATCTTCGCTATCCCATAAACCCTGTTCTGTGATCCACTCCCTGATATCCTCCGCCGTATCACCCTGTCCCAAACACATTTCTGCATTTTGTATCCAAAAGGCATAATTCCATCTTGCCTCCTGTTCATCAGAAGCCTCTGACGAACTCTTTTGTATCTGTCTTTCCGTATTATAACCTAACACTGCCACCGGACGACAAGGATCATCTTCTTCATCAAACACATACAGTGAAATGACATAGATATCATCTTCCTGCCATTCGGATATCTTCTGTGCTATCAACCGCTGTATTTTTTCCTTCATGGTTATTTTATCTATCTCCTTTCGACTTAACCTGAATATCACCACCATGATCTAACAATAATCTTTATGTCATATCCTTTTCCCTCGCGTTATGAACTCTTATAAGGACAAAAGTAAGGGAAAGAAAAAACTGTAACAAATTATAACACAGAATGAATGGAGCAGGAAGAACTGATTGAAATCGAATGGATTCTTTCTGCCGGGCTCGGCTTTGCAACTTATTAACTATGTAACCTATGCAGGTGAAAGGCCTGTAACTTGCCAGCGGAAAACGCGCAGCCCGAATAAGCTGCTTTGCTTTCATGCATGGTGGAGCGGTCGGGATGCATGGAGGTTTACTATGACAGTTCAGCGCTCCGGCGCTGAACTGTGCGAAAACGGGGTCACGAAGTGACATCTTCCTTTCCCGTTTTCTGCACATCCGCCGGAGGCTCACAGTAAACCCCTTTCATTCATAGTGGTGCCGACAAAGCGGCATGGGGGTT
>CAJUSI010000015.1 GCA_910589035.1 uncultured Acetatifactor sp. | reverse complement strand
GGGCTACAAGCCCAAAATAATAACCGATCTTTGCCGTTGATATCAGTATAACTCCAATATGCGGCGAAGAAAATAGAAACAATTATCGGTATCCCCCTGTTTCATGCGCAGTGGTGCCGCTGCGGGGCATGGGGCTTACTGTGAAAGTCTTCAAATCTGACTCTGTGGCGCCGCGAGGCGTTTCGTGTTCTCTTGCACGAAATCCCGAGACTGCTGTGAGCCATACCGCATGCTCTTGCGTCTTGTAAAAGGGAAAGTGTATGCTTATGAAAAGGCGGCCGCATTATTTAATGAGGTGGTTAATGCAAATAATGAAGCCGGAGATTTAAAAGGACTACAAAAAGCTGCAGACTATTTTTGAAAAATTGCTACGAAGTTGGGATTGACTATGATAATCAATAGGAAGGAGACAGGTTTTATGGAAGAACATGTAATTTTAAGCGAGAGATTGGAAGACCAACTGAAAGCAGTAGAATGGGCCAGAGTGGAACAGAAAAGAATTTGCTATCATAAGGACATGTTTACAGCAGCGCGGAGGATGCGGTGTTCAAGGCTTTGGGGGTGGAATGACAGAATTCGCACATCCGGACAAAAGAGCTGGCAGGGTGTAAAAGGATACGATAAGCAGGGGCGTAACATAGAATGAAATAAGCCAACGTTTCGGTTCAGAAAGGAGCATGAGGAATCCCAAATATCATGGAAAGGCGTATAACAGAGATGGAAAAGAGATGCTGGGACAAACGATACAGGAGAGACAGATTTTGGAGGATTGCCTGTGGACTGGTTCTGGCGGCGTCTTTGGCGGGCTGTGCGGACGGGCAGGAGGCGGGAGACGGCGCCCGGGGAACTTATGAGATTCTGACAGCTGTCCAGGTAAACGGCGCAGAAGCGCCCGGAGGGTCCGGCACAGGAGGGAGCGGGCAGCCCGGGGAAGAAGCGGCCGGAAAGGCCGACGGAGACTCCATGGAGAATGCCGCCGGGGGATCCGAAGAGGGATCGTCCCGGGCCAATGCCGGGCAATCGGAAGGAGACGGGTCGGGGGAGTCCGGCGGGGAGTGTCCCGGGGCTGCCGGCGAACCGGAAATCACGCTGGTGATGGTGGGAGATATCCTGCTGCACACGCGGGTGGCGGAGAGCGGGAGGCTGGAAGAAGGGGGATATGATTTCAGCGCCGTATTTGCCGAAATGCAGGACGAGATCCAGGGGGCGGATCTGGCCCTGGTGAACCAGGAGGTCATCATCGGCGGGGCGGAGCTGGGGGTCACCGGATACCCCTCGTTTAACGCGCCCTACGAGCTGGGAGACGCTCTGGCGGAGGCGGGATTCGATGTGGTGCTGCACGCCACAAACCATGCCCTGGACAAGGGCGGGCGCGGAATCGTGAACTGCCTTGCATTCTGGGAGGAGAGCTACCCGGATATGGCGGTCCTGGGGATCCACGGAAGTGAGCAGGAGCAGCAGGAGATCTATGTGTATGAGCAGGACGGGATCAAAATAGCCATACTGAACTATACCTACGGAACCAACGGTATCCCCATGCCGGCGGATATGCCCTATGCGGTGGACATGCTGGAAAGAGAGCGGGTGATCTCGGATCTGCGCAGGGCGCGGGAGCTTGCGGATTTCGTGATTGTCTGCCCCCACTGGGGAACGGAATACACCCTGCAGGAGACCCGGGCCCAGAGGGAATGGGCGGCATTGTTTGCGGAAAACGGAGCGGATCTGGTGCTTGGGACCCATCCTCATGTGATCGAGCCCATAGAATGGGTGACGGGGAACGGTACGGATGCAGATGCAGGCGGCCCGGAAGCGGCGGAGGACGCCGGGAAAGCCCTGGTGTACTATTCTCTGGGAAATTTCGTCAACTGGACTTCAGGGACGGGGGAAGGCGTGGCTAACCGCATGGTGGGTGGTATGGCGCGCGTGACCATAGGAAGGGACGATGCGGGGAGGGCGGTGATCAGGGACTATGCAGTGGAGCCCCTTGTATGCCATGTGGAACAGGGATTCGGGGGTGTGAGGGTGTATCCTCTTTCGGAATATACTGTAGAATTGGCTGCAGAGAATGAAATTGCGTCGCAGGACGGCATTTTTTCGTATGATTACTGCGCAAGCCTTGCGGAGGAGATATTCGGGGATATAATCTTCAATATGCCGGACGAGGCTGCAGATGCCCGGAGAGAATAGCGTCAGGAAGCAGTGAAGGCAAAGAAGTAATGAGAGTATCGGTGAACCTGCCCGAAAGCGCGGCATAGATAATATATAGTGGTAAATAAAGGATATAGCGCAAACGTCGCGTCTATTCGTTGACAAATCGGGGATCCGATGCTACTCTTTACATAGCGGATTGAAAACGCTTGGAATGGGGTAGTAAAAGTGAAGGGCGCGGATAAAAGACCGAAAAAGTGGAAAAGAGCAATTATTCTTGTGTGTGTACTTTTGGGCGCCGCGGGTGCGGCAGCCTTTTATTTTCGTATCTATAGAGTGAAGCCTGCTTTCAGTGAGATGGTCTGTGAGTATGGTGACCTGGTCAGCGGGGAGATAGGAGATTATCTGGAAGGGACGGACTGGTCTGTTCAGCTGGGGGAACTGGATTTGTCCCGGGTGGATACGGAGCATACGGGAACCTACGAGGCGGTGGTATACCATGGATGGGAACAGTTTACTTATCAGGTTATCATTCGGGACACCATAGCTCCCGAGATTCTATGGAAGGAGAAGCAGGTCTACCTGGCGGCGGGGGCGGCCTGCAGGGTGGAGGATGTAATAGAGGGTGTGTCCGATGCGGATCCGGAGACACAGACCTTTTTCCTGCGGGATGGGATTACGCTTGCGGAGATCTGCTTTGACCAGGTTGGGGAATATCAGGTGGAAATCCTTGCCAGGGATCGGGCCGGAAATGAGACCAGGGGCAGCGTCGGCGTCATAGTGGACACTGCGCCGGTCATCGCAGGGGTGCATAATTTCTACTGTATTCCGGGCAGCGATCCTGATTATCGGGAATCGGTGACGGCCCGGGACGATCTGGACGGGGATTTGACGGAAAATATACTGGTGGATGACTCCAGGGTGGATCAGGACAGGAAAGGAAAATACCTGCTCCGGTATGTGGTGCGGGACGGATATGGACTGGAAACCGTGGAGGAGGCGCAGGTGCTGGTGGCATCTCCGGATGAGCTGCAGGAGCTGATAGGACAGCGGAGGATCAATTATCATGAAGATACCATTATAGGAGCGCCTAACCTCTATGATGCGGGAGCTTCGCAGCAGGAGGACATAGAGGCGGCCCTGGAGTACATGCTTCCGACCCTGGTGCAGCTCTATCATGCCACGGGCAGGGGCGGTTACAGCTCCGGTTCAGGCTATATCATGGAGATAACGGAGGACACCATATATATCTGTTCCAACAGCCATGTGGTTGAAAAGTATGAGGACTGGGATATCTATTTTTACGACGGGACAGCCCTTCGGGGGAAAGCGCTGGGTACCAGTGAAATCTACGATGTGGGAGTGGTGGCGGTGGCCCGGAAGGATGTGCCGGAGAAGCTGCTTGACCGCCTTATGACGGTACATATTGATATGACTTACTGGCAGAGCCTGGACGAACAGGAGATAGAGCTGGCATTGGAGCGGGTGGACAGGGAGGGCGGACTGCTCCATGTATCAAAAGGAAAGTTGATTAAGGTAAAGCAGGAGTTCGACTGGTATGCGCAGCGGGAACACACGGAGGTAACCGTGGAGCTGGTACATGGCGACTCCGGGTCGGCCGTGCTGGACGGCTGCGGCAATCTGATCTGCATGGCCTACGCCTATTCCACGGACCCCACCAGATACTGGTGCATTCCGCTGGACGGCATTCTGGACTGCTATGAGGAAATCACCCGGAGAAGGCCCTACGTATATTAGAGGGGGCAAACAAAATTCTGCATTTAGGTATAAGTTCTTTGCCAAATCGTATTATAGACTGGTGAAAGCATTTAATTGCCGCTTACTACACCAGCATTGCAGAAGCATTCACTCATGATAGATTTAGATTGGCAATTGATTTATTCACCAGTATAAATTGTTAAATATATAGTCTGGTTACTATGACAGTTCAGCGCTCCGGCGCTGAACTGTGCGAAAACGGGGTCACGAAGTGACATCTTCCTTTCCCGTTTTCTGCACATCCGCCGGAGGCTCACAGTAAACCCCTTTCATTCATAGTGGTGCTGACAAAGCGGCATGGGGGTTTACTGTGAAAGTACTGTATAATGATTCGAGCATCAAGAGATTTTAAAATATAAGTTGTATTAATTATCTCTAAGCTGTGCATTGATTGACATGAAATCCAATTTGCCGGGAATAAAGAAATCAGGTACAATTTCCACACAATTTACTCAATATTTTCCAGAAATATCTTTTGACGGGCTAATCATATTATTTATACGATATAGAATGAAAAAACGTGGTTTATCAAAGTATTAGCAGTCATACCGCAAGATATAGTACGGCAGATCGGGAAATTTCCAATGAAATAGAAATAAAATGAAATAGAAACAAAATTAGAAAAAGAATGGAAATAGAAGAAGGGACAGAGAGATGTACAAATTAATCGACGGTAAGAAATTTTCCCAGGAGATAAAGGAGGAACTGAAAGGCAGGATGGCAGAATTGCTGGCATCCGGCCGGACGCGCTGTCTGGCGGTGATCCTTGTGGGAAACGATCCGGCCTCTGCTGTGTATGTGAGAAATAAGGAGAAGGCCTGCGCATACATCGGCATCCGGTCGCTTTCCTATGTACTGCCCAAGGAGACCACGGAGGAGGAGCTGCTGGAATTAATCGGGGAGCTGAACAGGAGGGAGGATGTGAACGGCATTCTGGTACAGCTGCCCCTGCCGGCACATATCCATGAGGAAAAGGTGCTGCCTGCCATTTCACCGGAAAAGGATGTGGATGGCTTCCATCCTTTTAATGTGGGGAGTATCAATACAGGCAGGCCCGGATATCTGCCCTGTACTCCGGCCGGGGTGATCGAGCTGCTGAAGCGGTCGGGAATCGAAATAGAGGGGAAGGAATGTGTGGTGCTGGGCAGGAGCAATATCGTGGGGAAGCCCATGGCAATGCTGCTGCTTCGGGAGAATGCCACGGTTACGATCTGCCATTCCAGAACGGTGAATTTAAAGGATGTTACGGGAAGAGCGGATATCCTTGTGGTGGCCGTAGGACGTCCCGGGCTGGTGGACGGAAGCTATGTGAAGGAAGGGGCCGTGGTCATTGATGTGGGGATTCACAGGGATGAGAACGGTAAACTGTGCGGGGACGTGGATTTTGAAAGCGTTGCGCCGAAGGCTTCCGCCATTACACCCGTTCCCGGCGGGGTGGGCCCCATGACCATCGCCATGCTGATGAAAAACTGTGTGTGCGGCATGGAATGAGGCCAGCCGTTTAAACGGTAACGCCTTATAGCCTTTCGGAATTTATACTCATGAACGAAAATAATTGCCAATCAAACTGTATAACGCGTGAACGCTTCTACAATGCTGGTGCGGAAAGCCACGGTTTCGAAATCCTGAAAGGCCTGGAAAGTGCGGTTTGGAGATTCCGAGAGAGTATACTTTTGAGAGTATACTTTTTGCCAGGGAGGCCAATGTTCAAAAAGCATAGAAATTAATGCCTCGAAGATTGAGTTTTTGCAAACTTTTTGACTGAGAAAGTCAATAAATGCGGCAGGAGGAGAATACCGCAGCCGAAGAGGATGAGGAGTGCGTATTCCGCAAATTCCGTGCCTTTTCGCTCATAAGCCCTGCCCAGGAATGGGATTCCCAGGGTGAAGAAAAAGTACCAGAACAGGGGAGGAAGACATTTTGCCAATGCGCTGACGGGGGAAAGGGCTTTATCTCCGAAGAAATATGCGGCCAGCCGGTAGATTGCAAGCAGAGCCATAAAGTAGACCAGAATGCCGATAAGGGTGTGAAGCCTGTCCGGCGTCAGAAAGGCGAGGGGGAGATCCGTCCGCCCCAGAAAATCCGGCAGATAGAGAGCGGCTATAATCCGCAGTCCGTTTACCAAAACGGTGAGCACACAGGAGAGGAGGAGGCTTGTGAGGAGCCAGCATCCTTTTTGCAGGTAATTCTTCAAATTCCCGAAGAAAGATTTTGCGCCATTCCTATCAGGCCGGCCTGTCCGGTGAAGAAAGGAGAAGTAAAGCATGGCAAAGACGATGGTCATGAAACGGAAGCCCGAGCAGGAAGGGGCGATGGAAATCCGCAGGCCATGGTTTACACACCCTGCCCCGGGCTCATAGTAGAAGGAGAGTCCGCTTAAGACCTCCACCCATTTGGCGGTGGGCGCGAGAAGCCATTTCAGCTGATCGCAGCCGGCGCCGCTGTAGAAAAGCTTCATGCTGACAAGTACGAGAAGCCCCAGCATGTAAAATACAGAATTGTGCCGGATGGCTTTTTTTAATTTGTCGGAATTCATCTTGACACCTCCTGCCGCCCATTCTCTAATCTGCAGCATTTACCAAACCTGCGGTCTGGTACGAAATTCGCATCTTTTTCTAACTTCTGTTTTGAGAAAGTGTTTATTTTCACAGATTCCTCCTCGCTTCCGGCCTATGATTTGGCACAAGCCTGATTTTCCCTGCCGGGATTCCGAGAGGCTATTATTGCTGATCATGGACCGGATGAAGTCCCATATATGCATTTGGCTCCTGATTATTTGCCAGGCATCCGCAATCTGTATTGTTTCTTTTTCACTGCCGCTTCTTTCTCATATACCGCAGGAGATAAATTGGCAATACGCATGCGGCGGCCAGAAGTACAAAAGCTCCTTCCGGTTCCGAATAGGCGCGGTAGTCTCCCCCTATGGCCAGATTGGAGACACCCAGGGGAAGAGGGGACGCCTGTCTGACATTCCGGCCCTCCTTGTCCGTATTCCGAACCACGT
The DNA here is from genome assembly GCA_910589035.1 of uncultured Acetatifactor sp. Lineage (GTDB taxonomy): Bacteria > Bacillota > Clostridia > Lachnospirales > Lachnospiraceae > Acetatifactor. Next base: position 110,294 of record CAJUSI010000015.1, on the reverse strand, counting down.
CGATCACGGCTACAAAGGAGGTATAGGGCGTGGCCATATTATAGTCCAGCCCCAGCCGGGTGATTTCTTCCTTTGCGGAATCGTCGTTTCTAAGGCTCCCGTATCCGGCGATCTGATCCAGCCTGGTGCGGGCCCAAAGGTAGCGGATGGCTTCATTTTCGGTATCCACAACCGCGTCGGAGACGGATATTTCCTGCACATAATCCTGTTCGCCCATCTTCCCCGTCAGGGTGATGGTTCCGGCGGGCTCCCCGCTCCATTTCCCGAAGAGCACGATGGGCTTTTGGGCGTAGAGAATGGAAGGGGTGGAAGTCGCCATATCGTAAACCCGGAAGCCCTCGTAGCTCACGGTAAAGCCGGTGAGAAGGGGGGACGCAATATAGCTGCAGAAGCGTTCGGCGCATTCCGCCGCGTCCTCCGAGTCGGTTACCACGAAGGATTCTCCCAGGCCGGCCCCTGCGATTCCCTTGATGAGATAATCGTTGACGGAGCTTCCGATGCCGAAGGAAAAGAAGCTGGCGGTATCCATATTCTTATTGATAAGGTCGAAAATCTCATTTTCATTAGAAATGTATCCGTCTGTGATGACCACCACGCTCCGGGCGCTCTCCGGGTCAAAGGGGATGGAGAGGGCTTCCTCCAGTGCCGGCAGCATGGAGGTTCCCCCGCCGCCCTCCTCCTTATCGATCAGATCCATTGCGTATTTGATATTCTTCTTCGTGGCCTGGAGGGATTCCGGGGACAGCCTGACAGTATCGTCGGCAAACAGAACCAGGTTGAAGGTGTCGGTTTCCCTCAGGTTGGCAGCCAGATCCCGGATGAGAGTTTTGGCGGTATCCAGGGGAAAGCCGTGCATGGAACCGGATACATCCAGCACGAAGAGGTATTCCCGGGGCGGAATTTCCTCGGGAGTAAACCGCTCCGGCGGCTGTACCGTAAGCATGAAATATTTCTCCTTCCCCGTGCCTGTCAGCACCAGACCGCTGGAGATCTCCTCCCCGGTAAGCCTGTATTTCAGGATGAAATCCCTGTTCCCGGCGTAATCCTCCGGGTCTGCCAGAGTGATTCTGGCCTGGGAGTTCCCATCCCGGTCAATCCTGATTTGGTGGGATTTACAGCTCACATCGGCTATGGGGACGCCGGTGGACAGATTTACCGTGATGTGGTACTCTCCCGGAGGTAATTCCCCCTCCGCGAGATAGGGGCTGGAGAGCCAGTCACCGTCCGATTCTGCCGTAGAGCTGCCGGCGCTGTCTGCGTCCTTGCCTGCAGAGCTGCCGGAGTTGTCCGTGTCATTGTCTGCTGGACTGCCTGAGCTGTCTGCAGTCTTCCCGGAGCCGGGAGCCCTGAGTGTCCTGGATTCTGCCCGGGGGGAAGAGAGCTCCTCCAGAGCCGGGGCCTGGGGCACTTCGGCATAGCGGGGACCAACCACAGTGGGAAAGACAAACTCATAAATACCTTCCGTGGGGCTGATCAGCTCCGTGTAATGCAGCTCGATGCGGGCCGCATCCCCCGGCATGATGTTTGCCACATCCATGGTAAAGACATTGGGCCTTTTCTGCTCTAAAAGGGAGGCGCTTTTTCCCTCGTTTTTTGCCTCCTCATATACCTCCTTTGCCTCCTCCTTTTCCCGAATCTGCGCGGTTACCACATTGTCGCCGATTTCCATCCGCATGCCGTGCATGGTGACGCCGGAGGAGGTGGGAAAGACATATCTGGCGTTTATGGGCTCCTCCCCTTCATTGGCGTAGGTCTGCACCACGTAGACTTCCGCGATGATTCCATTGATATTCGCAGTCACCTCGGTGGATTTTAAGGGAAACAGATCCACGGGAACATCCTCGTTCTGGATGATAAAATAGGGCGCCAGAAGCTCTTCTTCCTCCTCCGCCCCGTCTTCTGCGGCATAGACCTTTGGGGAATATACGTTAAACAGCAGGAGCATAATAAGCAGCAACGACAGAGAAGCGTGTAAGATTTTTGACATTTTATTGATTGGGTTCATCCTGAGTACCTCCGTTTTCTGCCTTCAGAATACAACGATAATGCACATAAAGTGCATCAGATTTACAAATTTTTTGCATCATTTTTTCTCAGAAATTCATGCGGCAATCATTAGAAAGACCCTGGGAATTGATTCTCGCGAGCAAACGCTGCTCGTTGAGCAACGAGCCAGGTGAGCATGCTTGCGCGCACATTTGTTGATTGCACAGAAATCCAGGGCGCCGGGAAGAAAGAGGCTGCGTTTTGACAGGCTGATCCTATATATGGAATGTAAACGGAAAGAGATATGGAAATGTATTGAATAAAATACTTGCAATCACAGCATTCTATGGTAAAATGAGGGAGACAATTGAATAATGAGAGTTTCATGAATCGAAGAGGAGAAGAGCAGAAATGAAAACAGGTTTTCATGGGAAAAAGAAACTTTGCGGTTTCCTTTTTACGGCACTTCTGTCAATGGCTGTACTGGGCGGATGCGCAGACGGCACAGGAGAGTCTTCGGAGGATAACTCAATTGTTGTAGGAATACAACAGGATATCGACAGTCTTGACCCTCACAAAGCGACGGCGGCAGGAACGAAGGAGATATTGTTTAATATTTTTGAAGGCCTGGTGAAGCCGGATGAAAATGGCAGCCTGATCAATGCGCTTGCCAGCGATTACACAATCTCGGAGGATGGTTTGGTGTATACCTTTGCACTCCGGGAAGGTGTGAAGTTTCATAACGGCAATGCTGTGACTGCGGAGGATGTGAAATACTCTCTGGAGAGAGTATCGGGACTGCTGGATGGCACTCCCTTAATTTCCACACTGAGCACCATACAGGCCGTAGACATCATTGACGAACATACGGTTCAGGTGACGGTAGGAAGTGCCAACACGGAGCTGATCTACAGTTTCGTGGCAGCCATCATCCCCGCGGGCAGCGGAGAAGAGGAAGGGACGGATCCTATCGGCACCGGGCCGTTTTCTTTTGTGTCCTATGAGCCCTTGAAGGGCATCACCCTGGCGAAGAATCCCGACTACTGGCAGGAAGGGCTCCCCAAGCTTGACAGTGTGGAATTCAGGATCATGGGCGACGGGGACACGGCGCTGATGGAGCTGCAGGGCGGCACGGTGGATTTCTACGCTTACCTGACGGATTCTCAGGCCCAGGCGTTAAAGAACAGCCATCAGGTACTTTCCTCCCCCACCAATATGGTGCAGGCGCTGTTCTTGAACAACGCCGTGGAGCCTTTGAACGATGTGCGGGTGCGCCAGGCCATCAGCTATGCCCTGGACAAGAATGAGATCAACGATTTCGTGGCCGGAGGGAACGGGACGCTGATCAGCTCGGCCATGCTGCCCACCCTGAAGGAGTATTATGTGGATCTGAACGATACTTACGGCAGCGCCGCCAACGTGGAGAAGGCTATGGAGCTGATGGCGGACGCGGGTTACGCAGACGGATTTGATCTGGAGATTGCCATTGTGTCCGATTACCCGTTCCACATGCAGACAGGGGAAGTAATCGTGGAGCAGCTGAAAAAAATCGGCATCAACGCCGCTATTAAGGGGATGGATAACAATACCTGGCTGGAGCAGGTGTATAACGGGCGCAATTTTGAGGCAACAATTACTGCCCTGACCAGTGACATGACTCCGGGCTACCTGATGAACCGGTTTGTGACCGACTCCAAGAAGAATTTCATCAATTTCCAGAGCGCGGAATATGACGAGATTTATTTAAAGGCCCAGAATGCGCTGGATCCGGAAGAGAAAGCGGGCTACTATAAGGAGCTGCAGAAGATTCTCTGCGATGAGGCGGGGAGCGTCTTCATACAGACGCCGGCCAACCAGACGGCCATCAGCAAGAGCCTGGCGGGGTATAAATTCTATCCGGTGTATGTGCAGGATATGAGTACGGTTTATATTGCAGAATAAAGAGGATATTACGGATGAATAAATTCCGGCGGTTATGAGTATAACGGGAGGGCAGCAGCATGAAATATATAGGAAAGAAAATCATTACTCTCATTATGACATTGTTTCTGGTTTCCGTTGCTGCCTTCCTGGCCTTCCAGATTATTCCCGGGGACGTCGTGGCTTCCATCCTGGGGACGGAGGCCACCCCCGAGAGGGAGGAGGCCCTCCGGGAGGAGCTGGGGCTGAACGATCCGCCGGCGGTAAGGTATTTTCGCTGGATAAGCGGAGTGCTTCAGGGCGACTTCGGCGTCAGCTACCGCTATTCAAAGAATATGAACGAGATGACGCCGGTGGCGGAGCTCATAGGGGATAAGCTTCCCGTGACGCTGTGGCTGGCGGCGCTGTCCCTGGTATTGATTGTACTGGTCTCCATTCCCCTGGGGGTATTCTGGGTCAGAAGCGGGAGCCGCGTCCTGGATGCGGTGCTGGGCGTGGTTACCCAGGCCGCCATGGCGGTGCCTTCGTTTTTCCTGGGGATTCTGGTGACCTTTGTGTTCGGCATTCTGTTTCACCTTTTTGCCCCCGGCGGTTATGTGGATTACAGGAAGAATTTCTGGGGGTTTCTGGGCTATCTGATTTTTCCGGCGCTGTCCATCGCCATTCCCAAGATCGCAATGACGGCAAGATTTCTGCGCAATTCCATGCTGACGGAGCTGGGGGCGGATTATGTGCGCACCGCGTACGGCAAGGGCTGTACCAGGCGCCGCGTCATGTACGGGCATGTGCTGCGCAACGCCATGATGCCGGTGATCACCTTCCTGGGCATGATCATTGCGGAGATTGTGGCGGGCAGCATCGTGGTGGAGCAGGTGTTCGGGCTGCCGGGGATCGGACGTCTGCTGATCAGCTCCATCTCTGCCAGGGATTTCCCGGTGGTGGAGATTTTGATTCTGTATATTACCTTTGTGGTGATTTTTGTGTATTTTGTGGTGGACATCCTGTACAGGGTGGTGGATCCCAGGATCTCATAAAGAACGGTGAATCGCTTCGCAGTCAGCCGGGACAGGCCTGCGGAATTATTTACCGCAGACGATTTTCCGGGAAAGGGATATGGGAATAAGACAGAGCGATTGCGCTGGATTCAAGGGAGTTCAGGGAAAGAGAACGGAGAACCGGAGATGAGGAAGAAAAACGGCAGTAAATGGAATAAATATCTGTATGCCGGCGCGGTGATGACGGGGATTGCCCTGCTGCTGGGCGTTGTGGGGTTTTTCTGGACCCCCTGCAGCACTACGGCAATGTCCGCCGGGGAGAAGTTCTCGCCGCCTTCCCTGGGGCATATTTTCGGCACGGACAATTTCGGCCGGGATATCTTCTCCAGGGTCATGAAGGGGCTGGGCACCACCATCGCCGTCAGTAGCCTGGTGGTACTTTTTTCCGGGGCAGTGGGCATCCTGCTGGGGGCGCTGACGGGATATTTCGGAGGCATAGGGGATGAGATCGTCATGCGGATCACGGACGCGGTGAACGGATTTCCCAGTATCCTGCTGACGCTGGTCATTATCAGCCTTTTGGGCAGCGGCAGGCAGAACGTGATCATCTCCCTGGGAATCGTGTTTGCGCCCAGCTTCGTGAGGATCGTGCGCAGCGAATTCATCCGGCTGCGGGATGCGGATTACATCCGCCGGGCCAGGCTGATGGGAGCCGGAAGCTTCCGGATTCTTTTCGTCCACATTCTGCCCAATATCTTTTCCGTATTCTGGATTTCCGTGATGATAGGATTTAACAATGCGATTCTGGCAGAGTCCGGCATGAGCTATCTGGGAATAGGAGTGCAGCCGCCGGACGCAAGCCTTGGAAATATGCTTTCCGACGCCCAGGGCTATCTGCAGTCGGCGCCCTGGTGCGCCCTGGCGCCCGGGCTGACCATTGTGTGGGTGGTGCTGGGATTCTCGCTCTTCGGGGAGGGGATCAGGCGGAAGGCGGCGGAGGAATAATCGGCGCGAAGCGATTGGACACAGGAGGCGCAGCTTTGATAAGGATAGAAGATCTGTCGGTGGCGTTTGGAGAAAAGGAAGTAGTGAAGCATGTCAGCCTGGAGCTGGCGGACGGGGAGATTCTGGGAGTGGTGGGAGAATCCGGCTCCGGCAAATCCGTCACTGCGCTGACGCTCATGGGACTGGAGGCGGAAACGGCCCGGATGACCACGGGGCGTATCCTCTTTGACGATGTGATTCTGCGGCAGGGGGGGAGCCCCCGGGACAAAGCGCTTTACCGCAGCTATCAGGGAGAGCGGATGTCCATGGTATTTCAGGAGCCCATGACCAGCCTGAATCCCACGCAGCGGGCGGGCAGGCAGGTGGGGGAGATTCTGCGGCTTCATACGAAGCTCTCTCCCGGGGAAATCAGGGAAAAGGTGCTGGAGACTTTCGAAGCGGTGGGGCTTAAGGAGGTACGGAAGGTATATGACAGCTATCCCCATCAGCTTTCCGGCGGTATGCGCCAGAGAGTGATGATCGCCATGGCGGTGATTCTGCATCCCCGGTTGATTGTGGCGGACGAGCCTACCACAGCCCTGGACGTGACGATTCAGGCCCAGATCATCCAGCTGCTTCGGGAGATTAACCGCAGGCAGAAGAACGCCATGCTCTTTATCACCCACGATTTAAATCTGGCCAGAAGGTTCTGCCACCGGGTGGCGGTGATGAAGGACGGATGCGTGGTGGAAGCGGGAACGGCAGAGGAGATTTTCATGCATCCCAAAGAGGAGTATACCAGGATGCTGATAGAGGCGGTGCCGTCCAGAGTGAAGCGCAGGCCCGCATTCGGGAAGGCTGCGGAAGCCGTGCCGGGGGATTTGCAGGAAAGACCGTCGGGAAATGCGCAGAAGAATGCATCGGAAAGACCGTCGGGAAATGCATCAGAGGATGTGTCGAAAAATCCATTCGGAAATCTGCAGGAGAACCGGGCAAAGAACCCGCCGGACAGGGGGATTCCCATCGTCCAGGTCCGCAATCTGTCCGTATATTATCAGGACGGGGTGGGGCGGCTGTTCGCCCCCGGGGGAAAATTCTCCCGCAGCAGGGGGCAATGCGCGGTGGCGAACGCGGATTTTGAGATTTATCCCGGGGAAAGTCTGGGACTGGTGGGGGAGAGCGGCTGCGGGAAGACCTCTCTGTCCAAGGCGATTCTGGGCATGAACTGCTGCAGGGAAGGGGAGATTGTCCACGGCAGCTCCATGCCTCAGATGATCTTTCAAGACCCGTACAGCAGCTTAAATCCCTCCAAGACCATAGGCTGGCTGCTGCAGGAGCCCCTGCGATGCGCGGGAATCCTGGACGCCTCAAAGGCCCTCTCCAGGGCGGACAGGGAAGCCGCCGCCTACGATATGCTGCACCGGGTGGGGATGGGGGACGAATATTTTCACCGCAGGCCCTCCCAGCTCTCCGGCGGCCAGCGCCAGCGGGTCAGCATCGGCCAGGCGCTGATCACGAAGCCCGGCTTTCTCGTGGCGGATGAACCGGTGTCCGCGCTGGATGTGACCATTCAGGCGCAGATCATGGAGCTGATGCAGCGGCTGCAGGAGGAAATGCATCTGGCCTATCTGTTTATCTCCCATGACATCAATGTGGTCTATCGGATGTGTGACAGGATCATGGTGATGAAGGATGGCAGGATCATCGAGATCGGGGAGACCGAGGAGATATTCAGCCATCCGAAGGAGGAGTACACGAAGCTTCTGCTGGGCAGTTCGTAGAGCTGCCGAAATTCAGCCATATTTTCGCCGGTCCTTTTTTATTGTATTTCATCGGGCGCTGTGTATAATAAAAGTAAGCTACGGCAGAATTCAGGAGTTTCCGGTAAAGTTCTGCATGGATAAGACTTTTCGACCCTGAAAATGAAACAGCCTTAGCTGTGGCCAGACAGTGGGCATCCATAGCCGGGAGGGCATTCGGCAGCGGCCGGTATGACAGAAACCATGACGATGATAAGAGGAGACAGGCAGGGCTGAGGAACCAAGGGGGAGTATTATGCTTATAAGGCAGATTGACAGCGATGCAGAGAAAGGAAAGATTGCAAGGACCATATTGGAATCCCTCCCGGACTGGTTCGGCATCCCCCAGGCCCGGGAGGAATACATTGCCGGCAGCAGGGGAAAGCCTTTCTTCTGCGCATATGATGATGAAAAGCCCGTGGGATTCCTCTACCTGAAAGAAACGGGCCGACATACGGCTGAACTGGCGGTAATGGGCGTGCTGAGGGAATACCACAGACAGGGCATTGGCCGAAAGCTCTTTGAAGAAGCAAAGGAAAAAGCCAGGCAGACAGGATACTCTTTCCTCCAGGTAAAGACCGTCCAGATGGGCCGATACGATATCTACGATGATACCAACAGATTCTATCTCTCGTCGGGTTTTCAGGAGCTGGAAGTGTTCCCGATGCTCTGGGATGAGGCGAATCCCTGCCAGATTTACATTATGGCCATCGATGGGTGTAAAGGCGGAAAAGCCAAAATGGGAAAGTGGTTTTCTTTGGAGGGACACAGCATGGAATGGACCTATGGAATCGCCTCGCTGCCGGGGCTGGAGAGGATATGGGAGAAGAACATTGAAAATAACAAGGGGGATGAAGACTGGGTAAGATGGAGGAAGGAATACATAGACTACCATATGTCAGACAAGTCGAAATCCTTTCTGGTATCCCTTGACGGAGAGCCTGTAGGGGAGGGCACGCTGCTCTTTGAGCCGGAATGCCGCGCCATAGACGGGCGGACATTGCTGGCGGATGGCCAAACGACGGCAAACATCAATGCCCTGAGGATAGAGAAGGCCTATGAAGGACAGGGACATATCTCCCGTCTTGTGAAGCTGATGGAAAAGTACGCCGCAGAGGCCGGCTGCCGGAGGCTGACCATCGGAGTAGAGGCCCACATGACCAGAAACCTGGGAATCTATCTCCACTGGGGCTATGACGAGTTTGTCATGTCCGAAGTGGAGGATGGGACGTTGGTGTTATATTTGTCTAAGAATCTATAGGTTCTGCAATACATAGCCATTAGAGTCAGAGGAGGTTCCAGCCGATAGACTTTCGGCCAGTGGAAGAGTGAGTTATGCAAAATTATGGGCTCCGGTTAAGAGGAAACAGCAAATGGAGCTAAGCTGGCACCCTGGTTATGGACAGGCGGAACGAAGGAAGTTAGGACCCGTGAGACGGAGATCCTGGTAGAGATGGGAGGTTCGCCGCCGTAGAAGGAAGGGTATACACAAGGCCATGTAGAGCGAAAAACCAAGACGTTCTACTTCGTGTACCCTATTGCCTCTATTTTCGTACCAGATACAGAGAAATGTCCATCTCCTTGGTTCATTCATCTGAGATATGAAACACAAAATTCCTTGTTTTTTTAAGGAAAATCACTTGACAATATAGGGAGGTAAAAAATGGAGACATATGCACAGGCCTCAATCAGACATTGCATAGATATGATTGCCCCCTTTGAAATGTCGAATCAGCAAGAGGACGGGCAGCTACAATTTTATCAATTCATGCTTTCCCTCTATCGTGAAATGTATGAAAGGCCGGAGGAGTATATGGTGTTCCCGAAGCCATATGAGGACTACATGGCGAAATTAAAAGAGCGGGAAAGCAAGGAGAAAAAAGAGAAGCAGCATTCGGCAGATTCCAGGGAAAGCACACTGAGAAATACGTTTCAGCAGGCCATACAGTTTTATGCCCTGTATCTCTATCGCATAGGCGTCGCCAGCAAGGGGATTGACGCTGGGACAGGCGCATTGGTGGTACGGAAGGGAGATTACTTCGATGTCATAGAGCAGATGAACCGCATCCATGAAGCGAAATATAATGCCGGGCGATATGAAAAACTGTCAAAACGGGGAATCCAAGTCTCTGAAAACGGGGATACAGTCCATATTGTCCACAGAGAATACCCCCAGATGATGGAGGGCATGGCGTATCTGTGCAAGGCGCCTGAGAGCAAATATAAATGGATGAATTTTCTCCGCCTTGATTTCAAAAATGCATATTCCCCAATCCCAAGTGTGGAAGACATATGCAAAACGCTGTCTGCAGGAAGTGTTGAAGCTGTCAATAAGCTGGAAAACAATCTGTCGGAGCTGAAGGTCAAAGCAAGGATAAAACCGCTTAGGGGAATCGTCTCAGATTTTAAGTGGAAAGTTGAATATGTATATAAGGGGAAAAATATATGCGGTTTCTATGCGGATCATGAATACTTCATGCTGTGCATTTATTTCAACCATTTTCAGAATATCAATGGGTTTGCAAAGATTTTATACAAGGAAGACTTCGACTTGTTCCAATGGTTTAAAAAGCAGTTCCCCGAGAGGCTGTGCAAATGTCCAAACAACAGGAGGGTTTATTTCGGCGAGGAGCCCCGGCGCATCTGCGGATTGTCAAACCGGGCGGAGATAGTGAACCCTGACGGGCATGATATGGACAGGGGGCTATATGTGTTGAGAAAATACAGGAATATCGGCTCGTGATAGCCAAACTTATTCTGGCGTCTGGCGGAATAGGGGTATCCTTAGGCACAGACCGGGCTGAGGACTCAGGAGGTTTTAAAATGGATCAGCGAAAAGTCGATGACCATATCCTGCTGGTGCCATATTATCCAAACGAGGACATCGCCATTGCATGGTATCAGGATAAAGAGCTGTGCAGGCAGGTGGATAATATTGACCACGTATATTCAAGGGACAGGCTCAGGGCCATGTATGATTTCCTCAGCTCCCATGGCGAATGCTTTTATATTCAGTATAAGGGCAAGCTGATCGGAGATGTTTCGCTTCGGGACAATTCCGAAATCGCCATCGTCATCTGCAGGGAATATCAGAATCGCCACATCGGCCGCAAATGCGTATGGAACATGATCGAACTGGCAAAGGAAAAAGGAATGCGCCAGGTCAGAGCCAACATCTACGCATTCAATAAGCAGAGCCAGAGGATGTTTTGGTCCATAGGTTTCCGGCCAGCGGAAGACGAGTGGTATGTCTACGATATTGAGCAATTACAGGAAAAAGAAATTGATTTAGAGAATAATTAGCTCCTATCTGCATAAAATTTTAAGGGAAAGCCCTATTGACTTTCCTCTTTGTGCCTGCTAGTATAGAGGTATAAGGAAAGTTTACCACTGACCGATGTGTGGTATATAAATGGTCGGGTTGAAAGTATAGTCCTTCGCCGTAAGGCGGAGGACTTTTTCCATAATGAGGACAAGCGAATGAAGAAAGCAGGGAACAGACCACATTATTATTGTTTTGAAGATACAAGTGCAGGAATTTACTGGATGATACCTTTGTCCAGTCAAATTGATAAATATAAGCGAATTATAGAGAAGAAAGAAAAAGCGGGAAGATCCTGTGACATTATCCATATTGTGAAATTGGATGATAGCAGGCAGAGTGCATTTTTGATACAGGACATGTTTCCGATAACAGATGCGTACATAGAACGGGAATATACCATAGCTGGAAATCATTTGATGCTGACAAATGAACAATTAAATTGTGGAACTTAACTTTAAGTTGAGTTCCGAAACCTGCGTTCAACCTCACAGGTATGGTCAAACCAGCCGTATTTCCGTACAATAATAGAAGAGAAAACACAGCCGCTATTCCGCTGGGAGGCAAATCCGGCCGGAATAGCAGGAAGGGAGACGGAAATGTTCGATAATGTGAAAGCGGGGAAGCAGATCGCGCTGCTTCGAAAAAGCAAAGACCTGACCCAGGAGGACATAGCCAGAGAATTGAACATCAGCCCCCAGGCCGTGAGCAAATGGGAGAACGGCCATACCATGCCGGAGCTGTCTGTCCTTGTGGAGCTGACAGAGCTGCTGGGATGTACCATAGACCAAATCCTCTTCCCGGCGCCTGTGCCTGCCGCGAATGCCAACTTTGAACACATACTGCTGCCATACGCTTCCATTGCGGATTTCACGGGCAAAACCTGGCCCCGCAGCATGTCGAAGCCCGCGATACTGACAGCAATCAAGCTCTTCATGGGACTTGAGGAGCGGAAATGCACGATGAACCGGCAGATAAATGACGACACGGAATACATTCTGCAGTCCGCGTTTACCGGCAGCTGCTTCGGCTATTCCTGGGAGCCCGAGGATATTTGGGAGAGCTGCCTTGGAGTATACGGACTGACCTGCGAGGTTCATGCCAGAGCGGACCATTCGCAGGAAGAATATATCAGCATGGCCATGAAGCACATAGAAAGCGGATATCCGATAATCGTTATCCCCAAAGAATACACCGACACCATACTGGCCACAGGATTTTCCCACCAGGGCAGGATCTTGAAGGGAATCTCTTTTCTGGACGGCGATGATGAGAAGAATGCCGTCATGTCTTTTGAGAATCTGAAAAGCTTCCCTGAGTGGTATGGGAAAGACTCCGACCTGCTGCTGGTGAAGCCTGGTTCCAGAACGGATTCTGTCGTGGATAAATGCAGGGAAGCTCTGCATAAGGGATATCTCCTTTTGCGCAATAAGATACATTCTTTCGACCAGCCGCTTGTGGGCCATGGACTGGTCATCTACGATAATTGGTGCGAAGAGCTCCGCAGGGAGACGAATCAGGACATGGTGGACATCCAATGCATGTTCCCGCATATTTTCATACACTATGAGGGAAAGCTTCGAATCAGGCAGTTCTTGGAGCTCTGTACGCATCTGATACCGGACATCGACAAAAGCGCATGCACCATCGCAATCTCAAAATATGAAGAGATGCTGTCCATGTGTGAAAAATGCATTCACGAAATGATGCCCAGGACCCCTGTGGACGCAGCGGAAGCCAGGGCCATGCGCCAGGCCTATATCGGCATCCTGCTAAGAAGCAAAGAGCTGGAAGAGGAGGCTCTGGAGGCGATAAGCGCTTCCTGCCGGGTTTAAATCCCGGATTGCTGTTTCCCCGGGCCAGGCTGCCCGGGCAGCAAATATGCCAGCCCCGGACGCGTGCCGCGAATAATCAAATATGGTGTTGTTGGATTCAGGAAACCATGTTAAACTAATCATGACAGTGCTACAATGACAGAGCCGCCTGGGGACGGCTGGCTCACAAGGCGGAAAGGTATTTTGGCAAAAAGAGAGGTACTGGCATGGGATTAGCGGAATTTGAACGAAAAAGAGACGAAAAAATAGATGGCGTGATTTGCGATATGTCGCCGTCTCCCGGGTACAGGCATTTTGTCGTGGATGGCAATATCCACAGGATAATCGCAAATGGGCTCGTGAACAGCATCTGCCGCGTGTCCATGGAAAACCTTGACTTCCAGTATCATCCGGATGTAAATGATGATTATGTATGCCCGGACATCATGATCATATGCGACAGGAAGCATTTAAAGGGCGGCGCATACAGCGGTGTCCCTAAATTCATTGCCGAGACGCTGAGCCACTCCACGGCAAAGAGAGACCGGACAGAGAAAAAGGACATTTATGAACAGGCAGGGGTAGAAGAATATTGGATTGTCTCTCCGGTGGGGACCATAGAAATATACTATCTGCAGGACGGGAAGTATGCCCTGGAACAGAGCTATATGTTCCAGGGGGACAGAGAGGATGAGGATTATAATGCGGAGACTGAGATCCGCCTGAAAGCATTTCCGCACATCAAGATGACATTAGGCGATATTTTTGACGGAGTGGATTAACAATACGGAAGACAGGATTTCAGATTGTACAGAAAGGATTAGCCATATATTGCAGAGTATTACAATAAATAGTATTTGAAAGAAGCAGGCTGTAATCATTGATAGTCCATGTGCATTATGGTAAAGTGAAAGCATGTAAAAGGGATTGCCCTGTATGGTTTGGAATCAATGTAGATGAAAGGGAAAGAAAGGCGGCAGTATGGCAAAATATTTCAATGTAACAGGTGTATGCAGGCCATCGGAGCATTATATGGTCAATCTGGACGGGCGGCTTGCGGAAATCAGAAAGATGATAGACCGGAAGCACTATTTTGTTATAAACCGTGGAAGACAATACGGGAAAACAACTACCCTTGCGGCACTGAAGGATTATCTGCAGGAGGATTTTATTGTGGCCAGCCTTGATTTCCAGTTTCTGTCCCAGGCAGATTTTGAGACGGAGCGGTTTTTTTCAGCGGCCTTTGCCAGGCGGTTCGCAATGATGCTGCGGCGTGTGCCGGAAGCGGCGGGGGAGGCTTTGGACAGGATCAAAAAATATGGGGAGGAAGGCTGTGCCCTCTCAGTCCTGTTCGAAGAACTGAGTGAATTCTGCGCGTCTGCGCCGAAGCCTGTCGTCCTGCTGATAGATGAGGTGGACAGCGCGTCAAATAATCAGGTGTTCCTTGATTTCCTGGCGCTTCTGCGGGGGTATTACCTGCAGAGGGAGGATTTTCCTACTTTTCATTCGGTGATTCTGGCGGGGGTATATGACATCAGGAACCTGAAGCAGAAGGTTCGCCCGGACTCGGAGCATAAGCATAACAGTCCGTGGAATATCGCCGCCTCGTTTGATGTGAATATGAACCTGGAGGCAGACGGCATAGCAGGGATGCTGGCCGAGTATGAGGCGGACTACCATACGGGGATGGATGTGAGACGGATGGCGCAGCTGCTGTACGAGGAAACCTGCGGCTATCCCTTTCTGGTGTCCAGGCTTTGCAAGCTTATGGACGAGGAGATTGCGGGAAGCGGGGAATTTCCGGACAGGCAGGCGGCATGGAGCAGGGAGGGATTGCTGGCGGCTGAGAAGATTCTGCTGATGGAGAAGAATACGCTGTTCGATTCCCTGACCAATAAGCTGGAGGATTATCCAAAACTGCGGGAATTGCTTTATTCCATGCTGTTTTTAGGAGAAAGGGTCGTGTTCAATCCGCATAATGACATTATTCAGCTTGCATCTATGTTTGGCTTTGTAAAGAATGTAAATGGGGCCATGATGGTTGCAAACAGAATTTTTGAGATGGTTCTGTATAATTTATTCTTATCGGAAGAAGAGGTTTCCAACAGGACATTTTCGGCCGCAGTGGCAGACCGGAACCAGTTTATCCAGAACGGCAGCCTGAATATGGAGCTGCTGCTGGAAAAATTTGTAGTCCACTGGGGAGACTTATACCATTCCGCGGATGAGAAATTCATAGAGGAGAACGGAAGGAAGTTTTTCCTGCTGTATTTAAAGCCAATCATCAATGGCGTGGGCAATTACTATATCGAGGCCCGAACCAGGGACCGGGGACGCACGGATGTGATTGTGGATTATAGAGGGCGGCAGTACATTATAGAAATCAAGATATGGCGCGGGGAGGAGTACAACAGAAGAGGAGAGGAGCAGCTGGGTTCTTATCTGGAATCCTATCACGCGCAGAAGGGCTATCTGCTCAGCTTTAACTTCAACAAGAATAAAGTGCCGGGAGTGAAAGAAATTTCATGGAACGGCAAAGCCATTTTTGAGGCTGTGGTGTAAAACGAAGCTGAATGGCTATTCTTTACTACGTTTCCAAAGCGTTTGTAATTATCCTTTCTTTGCAGTATAAAAAAACAAAAAGGATTGAAAAAATGAAGTTGAATGATATTATTGCAGTTTTAAGACAAGTTTATAACAAATACGACAATATAAGACTGGGAATAGCCGGTTCATATGCAAATGGCGATGAGAAATTATCCAGTGATATAGATGTTGTGATAGATGGTGATTCCATGAGGGTTGATATCATGGAATATATCAAGAGTCTGTTTGATATCACGGTAGATGTGCTGTGGATAGACTTAATGAAACAGGAGGAGGATGAGTTAGACAGATTTGCGGCAGAAAACGGATTGCCGGTCAATCAATATTCAGCATATAAAACAGTGATGCAGGAAGTCAGGTGGATAATGTATCAACGCCGGTGTGATGAAAGCATTTAGAAACATGATAGACCATGCCTATGAAAAGGTGAATAAGAAATATTTGAAAGCATACATTTTCAGTATTATCGAGCCAAAGGCAATAATGGAAATCAAGAGCAGAATCCATTATTGCAATGAAAATGCTGAAAAAATGTAGAAGGAAGGGATATACGAACGGAGGATATCATGGAGAAAGGTCTGTCGAAAAAGTTCTGGGCGGCATTGTTTATTTTCAGTCTCATGGGCCAGGTGGCGTGGGTGGTGGAGAATATGTATTTCAATGTATTCATCTACAAAATGTTCCATGCCTCCGCCGGGGAGATCTCCCTGATGGTGGGGGCAAGCTCCGTGGCCGCCACCCTGACCACCATCCTGGTGGGCGCCTTTACGGATTATGTGGGGAAACGCAAGATTTTCATCTGCGGGGGATATATGGCCTGGGGAATCTCCATTCTGGCCTTTGCCCTGCTCCGCGTGGATCTTCTGACGTCCGTTGCGGGAAGCGCCCTTCAGGCGGCTTCTCTGGGAATCAGCCTTGTGATTATAATGGACTGTGTCATGACCTTCCTGGGTTCCTCCGCCAACGACGCCTGCTTTAACGCCTGGATGACGGACTGGGGCGACGGCACAAACCGGGGGAAGATAGAGGGAATCAATTCCATGATGCCCCTGGTGGCGATTCTGGCGGTGTTCGGCGGATTTTCCGCCTTTGACCTGGATGCCGCGTCCAGCTGGACGGCGATCTACCTGATCGTGGGCGGGATGGTGACTTGTATCGGAATCCTGGGCATTTTCCTCATCGATGAGAAGAAAACGGCGCTTCCGGAGGGAAAGAGAAGCTATTGGGGTAATCTCGTCTACAGCTTCCGGCCCTCCGTCATGAGGGAGAACATGCTGTTATACGCCGTGATAGGAGCCTTTGCCATATTTAATGTCTCCATCAACATCTTCATGCCCTATCTGATTCTGTATTATGAGAAAAGCCTGGGCATGACGGATTATGTGATGATCATGGCCCCTGCCATCGTGCTGGCGGCAGTTGCCACTTTCTTTTACGGGAAATTATACGATCTTCTGGGCTTCAAATCTTCTGTGGTTCCCTCCGTGCTGCTTCTCGGGGCCGGGTACATCCTTCTGTATGCAGAAAGGGCCGCGGGAATCGTCTTTGCAGGTTCCCTTCTCATGATGAGCGGCTACCTGACGGGGATGGCCGTCTTCGGAGCCATGATCCGGGACCAGATTCCGGAAAAGAAGGCGGGCCAGTTCCAGGGAATCCGGATCATAGGCCAGGTGCTGATTCCGGGAGTGATCGGCCCCGTCATCGGCGCGGCAGTCCTTTATGACGCGGAGCAGATCGTAAATTCCGACGGCACCACCTCTTTTCTGCCCAACAGGAAGATCTTCCTGGCGGCCCTGGCAGCGGCGCTGGTGCTGCTATTGGCGCTGGTGCTGATTTTCCGGATGATGAGAAACGGACATTACAGGCTGCTGAGCCGGTCCGGGGAAGAGCTGTCAGAGGCCGGGAAAGGGGATCAGGGATATCCCCGCCCCCAGATGCGCAGGGACAGCTTTTACAGCCTGAACGGAGAATGGCAGCTGAACGGAAGAAAGATCCTGGTGCCCTTTCCGCCCCAGTCGTATCTGTCCGGATATGAGGGGCGCGTGGGCGCGGAGCTTACCTATACGAAGACCTTTCTCCTGCCAGAGGATATGCGGGACAGAAAGGGCAGGCGGGTGCTTCTGCATTTCGGGGCGGCGGACCAGGAGGCGGAGGTGTCCCTGAACGGGCAGGTCCTGGGAAAGCATGAGGGCGGGTATCTGCCCTTTACATACGACATTACGGAGAGCCTGGAGGAGGGAGAGAACCGTCTCCTGGTCAGGGTGCGGGATACCCTCTCCGCCAGATATCCTTACGGGAAGCAGCGCAGGCGCAGGGGCGGCATGTGGTACACTCCGGTCAGCGGCATCTGGCAGAGCGTGTGGCTGGAAGGCGTGCCGGAGAATTATATTCAGAATCTGCAGGTGACGGCGGACGAAAGAAGGGTGCGGCTGGCCGTGACAAGCCCCAGGGACTGCGGCATATCCGTCACCGTAAGGCTTCACGACGGGGGACTCTATACCGTCCGCACGGAGAAGAAGGAGCTGGAAATAGATCTGGACAAAATCCGGCTGGCGGACGGGTCGGACTACCGGCCGGTCCTGTGGACACCGGAACATCCATATCTATACGAAATAACGATCGCCATGGGGGAGGATGTGGTGTTCTCCTATTTCGGCTTAAGGAGCATCGGGATAAGGGAGATCGAAGGGATTCCCAGAGTATGCCTGAACGGGGAGCCCATCTTCCTTCACGGCGTCCTGGACCAGGGGTATTTCTGCGACGGGATCTATCTTCCGGCAAGGGAGGAAGAGTACGGGCAGGACGTCCTGCGCATGAAGGAGTTGGGGATCAATCTGCTGAGAAAGCATATCAAGATCGAGCCGGAGAGCTTTTATTATTACTGCGATGTGCATGGGATGCTGGTGATGCAGGATATGGTGAACAACGGCCGGTATTCCTGGATCAGGGATACGGCGTTTCCCACCCTGGGAATCTATCCGAAAGGAATCGGACGCCTGGCCGGCAAAAAGCGGAAGGCCTTCTTTGTGCGGCATATGGAGGAGACGATTCGGCACCTGCGCAATCATCCGTCCGTGGTGGCTTACACGATTTTCAACGAAGGGTGGGGGCAGTTCGAGAGCGATGCCATGTACGACAGGGCAAGGCAGCTGGACGATACCAGGCTCTATGATTCCGCCTCCGGGTGGTTCCCGGGGAAGAAGAGCGATTTTGACAGCCAGCATATCTATTTCAGGAAGCTGAAACTCCCGGACAAGCCGGAAAAGCCCGTGCTGGTGTCGGAATGCGGGGGCTATTCCTGCCTTGTGCCCGGGCATTTCTACGCGAAATATAGCCGTTACGGATACGGGGAATGCAGGGACAGCCGGGAACTGACGGAGAGGATCCGGAAGCTCTATGAGGAGGTCATTCTGCCCGGTATTCCCGAAGGAGTCTGCGGATGTGTGTATACGCAGCTGAGCGATGTGGAGGACGAGACCAACGGGCTGTACACCTACGACAGGAGAGTCTGCAAGGTGGACGGGGAAGCCATGCGGGAGCTTGCCCGCAGGCTGGAGGAGACCTGCAGGTTCTCCGGGGAGTGAGCTGCAGGGCAGCGGAGGCCCGCATGATCTGTGAAAATGAGGAACAGGACAACGGCCGCCCGAATGTCGTCCGGGAAATGAACTGCGGTTTGGTGACCGCCGGTATGGCTTTCTGATGAATGGAAGAATAAATCGAAGAATAAACCTGAATTCCCGAGTTTATGTGGTTCTGCAGTACAAAGTATTTTAACTGTGACTCAGAAATTGCTGAAACCAAGCAATTTCGGGATTTCGACAGATGTAGAACCGTTTTCTTACGGGAATTCAGGATAAATTAAGGATAAATGAGGAAGATGCGGATAAAAGTCTGGACAAATAATATGCAAGGGTGTATGATTATACTATGCAGTTAGTACAACGCCCTTGCGCCGAAAACGAAGGAATACGGCAGAGGGAGTCAGGAAAACATTTATAACGGCATCTGCCGGGGCAGTGCGGGGAACAACAGACGGCTGCAGCTTTTGTGCGGAAGTTGCCCCGGGGCGGGTTACAGGCTGGCTATCGGCAGGGCATAAAGCGGATTTTAACAGGAGGAAGAGTATGGCGTGGAATCTGGAGGACGGACGTCCCATATACGCACAGTTGGTGGAGCGGCTCCAGGTGCGGATCGTCTCCGGCAGATATGGACCCGGGAAGAGGCTTCCCAGCGTCAGGGAGCTTGCGGCGGAGGCTTCGGTGAATCCGAACACCATGCAGAAGGCATTTGCGGAGCTGGAGAAAAGCGGGCTGATTCTCACTCAGAGGACCAACGGCAGGACGGTGACGGAGGATGAGGCGCTGATACAGCGCAGCAGGCAGAGGCTTGCGGAGGGCTACAGGAAGGATTATTTTGCAGGGATGAAGGAGCTTGGCTATTCCGAAGACGAAGCGGCGGCAATGCTTTACAACAGGAGAGGAGGGATGGAGAATGAGCGGACTGATTGAGATTTCCGGTCTGACCAAGGCATACAATAAAAGCAGTATTGCGGTGAATAATATTAATCTGGTGCTGCCAAGGGGCAGGATCATCGGACTTCTGGGTCCCAACGGCAGCGGGAAGACAACGCTGATCAAAATGCTCAACGGGCTTCTGACGCCAACCCAGGGCAGCATCCGCATCAACGGACAGCCCGTGGGGGTGGAGACCAAGGCCAGAGTGGCGTACCTGCCGGACAGAACCTATCTGTCCGGGGGCAGGAAGATATATGAGATACTGGATTACTTCTGTGATTTCTACGCGGATTTTTCCAGGGAGAGAGCGCTGGGCATGCTGCAGAATCTGGGTATCAGCCCCCAGGCCAGGCTCAGCACCCTGTCCAAGGGCACCAGGGAGAAGGTGCAGCTGATCCTGGTCATGAGCAGGAATGCGGACCTCTATGTGCTGGACGAACCCATTGCGGGCGTGGACCCTGCCGCCAGGGATTATATCCTGAGGACGATCATCAACAATTATAATCCGGAGGCCACTGTGCTGATTTCCACCCATCTGATCGGGGATATCGAACAGGTGCTGGACGAGGTGATTTTCATGCGCTACGGGTGCCTTGTGCTTTATACCTCCGTGGACAATATCAGGGAACAGCACGGGAAATCCGTGGACGCATATTTCAGGGAGGTGTTCGCATGTTAGGGAAATTGATAAAGCATGAATGGAAGAATACTTATAAATTCGGCCTCCTGATGCTTGGGGCGGTGGCGTTGATCACCTTCCTTGGCTGGCTGGCGTTCCAGACTCCCATGTGGAACCTGGAGAGCGGCCGCATGAGCTGGATCGATCTTCTGGGCCTTATGACACTGCTCATGTATGTAATGCTGCTGTTTGCGGCCCACTGTGGGGTCCGGATTTATGTAGGAGTGCATTTTTACAGAACCATGTACACGGATGAAGGCTACCTGGTCCATACGCTTCCGGTGACCAAGCACCAGATCCTTTTCTCCAAGATCCTGGTGGGCAGTCTGTGGCTTCTCTTTTTCTGTATTGCCACATATCTGTCCTACTTCATATTGGGGGTATCCATGATATCGGCCATCATGAAGGACGAATATTCTCTGTCGGCTCTCTGGAGGGAGATTCTGCCGAATATGGGAGATTTTCTGCGAGGGTTTGGGGATGCATTGGGATTGGACATGGCCTGGTGGCTGGTAAAGGCGCTTGTTTCCATGGTGGTATCGCCCTTTGTGTTCGTGGTCACTCTCTTCGGAGCGATTTCTCTGGGACAGCTGTTCTCCAGATACAGAGTGATGATGGCTATCCTGATCTATATCGGCATCCTGCTGGTGAACGGCCTGCTTGGCAGTCTGTTCAGGAGCTTTATGTCTGTGGACAGCCTTTATGGTCTTGGGGGATATCTGGATTATTCCACGTATGTTTCGTCCATTGTCAACCTTCTGATGGCGGTAGCGATGTACTTTGTATCCTGGTATGTCACCGGCAGACGGCTGAATATGCAATAGGAAAGTCCGGTGAGACCTGGTTTCAAGAGGCTTATCCGATAAGATTTTTCTTTTATTGCCCTGTGGCTGATTTTTTGCTATAATCAGTCATAGGGTTTTTATGATGCGCCATATCCATACTAAGCGGGGGAAATGAAATGCAGATGCAAAAGACAGTCAGCCAGATTCTGGAAGGGAATTTCAATTATGAGAGCGGTTCCCTTGATTTTTCCTGCGAGAAAATAGAGTTATCCATCCGGAAGGGGGAGCAGTATGAGGGGACTTTCCGGATCCATGCAACACCCGGTGTATTTACCGACGGAACGGTTCATTCCTCCGACTGGAGGGTGGAATGCCTGACGCAGGAGTTCACGGGGACGGAGGAAGAGATCCTTTTCCGCGTCCACGGCGAAAGGCTGGAGGAAGGCGATGTGGTGAAGGGCGTTTTCGATGTGGTCAGCAATCAGGGGGAATATTATCTGCCCTTTGTGGTGAATGTGGAATACAGGATGCCGGAATCCTCCATAGGCAGCATCAAGAATCTCTTTCATTTTGCCAACCTGGCCAAGAGCAATTGGAGGGAGGCCGTCAAGCTTTTCTATTCGCCGGAGTTTGCCAGGATTTTCTCCGGAAGCGACGCAAGGTATGCGGAGGAGTACAGAGCATTTTCCGCCTGTGCGGGCCGGGAGCAGAATGTGGAGGAGTTTCTGATCCTGGTCAATAAAAAGCAGAGGGTGGAATACCTTGTGGAGGAGACGGAGCTGTTCCTGGAACTGGAGGAGTACGATCCTGCCGGCGCAGTCAGGGAGAGCGGCCTGCTGATCACCCGCAATGGATGGGGATTTACACAGCTTTCCGTGGAATGCAAGGGAGACTTTCTGTTTACGGAGAAGGGAATCTTAACGGATGATGATTTCCTGGGAAACCGCTGCAGGCTGCCCGTGTATGTTGATGGGACACTCTGCCGCAGGGGGAAGAATTTCGGACGGATTTGCCTGTACAATTCCTATGTAAGGATAGAGCTGCCCGTGACGGTCCGTTTCGGCCGGGGAAGCATCTGGCACAATCAGGAACTGGCAGGGAAGCGGGACAGGGTGCACCTGATGGAACTCTATCAGGCCTTCCGGCTGCGCAAGATCGGCACCTCCACATGGCTGAGAGAGACGGGCAAGCTGGTGGAGAGACTGGTGGCAATGGATGAGGAAGACATTTCGGCCAGATTGTTTCAGGCACAGCTTTTGATTACGGAGGAGCGGTACAATGAGGCCGGATGGATACTGGATCATGTATCGGATTTGTTTGAAAAGCGCAGCCCGGAGGACTCCCTGCTGGCGTATTACCTTTATCTTACCACCCTGATTCACGGGGAGGAGGAGTATGTCAACAAGGTGGCGGAGGATGTGGAACATATTTTCCGAAAGAACAATACGAACTGGCGTGTGGCCTGGCTGCTCCTGTATCTGTCGGAGGATTACCGCAGGTCGGACACAAGCAAATGGACTTTTCTGGAGACGGTATTTTCAAGGGGCTGTACCAGCCCGGTTTTATATATTGAGGCGGTTTTTCTGGTGAACGCCAATCCTTCCCTGCTGCGGAAGCTGGGGGAATTCGAGATTCAGGTATTATACTACGGTGTGCGCCAGGGGGTGCTGAAACGGGAGGCGGCGGAGCAGGCAGCCTACCTTGCGGGCAGAAGGAAGGAGTATTCCCAGGTGCTGTTCCGGATTCTGGAACGGCTCTATGAGAAAAGGAAGGAACCCTGGCTGCTCCAGGAGGTCTGTGCTCTGCTGATCAAGGGAGGAAAGGTGGGGAAGCCGTATTTTGAATGGTATAAGGCAGGGGTGGACAGCCAGCTGAGGATTACCAATCTGTACGAGTATTACTGCCGCTCTCTTAATCTGGACAGGAATCAGGACATCCCCAAAGCAGTGCTGAAGTATTTTTCCTATCAGAATAATATGGATTATGCCCATATGGCATATCTTTATGACTATGTGCTCCAGCGGCGGGACAGGCTGGGGGACATTTATGAAGCATATAAGTATAAAATGGAATATTTTGTGACGGAGCAGATCAGGAAGGGGCATATTGACAGGCATCTGGCAAATCTCTACAATAAGTTCCTGAGGCCCGGCATAGTGGACAGCCAGACCGGCGATGCGCTCTCCAGGCTTTTGTTCGCCCATCTGATCCAGGTGGAGGACGCGGGACTGAAGAAGGTATATGTGTATCAGCCGGGGAACCGGTACCCTGACGAATATATCCTGTCGGAGGGACGTACATGGGCTGCCATATACGGAAGCAGGTATACCATTGTATTTGAGGACGATGCCGGGAATCTTTTCCTCAAAAATGTAGAGTACACCATGGAAAAGCTGATGATGCCGGGCAGATTTCTGAAGCTGCTGCTTCCTGTTGCCGTCAGGAATCCCGGGTTTGATCTCTGGCTTTGCGAGGGAGAGAGCGCATACCGGGAGGAACCGGAGGAGAGGATAAAGAGAGAGCTGCGGATTGTGGCTTCGGATTATGCGGACAGCCGGATCAAAAGGGAGCTGTATCTGCGCATTCTGCAGTATTACTATGATATGGAGGATATGAGGGCGCTGGATGAATTCCTGAAGACGATCCCGGCGGAGGCACTGAACTGGGAAGAACGCGGTACCGTTGTGAAATTCATGATATTACGCGGAAACTATGAGCTGGCGTGGCAGTGGGTGGAGACGTACGGTCCCTACTTTGTAGATGTAAAGCTGCTGGTGCGGCTGCTGGGCGCTATGACGGAGAAGAGAGACGGGAAGGAAGACATGCTGATGACGGCCGCCGCGGTGTATGTATTCCACAGAGGAAAGGCCGACAGCGTGCTGCTGGAGTACCTGCTCCGGAATTACCGGGGAATGACGAGAAACATGCGGGACATCTGGAAGGCGGCGAGAGCCTTTGACATGGACTGCACTGCCTTCAGCGAAAGGCTCCTGGTTCAGATGCTGTATTCCAGAGCATATGTGGGAGAGAAAATGGAGATCTTCCATTACTATATTTCCTGTCGCCCAAAGGACGGGGTGGAGGAGGCGTTCCTCATTCAATGCGCCCATGACTGCTTTGTGGGGGAACGGGTTATGGAGAGCGAGGTGTTCCGTGAGATGCACCGTATGTACGCGGAAGGGAAACCCATGCAGAAGGTGTGCAAGCTTGCGTTCCTGAAATATTTCTCGGAAAATCATCAGGAGATTGACGAAGAGACGGGGAATATTATAAATGAGCTGATGGAGGAAATGCTGACGGAGGGAATCCACTTAAGCTTCTTCAGAAAGCTTGGAGAATGCCGGGAGATGCAGCGGGAGCTGGCAGATAAAACCATGATCGAGTATCGTACGGGTTCCCGTGCAAGAGTCTGTATCCATTATTCGATTCTGCGCGAAAACGGAGCGGCGGACGGATATCGTTCGGAATATATGAGAGAAGTGTACGGAGGGGTGTTCTGTAAGGAATTCATACTCTTCTTCGGGGAAAGCCTGCAGTATTATATCACTGAGGAAAATGAGGGGGAAGAGAAGGTTACGGAGAGCGGCACCCTTCAGAAAAGCGATGACGGCGGAAGGGATGAGGACAGCCGTTACCGGCTTATCAATGATATTGCGGTTGCAAAATCCCTGCAGGATTGCGACACCATGGACGATCTCCTGGAGGAATATTACAGGAAGGACTATCTGGGAGGCAGGCTGTTTGCTCTGAAATAGACGGCAGGATACAGGAAACGGGGAGGCGGCATGGGTTTTCTGAATAATGATAAACTGATTGTGGGATACGATTTGGGAAATAAATACTGTCAGATCAGCTACGCCCTTTCCGAGGGCAGGGAGCCGGAGACGCTTTCTCAGGTGGCGGGGGCGCAGAATTACAATATTCCCGCTGTCCTCTGCAAGAGATACGGGACGAACCAATGGCTGTACGGCAGAGAGGCTCTGCGCTGCGCCGACGGACAGGAAGGAATTCTGGTGGAGAACCTGGTATCGCTTGCCATGGACGGGGAGACCGTGATGATAGACGGGGAGAGCTTCGACCCAGTGGCGCTGCTGGCGCTTTTCTTCAAGAAGAGCCTGGGGCTGCTGGCTCAGGTCAGTTCCAGGATCCATGCGCTCATGGTCACATGTTCCGTGCTGGACCGCAGGATTCTGGAGGTTCTGACGCATATTGTGGAGAGCATTCAGCTCAGGGTGAACCGGGTGGCTGTCCAGAGCTATGCGGAAAGCTTTTACTGCTATATGCTGCGCCAGCCCTGGGAGCTTCGAATCTATCCGTCAGTTCTTTTTGAGTACAGGCAGGGGGGAATCAGGGTGCTTCGCATGGAATCCAATAAGCGGACCACACCCATTGTAGTATTTGTGGAAGAGAGCAGGTATCAGTTCCTGGAATACGCCTTCGGGGAAGGATACGGGCCGGAAGGGGAGGACTCCCCCGTGGAGCTCGGACAGGAGCAGAAGGAGATGCTGGATGCCGCCTTCCTGCGGATAGCGGAGGAGGTATGCGGCGGTGAAACACTGGGAAGCATATACCTGATCGGGGACGGCTTTGGGGAGGACTGGATGAAGTATTCCCTGCGCTATCTCTGTAAGGGCAGGAGAGTCTTCCAGGGCAATAATCTCTTCAGCAAGGGAGCCTGCATCGGCATGCAGGAAAGGCTGCTTCCCGGCGAGAGCGGAAAGGCGTATGTCTTCCTGGGAAACGATAAGCTGAGGGCGAATATCGGAATGAAGATACTCAGGCAGGGGGAAGAGTCCTATTATGCTTTGCTGGACGCCGGCGTGAACTGGTATGAAGCGGAGAGGACTCTGGAGGTGTATATTCAGGACGGCAATGAGCTTGCGCTTTTGATTACCCCTCTGATTCACAGTGCCTCGGGAAACGGAGGAAGGTCGGTGGGGATTGCCCTGGAGGGTCTTTCGGGAAATATTGCAAGGCTTCGGCTGCATTTCTTCCTGAAGGAGGAGAATTGTCTTTCGGTGGAAGTCCAGGACCTGGGCTTCGGAGAGTTCCGGGTGTCCGCGGGAAAGGTATGGAAGGAAGAGATTCCGATTTATTAGATATTCGAAGCCGTAATATGGTCTGCCGCGGCGGACGCCGGTGTTCCGGCCTGCCTGACTGGCCGGAGGATTGGAGCGGAAGTTTCGTGCAGAGCGGTGAAATCTGGATTCCGGCCTGCCGGGATTGGGAAAGAGAAAGAGGAAAGAGTTGCGATGCGGGTCAGTATCTGTGTGGGAGAGTATGCCAAGGCTCCCTATCATATTCCGGGGCTGGAGATGAATGTATTCAGCATGGAGGAGCTTTGCTACTGTATGAAGGAAAATGCGTTTTTACTGGATCTGTCGCTGTTGAACGACGGATTGTTAAACTGGATAGAGCGGGAATGCGGCCTGCGGGAGCTTGCCAGGGCCCTCCATCCCCTTGTGCATAAGAAAGGGGTTCTCAGCACTTTTGTGGTGACCATTCTCAGGTATGTGGGGCTGTACGACGAGGCCTGCGTGGAAGAGACAGAGCAGGCGCTGAAGAAGGGCGCGGGCTTAAGCGGAATAGAGAAGCGCAAGCGCCAGGCGGATTATCTGGTGGAGAAGAAGAAGTACCAGTCCGCCGCAAAGGGATATGAGGAACTCCTGCGGCAGTGGCGGGAGATGGAAAAGGAAGGCACGGGGATTCCGGCGGCGGATTGCCTGGCGTCCCTGTGGCATAATAAGGGAGTAGCGTATATCGGGCTGATGCATTATGAAAGGGCTGCCGAATGCTTCCTTCAGGCTTACGAGCTGGAGGGCGGCGACGACTATCTGACGGATTATCTGGGTGCGATGCGCATGATGCTTTCCGAGGAGGATTATGTGGCCTTTGTGGCCGGGCACGAGGAATGGCACGCCTGCACCTTGAAGCTGGAAAAAAAGCTTGAGGCAGCCATGGGGGAATGGGAACGGCAGCCGGAGTACCTTCGCCTGTATAACAGGAGGGAGTTGAGGAGCTTTGACAGACAGGCCTATGACGAGGAGGGCGAACGCCTGACCCAGGCATTGAAGGATGCTTATCGGATGTGAGGAAGGATATGCCGCGGCAGAATCCGGGCTCCTGAGAGGAGCAGTCCGGATATTGCGGAGCAGGGAGTAATGTGAAATGGGATTTTTAGCCAGACTATTAAGAAGAACAAAGTACCGTGATATAGTGGAAGAAGACTGGGAAAATGTGGTCTATGACAGGAAGAATGTAAACTTTGAGAATGAGGAAGAGCGCCGCCGGTATGTCTCGGGCTGTCTGGAACAGATCGATGAGGCGAACAGGGAGAAGAACCTGCTGACAGGGGAATACTCACTGATCACCTCCTATCTGGCGGATATGGAGGAAATAGAGGCGCTGCCCCGGGAGGAGAGGGAGACGCTCAACAATATCGCCGGACGGCTTGTGACGCTGGAAAAGGAAAGCCAGAGGTACCAGGGCGGGAAACAAAATATGAGCGAAACGGATTTCTACCGTCTGCGGGAGCAGGAGGATGAGATTCAGGAAGGGATCTCCAAGCTGGGGGAATGCGAAGAATACGCGGAGAAGGTCAGGGCGGATCTGCAGCGGCTGGACAGGGAGCGTCACGCATATGAGTACCGCAGGCAGGAGCTGGAGAATATTATGAACAACCTGCGGGGAATGACGGTGATTTTCCTGACGGCGTTTGCACTCTGCATGATCATGCTTGTGGTGCTGCAGTTTGTCTTTGATATGAATGCCAGGGCGGGGTATCTTGTGGCGGTGGCAGCGGTGGCGGTGGCAGTGACGGTCTCCTGGGTAAAGTATACGGACGGGGAGAGGGAGCTGCACAGGGTGGAGCTTGCCGTCAATAAGCTGATACAGCTGCAGAATAAGGTAAAGATCCGCTATGTCAACAACAAGAATCTGACGGATTATCTCTATATGAAATACGGAACGGACAGTGTGGCTGCTCTGGAAAAGCTTTGGAAGAGATATCAGAAGGAGAAGGAGGCAAGGCGGCAGTATGCGGAGGCAGAGGCGAAGGCGGAGTATTGCCGCCGCCAGCTGCTTGAGAAAATATCCCGTTACCGGGTGGTCTCCCCCGAGAGATGGGTGGGTCAGGCGGCGGCCCTGCTGGATAAAAGGGAGATGGTGGAAATGCGCCATGACCTGATCCTGCGCAGACAGACACTGCGCAAGCAAATGGATTACAACAATAATATCGCGGAAACAGCCATGCAGGAAATCTTGGATATTGCCAATCAATATCCCGCTTATGCGTCCGAGATTATGGAGACGGTGCAGCAGTACAGGCAGGACAATGGCTATTGACGAAATTCTGTTTGTGGGTTATGATATTTTTCGGAGAATGCAAAACGCTATTCCGCAGAAGGCCCGAAAGGCCGGGGAGGAAGCACTGGTATAAATCAAGGTTAATAACCCTATGTTCAGTACGTTTGGCAGTGCCGGCTTTCATTGTTTTATTCACGGCGATAAACATATGGTTAATTAGCGTGGATTATACTAGTAAGAAAGGAATTCCCCGAAAAATCCGGGGCAGTAAGGTCAAGGGCAGGAAATCCTCTTTGAGGAAATCCTCTTTGAGGAAATCCTCTTTGAGGATTTGGGAATATGGCAAAAAAGACGGCAGCGGCCCCAGGCGGCTGCAGAATGAGAACAGGAGAGTAAAAATGAGTACAGACAGGTATGTGAGTCCTTTATCAGAGCGGTATGCCAGCAGGGAAATGCAGTATATTTTTTCTCAGGATATGAAGTTTAAGACCTGGAGAAAGCTGTGGATAGCCCTGGCGGAGACAGAGAAGGAGCTGGGCTTAAGCCAGAACGGGAAGCCCGTTATCACGGATGAGCAGATAGAAGAATTAAAGAGCCATGCCGACGATATCAATTATGAGGTGGCGAAGGCCAGGGAGAAGGAGGTGCGCCATGATGTCATGAGTCATGTGTACGCTTACGGACAGCAATGTCCGAAAGCGGCGGGGATCATCCATCTTGGGGCAACCTCCTGCTATGTGGGGGACAATACGGATATTATCATCATGACGGAAGGCCTGAAGCTTCTTCGGAAGAAGCTGGCAAATGTCATGGCGGCGCTGGCGGATTTCGCGGAGGAATACAAGGCCCTGCCCACCCTTGCCTTCACCCATTTCCAGCCTGCCCAGCCCACCACCGTGGGAAAGCGCGCTTCCCTGTGGCTGCAGGAATTCTATCTGGACTGGGAGGATCTGAACTATGTGCTGGACGGCATGAAGCTTCTGGGTTCCAAGGGCACCACGGGCACTCAGGCTTCCTTCCTGGAGCTTTTTGACGGGGATCAGGAGAAGGTGGACAGGATTGATTCCATGATAGCCCGGAAAATGGGATTTCAGGAATGCTTCCCCGTGTCGGGGCAGACCTATTCCAGAAAGACGGACACCAGGGTGGCCAATGTACTGGCGGGGATAGCCTCCTCCGCCCACAAGATGAGCAATGACTTACGCCTGCTCCAGCATCTCAAGGAGGTGGAGGAGCCTTTCGAAAAGGGGCAGATCGGATCTTCGGCCATGGCCTACAAGCGCAATCCCATGCGCAGCGAACGGATTGCCTCCCTTTCCCGATATGTGATGATCGATGCGCTGAATCCGGCCATCACCGCTGCGACTCAGTGGTTTGAGAGGACGCTGGATGATTCCGCCAACAAGAGACTGTCTATTCCGGAGGCCTTTCTGGCTGTGGACGGTATCCTGGATTTGTGCCTGAACGTGGCTGACGGCCTGGTGGTGTATCCGAAGGTGATTGAGAAGCGTCTGCGCAGCGAGCTGCCCTTTATGGCCACCGAGAATATCATGATGGATGCCGTGAAGCTGGGAGGCAACCGGCAGGAACTCCACGAGCGCATCCGGGAGCTGTCCATGGAGGCCGGACGGAATGTGAAGGCGGAGGGAAGGGAGAATAATCTCCTGGAGCTGATCGCGGCAGATCCCGCATTCAATATGACCATCGAGGAGCTTCAGGAGACCATGGATCCCGCAAAATATGTGGGGAGATCTAAGGAACAGGTGGAGGCTTTCCTGGCGGATGTAATCCGTCCTCTTCTGGAGGAAAATAAGGAACTTCTGGGCGTGAAGGCCGAAATCAATGTATAAAAGAGGTTGATACCACTATATCAAAATAGATTTGCGGAAGGCAGGGAGGAAAAGTCATGGGAGGATTTTTTGGCGTTGCGGCAAAGGAGGACTGTGTTTTTGATTTGTATTTTGGGACAGATTACCACTCCCACCTGGGAACCAGGCGCGCAGGCATGGTGGTTTATGACAGGAAGAAGGGGTTCGACAGAGCTATCCATAATATAGAGAACGCTCCCTTCCGCACCAAGTTCGACAAGGATGTGAACGAGATGAGGGGGAGTATCGGTATTGGGTGCATTTCGGATTTCGAGCCTCAGCCGCTGATGGTCCGTTCCCACCACGGAACCTACGCCATTGCCACCGTGGGCAGGATCAACAATGCGGAAAAGCTGACCCAGGAGCTCTTTTCCGGAGGACATGCCCATTTCCTTGAGATGAGCGGGGGGGATATTAACGCCACGGAGCTGGTGGCGACACTGGTGGATCAGAGGGACAATCTGGTGGAGGGCATCAAATACGCTCAGGAGGTCATCGAGGGCTCCATGACCATTCTGGTCATGACCCCGAAGGGAGTTTATGCCGCCAGGGACCGGCTGGGCAGAACGCCCGTCTCCATCGGGAAAAAGGAGGGGGCATACTGTGTGTCCTTTGAGAGCTTCGCCTATCTGAATCTGGGGTATGTATTTCACAGGGAGCTGGGACCGGGAGAGATTGCTGTGGTGGATCCGGAAGGGGTGCATACCCTGATACAGCCCGGAAAGGATATGAAAATATGTACCTTCCTCTGGGTATACTATGGGTATCCCTCTTCTTCCTACGAGGGAGTCAGCGTGGAGAAAATGCGCTATAACTGCGGCTCTCTGCTGGCGGAGAGGGATGATGTGAAACCGGACACCGTGGCCGGGGTGCCGGATTCCGGAATCGCCCATGCCATAGGGTATGCGAATCGGTCGGGAGTCCCTTTTTCCAGACCGTTTATCAAGTATACGCCCACCTGGCCCCGTTCTTTCATGCCGGTGATCCAGACCAAAAGGAACCTGATTGCCAAAATGAAGCTGATTCCGGTGCAGGATCTCATAGAGGGAAGGAGCCTGCTGCTGATCGACGACTCCATCGTGAGAGGCACGCAGCTGCGGGAGACCACGGAATTCCTCTATCAGAGCGGTGCGAAGGAGGTACATATCCGGCCCGCGTGCCCTCCTCTTCTGTACGGCTGTAAGTATTTGAACTTTTCCCGTTCCACCTCCGAGATGGATCTGATTGCCAGAAGAGTCATAAAGGAGATGGAGCAGGATGGCAGGACAATCGACCTGAAGAATTACGCGGATCCCGACAGGGAGGAATATGCGGAGATGGTGAGCCGGATCGGCAGACAGCTGAATTTCACCAGCCTGCGCTATCACAGGCTGGATGATATGATGGCTTCCGTCGGAATTGACAGAAGCAAGCTGTGTACTTATTGCTGGGACGGAAGGGAATAGTTTCCGTTGTTTATGTGCAAGGAGTGAGCAAAGTGTTAAGGTTGTGGTATGTAATTGTGGTTTCACTGCCCTTTGTCGTTTATTATCTGTCAAAAGCGCATTACATTGAGAGACATGAAGAGAGCTTTTCGGAAGAAAGACGGTATCGTATGGCGAAGAGATGCATTTCCATTATGATGCACAACGGACGGATACGGACGGAGAGCTCCGGACAGGAATTTCTGCCCGCAGAGGGGGGATATGTGATGTATTCCAACCATCAGGGCAAGTTTGATTCTCTGGGAATTATGAGCGCTCATCCGAAGCCCTGTACCATTGTGATGGACGCCTATCGTTCCAGGCTGCCGATTGTGGATTCCTTCATCGACCTGATCCAGGGAAGCAGGCTGGACAAGCATGACATGAAGAAGCAGATGGCCACCATATTGAAAATTGCGGAAGAGGTGAAGCAGGGACGGCGCTATATTATCTTTCCGGAGGGAGGCTATGACCACAACAGGAATGATATGCAGGACTTCATGGCAGGCTCCTTCAAATGCGCCGTCAGGGCAAAGGCGCCCATTGTGCCCGTGGCCATTATTGATTCTTATAAGGCATTCGGAATCAATTCCCTGAGAAAGGTCAGGACCCAGGTACATTTCCTGGAACCCATCTTTTACGAGGAATATGCCGGAATGAAGACTACGGAGATTGCGGATCTGGTGAAGGCGAGGATCGCGGAAAAGATTCAGGCGCAGCTGCAGGGGAGTTTCATTTGAGGAAGGGGCTGTCGGGAAATAGGATTTGCACCCAATATATGACCGTGACTTCTGATACATCGCGGCATATATTGTAAAATGCGCTTATTTCCCGCCAGCCCTTTTGGCGGATCGATATTTTCGGCCTTTGTCCGGCGCGTGACTCGTGCGTGTCTGCCGGATCGGCTGCCGTAACAGGAGAAAGCATTTTTCCTGCCCGCTCTGCTGCCGTGACAGGACAATGCGTCGTTTTGTCGGAACCGCGCTGTTACAGGGGAGAGCCCGTCAGCAGTTCATAGGCCTGCAGGTATTTCTTGATGGTCTTGTGTACCACATCCTCCGGAAGAACCCAGTTATGATCGGGATGGCTCTTCAGCCAGTCCCGGGCAAACTGTTTGTCGAAGGAGGGCTGGCCGTGCCCGGGCTCATATCCCTCCAGGGGCCAGAAACGGGAGCTGTCGGGGGTGAGCATCTCATCCGCCAGAACGATATTGCCTTCCTGGTCCAGACCGAATTCAAACTTGGTGTCCGCGATGATGATGCCGCGGCCGTAAGCATATTCCGCGCATTTCTTATACAGTGCAAGGGAATAATCACGAAGCTTTCCTGCGTACTCCTCTCCCTTTCCGGGGAAAAACTTCTCCAGATAAGCGATGCTGCGCTCAAAGGAAATATTTTCGTCATGATCCCCGATTTCCGCCTTGGTGGAAGGGGTGTAGATGGGCTCCGGCAGCTGCTCAGACTCTTGCAGGCCCTCCGGCAGGCGGATGCCGCAGACAGTGCCGTCCTTCTGATAGCTTGCCCAGCCGCTTCCGGTGATATAGCCCCGCACAATGCATTCCACAGGAAGAATGTGCAGCTTACGGCAAAGCATACTGTTGCCGTCAAACCTTTCCTGGCGGAAATATTCCGGCATATCCTGTACGTCTACGGAAAGCATATGGTTCGGCAGAATATCCTTTGTCATATCGAACCAGAATTTTGACATCTGTGTCAGGACAGTTCCCTTTTTATTCACCTGATTGCCCAGAATCACATCGAAACAGCTGATGCGGTCGGTGGCCACCATGACCAGCTGATCGCCGATATCGTAGATCTCACGTACCTTGCCTTCTTTGACGGGCTTAAATTCCTGCATACTCATATTTTGGCTCCTTTGCTATTTTCCATTTTCCACGCGAAACCCTTTCCCATGGTATTTCCCCTATGGATATTTTCCGGGAATACTTTTCACCGGAATCTAAATTCTATTATAACGAAAATATTATAAGAAGCAAGTAAAAACTGACAATTCAACCTATCCGTGAGCTCTTTGCGGGCACTTATAGGGTAGAATCCACAGGAGAAAGGACTTCGCGAAGAAATTCTCAAGAAAGAACCCCGGAAAGGAAGAAAGCTTATGGACGGAAAAATCATAATTCCCTATATCGATCCCATATTCCGCTTCTGCTACCGGCGGCTGAACAGCCGGTACGATGCGGAGGATCTGGCGTCAGAGATTCTGTGCCATGTGCTGGAAGGGCTGGGAAGGTATGAAATTGAATCTCTGGACAGCTGGGTATGGCGGATTGCCCATAACCGTTACGCCCGTTTCATTGCTGCCGGGAAGAAGCGATCCTCCCTGCTGTCCAATCGGGAGCTGTACGAGATAGAGGGCGATTACTGCCAGATAGATATCCCGTCGGTGGAGGAGGAATTTGAACCGGTTTTCTTAAGCCTGCACAGACTTTCTTCCGAATACAGGAATATTTTTGTGGATTATTATATGGGCGAAATGTCTGTCAGGCAGCTTTCGCTCAAGTATGCCCTCCCGGAGACCACCATAAAATGGCGTCTGAATGCGGGCCGGGAAAAAATCAGAAAATGGATAGGAGAAGAAAGAATGGGAAAGGTATATCAGAGAATCAACTGGAACTCCAGAGGATGCAACGGAAGTATGGATTCGGACCGCTATCTTCACACACAGATCGCCCGTGCAATCTGTCAGGCGGCCTACGAAAAGCCATTGAGCGTGGAAGAGATCAGCGCCTGCACGGGGATTCCCGCCATGTATATCGAGGATGAGATTCCCAGACTGGAATACGGAGAAGCCCTGCGCAGGACTGGAAATAAATATGTGACGGATTTCATCATCCTGAGGCTGGCGGATCGGGCGTATATAGAAGAGAGTCTGGAGCCCATGGTAAAGAAAACGGCGGACTGGTGCGAAAAAGTTCTCTGGAGCAGGGATGAGGAAGTGAAGAGGATCGGCTTTTACGGATGTGAGAGGGGAATGGAAGGGCTGGGGTATATTATTGTGCCTTTTCTCCTGAGAAGGAGAATCAAGGATCTGAAAAATACAAGGCTGCATCTCCCGGACGGGGATTTCCCGCCCAGGAAGGACGGCGGGCACGGCTGGTTTCATATTCAGGAGACCCCGGATGCCAGGGAAGAGGTCTCGGAATTCGATGCAGGCTGTAACTGCCATCGCGACGGAAAGGGGCATATCTATTATTATTGGATAAGCAAATATTATGACTGCAGAATCTATCAAAACGGCGGACTGGCATGGATGCTGGACC
Organism: uncultured Acetatifactor sp.; assembly: GCA_910589035.1. GTDB lineage: Bacteria > Bacillota > Clostridia > Lachnospirales > Lachnospiraceae > Acetatifactor. Next base: position 74,973 of record CAJUSI010000015.1, on the reverse strand, counting down.
ATGGAATCGCGGAGCACAGCCCTGAGGGCATCATCCCTGAGAGCATGCTGACAGAGGATGATATCCTGCGGCTCTTGGAACGGAATCTGATCAGGAAGGATGAGAAGGGTTACGCGCTGAATTTTGCACGCTTTACTGCCCGGCAGTTCCGTGAGGTCTGCGGATTGTTCCCTTCCGCGGACGGGGAACTGGACAGTCTCCTGCGTGAGAGAATCCTTGCTGTCAGAAAGGGATTTGAAAAATTTGTACCCAGGCATCTGCATGCCCAGATTAATCAGTGGGTCACTTTGTTCTCCGCCGAAATTGCCAGCCATGTGGAGGAGGAACTGATACGAAGGGGAAAGCTGGCAACGCCGGACCCGGAGAAAATCCTTGTAAACGGGGTATTCTATGTGGAAGGAGAGTATATAGATCCTTAAAAACGAAATACTGTGATTCTGGAAAAATCCTGCTCCTGCCGGTGTTTTGCAGGAAGTTGTAAGTCCGTGGCAGCATTGTGAATAATGGCTGCCACGGACTTATATATTCCATTTTCACATCTTTTGTCTAAGCTACATTCAAATCCACGGCCAGCATGCATTTTTTGTCTGCGTATTTCTGCCTTCCATGGATTATTTTGAAGTATATTGATTTTGTAAAACAGATTTCGTATAATAGACATGAAGCAGCTGGATATGATGTTTGAAAGTATGCTTTCAAATACTGAATTGGGTATAAATATGAAAAGCCGCAGATATGCTGAAATGAGAGGAGATTATGGAAAAGATGGAAACGGAAAAAATTATCCTGACGGGAGACAGACCCACGGGGAGGCTCCATGTAGGGCACTATGTGGGATCGCTGCGCAGGCGTGTGGAGCTGCAGAATTCCGGGGAATATAAGAGGACATTCATCATGATAGCCGACGCCCAGGCCCTTACCGACAATATCGAGGAGCCGGAGAAGGTGCGCCAGAATATTATTGAGGTGGCCCTGGACTACATGTCCTGCGGACTGGACCCGGAGAAATCCACTCTTTTCATCCAGTCGCAGATTTCCGAGCTCTGCGAGCTGACCTTTTATTATATGGATCTGGTGACCGTGGCCAGGCTTCAGAGGAATCCTACCGTCAAGAGTGAGATTCAGATGCGTAATTTCGAGGCCAGTATTCCGGTGGGATTCTTCACCTATCCTATCAGCCAGGCGGCGGATATTACCGCCTTTAAAGCTACCACGGTACCTGTGGGGGATGACCAGCTGCCCATGATCGAGCAGACCAGGGAGATCGTGCACAAATTCAACACCGTTTATGCGCCGGTTCTGGTGGAGCCCGCCGCGCTTCTGCCGGAAAATGAAGCCTGCAAGAGACTGCCCGGCACGGACGGCAAGGCGAAAATGAGCAAATCCCTGGGCAACTGTATTTACCTGGCGGATACGGCGGATGAGGTCCGCACGAAGATCATGAGCATGTATACCGACCCCCTGCATCTGCAGGTAAGCGATCCTGGACATCTGGAGGGGAATACGGTATTCACTTATCTGGACGCCTTCTGCAGGCAGGAGCATTTCGGAAGATACCTGCCGGATTACGCAAATCTGGATGAACTGAAGGCCCATTACCAGCGGGGCGGCTTAGGGGACGTGAAGGTAAAGAAATTCCTGAACAACGTAATGCAGGAGATTCTGGAGCCCATCCGTACCCGCAGGAAGGAACTGGAAAGGGATATTCCGGCGATCTATGATGTTCTGCGGAAAGGAAGCGACTGCGCCCGCCAGGTGGCAGCCGATACGCTGTCCCAGGTAAAGAGCGCCATGAGGATCAATTATTTCGAGGATGCCGAGCTGATTCGGGCGCAGAGCGAGAGGTACGACGCGCAATAAGGAGAAAACAGAGCGTGCCCGATACTGCGCCAACGAGAAAACTGCTGCACGCGATTGTGCAGCAACGGGACGAAGACAAGGAGACAAGGGCAGATGAAGGATTTGGATGGAAAGCGGGATCAGGAGCAGAACCAGGCGCAGGACCAGGAGAACCAGGAACCGGAAGAACTGGATCTGGACAGGGAGGAAGCGGGAGAGGACGACTGGGAAGACGGGCAGGCGCCTTCCTCCGGCTGGCTTCGTGTTCTCTTTATCATGGGTCTGATATTGCTGATCGTGGTTCTAAGCGCCGGAATCTGGTATATTACACATCCGGCCGGGCAGAATGAGAATGAGCATGTGATTTCAGGCGACGGGACGCAAAACTCCGAAAGCATTCCGGAATCTCCGTCCGATGATTTTCAGCAGCCGCCCTCCGAACCGGGAGAATCGCCCACAGAGGATCCTTCCGCCGGACAGCCCACGGCAGAAGATCCCGGAGAAAATTTCAATCCGGAGGAGGATGCGGAGAAGGAGTCGGATACTCAGGTTCTGCCGGACTCCGACGCAGAAGCTTCGCAGGAAACGTCCGGGGGTGTATCCATGTCATTTACGGAGACGAAGACAGAGGTGATGCCGAAGGATGTCGTGAACCTTCGCACCGCACCCGATACCACGGATGAGGGAAATATTGCGGCACAGGCCGTAAACGGGGAGATATTGCTCAGAACCGGTATCAATTACGATACGGGCTGGTCGAGAATTGACTATAACGGTCAGACGGTATACGCCGTAACACAGTATCTGACGACGGACCTGAATTATCAGGTTCCGGTGGTACCCTCCGATCCCAACCGGGTGAAGACAGGGGACGGCAGAACGATTATTTTCGTAAACTGCGACGACTGGATTTCGCCCAAGGAATATGTGAATTTAAGAACGGAACCGAGCACAGCGGAGGGGGACGCTACCGTAAGCTGCCAGCTGAATTACGGCGAAAAGGCGCACCGCACTGGTTACAGTCCCGATTCCGGCTGGTCCAGAGTGGAATACAACGGAGAGATTTTGTATGTGGTTACCAGTCTGATCTATGAGGTGACCGAAGAAACCACAGAATAGCATAATCCATCTAAACCAAAGACAGGAATAGTTTTTTTCCCTGTTGGAAATAATGAAATAGCGCAAGGGTTCGCACTGATATCCGAACCCCTGCGCTGTTTTATTTTCAGAAGAAATTGCCTTTTATAGGTAAGACAGGAGAATCAGGCGTGTGAAAACATGCAGGAAGGGAGAGCTATGAATCAAAAATCGGGCGCAGCAAGCATAAAACCGGCCCGGCCGGTATACATTTTGAACAGTGCCAGCGTGGTGGGCACCAAGGAGGGGCAGGGACCGCTGGGGCTTTTGTTCGACAAGGTGGGCGAGGATGACATGTTCGGATGCGCCACCTGGGAGGAGGCGGAGAGCACCCTGCAGAAGGAAGCAGTGGGGATGGCGCTGGATAAGGCAGGATTGAAACAGGAGGACATTTCCTATATTTTTGCGGGAGATTTGCTGGGACAGTCCATGGCCACCTCCTTTGGAATTTCTGTCTATCAGATACCGCTTTTCGGCCTGTACGGTGCATGCTCCACCTGCGGAGAATCGCTGGTGCTGGGGGCTATGAGCATTGCGGGCGGATTTGCAGACAGAGTGGTCTGCGTTACGTCCAGCCATTTTGCCAGTGCGGAGAAGGAATTCCGCTTTCCTCTGGAATACGGCAGCCAGCGGCCGCTTTCTGCAAGCTGGACAGTGACGGGAAGCGGTGCCTTTGTGCTGGGAAGCGATCCAGGGGAGAGCAGTATTCAGGGGAAGAATCTTGATGGAAGGCAAGGCGCGCGGAAGAATTCCATGAGAGCCGTGAAGGGGGCCCGGGCCCGCATCACCGGAATGACCGTTGGTAAAATCGTAGATTATGGACTGAAGGATTCCATGAATATGGGCGCCTGCATGGCTCCGGCAGCGGCGTCCACACTGGAGCAGCACTTTGTTGACTTTAACAGTCAGCCAGAGGACTACGACAAAATTTTTACGGGAGATCTTGGGAAGGTGGGACAGAAGATTCTGGTCGACCTGCTGCAGCAAAAGGGATATGATATTTCGGAGCAGCATATGGATTGCGGTATAGAGATTTTCGACGGAGAGTCTCAGGACACCCATGCGGGAGGAAGCGGCTGCGGATGCAGTGCCGTGACACTTTCAGGTTATATTCTGAAGCAGCTGGAAGAGCGCAACTGGAAAAAGGTGCTTTTTATGCCCACAGGAGCTTTGCTCAGCAAGACCAGCTTTAACGAGGGGAAGAGTGTACCGGGAATCGCCCATGCACTGGTCATAGAGACCTTGGGATAAAACAACTTTTTTGCTGAAAACGCTATGCCGGATTGCCGCAAAACAGGCGGAAGGGGCGGGGGACTTTGTGCGGCATCTAAGGGGTGTCCTTAGCGGAGGCGAAATCCACTGGTTACGGAGACTTGGATGCGCTCTTTGCATCTTAGTCTCCGTTGCCAGTTAGTTCGTCGCAGCGTTACCCCGGCCGAGCAAAGTCCCCCGCCCCTTCCGCCGTCACTTGCTGCACCCCCGGTAAACCATGCATCAGACCAGCCGCTGCCGCGAACTGGACCAGCCATTGCCGCGAACCGGACCAATCCCTGCGTCTGCCCAGACTTTTGTCTGGAGGAATTTCGCTCCCGCGCTTGTCATGGACGCACAGCTGTGATAGAATTACCATGGTAAGAGACCATATCCAGGGGAGAAGCAGATTTCCGGGTAAGGAATCAGGCCACAGGCAGTGCCAAGGAACAAAGCCCCAGAGAGCGATAAGGGAAAGCAGAGAAGGAGGAATGGAAAATGGCAGACTGGAGCGAGAAGCTGAGTCAGATTGCACAGGACACGATATCCAAAAGTAAAGAGGTTGCAGAAGTGGCAAAGCTGAATCTGGAGATCAGCACGCTGAACCAGAAAATCAGGGAAATACATACCCAGGTGGGCGCATATGTCCTGGAAATGAAACTTTGCCCCGAGGATGAAAAGCTTGCGGAATGGGCAGGCAAGGCAGCGGATCTCAGGGCTGAAATAGAATCCAATCAGAGCAGGATTCATGATCTGAAGGGAATTATCATCTGCCCGGGCTGCGGTGCGGCGGTACCCAATACAAGCAGATTCTGCGCCAGATGCGGCAGGGCAATGGTCAAAAAAGCTGCTGAACCGGAGGCGGACGAGGAGATTATAGACACTGACTATATCGAGAAGGATATAGAGGAGGAATCCCATCCGCAGGAATGACGGAAACAGGAACGATAGAAGCAGGAATGACGGAAGCAGAAATAATAGAATCAGGAATGACAGAATAAGGGAGAAGGCGAAGCATTTTGCGCAAAATGGAATTTAAAATGGAAAGACCGGGACTCCTGGAACCGGGGCAGAAAATTACGGTGACAGAGGGCCTGCTTCCCAGCAACTACTATTATGTGATCGACCCTGCTCTGGCCATGTCCGCCAATATCCCTTTCCGATACAGACTGAAAAGCCGGGAGGGAGTGGTTACCGATGTGATCGAGAATGCCAGGGGCTTCTATGTGACGGCGGAATTTGACGAACCGGAGATCGAGAAGCGGTAACCCCCATCCGTTTTTCCCATCGGGACTTTTATGCCGGCGGAAAATAAGGGTATGACCATACATACAGCAGAAACAAGACAGAAAAAGAGCGGAAACACGACGGAGATACAGTAGAAACACGACGGAAATACGGCGGAAACACAACAGAAAAACAGCAGAAACACTACAGAAATACAATAGAACCTCGAAAATGGAAATCCAGCGGAAGAAAGGAGAATATTATTATGCTGCAGAAAATTTCAACAGACAAGGCCCCTGCGGCCATCGGTTCCTACTCTCAGGGAATTATTGCAAACGGAATGCTTTTTGCGTCGGGACAGATTCCCATTAATCCGGTCACGGGTAATATCGAAGGAGAGGACATTACCGCCCAGGCGGAGCTGGTGATGAAGAATGTGGGTGCCCTTCTTGCGGAGGCGGGAACATGCTATGAGAATGTGGTGAAGACAACCTGTTTCCTTGCGGATATGGGCGATTTCGCGGCCTTCAATGAGGTGTACGCGAAATATTTTACCGAGAAGCCGGCCAGAAGCTGTGTGGCTGTAAAGACCCTGCCTAAGAATGTATTGTGTGAGGTAGAGGTCATCGCTGCCGTATCATGAGGGATAATATTGTGCTGGTCGGAATGCCCGGAGCGGGCAAGAGCACCGTGGGCGTAGTGCTGGCCAAGAGGCTGGGCAGACGCTTCGTGGATTCCGATCTTGTGATTCAGGAAAAATACGGAAAGCTGCTCCATGAGCTCATTGAGGAGAATGGAGTGGAGGGCTTCTGGAAGATTGAAAACGATGTAAACGCTTCCCTGAAGGTGCATAAAAGCGTGATTGCCACGGGGGGCAGCGTGATTTACGGCAGAGAGGCCATGGAGCATCTGCGCTGCATCGGAAGGGTGGTCTACCTGAAGCTTCCTTTTGAGGAGGTCACCGAACGCCTGGGGGATTTAAACGCCCGTGGGGTGACGCTGCTGCCCGGACAGACTCTTTTGGATTTATATGAAGAACGTGTTCCCTTATATGAAAAATATGCCCACAGCATAGTGGACTGCCAGGGGCTTTCACTTCGCCAGATAGTTCATTTGATCGCAGATGAATACAATACTGCAGACCGCCGGAATTTAAAGTAAACCTCCATGCATCCCGACCGCTCCACCATGCATGGGGGGTACTGTGAAAGACCTGTAACGCAGCCAGAAAGGTAACTGGCTGGCGCCGCAGTCGGGGCACGCTGTAAATATAAGTGGTGTGCAGTATAAATTCCGGAAATTCCCCCATACTAGAAGCAAAGATGATTTTCAGGAAGGAAATCATGAGAAGGAGAAGGTCAAATGATGGATTATGTAAATGCTTTCTGGGTGGGAGGTCTGATATGCGCGCTGGTGCAGATTCTGATGGAAAAGACCAAGATGATGCCGGGACGTATTATGGTACTGTTGGTTGTGACCGGAGCAGTCATCAGTGTGTTCGGATGGTATGAGCCTTTTCAGGAATTTGCCGGGGCAGGGGCGGGTGTGCCGCTGCTGGGGTTCGGGAATGTACTGATGAAGGGTGTGAAGGAGGCTGTGGACGAGCAGGGGCTGCTGGGGCTTTTTGCCGGAGGCTTCAGAGCCGGAGCCGTGGGAACATCGGCGGCTCTGATTTTCGGATACCTGGCCAGCCTGGTATTCAAGTCAAAGATGAAGAGATGAGCCGTTTCGGCTTAGAGCTCCTCATAGCCTATCCCCTTGCCGTCCAGATACTTTTTCAGGGCCCTGTCCCAGATAGCGTCCGGTTCTTTGGACAGAAGGAAAGTGTGGAAGGCGGTTGCAGTGGTGAGAACCGCTTTGGATCCATCGTAGCGGATATTCAGGGCCAACGCCTTTATCTGGGAGATTTCCACATCGCAGCCCTCCTTTTCCAGCAGAGCGGCTGCCTTCTCAGGCATCAAATGTAATACGAACCGGAAAAAGAGGGGTGTGCGTCTGCCTTTGATCAGGTCAAAGCACAGCCCTTTCAGTTCGCTCCAGGGCCGCAGTTCATAAGGAATATCGGGAGCGGTATCTTCATCTCCCGCGTAGAAATCCCGGTTGACATGTCCGTCGATGTGGAAGGTGCACCCGGTGCCTATGGCCGCTTCCTCCAGCAGGAAGGGGTCAAAGGTATCCGCCACCAGCAGATGGTTCATAAACTGTTTCATGGAAGTGATCTGTAAGGCTGTCATGGATTTATTCGTCCTCCGTATTATTTTTTCCGCGGCAAGGTCAAATATGCCGAAAGCCATTTCCCCTTCGTTTCCACCCTTCATCGTCCCTGAATCGTATGCGGTTCGGGAATAAGGCTCAGGAACCGATGACTTGTCGGTGAATGAAGCCCGGGCGGATGGGGCAGGAGATTTTCGGAGAGGGCTCAGGCTGTCAGATGCAGCAGTCCAGCCAGCAGGATGCACTGGGCCAGAGAGATGGCCGACATGCCGTATTTGAAATACCAATGTTTTGTCTTGTGGCGGAAATACTGCATGCCCAGGGTACAGCCCAGGGCTCCTCCTGCCAGGGCGGTCATAAACAAAGAAGCCTCCGAGATGCGCCAGGCACCCCGGACGGCTCTTTTTTTATCCACGCCCATTATGATGAAACCCGCCAGATTGATTGCGGCGATATAGATTCCCAATGCGGTCATGTGCTGTACTTCCTGTTCATTTCAATCTCAAAACATTTTCTCATCGCCCATCTTCATGGCCCGGACCTTGCAGGACAATCCGAAGAGGTTGATGAATCCTTCCGCGTCGTGATGGTCATAGAGATCGCCGGTGGTAAAGGAGGCAATGCTCTCATTGTACAGGCTGTAAGGAGAGGTGGTGCCGGCCTTGATGATATTGCCTTTGTAGAGCTTGAACTTTACCTGGCCGGTTACGTATTTCTGGGTCTCCTCAATGAAGGCCTGCTCCGCAAGACGCAGGGGAGTAAACCATTTGCCTTCGTAGACCAGACTTGCGAAACGGCTTCCGATCTCTTTCTTCATGGCGTAAGTATCCCTGTCCAGAATCAGCTCCTCCAGCTGCTGATGCGCCTCCATCAGGATGGTGCCGCCGGGGGTCTCATATACGCCTCTGGACTTCATGCCCACGACCCGGTTCTCCACAATGTCGACAATGCCGATGCCGTGCTTTCCGCCCAGCTCGTTCAGGGTGTGGATGATGTCGGAAACCTTCATCTTCCGGCCATTGACGGAGGTGGGCATGCCCTTTTCAAAGGTCATGGTCACGTACTCGCCCTCCTCGGGAGCTTTCTCGGGAGTGACGCCCAACACCAGCAGATGTTCATAGTTGGGCTCGTTGGCGGGATCCTCCAGCTCCAGGCCCTCATGGCTGATATGCCAGATATTGCGGTCGCGGCTGTAGGAGGAGTCTGCGGAAAAAGGAAGGTCGATGCCGTGGGCCCTGCAGTAGGCGATCTCCGATTCCCGGGAATCCATGGTCCATTTATCGCTTCTCCATGCGGCGATGATCCTGATATCGGGAGCCAGGGCCTTAATGCCCAGCTCAAAGCGAATCTGATCATTTCCCTTGCCGGTAGCGCCGTGGCAGATAGCGGCAGCGCCTTCTTTTCTGGCGATCTCCACCAGCTTTTTGGCGATGAGGGGTCTTGCCATGGAAGTGCCCAGCAGATATTTGTTCTCATAGACAGCGCCTGCCTGGACGCAGGGAACGACGTACTCGTCACAGAACTCGTCAATGACATTCTCAATATAGAGCTTGGATGCTCCGCAGAATTTCGCACGTTCCTCAAGACCGTCCAGCTCCTCTGCCTGCCCGCAGTCCACACAGACACAGATCACCTCGTAATCAAAATTTTCCTTTAACCAGGGGATAATGGCGGTAGTATCCAGACCGCCGGAGTAGGCCAGAACTACTTTTTCTTTCATAAATCAGCAATCCTCCGTATCATAATAGTCAATATTGTTTTTTGCTTTTAAACACTATACAACATTCCAAAGCGGATTGCAAGCTTCTCAAAGCGAATTTTTGTTGACAATTCTGAGGAAATTCGATATTATTATTTTATCTAAGTGATTCGTTGCGTTTACTCTTTTGTCCTTAGATTTCCGACAGTTTCTGTCAGAAAATCCATATTGCCGTGCTGCATTGAAATTTTATATCGAACGAAAAGCTTCAGGCGGGGAGGAAAAATCTATGCTATATGATTTTATTATTCAAAATTATCATCTTGGCGAGCCGATTTTTGTAGGAGACATTGTCCTGGAAGGGATGTCCGGGGCGGACAGGATAAGACAGCTGGAGCGCCTGGTGGCATATGAAAAGCTGATAAAGTATGCCGCGGGAATCTACTATATTCCCGACAAGACCGGACCAAAAGGACAAAACACCCTCTGTCCGGATGTGGTTGCCAGAAACCAGTATATTTTCAGGCGCGGAAGAAGAATCGGGTATTATGGAGGGCATACGCTTGCCAATCAGATGGGCCTGTCCTCACAGGTTCCCATCAAAGAAGAATTTGTAAGCAATGAAGCCAGGGAGAATGAGGAAGAAGTGCTTTTTGGAAAGCGGATCTATATTGTCAGGAAGCCGCCGGTGGAGGTGACGGAGGACAATTACCGCGTATTACAGCTTTTGGAGGCATTAAAGGATTTTGAGGAATGTGCGGATGAGAGCATGCCGGCGGCGGAAGCGCAGATTACTTATTATATCAGGAAAAATAAGGTCTCCAAAGAAAAGGTGGATGCCTATCTGGGCTATTTTCCTTCAACAGTGCGCGATAATATACGGGAGATGAGGCTGGAAAATGTACTTGCATGAGAATAGAGAAGAGTTTGGCAAAATGGTAAAAGCAGTAAGTGCTGAATACAATCTGCCGATCTCAACAGTGGAAAAGGATTATTATGTCACAATGATATTAAAGCTTTTGGCAGAAAAATCCGGGAATTGTGTTTTTAAGGGCGGAACATCTCTGTCAAAGGGATTTCGCATATTGAAGCGATTCTCGGAGGATGTTGACATTACATTTAATGAGCACCTTGGAGAAAAAAGGCGGAAGAAACTGAAGCATAATATCATTAAGAGCATAAGCGAAGAACTGCATTTACCGATCACAAACTGGGATATGACACAGAGTGACAGGGATTATAACTGCTATATTTTTTCCTATGAGCCCTTGGACGATTCATCCTCAGAGAGCCTTTTCCCGGGAGTCAGACTGGAGACTGCAATGGGATCATATGCCTTCCCGGTTGAGATAAGGGAGATAGGCAGCTATATTGGACAGTTCTTAAGAGACTGTGGGGAAGGGCTGGAGACAAAGTATGGGCTGCAGCCATTTAAAATGCAGCTGCAGTCAATAGAACGTACTTATATTGACAAGGTCTTTGCCCTGTGTGATTACTTTTTGCAGGGAAAGGCAAAGCGTTATTCGCGTCATATGTATGATATATTTGTGCTGACACCCTATATTGCTTTTGATGAGAATTTCAGGGAGCTGGTGGCAGAGGTAAGGAATCACAGGGCACAGATGAAAATATGTCCGTCTGCAAAAGGAGAGACAGATATTTCCGGCCTTATCCGCCAGATATGTGCTACGGGATTTTATAAATCGGATTATGAGAAAGTAACGAGTTTCTTTGTGGAAAGTCCTGTTGCATATGAAAATGCAGCGGCACAGCTTCTGGCGCTGGCAGACAGTGAAATATTCAGGATTTAAATGCAAAGAAATGAATAATGATTCATAAAATGAAATATTTTTGCATAAAAATAAAAAACAGTGGACATTCATACAAAAAGTGGTATGATTACATAAGATACAAATGAAAGCCGCAGATATCCGGCAGGGAATCTGGGGATGCAGTCCTGCGGGAAGCTTTTCAGGAAATGCTGCGGGAACTTTTACAGGAGGTTCTGCAATAGGTTTTTGGGATCTTCTGGCAGAAAATGGTGGTTTCTGATTCGGATTTTTCATGTTAGGCGGAGGATTTTTCAAAATGATATCCTGGAAGCCGCATATAATGAGGCTAAAAGATGCTGAGAGGATATCTGCGAGGTTAAGGAGGAGTGATCGGTTATGATAAAGGCAGGAATTATCGGGGCGACAGGGTACGCAGGAGGAGAGCTTGTGAGGCTTCTCACAGGGCATAAGGATGCGGAGATTGTCTGGTACGGTTCCCGCAGCTACATCGATAAGAGGTATTATGAAGTATATCAGAATATGTTCCGCATTGTGGAGGATGTGTGCAGGGACGACAATCTGGCGGAGCTGGCAGAAGAGGCGGATGTGATTTTCACAGCGACGCCCCAGGGATTTCTGGCGGGGCTTTTGACGGAAGAGATTCTGTCGAAAGTAAAAATCGTGGATCTTTCGGCGGATTACCGTATAAAAGATGTGGCGGTATACGAAAAATGGTATGGGATAGAGCATAAGTCCCCCCAGTTCATTCCGGAGGCGGTTTACGGTCTGTGCGAGATAAACAGGAAGCAGATTACGGAACGCACCAGGCTGGTGGCAAATCCGGGCTGTTATACCACCTGTTCCATCCTCACGGCCTATCCCCTGGTGAAAGAGGGACTCATCGATGCGGACACCCTTATCGTGGATGCCAAATCCGGAACCTCCGGGGCGGGGCGGGGGGCAAAGGTGGCAAATCTCTTCTGCGAGGTCAATGAGAATATCAAGGCTTACGGCGTGGCAACCCACCGGCATACCCCGGAGATCGAGGAGCAGCTTGGATATGCGGGGAACTGTGAAGTTGTAATCAATTTTACACCGCACCTGGTGCCCATGAACCGGGGAATCCTGGTAACGGAGTACGCGAAGCTGAAGAGGAAGGCGGACGGCACATTGCCCTCATGGGAGGAAATCCGCGCCGCATATGACAAATATTATGCGAAAGAAAAGTTTGTTCGTGTTCTGGACAGGGGTGTGTGCCCTGAGACCAGGTGGGTGGAGGGCTCAAATTATGTGGATGTGAATTTCGTTATCGATGAGAGGACAGGTCGTATCATTATGATGGGAGCCCTGGACAACCTGGTGAAAGGCGCCGCAGGGCAGGCCGTGCAGAATATGAACCTGCTGTTCGGACTGCCGGAGAGCCAGGGGCTGGAGCTGGTGCCCTGCTTCCCGTAGAGTGTCGGGCAGCTGCCAGGACGAGTGCTATATCGTGAAAGCGGAGGAAGAATAAATTGGCAGGAATGCCAGGGGAATTTATTCATGACAATAGATTTACAAAGTATGGATTCTGCTATTGGCAGGAAACAGAACTGGATAGAGGCGGCATGATGAATGGCCCGGGAGAGAAAGCGTTTGTGAATTTCCTTCTGGAAAGATTTCAAATAGAAAGAAAAAAGTTCGACCGTTCCGGCGTATATGCGTATACGCAGCGCCTGCTTGCGTACAATTCAAATAAAATAGAGGGAAGCACGCTCACGGAGGAACAGACGGCGTCCCTGTTTGATAACGGCACATTGCCCAGATCAGACGACTATTACCGGGCAAAAGATGTGGAGGAAATGAGCGGACATTTCCTGATGTTCAACAAAATGCTGGATACGTTTGACGAGCCGTTGACAGAGGTGCTCATCAAGCGGTTTCATTATGAATTGAAATCCGGCGTATTTGAGGACAGGGCAAACGGATATGAAATCGGAGATTACAGGAAGCGCCCCAATATGATCGGCATGTACCAGACTGCCAGGCCGGAAAAGGTTCCGGAGGAGATGGAACGGCTTCTGGAGTGGTATCACGGAAGGAAAGCGGATATTGCGATGTTGGCGGAATTTCATGCAAGATATGAATGTATTCACGCTTTCCAGGACGGCAACGGCAGAACAGGCAGATTGATTCTGTTCAGAGATTGCCTGAAACATGGAATGGCGCCGGCGGTCATTGAGGATAAAAACCGCAATGCATATCTGGAGGCCTTAAAAGAATACAGGAAACATACGACGACGGTTCAGCTGGAGAAGCTTTTCCGGGAGGAACAGGAATTTTACCGGGAGAAATATAAATACTTCATGCAGACAAATTCCGGCAGTACAGGCCAAAGCAGGGAATTGAAAAAGCTGAAAATCGAACAGGAGGAGCCATGGAAGGAAGACTGCGGAATATGACATCCGTCTATATAACGAACGCCGGCAAGATGCTGCTTCTCTTCCGGCAGGGCGGCAGAGTGGTGAATAATGTCTGGACAGGCTCGGCGGGAGGGCATTTCGAGGAATGGGAGCTCAACGACGCCAGAGCCTGCGTCCTCCGGGAGATGGAGGAAGAGCTGGGCTTGAAGGAGAACCAGATTAAAAACCTCTCCCTGCGTTATGTGACCCTGCGCAGGACAAAAGGGGAAATCCGGCAGAACTATTACTTTTTTGCGCAGCTGCGCGAGGGCGTGGACACCCGTCTGGCATCCAGGGAAGGAACCGCCAGGTGGTTTGCATATTCCGAACTGGTCAAACTGGAAATGCCGTATACGGCCAGGTTTGTGATAGATCATTATCTGAATACCGGGCATAAAACCGATGAAATATACGGCGGCGTGGCGGACGGGGAAAAAGTTGTTTTTACGAAGATGCCGGAGTTTTGAGACAGGATAATTTATATATGCAAAGCATGGAGAGTAATTCTGTGGAGCAGGATAGAAAATGGCAGCTTGAACTGGAGGAATACAGCAGGCAGGGAGAACCGGGGAGAGCGGAAAAAAGTGCGGCCTGGCAGGCGGCAATCGGACTTCAGGCTGTGGACGGGCTGGAGCCTTCTCCGTATCTGGTGGAGACTGCAAAGGCGCATATTGAGGGAAACGTCGATATATCCGGTGCAAAGCAGCGGATTCAAAGCTATTACGAGGCTCGCAAAGACCGACAGACTGTGGAAAACGGCACTATGGAGGCGGATACGGTTTCGGTTCGTATCGCAGAGCTTCTGGGAGAAAAGACATTTCAATTCTCTCCCGCCGAACTGCAGAACATACATCGCCGGCTCTTTACAGGTATCTTTGACCATGCGGGGAGTTTTCGAACCTACAATATCACGAAAAAAGAATGGATTTTAAACGGAGACACGGTGATCTATTCTTCTTATGACAGTATCCGGGATATGCGCTGGACTACGATTTTGCCCAGGAAAAGCTCTTTTCCTATGAGAAAGTTTCCATTTCGGAGGCGGTGCGCCACATTGTGAAATTTGCTTCCGGAATATGGCAGATTCACCCCTTTGCAGAAGGAGATACGAGATCAACGGCGGTTTTCATTGTCAAGTATCTGCAGACATTCGGTTTGGCGATTCAGAATGATGTGTTTGCAGATCATTCCTGGTACTTCAGGAATGTGCTTGTTCGTGCAAATTATAATAACCTGCCGAAAGGAATCCACGCCACTGCGCATTATCTGGAACTGTTCTTTGAGAATCTGCTGATGGGAACGCGCCATGAATTGAAGAATCGCAATCTGCATGTGGACAATACAGACAGCAGAATTCAAAGTGCAGGAATTGCACTGGGTATCTTCGCCGCACAAACGGGAGGCGCAGCGGGTATTGGGAAGTGCTTGTGGAAATATAGACACAGATAAATATGCCGTAAAAAAATTACGGGAATCTATTGTGGAAGGGTGCCAAAATGGTTATACTCTAATTACTGCTATGTGGGCATGTAATCAGTATGAAAGGATGGCAGGAAAGTGTTAAAGAAATTTACATTGAAGAATTACAAAAATTTTAAAGACGAAATATCTATCAATTTTGAAAATACAGCGGGGTATCAGTTCAGTACAGATTGTATCACGGATGGGATTATCAGCAAAATGCTGCTTTATGGCAGAAATGCCACAGGAAAAACAAATCTTGGAAAGGCGCTAATGGATATAAATACAACAATGTTTGGCGGTCAGCCTTATCATGAGACAGGATTATTTTTAAATGCGGATTCCGTAGACGAAGCAGCGTTTTTTTCATATGAGTTCAGGTTTGGAAATAATGAGTTAGTGTATCGCTATGCCCGACTTTCCAATCAAAAACTTCGGAATGAAGAATTGCTGATTGATGGAAAAACTATTTTCAGCTGTGATTTTGAGAAGAATAAATTTGATTTTGAGAATTTAGCATATATTGATGCGGAAACAGCCAGTATAGACAGATATCTGCAATCAGTAGATATAGGCGGTGCAGAAGAGTTTCAAAATCTTAAGCTGCCATTCCTGAGATGGTTGGTAAGCAATGTTGCATTGAGCAATGATTCCATTCTCATTAAATTAGGTAATTATGTCATTAGAATGCTTATAATTACGGCCGGAAAAGGAATGTTAAGGATTTCGGGAGGAATGAATGACAGCTTTTATAAGTTTCTGGAGAATTCGGATAGATTAAAAGATTTAGAAGATTTTCTCAATGAAATGGGCATAGAGTGCAAACTGGTATTAACAATACTGCCGGATGGACAAAGAGAGCTGTATTTTGACCATGAGAAATTAGTACCGTTTTATGAGACCGCATCCAGTGGAACTTTGGCATTGGTTGATTTATACAGGCGGTTGATTCCGAAAAGCTGGACTCCGTCTTTTATATATTTAGATGAGTTCGATGCCTTTTATCATTATGAAATGGCAGAGAAAGTGGTAGATTTTTTTAAGAGAAGATATCCCAAATGCCAGATTATCATGACTTCTCATAATACTAATTTGATGACGAATCGGCTGATGCGGCCGGATTGCTTATTTATTTTGTCACGAGCGGGTACATTGACTGCGCTCTGTAATGCGACAGAAAGAGAGCTGCGGGAAGGCCATAATCTGGAAAAGATGTACATTAGTGGGGAGTTTGAGCGCTATGAATAGTTATCAGGGCCAGGCAAGAAAGCGAAGCCAAAACTTACTGATCGTAGAAGGGCATCATGAAAAAACAAGTTATTTTGGCTGATTTTTAAGTGTTTTCCTGAAATCAATATCGATATGGATGAGATTTGGATTTATGGGACAAATATCTATCAGTTATATAGCGATATCGTGAAAGAGTATGGCACGGCTTGGGCAGAGGAAATATGGACAATATCAGATCCCGGAGAGCCAATATAAGGAGTATTTTGAAAGACTGGATCTAACCGAAATATTAAAAGCGCAGAATTCAGTAAGCAGAGATAGTATAACGGGATTCATGCGGGATTGAACCAGGAGGCAAAAATGCAGCAGGATTTACTCCAAAAGCTTGACCGGAAAGATGATATGGGCATTGACAATTATGAACGGTGGATAGCGTGAAAAATACGCATGGTGCAAAAGCAGAATACGAGGATGAAATAAAATGGGAGAAAAATTAACAAAAGAAACAGCACAGCTCATGGAGGATAGATTCGGCTGCGACAATCTGCTGGCCCTGGCTACGGTGGAGGATGGGAAGCCACATGTGCGCACCGTAAACGGCTATTATGAGGATGGAGCATTTTATATCGTCACCCATGCCCTCTCCAATAAAATGAGACAGATCGGAAAGGACCACGCGGCTGCCCTCTGCGGCGACTGGTTTACCGCTCACGGCATCGGCGAAAATCTGGGACATGTGAAAGCGGAATGCAACGAGGAAATCATGTCCAAAGTGAGAGCGGTTTTTGCGGAGTGGTATGACAACGGGCATATCAACGAAGATGACCCCAACACCTGCCTTCTGCGCATCCGGCTCACGGACGGGGTGCTGTTCCATCACGGGACAAGGTATGATATTGATTTTCGGGAGTAAGGGACTGCTGTTTGCTGCGGGAGCTGTTATTTGGCAGCTTATGGATGAGCTTTGGAAATGTTGTCAGCAGATATATTCGATATTGCGTCTTGCTATATATATTATGGAGCACAAAAAGAGATGAAAACGAATTCCTTGTACATGGATAAGTTACTATTTGAACTTACACAACTGGATAGCAATGCTATTAAGGATAATAAAAAATTCAAAGAAATCACAATCTGCCTTGACATGCACGGCTGCCCCAACCGTTGCAGACACTGCTGGCTGGGTGCCACACCTAATGGAAATATGCCCTTTTCGGAACTCGAATCCACCGCAGAGCAGTTTGGACCCTTCACGGACTGCCTGCAGATCTACGACTGGTATCGGGAGCCGGATTTCACAGAAAAGTACCGGGAGCAGTTTGAATTATGTAACCGCCTCTCCGACAGACCCCTGGACCACTTTGAAGTGGCAAGCTTCTGGCGGCTGGCGCGGGACGGCGGGTACGGAAAATGGCTTGCCTCCCTGGGCCTGAAAAAGATTCAGCTAACCCTCTTCGGCGACGCCCGGACCACGGACTTCTATATAGGCCGGAAGGGCGCATACCGGGAGCTCCTGAAAGCCATGGACGTCCTGATGGAAAATAAGATTTCCCCCCGCATCCAGGTTTTTGTCAGCCGGAACAATATAGACCAGCTGGGCCACATCGAAAACCTGATAAAAGAGCTGGATCTGGAAAACCGCTGCGCAGCCTTCGGAGGAGAGTTCACCTTCTTCCTCCACCAGGGCTCCTGCGACGGGGAAAACGAAAAATGGTATGACGCCTGGATCACCCCGGAAGACCTGGGGAAAATCCCGCCCCTGCTGGAAGAATACACCCTCAGACATTTCGAAGCAGAGAACCTTGGGGAAGTATTCGGCAGGACGGAGCAATCCCTCTGCGAAGAGCTGATAACGGATGCCTCCACGGCAAGCTATGTCAGCGACACCCCGGTTTTCTACATAGACAAAGACTTTGACGTCTATCCGAATATTTCCACCCCGGCCCCTCACTGGCGCCTGGGCAGCCTGAAGCAGGACGGGGCCCGGACCGTGCTTGAAAATTATGTGGAAAACAAAAGCGCCGCCCAGCATATCCGCATGACGGTTCCGCTCCGGGAGCTTGCGAAAGACCAGGGGGACAGCACAAGCAGACGCCTGTTTAGCAGAGGCGACTATATCGAATTCCTGCTGAACCGCTACTGCAGACAAAGGGAAAAGGACGAAAGCTCCTTGAAAGGAAGTTAAATACTATGATAAACAGTAAAGAAGTAAAGGAAATCATGTTCTCCCTGGGAGCGGATCTGTGCGGAATTGCCGGTTTGGACAGATTTGAGGACGCGCCCAAAGGATACCATCCCCGGGATGTCCTCCCCCAGTGCAGATCCGTGATCTCCTTTGGCTGCAGGTTCCCGACAGGGACCCTGCAATGCACGTCCCATGTGCCGTATACAAGAGTGCGCAATTCCATCACATCGAAGATGGACGCCATAGCCCTGGACTTCTGCATAGAGATGGAGAAGCGCGGGGCGGTATGCGTCCCCATTCCCACCAACGAGAGCCAGTGGGATGAAAATACCGGGCGCTGGCGCTCCGTGGTTTCCCTGAAACACGCCGCCCAGGCCGCAGGCCTGGGAACCATCGGCAGACATTCCCTGCTGATCACCCCGGAATTCGGGAGCATGGTCTGGCTTGGAGCAGTCCTGTGCATCCGGGAACTGGAGCCGGACAATCTGCAGGACAGCCTCTGCGACGGCTGCAACAGATGCGTGGAAATCTGCCCGGTGCATGCTCTGGACGCTCCGCAGCTGGACCAGCAGAAATGTTGGGATTATGCATTCGGGGACGACCAGGAGACGAAGAACTGGAGAATTTCCTGCCACAAATGCAGGGACATCTGCCCATATAACCTGGGAAGCCGCAATTCCCTCACGGACGCGCCCGCATCAGGAAAGGAAAGTACACTATGAATAAAGATTTTCCGCTGAATCGGTTTGATTTTTCAGATCTCATCGAACAGATAAAAAAGGAACCGCTCGTACCAGACACCATTGTGGACACCGAAACAGGAATGGAATTCTACAATGCAGACACCGTATCCAAAGAAAACCTGATTCGCCTTCTTGAAAACTTTAATACACTTGACAACCTGGCCCAGAATGACAGCAGACAGGAATATGAAAAACATCCCCGGCTCGGCGTCAGAAGCTTTCAGTTTGAGCCTTCCTGGGTGGAAATCGCCCCGGAAAAAATTGTCGTCGGATACGTTGGAATTTACGTGAATACAGACTTTGACATGACTTTTGTAAAAATCGATGACCAATGGACTTTGAGGAAATAACACCTTCCCACCGGCAAAGCCTACACAGGAGGACACAAGAATGCATTTTACATACTGCCCCCACTGCGGGAGCAAACTCATCCAAAAAGAAATCGGAGACGAAGGACTGATTCCCTTCTGCGAGAGCTGCAGCGTCCCTCTGTGGGACATGTTCACCACGTCCGTCATCTGCGCAGTGGTAAATGAGTACCGCGAAGTGGCCCTGATCCGCCAGGGCTACGTGTCAGACACAAACCATGTCTGCGTAGCCGGCATCATGAAGCCCGGGGAATCCGCGGAGGAGGCCGCCGCCAGAGAGATCAAAGAGGAAATCGGCCAGGACGTGTTAAAACTGGAATACATAAAAAGCTACCCCTATGAGAAAAAAGGCATGCTCATGCTGGGCTACAAAGCCACGGTGAAAAAGGCCGATTTCCGGCTGTCCGGGGAGGTGGACTCCGCAGTCTGGGCGAAATACGAAGACGCTCTGGGACTCCTGCGCGAAGGCAGCATCGCCTGGCAGCTGGTGCGTACGGCAATCGCCGCGGCAAACGAATAAAAGTCGAATAAAAGTGTCTCAAAATACCGTTGCCCTTTTATAAGAAAAGTTGTATACTGGTAAAGCTTTCTATAAAAGGAAAAGAAAAGCAGAGAACCGACGGGCTCATAACTCTCTTTTCAGAATTGTGCACTCATTGGAAAATGACAGATAAATATACTCTGTAAATGGCAGAAGATTTTGAACTCAAATATGTGAACTGAAATTTATGGAGGACAGGCTGATGCAATGGATAGATGGAAACGAAATAGATTTCAAACAGTACACTGGCGAGAAGCTTTGTGAAAAGCTTTCTTTAGAGATGTGGAATTGTTGTAAAGTGGAACAGTGGCCGAGTTGGGTGGATTTCATTCAGGTTGCCTATTTTATCATTGCGTTTGACACAGAGGTGACTATGGAGGGAATATTTACATTTCTCGAGAATTCTATTGGACACTATGCACCCCAAATTATCCAGGCATTCCGGGAAATTGGCGATGATAATGATGCAAATATTCTTGAAGAAATATGCACATTGTGTCCGCCGGATATCATGAGGGGAGAGCTTCTGGATAGTAGTCATCAGGAATACGAGATTACTTCTTTTAATGAGGATCATGAATTAAAAGAGGATATAGTTGAGAGAATCAATGAGTTGGCAGGAAATTTATATCTGAAAACGGATTTTGACATATGGAAGTTGTTGTTTGACTTTGTAGACAGAAAAATAGAGGCACTGTAACAAGACAAAAAAGAGTCAAGAAAAAAAGAGACAAGATAAAAAGAGTCAAGAAAAAAGAGTCAAGAAAAAAGAGACAAGATAAAAAGATACAAGATAAAAAGAGATAGAATAAAGAAGAGACAGGATAAAAATATGAGCGACGGGACATTTACAGTCAGAACCATGACCATAGAAGATTACCAGGGCCTCTATGCCCTGTGGAAAACCATCCGCGGTTTCGGCATGCGCAGCATCGACGACTCCAGAGAGGGCGTGGAGCGCTTTCTCAGACGAAATCCCACCACCAGCGCAGTGGCGGTGGACGGGGAGGGCGCTATTGTGGGCGGCATCCTCTGCGGCCATGACGGCAGGCGGGGATGCCTGTACCATGTGTGCGTCCGGGAGGACTGGCGCAGACAGGGCATCGGCAAAGCCATGGTAGTCCACTGCATGAACGCCCTGAAGGCGGAGCAGGTGAACAAGGTCAGTCTCATCGCCTTTACCGCCAACGACATCGGAAACGCTTTCTGGAAGTGCATCGGCTGGACCAGGCGGGAAGACCTGAATTACTACGACTTCACCCTGAACGAGGCGAATATCACGGCGTTTAACCGGTGAGACAGATAAGGGAATGCAAACACCCCTGCGGTGCTTGAACGCCTGCACCGGGGAAGCCTATTTCAGGTTCCGGTTTGGCCGGGGCAGGCGGTTAGCAACGAAATTATGCGCATGCCGAAAAAACCGGATGATTGATGACGGAATTTCGAACGCGCAGGCAAAATTCCGGTTTCCACTTGACGGTGCCGGGGAAAACAGAGGAGGAAGAGACAAATGTTTGAAGAAAATATCCAGATACCTGACATCATGTACTTTTCATCGCCGGCAGATATCAAAACAGAATACATATCAGCGGCAGCGACAGGCCAGGTATTTATGTCTCCCTGGATCGGTATTTCCTCCTTATTTATCATTGACAGATTCCGGGATGCGGGGGCATATTTCCGTAAAATACTCCTGGAGCATAAGCTGGAATTGCTGTCCAGCAGCTATAATATAGACTACGATGAGTGGTGGCTGGAAGATTCCGAGCTGAGCCGCCCCTTAAAGGAAGCGCATCTGAGGCATAATATTGAGGCGTTTGCGCATGTGCCGCCCCTGCAGGCAGTATCATCCGGGTTTATCTATCAACTGGATGTCTCTGGAATAAAGGAAGAACTGAAGCTTTACGTTACCCAGGACGCGGACAGGGAGCTGGTATACACCGGGAAAGAAAAAATCCCCGTGACGGAGAAAATTCCCCATACCATCCGCTGGGAGCTGTCCTACGGAGGAAATCAGTCATTTCCGGGGAAAGTCTCCGCCAGAGACCTGGCTTCAGGAGAGATACGGGAGGATGTTTCCGGATATATTTGAGGAAGAAGCCTTTGGTTCAGAATTGTATGAACCCGATACCTGATCCGGACGCTCCCATATTTTATGAAGGTGCGGAGGAATCCGAAGAAACGGAACTCACAAAAGTAAAAAAGGACATTAAAAATTTCAGGGACTATAAATATGGAAGAAACTAATAAATGCACGGCAACGGAATCCTCTGCTTCTGGTAAAATAATGGCTTTAGCCTGTGCAGTCGAGGAAACCTTCAAACGTGGATTACTCAATATGATACTTTTAAGAAAGAGACGCACAGCTGAAAGCATAGTAAACGTCATAGCTATTCTTACTTTGCCCGAAAGCAATCACAGCAATGACAATCGGCATAGCATCTCAAAGTAAAGATTCTAAAGTCGTTTACTATAAATTATAAAAACGACATACCATACACCACAAGAGGCAGCATAACGCCCCTTGAGGCGGACAGAAAGGGATAAAAAATGAAACAAATCGAAGGCGGAATAACCGCGGCAAAAGGATTTCAGGCAGCAGGCATAGAAGCTGCCGTCAAATATCAGAACCGAAAGGACATGGCCCTGATTTACAGCGAAGTCCCCTGCGCGGCGGCGGGAACCTTCACCACCAACGTGGTAAAGGCGGCCCCGGTGCTCTGGGATAAGAAAATCGTGGAGGAATCGACCTATGCCCAGGCGGTGGTGGTCAACTCCGGCATTGCCAACGCCTGCACCGGCAGGCAGGGCATGGACTGCTGCCAGGCGGAAGCGCAATGCGCGGGCGAGTGCCTTGGTATTCCCGCAGACTCCGTGCTGGTGGCTTCCACCGGCGTCATCGGCATGCAGCTTCCCTTAGACAGAATTACGGAGGGCATAGGGAAGCTGGCTCAGGCAAAATCGGACACCCCGGAGGCCGGAGCGGATGCGGCAAGGGCCATTATGACCACGGACACCGTGCCGAAGGAAATCGCCGTGACCTTTGAAATCAGCGGGAAAACCGTCACCCTGGGCGGCATGTGCAAGGGTTCCGGCATGATTCATCCCAATATGTGCACCATGCTGGGCTTCCTCACCACGGATGCAAAGATATCCAGGCAGATGCTCCAAAAGGCACTGCGGGAGGATGTGGTGGACTCCTTCAATATGATTTCCGTGGACGGGGACACCAGCACCAACGATACCCTGCTGATCCTGGCCAATGGCCTGGCGGAAAATGAGGAGATTGCATCGGAGGGAGCGGGCTACGATACCTTCCGGGAAGCCCTGCATTTCGTCACCACATACCTGGCCCGGAAAATGGCCGGAGACGGAGAGGGAGCCACAGCCCTGTTCGAGACGAAGGTAATCGGCGCCGCTTCCAAAGAGGACGCCCGGATTCTGGCCAAATCCGTTATCTGTTCCTCCTTAACCAAGGCGGCCATCTTCGGCCATGACGCCAACTGGGGCAGAATTCTCTGTGCGCTTGGGTACTCGGGGGCGCAATTTGACCCGGAAAATGTGGATCTGTATTTTCGGGGCGGAAGCAGTGAAATCCATATCTACGGAAACGGCACGGCCTGCGGTTACAGCGAGGAGGAGGCCACAAAAATCCTCTCGGAGCCGGAGGTATGCGTCCTTGTGAATATGCACATGGGAGAGGCGGAGGCCACTGCCTGGGGCTGTGATTTAAGCTATGACTATGTGAAAATCAATGCGGATTACAGAAGCTGAAAGCGATATTTTTTTGAAAAAATGTCAAAATGTATTGACAAGGGTGACCGGATGAATATGATATTTACAGACAGACAGACAGACAGACAGACAGACAGACAGACAGACAGACAGACAGACAGACAGACAGACAGACAGACAGACAGACAGACAGACAATTATTTGGCTGATCGGATTTGCGATATTGACGGGAGTATGTGTTTATTTTTCACTGATGTCAAATAATCTCGTCAATAATTTAGACGGGATATGGCATCCTTCTCATTTTATTGCCGGGAATTGGGAGATCTCTCTCGGAAGAGGATTGCAGAGATATGCCGACAGGGCAAGGTTTGGACTTGTGACAAGCGCGTGGAATTCCATTCTTGTGTTTGGTTTAATCGGTGCGGCGGATTCGCTTATCATTATGCGATTTAAGCTGCAGCACACGCTTTTCTCCTATCTGTTTATATTTGCTTCCATTGCCAATCCTGTGGTATGCGAGTCGCTGACGTACAGCTACACGTCCGTAAATTTTGGACTTGCCTATTGCTTTTCGGTTATGGCGTTTGCACTGCTTCCCCACATTGGGGAGACGGGAAAGAAAGAGATATTCAGATGCATGGTATCCGCTATGGCATTTGGGGTTTCCATGGCATTTTACCAGGCATATATCTGTGTTTATGCGGTATTATGCATATATTTCATATTGAGGATGCTAAAAAGCGGAAATACTCTTTTGGAGGTTGTGAAGAAAGGGATTCAGTGTGCGGCGGTATTCTTTTTCGGCGGTATGTTTTACTACCTGATAACGCGGTTACTCTTATGGAGAGCCGGGGTGGAGCTGGCAGCCTACAGGGGCGCCAACAGTATCGGCATTATTCAGATGATGAAAAATCTCCCAAAGGGAATGGTGACATCCTATAAAGAAACGTTAAATTATATTTTCGTTGAGAGATTAGAGGCCGGAATGGAATTTTCCAATATTGTAATGATTCTCACAGGCGTAATCTTTCTTGTATTTACAGTAATTTCGCTTGCGGACTTATATAAGCAAAATAAGAAATATATGCTGATTTCCGCTCTTTTGGTGATAGCGCTGCCGTCTGCTTCCGCCGTTGTCTGTCTGATTGCCGTCGGCAATTCCATTTCAGGATTAATGGCTATGGGGATTTTAATGTCGGTATTGCTGTTTTATACCTTTGTGGATCATAAGAAATTCATGAGGGTCATAATGAACTGTACGTTGATCATAATTGCATGGTATCTGGTTTCGGCAGTTGAAAATGACCAGATAGCGTTAAGGGAAGGCATGAAGGCGACAGAGAGAATTACGGAAGATATATTGACGGAAATTGCTTCCGATGACTTGCTGGAAAATGTGGATTGCGTCGCGTTTGTGGGAAGAGCGGCAGAAAATCCGTTATTTTATAAAAGTACGTCGTATGAAATGGCAAATGGATACGCACAGTTTGGCAGATGGAGTACCGATGCGAGAAATAACAGAGTTACATGGACCGGTATAACCCGGATTCTTTGCGGGACATCATTGCCGTTCTGCGGGGATGAGGCCTATTTAAAAATCATACAGTCGGAGCAGCTAAAAGAAATGCCCATATATCCCCATTGCGGATACATGAAAATAATTGACAGGGTTTTGGTCATTAAGGTTTCTGATCTTTATTAGAGAAAAGCGTCAATCAGTATTTTGTAATTATCTGATATGTTTAACAGGAAAGGAAGGTAACCCATGGAAAAGGACATGGAAAAGGTACTTCAGAAAGCGGAAGTCCTCATTGAGGCTCTCCCCTACATCCAGCGTTTCAACCGCAAGATCATCGTGGTAAAATACGGCGGCAGCGCCATGAGCAATGAGGAATTGCAGAAGAACGTCATTAAGGACGTGACCCTGCTGAAGCTGGTGGGCTTCAAGCCCATCATCGTCCACGGCGGCGGCAAGGAGATCAGCCGCTGGGTTGGCAGGGTCGGCAAGGAATCCACCTTTGTGAACGGTCTGCGGGTCACCGACGAAGAGACCATGGAGATCGCCGAGATGGTGCTGAACAAGGTGAACAAGGACCTGGTCACCATGGTGCAGGAGCTGGGGGTAAAGGCCGTGGGCGTAAGCGGCAAGGACGGCGGGCTGCTGCAGGTGGAGAAGAAGTATTCCGACGGCCGGGACATCGGCTTCGTGGGAGAGATTACCAGCATGAACCCCAAGGTGCTGTACGATTTATTGGAGAAAGATTTCCTTCCTATCGTAGCACCCATCGGCCTGGACGATCATTTCCAGACCTACAATATCAACGCCGACGACGCGGCCTGCGCCATCGCCAGGGCGGTGAAGGCGGAGAAGCTGGCTTTCCTGACGGATATCGAGGGCCTGTATAAGAATTTTCAGGAGAAAAGCGGCTTCATCTCCCGCATCTCGGCCAGCCAGGCGGACGAGCTGGTCTCCGGCGGCTTTATCGGGGGAGGTATGCTGCCCAAGCTGAACAACTGCACATCCGCCGTCCGAAACGGCGTGAACCGGGTTCATATCCTGGACGGAAGGATTCCCCACTGTCTGCTTCTGGAGATTTTCACCAAGCAGGGCGTCGGCACGGCCATCGTGGCGGATGAGGAGCCGGAGCCGGCGTAAACCGTCAGAATTATACCGCTGCAGGAGAATGTGTCCCGGGCCGCGGACAACAAGCAGCTTGCCGGGGAAGGATAGAAACAGGATCCCGGAAAGGGACGCGGAGGATGGACTGAAAACCGGAATAAGAAATATCAGGACAGTGGATAAGATATTGCCCGCAACAGCCGCAAAATAACAGGATTGTCCCAGGCTGAGGACAACAGTCGGCCTGCCGGGAAAGAAAAGGAAACGAAAGGAAACGGATCATTATATGAACATGCAGGAGTATATTGAGGAGGCGGAGAGAGATCTCCTTCACACCTACAACCGATACCAGATTGTCCTGGACAGAGGGGAGGGCGTCTATCTGTATGATATCGAGGGAATCAAATATCTTGACTTTGTGGCAGGTATCGCCGTGTTTGCCCTGGGGTATCATAATAAGGAGTACAATGATGCCCTGAAGGCCCAGATTGACAGGCTCACCCATACCTCCAACTACTATTATAATGTACCTGCCGTCAATGCGGCCAGGAAGCTGAAGGCAGTCTCCGGAATGGACAGAGTATTTTTCACCAATTCCGGGGCGGAGGCCGTGGAGGGCGCGCTCAAGGCGGCCCGAAAATATGCTTATCTGAAGGACGGCCGCACGGACCATGAGATCATCGCCATGAATCATTCCTTCCACGGCAGGACCTTCGGCGCCCTGTCGGTGACGGGGAATCCCAAATACAGGGAAGCCTTTGCACCCATGATAGGCAATATCAGATTTGCCGATTTCAACGATCTGGAGAGCGTGCGGAACCAGATTACGGACAGGACCTGTGCCGTTATCCTGGAGCCGGTGCAGGGGGAGGGAGGCCTGACGCCCGCTTCGGAGGAATTTTTAAAGGGGGTGAAGGCCCTCTGCCAGGAAAGGGATATCCTGCTGATCCTGGACGAGATCCAATGCGGTATGGGACGGACGGGATATATGTTTGCATGGCAGCGCTACGGGGTGAAGCCGGATATCATGACCACGGCCAAGGCCCTTGGCTGCGGGGTTCCCGTGGGCGCTTTCCTGATGACGGAGAAGGTGGCTTCGGCTTCTCTGGCCGCGGGGGATCACGGAACCACCTATGGAGGAAACCCTCTGGTCTGCACCGCCGTGGAAAAAGTGCTTGATTTATTTGAAGAGAATCATATAATGGAACATGTGAGGGAGGTGGCGCCCTATCTGGAGAAATGCCTGGATGAACTGAAGGACAGGTATGACTGTATTGTGGAGCGCCGCGGAACCGGGCTGATGCAGGGGCTGGTATTCGACCGCCCTGTGGGGGATATTATCACCAGGGCCCTGGAGGAGGGGCTGATACTGATCAACGCGGGGCCGAATATCATCCGATTTGTGCCGCCTCTTATCGTTTCAAGGGAAAATATCGACGAGATGGCAGATATTCTGGACGGCTGTATCGCGGTGCTGTGACGCAGCGGTATTATGCCGCTGAGATGGCGGAGTGCCGCGGCGGGGAAGCCGGATGTCTGAGACGGAATTGTATCAAGGGAGTATGAAATGTATCTGAAAAAAAGACTGCTGGCGGTGGCCGCCGTGGCTGCTACGGCTGCCGCCGTCTTATACGGAAGTACTCTGGAGGCGGACGGAAACGACTCCGGGGAGGGGATTTCGGCATGGTTTAATCATAAAGAGACAATTTATTTCTGGTATTCCGATGAGAGCATGACGAATTTTATCAATAGTGCGGCGGTTTCTTTCGGGGAAAGGGAGAATGTGAGAGTGATTCCCGTTCTGGCATCCGAGAGAGAATATCTGGAGGCACTGAATCAGGCCTCCGTCCATTCCGAGCAGGTGCCGGATGTATATCTCATCGGCCACGATTCGCTGGAGAAGGCATATCTTTCCGGGCTGGCGGCGCCCATTCAGGATGAGGCGGGTATCTGCAACGGGGAGCATTTCCCGGCGGCGGCTCTTTCGGCCGTCTCCTATCAGGACAAGCTGGTGGCGTATCCGTTTTTCTTTGAGACCAGCGCATTTGTCTACAATGAGACCTATCTGGCGGAATGGGCGGCGCAGACTGCCATGAGCCAGCTGCTGAGTGCCGGGGAGGTGGAGGAGGATCCGGAGAATCATGACGGGATTCCCGTGGACGAGGCGCAGCTTCAGAGCCTGACAGAGAGCATCTTTGCCAATGCGGTACCCGGAACCATAGACGATATTCTGAATATAGCCAACACCTTTGAACTGCCGGACGGTGTGGAGGGCATCATGAAATGGGATGTGTCCGACATTTTTTACAATTACTGGCTTGTGGGCAATTATATGATCGTGGGCGGAGATGCGGGGGATAAGCCGGAAATCATCAATATCAACAATCCGGAAACCATACAGTGCCTGCAGGTTTATCAGGCGCTGAACCAGTTCTTCTCCATGGAGTCGGATACCATCACCTATGAATCGGTCATCGCGGATTTCTGTCAGGGGAAGATTGTCTTTACCATAGCAACCGCGGATGTGGCGGAAAAGCTGGCACAGGAAAAGGAGAACGGAACTCTTGGCTTTGAATACGGTATCGGGCGGATGCCCCAGGTGAGTGAGACGCTGAAGAGCCGCTCCATGTCCGTTACCAATGTGGTGGCGGTGAACGGCTATACGGAACATGCCCGGCTCGCCAATCGCTTTGCCGCATATCTGACAGACGAATGCGCGGATTCTCTGTATGAGAAGACAGGTAAGCTCGCCGCAAACCTTGTTGCGGATACGGACAATGAAGCGCTGCAGGTATTTAAGGCGGAATATGCCGACAGCATTCCCCTGCCCAAGATGATGGAGACGGGCAACTTCTGGATGCAGCTGGAGGGCGTATTTTCGAAGATATGGAACGGCGCCGACGTGACGGCGCTGGTACAGGAATTATCGGATCAGATCACAATGCAGGTGAACGCGGAAATGCAATGAAAATGTCATAATCCGGCCTGCGCATATTTTTCCAATCATGGGATACACTTACTGTAGAAGAAAGGAAGGTGATTCCATGATTGGATTATTTATCGCCCTGATTTCCGGGGCATTGATGAGCGTACAGGGAGTGTTTAATACCCAGGTGACAAAATCCTCAAGCATTTGGACCGCCAGCGCATTTGTGCAGCTGACGGCGCTTTTTGTCTGTATCGGCGCATGGCTGTTCACGGACAGGAGCAATCCCCTGCAGGTATTCCAGGTGCAGCCCAAATACATGCTGCTTGGGGGCGCAATCGGAGCGTTCATTACCTATACCGTCATCAAGGGTATGGACCTGCTTGGTCCTGCAAAAGCCGTCATGCTGATCGTGGTGGCGCAGCTGGCGGTGGCCTATATCATTGAACTCTTCGGATGGTTCGGCGTGGAGAAACAGCCCTGGGAGTGGCGCAAGGCCCTGGGTATGGCGGTGGCGGCAGTCGGTATCGTAATCTTCAAGTGGAAGTAATCATTCTGCAAAAAAGTGAATGACTGACACGAAAAGATCATCCGTCCTTTACAATTCCGTGGGAGCAGAAATACTCCAGCCACAGGATATTGTATTGGCCCAGGAGATGAACCTCGTCCCAGGTGTAATCAGGATTCAGATTCCCGGTTTCGTCCGCCACTGCCTCGTTGATGTCCAGGTAGAAGATATGTTCCCCGTCAGCCAGCCGGGCAATGTGGTCATTTCGCTCCTGGATATTCGGATTGTTGAAAATCGGGTCGGATTCCGACCGGCTCTGCTTGACATACATGATACCGCAGACATAGATGATGGCATCCGGCTGCAGCTCGCGCAGCTGCTCCACGGCGTCCTCATATGCTTCCATGAAGGAATCCACCGTGCCGGTGCCCATCTCGTTAATGCCGATCTCCAGGTAAATCTTGCCGAAGGAACGCTCCTGCAGGGCTTCCCTGACAGTGAGCATCCTCCCGTCTTCTTCTGCGGCTTTGCAGTCGAACATGCTGTAAATCGTCATACCGTTCTCCGCATAATAAGTTATATTATCCCAACCGGAATAGAGCTGGATACCGGTGGCCCGGGAATCGCCGATTATAAGGGCATCATCGAAATACTCCTGTGTCACCTTCTGAAAGGAGTATGGAACAGAGACTGCAGGAACATCGGGAACAGAGCTGTCCGGCTGCTCATCGGAAGGGACATCGGGAACAGAGCTGTCCGGCTGCCCACCGGAAGGAACATCTGGCGCCGCGCTGTCGGGCTGCTGCCCGGAAGGGGCATCAGGCACTGTGCCGTCGGGCTGCTGTCCGGACGGCGTATTGCCCGAAACTGCAGGTATGGTCTGGGGTGTCCGGGGAGCTCCCTGGTGGGCAAGCCCCTGCATCAATACGGTAATTGCCGGCTGGGACCAGCCGGCCACATTATATTCCCGGTATATTCCGTTTGCACTGACAGCTGCCGCGAGATTCGTGAACAGCATACTGAGTGTAAGTGAGGATAATAGTGTCATTCTGCATTTCTTTTTCTTCATTCGGTCTCCTCTCCGGCATTTTATCATCCTGTAAATCCGGTTATATTGATTGTCCTGTAAATCCGCATATATTTACTGTCTTCATCGGGAAAGCAATCCTGTCTGAAGTACAGGAACGGGCGATACGGCTGCGGGGTATCAGAAATTCAAATACAGGAAGGGATTGTGCAGCCCGTTTACCAGCCGGTAGACACACAGCCAGAACAGAGCGAACAGCATTGCCTTTGCTGCCAGGGTATTCCAGTATTTTTTCCAGACATAATCCGCTGCGGGACAGGAGACTACAAGGGCTGCCAGAAAAAAGCCAAGATAATTCCTGCCATAGCGAAGCCAGTCGTTTTTGCTTACGGCAATGCCGCCTCCCCGGAAGGGAAAAAGCCGCGAAAAATAAACCCCCAGGCTGTGCGGATCCGGAATCGCGAAAATCACCCAGGTGAGAGGGATCAGGATCCATACATAGAGACGGGAGATACATCCGTGCCGGCTCAGGAATCTGCCCAGCCAGAATTTCTCCGACACAATGAGCAGACCCAATATCAGCCCCCAAAGCAGATAATTCGGCGTCACACCATGCCATATTCCCGTCACAATCCACACGGTTAACAGATTAAAGGCCGTTCTGACCGGGCCTTTCCGGTTCCCGCCCAGGGGAATGTACAGATAATCCCGAAACCACTGCCCCAGGGACATATGCCATCTTCGGTAATACTCACCGACACTTCTGGAACGGTAGGGATGATCAAAATTCCGGGGCAGATCAAAGCCCAGCATGCTGCCGAGCCCCAGCGCGATCAGACTGTATCCCTGAAAATCGAACAGCAGCTGTACGGAATAAGCGGCGGCGCCCATCCAGGCAAGGGGAGTGGAGATACTCTCAAATCCCACGGTCCGGATATCATGCCAGAGGATTGCCACAGTATCCGCAATCAAAACCTTGAAGGCCAGTCCTGCGATGACGAGGGACAGACCGTATTCGATCTTTTTTGCAGTGACCCTGCGCCTGCGGATCTGAACGATGGTCTCATGATATGCCGTGATGGGACCGGACAGCAGCTTGGGAAACATGGCGGTATAGGCTCCAAGCTCAAGCCAGCTGCCGGGGCACCTTTCCCGGCCCAGATAGACATCGAAATCCATGGACAGCAGAGCGAAGGTATAGAAGCTGATGCCTGGAGGAAGGGCAGGCATTCTGTATTTATAAAAGCACAAAAGCCCCGCGTTAAACAATACCGCAGTCAAAAGCCAGCATCTGCGCCAGGACAGGGAAGTCCTTCTGCAATCCATAAAACGGATCAGCGCATAATTTACGGTGACGGAACACAGCAGAAGCAGAGCCCCGCGCAGGCTCCCGAATCCGCAGAATATAATGCTGCCCACAAAGAGAATCCCATTCCGGTATCTCATCGGGCAGAGATAATACAGCAATAAAAAGGCAGGAAGAAAACGGAATAAAAAGTTCAAATCCGACAATCCCATGTTGACTACACCTCCTGAAACTGCCCGGCACGGTCTTAACATCTTACATGGCCGGGAAAGCGCAGATGCTTCCTGTCAAATAAATCGTAAAAATCCGACGATTCTTTCCGGCAGCTTCCAATGATTCAGATGCGGCGCCATGCCTTTCCGGCAATTTATACCCACAAACGTAATTAATTGCCGTCTGCACAGTATAACGAGTGAGCGCATCGGCAATCCAGAGCTGAAAGCGGCAATTAAATGCGTTCACCAGTTAACATATTTGCATCTGCAAAATACAGCATATCAAACCGGTATATCAAAAGCTTATCATTTTTGCATCAAAGTTACATCCTGAGCTTTCCTTTTCCCGGAGCAATAGCTTGGATACCATGTCCTTTTGCTGCCCTTCATGGAACCGCATCTTTATTTCTCTGTATATTTAGATAGCCGGAATCCCCTTTTAGTTGCATGAAATAAAAAAATAAGTGGAATGGAAGCATATTCCAGATTTTTCAGGAAGTTTTCCGAAAGCCACTTGTAAAAACCGGACGATTCCATTACAATAAAAGAAGTCAGCATAGAGAGGCATCCCTTTTTCAAAGAGAAAGGGACTATGATGAAAAGAGAAAAGATTCAAATTCTGATATGCATTCTGGCACTATCCGCATTCTGCTGCGCCTGCGGCGAAAAAGGCGGAACCATTATCATTGGCAGTGAGCAGGAGGGCCGCCTGCAGGAAGCTGTGACAGAACAGCGAGAGAGCGGTGCGGGGGAACCGCAGGAGACAAAGGAAGCGGGGGAAACGGGAGAACAGAAAGGCTTTGTACGTGTGTACGTGTGCGGGGCCGTGGCAAACCCCGGTGTGGTGGAAATTCCCGCGGGAAGCCGGGCGGAGGATGCGCTTCGGGCGGCAGGGGGCTTTGGCCCGGAGGCAGCCCGGACGGCGGTGAACCTGGCGGACTGGGTTTCGGACGGGCAGATGCTGTATTTCCCGACGGAAGAAGAGGCTGTGGAGAGTAAAAGCGGAGAAGAGACGGAAGCGGACGGGATTGTGAACATCAATACGGCGGATGCGGCACAGCTCTGCACGCTGCCCGGAATCGGAGAGAGCAGGGCGGCGGATATCATAGCGTACCGGGAGGCGAACGGAGAATTTCAAAGCTGTGAAGAGATTATGAAGGTACCCGGCATCAAGACTGGCGCGTATGAGAAAATCAAGGACAAAATCAAGGTAAAATAGGAAAAAAAGTCAGTAGACAAGACAGGGCACAAAGACAGGATAAGGCGTCAGGATAAGGCAGGATACAAAGATAAAACAAGGCACTTAAGGTAAAGTACAAAGAAAAGATAAGACAAAAGGTTAAGGCAGGATACAAAGAAAAGATAAGGCAAAAGGTTAAGGCAGGATACAAAGAAAAGATAAGGCAAAAGGTTAAGGCAGGATACAAAGAAAAGATAAGGCAAAAAGTTAAGGTAAGACAAAAAGATAAGAACGGAGCAAAGGCAGAATAAAGAAAACAGTTTGGAGGACAGTATGGCTTGGAAAAGGGCTTTGGTGGTAGATGATGAAAAAATAATCGTAAAGGGAATCCGGTTCAGCCTGGAACAGGACGATATGGAGGTGGACTGTGCATACGATGGGGAAGAAGCCCTGGAATATGCCAGGAATAACCAGTATGATATCATTCTTCTGGATGTGATGCTGCCGAAGCTGTCAGGCTTTGAAGTATGCCAGCAGATACGGGAATTTTCCAGTGTGCCCATTATCATGCTCACGGCAAAGGGGGAAGATATGGACAAAATTCTGGGTCTGGAATACGGAGCGGACGATTATATCACCAAACCCTTTAACATCCTCGAGGTAAAAGCAAGAATTAAGGCAATTATGCGGCGGACCGAGCCCAAGCGCATCATGGGCGAGGCCCCCGCGGCCAAAACGGTGGAACGGGGAGACGTACGCCTGGACTGCGAGGGCAGGAGAACCTTTATCAACGGCAAGGAGATCGGACTGACTGCAAAGGAATTTGAGCTCCTGGAGCTTCTGATGCTCAATCCCGATAAGGTGTACAGCAGGGAAAGCCTTCTTCAGCTTGTGTGGGGCGTGGATTATCCGGGGGACGTGCGAACCGTGGATGTGCATATCAGGAGACTTCGGGAGAAGATTGAGGCAAATCCCAGCGAACCCCAATACGTACACACAAAATGGGGCGTCGGCTATTACTTTCAGAGCATAAACTGAAAGGTATGGCGGGAGAGACGATATGGTGAAAAAAATTTTAGGAGAACTGAAAAGGTTCCTTTCTCTGCGCAGCCTGCAGGCGCGTATCTTTATCATTGTTCTGGTGGCGGGACTTGTCCCCAGCATAATCGTAAGGAGTATGATTCTGGATAATTACGAGGAGCATTCCGTGGCGCAGCGGATCTCCAATGTCCAGAATCAGCTCCTGATCGTGGGAAATCATCTCATCAGCAATAATTATTTCAATACCAAACCGGAAGGGTACAGCAGCAGCGTGTCCAGGGATGTGATTGACGCGGAGCTGGAAATGATCTCAAACCTTTATGAGGGACGCGTCATGATCATTGATTCCAGTCTGAGGGTGATGAAGGATACCTATGGCATCAGCGAGGGCAAGACCATCATTTCAGAGGAGGTAATCCGATGCTTTCAGGGAGCGAATATGTCCAATTACGACAGGGAGCATGGGTATATAGAGATGACGACGCCCATTGTGGACGCCACGGTGGATTCCGGCCAGATCGTGGGCGTCATGCTGACCAGTATCTCCAATGAGACTATTTTGGCTACGCTGGAGACCCTGGACAGAAGATCCGTCACATTCCAGAATCTGATGGTGGTAATCATCCTGGGAATGGCAATGCTTTTGTCCATCATACTGATGCGCCCCTTCAACAGAGTCACGCAGGCCATCAACGAGGTAAAAGCAGGGTACAGCGACGAGAGTATATCCGTGCCGGACTATGCGGAAACGGTGCACATTGTGGACGCCTTTAACCAGCTTCTCAGCAGAATGAGGACTTTGGACAATTCCAGGCAGGAATTCGTGGAAAATGTGTCCCACGAGCTGAAAACGCCCATGGCGGGCATTAAGGTGCTGGCGGATTCCCTGCTGACTCAGCCGGATGCCCCTGCGGAATTGTATCGGGAATTTATGACGGATATTGCAACGGAGATAGACCGGGAGAATCAGATTATCACGGATTTGCTGGCGCTGGTCAAGATGGACAAGAAGGCGCAGGAGCTGAACATTGTATCTCTGAATGTTAACGATATGGTGGAGCTGATTTTGAAACGTCTTCGTCCCATCGCCCGGAAAAGGGATGTGGAAATGGTCTTTGAGAGCGTGCGCCCCGTGGTGGCGGAGGTGGACGAGGTAAAGATGACGCTGATCATGACCAATCTGGTGGAAAATGCCATCAAATATAACAAGGAGCACGGACGGGTAAAGGTGGTGCTGGATGCGGATCATCAGTTCTTTACCTTTGAGGTCAGCGATACCGGATTGGGGATACCGGCGGATTCTCTGGCGCATATTTATGAGAGATTTTACCGGGTGGACAAATCCCATTCCAGAGAGATCGGCGGAACGGGGCTTGGGCTTGCGATCACAAAGAGCGCAGTTCTGATGCATCGCGGGGCAATCACGGTAGACAGTGCGGAAGGGGAGGGAACCAGATTTACGGTGAAGATTCCTCTATACAACGCGGCGCACAGCGGACAGGGGGGATAAGAAGAGTGCTGAAAATGATATTTCATATGATAGAAAGATCTGCCTCAAGGAGGGGCTGCCTGCTTTTCCGCGGTGTTTTGGTTACAATTTCCATGATATTGCTTGCGTCCTGCGGACAGGAGGAGAAGGAAGAGAATGTCTATCCCGTGTATTACGTGAGCAATTCCGAGACCAGGGTGGAAATACACTCTCATGTGATGGAGGCAGACGACCCGGAGAAGCAGCTTCTGGAGCTGGTGGAATGCCTTGGAACCAATCCGGAGAAGCTGGAATATAAGGCTCCTTTTTCCATGGGGTTTGAGGTGCTGGGAATAGAAGCGGATGAGAACGGCAGGCTGCAGATCGATGTGAGCGCCGCTTACAGGGAATTATCGGTGACGACAGAGGTGCTGGTACGTGCCGCTATTGTGCGGACCTTAACCCAGCTTCCCAGTGTGAGTGCCGTGATGATAACGGTGGAGGGAAACACGCTGTATGACAGCAAGAATAATGAGGTTGGATGGATGAATGCGGAGCAGTTCATCAACAACGACGGAAATGAAATCAATACCTATGAGCTGGCCAGGGTGAGGCTGTATTTTGCGGACGAAAGCGGGACAAGGCTGATTGCCGCCGACCGTGAGAAGCATTATTCCACGAATACGCCTTTGGAGAGATTTGTGGTGGAGGAGCTGATCGCCGGTCCCAGCGGAAGGATAGAGGGCCTGTATCCTTCCGTCAACGGAAGTACGAAGATCGTGAACGTCACCACCAAGGACGGGATCTGCTATGTGAACCTGGACGAAAGCTTTCTGACAGTGGTCAACAATGTGTCCACGGAGGTATCGATCTATGCCCTTGTCAATTCCCTGGTGGAGCTGAGCAATGTGAACCAAGTGCAGATTCTGATTAACGGCGAGGTTCCGGCCTCCTTTTCCTCCACCACCTTTGAGCGGAATCTGGATATTGTGACCACATTGGAAAAATAATGCATGGAAGTGAGAGGGAAGATGAAGGATACACCGTATAAGATCCTTTTCGTGGAGGACGAGCCTACCATCCGGGAGGTGCTGACAGAATATATGAATCTGTCCGGTTATCAGGTAACCGCGGCGGAGCGGGGGGATAAAGCCATTGAACTTCTGCGGGACAGAGAGTTTCATCTGGCGGTCCTGGATATCTGCCTGCCGGGGGCGGACGGGTTTGAGGTGCTGAAATACATTCATGAGAACGGAAAGAAGACGGCGGTGATCATGCTGACCGCTCTGGAGGATGAGCAGACCCAGGTGAGGGCGTTCAATCTGTATGCTGACGACTATGTTATCAAACCCGTTTCGCCCATTATCCTGCTGAAACGCATGGAGACCATCCTGCGGCGCACTGTCCGGAACGGGGAGGAGGGTAGAGAGGAAGGGGAGGGACTGGTTCTGAAGGAAGAGGCGTACTGTGCGTTCTGGCAGGGCAGGCGGCTGCAGCTTACTCTGAGCGAGTATCTGCTGCTTCAGACGCTGTACAGAGAGCCGGACAGGGTGTTTACCCGGGAACAGCTGATTCTGAGTATTTTCAATGAGGATTATATCGGCAATGACAGAATTATCGACGCACATGTGAAAAATCTGCGGAAAAAGATTCCCGTTCCCTGTATCAAGACGGTGATCGGAGTGGGGTATCAGTATGCAGGAGATGATCATTAGCCGAACCCAAAGGGGTTCCAATGGGGTGTGAAAATGTCGCTTGGACGCAAAAATCTGGTATATAGCATGCTTCTGGCGGGGGTCATGCTGCTTTTTCTGGTAGGGTATTTTATCAATATGCTGCCTTCTCTCTATGTGGATTATGTCATGGAGCAGAACCTGAGATCCGTCTGTGAACAGCACAGGGCCTATGTGGAATCAGGAAGCTATGAAGGAGTGCGGGTGAGGAATTCCACCGCATGCTATTCCCTGGAGATTCCCATGGAAGGAGAGTATCTGCTCATCACGGGAAAGAGCTTCTCGGCGGAGGTGCAGATAAAGGCGGAAGGCCTTGTCCGGATTCTGGACAGATGCCGGGAGAAATTACTTGCGGCAAGGGAGCACGGAGCGGAGACGGATATGAGACTGGAACCGGAAATGGAGGAGCTGGCGGACATTCTGCAGGAATTTCTGGGAAAGGAGAATGCTCTTCCGGTGGCGGTAAAGCTTCGTTATAGCCGGGATATGGGGGAGGAGTTTTTCAACGAATCCGTAAAGGTACATTTTTATACCGACAATATGTTCGTGATCGAGTCGGGGATCCAGGATTCCAGCAACCGCTATACCAATTATCTGGCGGCGGAATGGACGGATGAGAGCCTGATTCTGTCCTTTTTGCCCGTGGTTTCACCCGATGCGGAGGAGATCAGGCCCGTTGTGCTCCAGAGCCTTCCCATGCTGGGGGCCGTCATTGTACTGGCGGTGCTTTTGTTCTCCCGCATCTACTCCAGGGGGATCGTGAACCCTATTGAGGAGCTGGTGGAGCATGCCGGGCAGATGAAGCGGGGAAAGGATTTCCCGGTGGAACCCCTCTCCGGGAAATGGCAGGGGCGCCAGGATGAGGTGCGCAGACTGGCGGATACGCTGGATGAATTCTACCTGCAGATTCGGGAAAGCTATCGGGAGCTGGAGGAGAAAAATACCAGGCTGGAGGAAGAGAATCAAAGGCAGGAAATTTTCCTGCGCGCATCTTCACACCAACTGAAGACGCCCATCGCCGCAGCGCTCCTTCTGGTGGAGGGAATGATGAATGGGATCGGCAGGTATGCGGATACCGGGATATACCTGCCGAAGGTGAAGGCAGAGCTGCTGTCCATGCGCAAAATGGTTGAGGATATTCTGTATCTGAATCGCTGTGCAGAAAATATGAATCTTCAGCGGATGGATGCGGCGGGGATCCTGAGGGAAAGAATGCAGGCCTGTCAGGTGACTCTGGCGGACAAAAAGCTCAGGGTGGAATTCAGGGGGGAGGAAAGTCTCCCGGCGGATGCGGATGAGAGGATGCTTTCCCAGATTCTGGACAATCTCCTGTCCAATGCGGTGCACTATACTCCTGAGGGAGGCTGTATACGCATAACCGTACGGCGGGGAGAGGCGGAAGGGACGATCGCTATTGAAAATCTGGGCGCGAGGATTCCGGAGGAGCTGCTCCTTCACATTTTCGAGCCCTTTGTCAGCGGGGCGCAGAGCATGGATTCCCGGGCAGGAATGCGGGGACACGGGCTTGGACTCTACATTGCCGCCTACTACGCCCGAAAGCTGGATATTTCCCTCGCTGTGCAAAACAGCGCAGAGGGCGTGGCTGCGGTGCTTGCCTTTCCTATTCATGGCGGAGGGGATTTATCAAAATGATGCCATGGAAAGCTCATCCCATATGATAAATGCCTCCGGAGATGCATATGCAGGGCAGGCAGAAAAATCCGTACAGGCGGATACTTCATGAAAAAGTTACACACAGTCTTCATATGAAATTCATATGTCTCTGGTATAATAGAGCCATTCGGACGATTAACACCTCAAAAAGAGATTATCGCTGTCAAAAGCAGGGATTGCTGTCAAAAGAGAAGGAAACATATGTTCGTATAAAGGAGATGAGGATATATGCTGTTATCCATTCAGAATCTGACTGTGTGCTACGGGGCGGATACTGTCCTGAGCATAAACGAGCCGCTTGTCATTGAGGAGGGAGACCGGGTGGGCGTCATCGGCTCCAACGGTGCGGGCAAGACTACATTGATCAAGAGTATACTGGGCATTGTGCCCTACCAGGGCTCGATCCGGACGCAGTTAAAGCCGGAGCAGATGGCCGTTCACATGCAGTTTAACGAGTATACGGATAATATGCCCGTAAAATACGTAATGGAGGCCATTCTGGGGACGAAGATTGCGGGGAACCGGAAGCTGCGGGAACTGATCGACTTTTTTGAATTCGGGGACTGCCTCAGGAAGAAATACTCCAAACTGTCAGGGGGACAGAAGCAGAGATTTACCATTATTATGGTAATGATGCAGGAAGCGGCGCTGACATTTTACGACGAGGTTACCTCCGGGCTGGACTTTGAGACCAGGCAGAAGCTGGTGGAGAAGCTGGCGGAATGGTACCGGGGGAAGAAGGAAAGCCTTGTGGTGGTATCCCATTATTACGAGGAGCTGGATCAGCTGGCGGATAAGCTGCTGATTCTGGACGAGGGGCATGTGGTGGACTACGGTTCCAGGGAAGCGCTTTTCCACAAATACTGCGGCAGGGCGGTGATTGTGGTGGGGAGGAACGGAGAGAACGAAGGGCTTCTGTCCGGCTATGAAAAGCTGGCATCTCCGGCCCACCTGATCGCGGTTTCCTGTGAGAACGAGGAGAGGGAAAGGCAGATTGCCGGGAAGCTCCTGGAGCACAATGTGAATTATAAGCGGAGCAATAACGATATCGAAATGCTCTATAT
Organism: uncultured Acetatifactor sp.; assembly: GCA_910589035.1. Classification (GTDB taxonomy): domain Bacteria; phylum Bacillota; class Clostridia; order Lachnospirales; family Lachnospiraceae; genus Acetatifactor. The sequence goes on along the minus strand of CAJUSI010000015.1, from coordinate 34,368 downwards.
CAACGCCAAGCAGCGCTGCGGGAAGGAGGGGCTGAAATGAGCAACGGAAAAAGGGAGGGGAAGCTGATTTCCCCGCAGATGGTTTTATTTGAGTTCCGCAATACCATAGGGAATCCTTATGTTCATATTTTCGGAGTGGGAATGCCCGTTTTAATGATGATAATCATTATCCGGGCCATGTCCGCGCAGGTTACGGACGCCGCCATGCGGGCGGATATGTCTACCAGCGTATTCCTGGGCATCGGCGTGCTGATTCCTCTGGCCACGGTGTTCATGGGGTACGGGGTATCCCATGCTCAGGAGCTGGAAAAAGGAATTCCCCAGAGGATGGAGCTCTTCGGGATCAGAACCAGCGTCTCCCTGTGCAATCGGATTCTCTCGGAGATGATATTCATGCTGCTTGCCTTCTGCATTTATTTCACGGTGGGCTGTTTCTTCGTGGATATGAAAAGGCCCAGTCTGCCGGGGGCTGCGCTGTATATTTTATGCATTTTCGTGCTGAGCGTGATTCTGTTCTGCTTATCCTACGCCATTTCCTCGATGCTGAGGAAATTTTCGCTGACATACTGCGTGACAATGATTCTGTATTTTGCCATGATGATTCTGGGAGGCATGATGGGAATCAGCTATGACAATCTGCCCTCCGCCGTCCAGGCGATTGCAAAGCTTTTACCGGTCACCTATATTAACCGGGATTTTTACATGGTATGGAAGGGTGAACATTATAATTTCGTTCCCATGCTACAGTCCTATCTGTTTCTGGCGGCACTGGCGGGGATTCTGCTGTTCCTTGCACTGAGGCGTATGTCCAGGAGGCTGCATTGATCAGGCGCCCCCTGTTCCTGGCTGCTGTGCTGCTGGTCATTGCCGCAGCTCTCCGGCTGGGGACCGGAGGGGCGGCGGAGCCGGAGCCCGGCTGCGTCAGCATAAAGGAATGTGAGACATACGTCCGGCTGCTTGTGACCGGACAGGTATACGGAAAAGACGAATCCTGCATTTATCTGAAATCAGTTCTTCTGTCGGAAGCGAATGCTTCGGGACAATTCGCTGCGGATCTGCAGCATGCTCTTCCCTGTCAGGAAAATATCATATGCGATACGGAATTTGCCGGGGAAATTCCCCTGGGAAGTACCGTGGCGGTCAGCGGCGTGTTCTATCCCTGTTCCGTGGCCACCAATCCCGGAGAATTCGATTCCGCGGTCTATTACAGCACTCTTGGGGTCGGGGGAAGGCTGCGGAAGACGGAGATTCTGTATCGGGACGAAGAGTACTGGCCTCTTCGGGAGGGATTGTTCCGTCTGAAAAGCTATTTTAAGGAGAGGCTGTACCGTATCTTTCCGGAGAAGGAAGCGGCGGTTATGAGCGCGCTGCTTCTGGGGGACAAGAAGGAATTGGACGGTGAACTGAAGGATTTATACAAGCGAAACGGAATCCTGCATATTCTCTCCATCTCTTCGCTTCACATCACCATTATCGGCATGAGCCTCTACAGGCTGCTGCGAAAGGCGGGAATTCCCATCGGACCGGCCGCAGCGGCGGGAAGTATCCTCCTGATGCTGTACGGCTGTATGACCGGCTTCGGCGTATCGGCCTGCAGGGCCATCGGCATGTACATTATCAGAATGCTGGGAGAAATGGCGGGCAGAACCTACGATATGCTGACAGCTCTTGGGGTGATGGCTGCGGTGATGGTAATCGGGAATCCCTATTACCTGTTAAACAGCGGCTTCCTGCTTTCCTTTGCCTCTGTACTGGGAATTGCGGTTCTGAGCCCGGCACTGATGCCGGCATCGGCTCCGGCAAAGCGGGGAGAGTCCTCCCCGGGAAAGTCCCCGGGCATCTATAAGGCACTGGGCCGGAAAATCCGAAGCATTGGCTCATCCGTTTACCGTTCCGCACTTGTGAGCCTGTCCATTACTCTGGCAACTCTTCCCATACAGCTTACCTTCTACTATGAGGTGCCGGTCTACTCTGTCTTTCTGAATCTCTTCGTGATTCCTCTGATGAAACCCATGATGATAACGGGACTTCTGGCACTGCTGGTTCCGGGGCTGGAAATACTGGGCATGATAGACCGCCTGATCCTTGGCGTGTATGAATTCCTGTGCGGGCGCTTTGACACTCTGCCCTTTCATACCTGGAATCCCGGCTGCCCGGGGACATGGCAGGTCATTGTATACTATTTTCTTCTGGCCGGCGTCATTGTGCTGCGAAGGGGGATGGAGAGACGGCAGGAGAGGGAGCAGGAGGCCGCGGGATGCGGCATGGAAAAGCAGGATGCCATGAAATGTGAGGTCGGGAACAGCAGGAATGGGACAAAGAAGCAGGATGCCGCAATACAGGGGGATTCCGGGAAAGGATCGGTCCGCAGTAAGAAATTGACTGGCGGGTGGGGCAATGGCGCAAAAGAAATTCTCAGGATATTTTCAGGGAAGCGGGGGATGCTGCTTTCGGGCTTATGCGTTATATGCCTGGCCGTTTTGGTGCTGGGCTTTCAGGCTCCGGCGGGGGACAGCGTTACGTTCCTGGATGTGGGGCAGGGGGACTGCATTATAGTGCGTACTTCCGAAGGACATACCTATCTCTTTGACTGCGGAAGCAGCAGCCGCAGTGGCGTGGGGAAATACGTACTGATTCCCTATCTGAAATACAGCGGAATCCGGCGCATCGAAGGCATCTTTCTGTCTCATCCGGATGCGGATCATGTCAACGGCGCAGTGGAATTGCTCGAAATGAGCGGGGAAAACCATATTTCCGTGGGACAGCTTCTGCTTCCCGCCATCGAAGAGCGGGCAAGGGAGGAACAGCTTGGAGAATTGCTGGCTGCCGCCGCGGCGGCAAAGGTGCCGGTGGGATATCTGGCTGCCGGGGACAGCTTTCGCAGCGGGGATACTCTGTTTACCTGCCTGCATCCTGCTTCGGGATTTGAAGCAGGAGACGTAAATGCCTATTCGGAATGCTTTTATGTGGAATTTAACAGGGATTCGGTTCCGTCCGCAGGGGGAGGCCGACAGTGCTGGACATTGCTTCTGACAGGAGATGTGCAGGGAAAGGGGGAGAGCGCTTTCCTGGAAGAAATTCTGAAGAGAAATATAAGCGGGGTCACGGTGCTGAAGGCGGCGCATCACGGTTCGCGCAATTCCACGCCGGAAAAGCTTCTTGAGCAGCTTGCCCCGTCGCTGACAGTGATTTCCAGCGGGCGGAACAACCGCTACGGGCATCCTCATGAGGAGCTGCTGGAACGCCTGGAGGACTGCGGCAGTTATATCCTGCAGACAGCCCGGTCCGGCGCGGTTACCATCAGCTTCCGCAACGGGGAGATCAGGGCGTCCGCCATGCTGGAGGGCAGGTAAGTGCCGCCAGGCGACAGGGAAGAAAAGCATTCGGGAGCGCCGGGGACCGGGAAGAGAAGCATTCGGGAGCGCCGGGGACCGGGAAGAGAAGCATTCGGGAGCGCCGGGCGACCGGGAAGAAAAGCACTCGGGAGCGCCGGAAACCGGGAAGAGAAGCAGCCGGGAGCGCCAGGCGACAGGGAAAAAAGCACTCGGGAGCGCCGGGGACCGGGGAAGAGAAACAGGCAGGAGTATCCGGCAGGGGAACAGGGATACAGAGGGACCTGTCAGGACAGCACGGAGAGGATCAATATCTCCACACTCATCACATCGTTCATTTTCCCGGTTTTGACGGCTTCCTCCGCTTCCACGCATTTTTCCACAGCATTCCTGAGAACGGATGTCCGGAAACGGGAGGCCTGGTTCAGATATTTACCCGCTATGAAAGGGGCTACCCCGATTTTAGAGCCGATGGTGCGGTTGTCAAATCCCCTGGCCTTCAATTCCTTCGCCTGCAGCAGCATATTGCACTGCCTTGCAATCAGGAAGAGAATGCGCATGGGCGGCTCCTTCAGGGCCAGCAGATCATAGTACAGCTCCAGAGCCTGCTTTTGCTGTCCGGCGGCGACGGCGTTGATCATGTCAAAGATATGGTTGCTGACACGGGTGGCACAGACCGCTTCCACATCCTGTGGGGTTACGGCTTCCCTTTCCATACAGTAGCAGATCAGCTTTTCCAGCTCCATCTGAATATTTTCCATGTCCGTCCCTGTTCTGGACAGTAAAAGCATCACGGTGCTTTCCGCGATCCTTTTGCCTTCCCTTGCAAGAATCCCTGCGATCCAGCGTTTCAGAGTATTCTCGTCCTGGACGGCAAATTCCGCCGCATAGCCCTTTGACTGTACGGTCTTATACAGTCTGCTGCGCTTGTCCACTTCGCTTTCCGTAAAGACGAAAAAGCAGGTATCGCTGGGATTCGACAAATATTCCGCCATTTTTTCCCCGCCGGATTTGAACAGACCGCTGTCATTGAGAAAAATAACGCGCCGGTCGCTGAAAAAGGGCAGGGTCTCCGCCAGGTCGATGATTTCCTCCACCGGTGTACTTTTTCCCTCATAGAAATGCAGGTTCATGGCATCCTCTTCGGCGCAGAGGGCTTTTTGAAGCTTATCCCGGTATTGCCTGCGCAGATAGCGCTCCTCTCCGTAGAGAAGATAAACCTGTCTGAAATTTCCCTGCTTGATATCTTCGTTAATCTGCCTCATAAACGGTATACCTCCCCGGCATTTTGCTCTCGCCGACAATGAGCCGGACCATTGAACCCGGCCTGGCGGCATGCATGACCCGTCCATGCTACGCTGCCTGCGGCTGGGTTATGGACTGTCCGGCACTGCAGTTTTCTGACATTTATTTATCTGGTATCTATTGTGCCCTTCCTGCCGGGATATTGTCAAGTGTTTTCGATAAAAAGAAATTTTTTGAAAAATTTGGAAAATAAGGATGATACTGCACGCTTTGCGGAGCTTTTTGGCGTATTCCCGCGAATCACGCGGTGGGTTGGAGTTGCTGTATCAAACACTTCTCTTTTATAATGGAAAAAGACGAAATTAGACATTTTGCGTTATGAGTCAGTCAGGAAGTGGCTGAAATTGTTTGAGGAGGTAGCAGGATGGAGCAGCTGAATATCACAGCTACGAAGGATAATGAGAAGATATACAAGATTCTGGGTGATCTGATGAACGGGGACAAGGAATTTCAGATCATGATTACAGTGCCCTCCGGAAAAAGCGGCGCACCGCAGAAGGCCAATGTGCAGGAGACATCCAAGCCGGCATCGACCCGGGATCTGGAACAGGATGTGACGAACATGATACATGAGATCGGCGTCCCGGCACATATCAAAGGCTATCAGTACTTAAGGGAGGCTATTATGATGTCTGTGGACGATCCTGGAATGATCAGCTCCATCACCAAGATACTGTATCCCACCATAGCGAAACGGTTCCAGACTACGCCAAGCCGTGTAGAACGTGCCATCCGTCATGCGATTGAGGTGGCCTGGAGCAGGGGAAGAATGGAGACCCTGGACGCATTGTTCGGCTACACCATCGATACGGGAAAGGGCAAGCCCACCAATTCGGAGTTCATCGCTCTGATTGCCGACAGAATCCGTCTTTCCTATAAGATGTCATGAATGGCCGAATAAATCAGATTCCCTGAAAAACGATTGGACGAAAATGTAAAAGAAATGCTTTCCACTGCATCAATATTGTTGTATAATTATAATAAGTATATTATAGGAAGCAGGAGCAGCTTCCTGTAATCAAACGCGGCGCAGAGGACGCGACTTTATATTATATCAGTGGAGGGTTCCGATGAAGAAAATTCTTTTTGCGGCATCAGAGGGAGTACCTTTTATTAAAACAGGTGGCTTGGCCGATGTAGTGGGCTCCCTGCCGAAATGTGTTGACAAGCAGTATTTTGATGTAAGGGTCATTATTCCCAAGTATGCCTGTATTAAGCAGGAGCTAAAGGAAAAGATGAGATATCTGTCTCACTTTTACATGGATTTCAACTGGACAAGCAACTATGTTGGAATCTTTGAGGCGGAAGTGGAGGGAGTACATTATTATTTCATCGATAACGAGCATTACTTCAGCGGGGATAAGGTTTACACGGATGATCCCAGGTGGGAGATTGAGCGGTATGCTTATTTTTCCAAGGCGGTTCTCAGTGTGCTTCCCGTCATCGGCTTTCAGCCGGATGTGGTGCATTGCCATGACTGGCAGACAGGACTGATACCCGTCTACATGAAGGAGCGTTTCCGGGGAGGCGATTTCTACCGCAATATGAAATCCGTTATCACCATTCATAACCTGAAGTTTCAGGGGAAATGGGATACAAAGACAGTGCGCAATATCACAGGGCTTTCGGAGTATTTCTTTACCGCCGACAAGCTGGAGGCGTACAAGGATGCCAACCTGCTGAAGGGCGGAATCGTTTATGCGGATGCGGTGACTACGGTCAGCAGTACCTACGCGGAGGAGATCAAGACACCTTTCTACGGGGAAGGGCTGGACGGACTGCTCCGGGCCAGGAAAAATGACCTGCGTGGTATAGTAAACGGTATTGACTATACGGAATTCAATCCCGAAACAGACGGAAAGATCGTGAATCCCTATAATGCCGTCAATTTCCGCAAGGAGAAGGTGAAAAACAAGCACGCCCTGCAGCAGGAATTAAACCTCAGGGTGGACGATAAGAAGATGATGATCGGCATTGTATCCAGGCTTACGGATCAGAAGGGACTTGATCTGATTGCCTATGTGATGGATGAGCTCTGTCAGGATGATGTACAATTGGTGGTGCTGGGAACCGGCGAGGAACGCTATGAGAATATGTTCCGTCATTTCGACTGGAAGTACGCCGACAAGGTATCTGCCAATATCTATTATTCCGATGCCCTGTCCCATAAGATCTATGCATCCTGTGATGCATTTCTGATGCCCTCTCTGTTCGAGCCCTGCGGGCTCAGCCAGCTGATGGCGCTGCGTTACGGGACCATTCCCATTGTGAGGGAGACAGGGGGCTTAAAGGATACGGTTCAGCCGTACAATGAGTATGAGAGTACCGGCACCGGGTTCAGCTTTACGAATTACAATGCCCATGAGATGCTGAGTGCAATCCGCTATGCGGAGCGTATCTATTACGACAGAAAGCGCGAGTGGAACAAGATGATAGACAGAGCCATGGCCGCAGATTTCTCCTGGCATGTATCCGCTGCCAAATATCAGGAAATGTACGACTGGCTGATAGGATAAAGGTATGTCACAGAACAACGGCAGGAAAAACGGTTTTATATTGCAGGCAGGGATTCTGGCCGCTGCGGGAATTATCAGCAGGATTATAGGGCTCCTGTACAGGGGCCCTTTGCACAGTGTAATAGGGGATTTGGGGATGGGTTATTACCAGACCGCATTTAACTATTATACTATCATTCTGCTGATTTCCTCTTACAGCATTCCCTCTGCCATATCCAAGGTGATCGCCCAGAAGCTTGCCCTGAGGGAGTACCGCAGTGCCCACAGGGTTTTTAAGTGTGCCCTTGCATATGTGCTGGCGGTGGGCGGGGCGGCCAGTCTTGCTCTGTTTTTCGGGGCGGGAATTATCCTGCCGGGAAAGGAATCGGCGGTGCTGCGGGCTTTTGCGCCGACGATTTTTATCTATGGAATTCTGGGGGTACTGAGGGGATATTTCCAGGCTCACGGAAGTATGGTGCAGACCTCTGTGTCCCAGATTCTGGAACAGATTGCCAACGCCATTGTCAGCGTGGGAGCGGCATATCTGCTGATCCAATGGACCATGGGCAGCATGGAGATTCCGGCCGATGAAGCGGGACGGGTAAGCCGTGCCGCCAGCGGAGCACTGGGAAGCGCATTGGGGGCAGGAGCCGGAGTGCTGGTGGCGCTGCTGTTTATGACGGGAGTCTACATGCTCAACCGAAGGCTTATCGATAACAGGATTCGAAGCGACAGGCATGTGGGAACGGATTCCCATAAATTTATCATGCGGACCATCGTTATGGTGGTGACGCCGTTCATCCTGAGTACGGCAGTGTGTAACTTAAGCGCTACGGTGAATAATGCCGTATATACGCAGCTGATTCCGTCGCTGAAGGAATTGGATGAGGTGGCTGTATTTTCCAGGTGGGGGGCATTCTCGGCCCAGACCCTGACAATATCCAATATTCCCATTGCCTTTGCAACCGCCATGGCCTCCGCCGTGATTCCCTCGGTGGCGCAGTTGGCGGCTGCCGGGGATATGGACGGTACCAGGCAGAGGATCGGGCTGGCGGTGAAGACCATCATGCTGATTTCCATCCCCTGTGCCGTGGGACTTTTTGCTCTGGCAAGACCGGTGACAGGACTGCTTTTTACCAACACCAAGGAGACGGAGGATCTGGTGACATATCTTCTGATGGCCATTGTGCTGACGGTGGTATTTGACGCCCTGTCCACACTCAACAGTTCTGTTCTGCAGGGCCTGGGCAAGGTGAATACGCCCATTATAAACGCAGGCATTGCCCTGGTGGTTCAGACGGCGGCGCTTGTCCTGCTGCTGTGGCTCACCGAGCTGGATCTGTATGCGGTGGCCATTGCCACCACCCTGTATTCGGCGGTTCTCTGTGCCTTAAATCAGCTGGCCGTGCGCAGGGCGGTGAGGTATCGGCAGGAGATCACAGGCACATTCCTGATTCCGTTTCTGGCATCGGCCTGCATGGGAGGAATCGCCTGGGCCACCTACGAAGGACTTCGGATGCTGACCTCTTCGCCCAGGATCTCGGTGATTATGGCAATCATTCTGGCGGCCTGCGTGTACTTTGTCATGCTCCTGCTGTTCCGGGGGCTTTCGGAGGAGGAGCTGAAGGGGCTGCCTAAGGGATATCTGCTGGTGAATCTGGCTAAGAAATGCAGACTGATGAAATAATAGACAGACAAAAGCGGCAAATGTATGTCTGATCTTATTCGGCAGCCGGCCGGATAGCCGAGATGTCGCTGTCGATGGCCATGGAGAAATTGGTATAGTAGACCACGAAGCCCGGCTTGGCGCCGCCCGGCTTTTTCACATGTTTTTTCTGAACATAGTCTATTTCCACTTTATTCTGCCCTCTGCCCCTGGAATAGTAAGCGGCCAGGCGGGCTGCTTCTTCAAAGGTGCGGTCGGGCAGCTCCTGCGCATCCCCAAGCTTCACTATCACATGGGAACCCGGCATCTGCTTGGCGTGGAACCACCAGTCATTGCCGGAGGCAAATTTAAAGGTCAGCTCATCATTCTGGTAATTGTTTTTGCCCACATACATGTGGAAGCCGTCGCTGCTGATATAATGATAGGGTTTGCTGGTAATCTTTTGTTTCCTTGAGCCGCTCTTCCTGCGGATGTAGCCGCTTTCGGTCAGCTCTTCCTTGATCTGGGCCAGATCCTCCTCATAAAGAGCAATGTCCAGGGCGGCGGAAACGGATTCCAGATGATCGATCTCTTCTTTGACTTCTTTGGTCAACTCCGACAGGGCTTCATGGGTCCTCTTCAGCTTATTGTATTTCTCAAAATACTTCTTTGCATTTTCCGTGGCGCTCAAAGTGGGATCCAGAGGAATCCTCACCGGTTCGCCGGTATAGAAGTTTTCCGCCTCCAGACTCTCTGCGCCGGGCTGAGCTCCGTATCCGTATGCGTTCAGCAGCTCGCCGTAGACCCGCCAGGTTTCCCGCTTTTCGGTATCCTTCATCTGGCGCTGCTGCAGATCGTATTTTTTGATATTCCGCTCCAGGGCCGTCTGCACGATTCTGCGGAGATCTGCGGATTTCTGCCGGATGCGGGTCAGGGTATTTTTCTCCGCATAATAATGCTCCAGAAGAGCGGAGATGGATTCGTAGGTGACAGTACAATCGCTGCCTCCGTATCCATATATGGTCAGGGGCAGCGCACAGTATTCCACGGGGCTGCCGTTGGTATAGGCAATATTGGGGGTGAAGCGCTCCTCTCTGACGGCTGCGGTCATCTCGGAAAAGCTCAGGTAGAGCCTTTCATAATCCGATTCGGTCAACGCCGCAGTAGGGCGTTCCCCGTCCGTCCCGGCTTCCTGGCAGAGCTCCTGGGCCAGAATCGGGGAGATGCCGGTAAAGCTTCCGTAGAGAGCCTTGAACACAGGCTGGGGCCTGGACGCAAGCACTGCCCTGAAATGCGCATAATCCGTACTGAGAGGATCCAGCTTATCCTGGGTGCGTGCTATGAAGTAGGGCTTTCCCGGCAGAACCTCCCGCACGGAGCTCACGGCCGCGGATACATGCTTGATGCTGTCGATAATCAGCCCGTCGTCATTGCAGAATATGATATTGCTGTGCTTCCCCATAATCTCCGCCACCAGGATTTTGCGGCGCAGATCCCCCATGTCATCCAGGTGCTCTATGTCAAAGCGGATGATACGCTCCAGGCCGGGCTGCGAGATATCCGTAATGCGGCCGTTCTGCAGATGTTTGCGCAAAAGCATGCAGAAATTGGGAGCTGTCTGAGGGCTGGGCTTGTTGGATGCCGTGAGATAGATCAGGGGGAGGGAGGCGTCCGCGGAGATGAGCAGGCGCTTCTGGCCGGAAGGGTGCCGGATGGTCAGAAGCAGTTCGTCCTCCTCGGGCTGGGCAATCTTATACAGCCGTCCTCCCAGTAATTCTTTCTTTAATTCGGAAACGATATTTGCAATCGTAACGCCGTCAAATGCCATGGCAGGTTCCTCCATTCTTTGCTGCGGGCGTGTCCGTCCCGCTTATATTTCGGTCCGCACGCCCTTCTTCTTCAGGAAAGCGACAATATCGCTTGCATTTTCCGTGCGGAAATCGTCGAAGGTAAAAAACTTCTTGCCGTCCGAAGTGTACATGACATACTTCTTCCCGCCGATGTATACCTTCTGGATGTCGCTGTAGGACATTTCTCTCTTCGGACCAAAGAGAGGGGTATAAATCATACCGTCCCCCTGAAAGGCCAGCCGGCTTCGGGTCATTCGGATCAGCAGCAGGATGCAGACCACCAGAAGGACGGCATAGAAGCCGCAGAACCCCCATATGAGAGGGCTGAGGGTCTGCTGGAAGGACATGGCGACGATGGCGCTCAGCCTCACGACATCGAGGATAAGGACAACGGCCACAAGGCCTGTGAGAGGACTTTTCTTTTTTACAATGATGGTATTCATGATGCTTGCTCCTTTGTAAACCTTTTATGTTTTTCAAACATGCTCTTGTATTATGGCATAATGCCGGCGGATTTGCAAGAGGCTTGGAATTTTAGAAAAAATTCCATTGTCATAGACCCGGGATTGTGGTACACTGGAAACATCTGATCATGCAGGTGCTGCATTTTTCTATTATTCCGGCATTTTCGCCACAGATTTCAAAAAATAAAGAAGAGACGGGGAGGTGGGATGCCTTTGAGGGAGTTTTATGACACTCAAAAAGTGTTAGAGTAAAGAACAGAAAATGTCATTGACAAATACGAACAAATGTTTTAATCTAAGAAAAGAACGTTTGTTCCTTGATGAAAAGGAGATTACAGATGGAAAAAGATGAAAAATTAAAAGCTTTGGACGCGGCGCTCAGCCACATTGAAAAACAATACGGAAAGGGTGCGGTGATGAAGCTGGGTGATCCCGGCGCACAGATGAATGTGGAAGCGATTCCCACCGGTTCCCTGAGCCTTGACATTGCGCTGGGGCTGGGCGGAATTCCCAAGGGCAGGATCGTGGAGATATATGGTCCGGAGTCCAGCGGTAAGACCACGGTTACCCTGCATATGGTGGCGGAGGTACAGAAAAGGGGAGGGATCGCGGGCTTTATCGATGCGGAGCACGCGCTGGATCCCGTATATGCCAGGAATATCGGTGTAGACATAGACAATCTCTATATCTCACAGCCGGATAACGGGGAGCAGGCTCTGGAGATCGCGGAGACCATGGTGCGCTCCGGTGCCATCGATATCGTAGTAGTGGACTCCGTGGCGGCTCTGGTGCCAAAGGCAGAGATCGACGGGGATATGGGAGACAGTCATGTGGGTCTGCAGGCCCGTCTCATGTCCCAGGCACTGCGGAAGCTGACCTCCGTCATCAGCAAGTCCAACTGCGTGGTGGTATTTATCAACCAGCTCCGTGAGAAGATCGGCGTTATGTTCGGGAATCCGGAGACCACCACAGGGGGCCGGGCGCTGAAATTCTACTCTTCCGTCCGGCTGGACGTGCGGAAGGTGGAGGCCCTGAAGCAGGGCGGAGAGGTGATCGGCAACCGCACCCGGGTGAAGATTGTGAAGAATAAGGTGGCTCCTCCCTTCAAAGAGGCGGAGTTCGACATTATGTTCGGCAAGGGAATCTCCAAGGAGGGTGATATCCTGGACCTGGCGGTGGGGCTGGACATCATTGTGAAATCCGGTGCATGGTACGCCTACGACGGGAACAAAATCGGTCAGGGCCGGGAGAACGCCAAGCAGTACCTGAGAGACAATCCGGAGATATGCGAGGCGGTGGACGCAAAGGTGCGCGCACATTACGGATTCGACAGCACTGCTGGTAAGAAGGAAGGGGCGGAGGAAGCAGCCGCTTCCGGGACGGGGACGAGAGCAGTACCCAAGACATCCGCAAAGTCATCTGCAAAGTCCTCCGGCAAGGCAAAGACGGCAAATGCAGATTCCGACCAGCAGGCGGATAAGGAAAGAGACAGCGAGGAAGCATGAGGGTAACACGGATAGAAGAATGCTCCAAAGCCCGCGTCAGGATATTTCTGGAGGAGGAATTCTCCTTTGTGCTGTACAAAGGAGAATTGCGTTCCTGCCGTATCGCGGAGGGAGAGGAGCTGGAGGAGGAAATCCTCCGGGAGATTATGACGCGGCTTCTACCCAAAAGGGCGAAGCTGCGTGCCATGAATTTATTGAAAAGCAGGGATTATACGGCAAAGCAGCTTCGTGATAAGCTTAAGGCGGGAGGCTATCCGGAGAAGGTGATAGAGGAGGCTCTTGCTTATGTGGAAGATTACCGTTATGTGGACGACCTGAGGTACGCTTTGAATTTCATCCGGGGCCATGCGGACAGCAGAAGCCGCAGAAGAATGGAGCAGGATCTTCTGGGCCGGGGAATCGATAAGACTACGCTGGAGAGAGCATGGACGGAATGGGAGGAAGAGGGAGGAGAGCAGGATGAATCCGGGATGATTCGAATGCTTCTCCGGAAAAAGGGCTTTGACCGGGAAGGGGCGGACAGAAGGGAACGACAGAAAATGTACGGTTTTCTGCTGAGAAAGGGGTTCCCTGCGGAACTGGTGCGCAGGGCTGTTCTGTGGGAGGACGCAGGAGACTGGGACTGAAAGTGCAGGGATTTCCGGGATTTCCATATATTGTACAAATAGCACAAAGTTTTCTATTTTGTTTTGGAAGATATTTAGTAAAATATGAAGACTTACACTTGACAGCAGGTGAATTTAAGTTTAAAATTAAGAATGTTGCGAATTGCTTGTTAGAATGTTTTCAGTTCCGGTAATTTGAAAAATTTCGGAATATGTACATACATTCTATATAAACTGCAGACGGAAACGCTGTTCTGCGGTAAAATGTACAATGAAAATGGAATAAGGAGGTGCCCCTGTAGATGCTTTGGATTATTATCACCGCGATTGTGTCTGTACTGGTGTCCGCTGCTGCAACCGCAGTTCTTGTGACCTACTACCACAGGAAGACGACGGAAGCAACTATCGGCAATGCACAGGACAAGGCAAGGGAAATTATCGACGAAGCTCTCAAAGAGGCTGAATCCAGGAAACGCGAGTCGCTCCTTGAAGTGAAGGAAGAGTCTATTCGGACTAAGAACGAATTGGACAAGGAGATTAAGGAGCGCAGAGCCGAGGTACAGCGCTCTGAACGCAGGATTCAGCAGAAGGAAGAGAACATCGATAAGAAAACCGATGCAATCGAGCGGCGGGAGTCAAATCTGGCAGCCAAGGAAGAAGCCCTGAACAAAGTAAAGGTCGAGGTTTCGAAGCTGAATGAGCAGCGATTGCAGGAACTGGAACGAATTTCCGGATTAACCTCTGAACAGGCAAAAGACTACTTATTGAAAATTGTTGAAGATGAAGTAAAGCATGAAACGGCCGTGATTATCAAGGAAATGGAGAATCGGGCCAAAGAAGAAGCAGACAAAAAGGCGAAGGAGTATGTGGTGTCAGCTATCCAGAGATGTGCAGCAGACCACGTTTCTGAGACCACAATCTCCGTTGTACAGCTCCCCAATGACGAGATGAAGGGAAGAATTATCGGACGCGAGGGCCGGAATATCCGTACGCTCGAGACCATGACCGGTGTGGATCTGATTATTGACGATACGCCGGAAGCAGTGATTCTGTCAGGATTTGATCCCATTCGTCGTGAGGTGGCGAGAATTGCGCTGGAAAAGCTGATTGTGGATGGACGCATCCATCCCGCCAGAATCGAAGAGATGGTGGAGAAGGCGCAGAAGGAAGTAGAGATTATGATCAAGGAGGAGGGAGAAGCCGCTACGCTGGAAGTGGGCGTGCATGGTATTCATCCCGAACTTGTAAGGCTGCTGGGTAAGATGAAATTCAGAACCAGCTATGGCCAGAACGCATTGAAACATTCCGTTGAGGTGGCGCAGCTGTCGGGTCTGTTGGCAGCCGAGCTTGGACTGGATGTAAGGCTCGCGAAGCGGGCCGGATTGCTCCATGACATCGGTAAGTCTGTTGACCATGAAATGGAGGGGTCCCATATTCAGCTGGGTGTGGAGCTTTGTAGAAGATACAAGGAAAATGCTACGGTGGTGAATGCCGTGGAATCCCATCATGGGGATGTGGAACCGACTACCCTGATCGCGTGTATTGTACAAGCTACTGATACAATATCCGCTGCAAGACCGGGGGCCAGAAGGGAAACGCTGGAGACCTATACCAGCAGGCTGACTAAATTAGAAGAAATAACAAACAATTTCAAAGGTGTAGACAAATCTTTTGCTATTCAGGCAGGACGGGAAGTTCGTGTAATGGTGGTGCCGGAGCAGATTTCAGATACCGACATGGTTCTGTTGGCGCGTGATATTTCCAAGCAGATCGAAGCTGAGCTGGAATATCCCGGACAGATCAAGGTTAATGTGATCCGTGAAAGCCGTGTGATCGATTACGCAAAATAATTAAAAATTTCATAAGCAAGATTAAAATGCCGTGTGGAGAACGCGGCATTTTTTATGTGCGGGAACAGGGGAAGGGATCTTTCCTGCCGGATTCGTGGCATTTCAGTATAATTCCGGTTCCGGCCTGTCCATCTGCCAGAGAGAGCCGTAACCGTGGAAATTGGGCAAATGGGAAGTCCTGCGGGTGCAGAAATTGGATATATTGCAATGAGGAAGCCCTGCGGACGCCCCGAATTTTGTTATATTTCCTCTTGTGCAATGAGGAAACATATAGTATGATATTGCAAGTGCACGATTGTATACGATTATACAATGATATCGGATATCCCTGCCGGGTAATGGGAGGTCAGGGCTCATGCGGATATACGGGTGACACGGCAAAGGTCATTGACTGCGGGTACATGCTGCAGACTGCCGGAATTTACAGCAGGAAAATTATCCAGGGTATCTTGCCGACGGTCTGCAGTCGGGATTCGTGACAGGTTTAGTGGAGTGCAGTCTAAATTATGAACACATGTACCCGAAGCGGCGGTA
The DNA here is from genome assembly GCA_910589035.1 of uncultured Acetatifactor sp. Taxonomy (GTDB): domain Bacteria; phylum Bacillota; class Clostridia; order Lachnospirales; family Lachnospiraceae; genus Acetatifactor. Next base: position 18,783 of record CAJUSI010000015.1, on the reverse strand, counting down.
CAGGGATGGAGGAAGAGATGAAAGCATATCAGGAGCTTAGCAGGGTGGAACTGTTATCATTGAAGGAACAGATGGAGAAGGAGTTTGAGGATGCCAGGGGAAAGGGATTGAAGCTGGATATGTCCCGGGGAAAGCCCTCCGTGGCGCAGCTGGATATGGGAATGGATATTTTTGACGTTCTGAATTCCGGCAGCGATATGACGAGCATGGACGGTGTGGACGTCCGCAATTACGGTGTGCTGGATGGTCTGAAAGAGGCAAAGCAAATGATGGCGGATATCATGGGAGTGAAGGCCGAGCAGGTAATCGTGTACGGCAACGCCAGTCTTAATGTAATGTTCGATGCGGTTTCCAGCGCCATGACTCATGGGGTGATGGGGCATACGCCCTGGTGTAAGCTGGATAAGGTAAAATTTCTCTGTCCGGCCCCCGGATATGACAGACATTTTTCCATTACACAGCATTTTGGAATTGAGATGATTACTGTGCCCATGACGCCCCAGGGGCCTGATATGGATATGGTGGAAAGGCTTGTGACCGGCGATGAAAGCATAAAGGGCATCTGGTGTGTGCCAAAATATTCCAATCCCCAGGGCTATACTTATTCCGACGAGACGGTGAGACGGTTTGCCAATCTGAAGCCTGCTGCTGCGGACTTCCGCATTTTCTGGGACAATGCCTATTCGGTGCATCACCTTTATGACGAGGAGGAGAGACAGGACAGGGTCCTGGAGATTTTAAGCGAGTGTGAGAAGGCGGGGAATCCCGATATGGTGTATGAATTTGCTTCCACCTCCAAGATCAGCTTTTCCGGTGCCGGAGTGGCGGCGATTGCCACCTCGAAGGGGAATCTGGAGTGCATCAAAAGGGTTCTGGCGATCCAGACCATCGGCCATGACAAGATCAACCAGCTTCGGCATGCGCGCTACTTTAAGGATTTTGAAGGGATCAAGGCGCATATGAGAAAGCATGCGGCCTTGATGCGGCCGAAGTTTCAGACAGTGCTGAACACGCTTCAGGGGGAACTGGCCGGTTTGGGAATCGGAGAGTGGACGAATCCCAACGGGGGATATTTTATTTCCTTTGAGGCCATGGAGGGATGTGCGAAAGCCATTGTGGCAAAATGCAGGGAGGCCGGAGTCACTTTGACCGGGGCAGGCGCAACCTATCCCTACGGAGAAGACCCGAAGGACAGCAATATCCGAATTGCCCCCACCTATCCTGCGCCGGAAGAGCTTGCCGCGGCGGCCGAAATTTTTGTGCTCTGTGTAAAGCTTGTCAGTGTGGAGAAGCTGCTGGAGGGGAAGGCGGCTTAGGGGGCATAGACCGGAGGTTGGCCGCATACAATGGATTGTCATAATTCATTGGAGGGCGGTGGAGCGGATGAAAATATCGGGCAGGAGTCTTCTGGCCAGGCAGCGAGTTTTTTTTACCTGTTTCAGTGTAGGAGTGCTGATCGGAATCGTTATTATCAATATAGGAAAAGGCGTTCTGTTGGGGGACATGGGATTATTTAATGAGGAAACTCTTTCTCAGATGATGTACATGACCGTGGACGGTAATGCCTTTTTTTGCTATATTCTCAGGAAGAGGATCGGGAGACTTCTGATCCTGGCGGTTTTATCCACCACTTATCTGGGACTGGCATCCTGCATGGGCATCTCCTTCTGGTATGGTATGTCCGCGGGAACCCTGCTGGCCTCCCTGATTATCCGCTATGGGCTGAAGGGAATCCTATTGGCGGTTGTGAGCATTTTTCCCCAGTATCTGCTCTATGTGCCCGCAGTGCTGGCAATGCTCTATTGGTGCGAGGAGCTCTACAAGGGGATATACGTGCGCGGAGAATTCAATACAGGGGAAAAGAAAGTATGGATCGGAAAAGCGGGACAGCTTCTGGCGATTCTGGCGGCGGTGGGAGCAGGATGCCTGTTGGAGGGATATCTAAACCCGTACCTGCTGCTGGGATTTCTGAAAATATTCTGACGCAGTTTCCGGCCTGAGGCGGAGGCTCACTTTTTGCTTCAGCATGAAAACTGCATTACGAAAAGAGGGTTTTTTCCATGTTTTTCTGAAATAACAGCATTTCTTAATATGACAGTCCTGGCATTCCGGGACGTTATGACTCGAAAACACTGTTATACTGCAGACCGCCAGGATTTACATTGATGCCCCTGGGAAAGTACTTGGCTGGCGGTCTGCAGTCGGGTCGTACTGCAAATTTAGCTGGTGTGCAGTATAAACTGTAACGAATTCAAGTAAGGTATATGGCACACCTGAAAAAAGCGTTACAGTTTAACAAAACGCGGTTAAACAAACGACGGAAAGAACCAAAAATAGATTGACCTTCCTCTTGGAGTGGTTTATGATGAAATAAACCATAAACAAATGATTGTGGAAGGCGGTGTACCGGAAGCTTTTGCAGAGTTCTATTCATACTCGGCGATTTCGTAAATTAATCTTTCCGACGCTTCCCAGCCCAGACAGGGATCTGTGATGGACTTGCCGTAGATGCCCCCGCCCACCTTCTGGCAGCCTTCTTCAATATAACTCTCCACCATGACACCCTTCACCAGGCTGTGGATGTCGCGGTTCAGTTTGCGGCTGTGCATTACCTCCTTGACAATGCGGATCTGCTGTTCGAACTGCTTGCCGGAATTGGAATGGTTGGAATCAATGACGCAGGCCGGATAGAGCAGATCCATTTTGCCGTATAATTCCAACAGGAGATTTAAATCTTCATAATGATAGTTGGGCACATTGTTCCCATGCTTATTTACTGCCCCCCTGAGGACAGTATGGGTTAGAGCATTGCCGGTAGTAGTGACCTCCCAGCCCCTGTAGATAAAGGAATGGGGGTGCTGGGCCGCATACACGGAATTCAGCATTACGGACATATCGCCGCTGGTAGGGTTTTTCATGCCGGCTGCAACGTCAAAGCCGCTGGCAGTGAGACGATGCTGCTGATCCTCCACGGAACGGGCGCCGATGGCTACATAGGACAGGATATCCGAGATGTATCTCCAGTTCTCCGGATACAGCATCTCGTCCGCGGCGGTAAGTCCCGATTCTTCCATGGCGCGGATATGCATTTTCCTCATGGCGAGCAGACCGGCCAGAAAGTCGGGCCTCTTTTCCGGATCCGGCTGGTGGACGATCCCCTTGTATCCCTCCCCGGTAGTGCGGGGTTTGTTGGTATAAATTCTGGGAATCAGGATCAGTTTATCCTTTACCTTTTCATTCACCTTGGCCAGGCGGCAGATATAATCGCAGACGGAGTCCTCATTATCTGCGGAACAGGGGCCGATAATGACAAGAAATTTATTACTTTTTCCTGTGATGACATCCCTGATCTCCGCGTCTCTCTCCGCCTTGATGGAGACAAGCTTTTCGGGAAGAGGATAGGAACGGCGTATTTCATCAGGGGTGGGAAGTTTTTTGATAAATTCAAAGCTCATATTTTTTTCCTGTACAGATAATCCTTTCCATATATTACAGGATAATACAGGGTTCCTCCCGTGAAGCGGCAGTCATGGACTGTTCTTCTGCTTCATTATCCTGCGTTCAAACAAGGAACATTATAATATATCTGAATTCAAACTGCAAGAAGTTTAGAAGCAGGAAAAGGCCTGGGAAAAGGCTTAAAGTCACAGGGAAGTCAGAAATTGCGAAGGGCTTAGTGACAGAAGGGAGTTTAGAAAACATGTAATTTTGGAAATAATTTGAGATATTGTAAAATCTCCTTACCAACAGGAAAAAGCATGTTAAAATAAAACCAGGGAAGATTTTCCAATGACTTTGGAGACAGGGCGCGGGTTTATTTGACGGATTCGTTTCATTCTCTATCGCAGTCACAAAAGCAGGATTCTGCGCAAGGTGATGGGGAAAATATATGAAATTTCCGGCGCAGACCGGAGAAGGAATATAAGCGGGACGGGGATACAAAAGATGGAAGAGAATGTGCCGGTGAATGGAGCGGCGGACAAGATTGCAGAGATTTACAGGATGTATTTTGCCGATGTGTACAAATTTGTCTATCGGAAAATACCGAATAAACAGGTTGCTGAGGACATTGTGCAGGATACTTTTCTGCTGGCAATGAAAAAGAGCGGAGAAATCTTGAAGCATCCGAATCCCAAAGCATGGCTGATGTGCACTGCACGTTATAAGATAATGGAGCTGAGCAGAAGCATGAAGCGGTGGGATATAGCGTATCTGGAGGATTGTTCGGAGCTTGAGGAATCGAGTCGGCACTTTGAGCGGATAGAATTGGAACTGACGGCGCTTGCCACAATAAGCAAGGAAGAGTGGGACATGATTAAGCAATATTATCTATACGGAACAACGATTGCCGAGCTGGCTGAAGCGGAAGGGATCACGGAGAATTATCTGAGAGTGCGCCTTTCAAGACTGCGGAAGAAACTGAGGGACGGTATGGAGGGGAAGGACAGGCTTTCCTGAGATAACAAGTCCGGTTATTCCCGCGAAAACCGCAGACTGCCTTCCGGATAAACGGAGGCTGTATTCTCAGGGAAGGTGAAGTTCTGGCTGTGAGTCAAGATAGGGATAATATGCCATGATTTTGATTCGGTTGGCCCGGACTGATGGCTGGACGGAAGAGATTTTCGCAGTATGGAGCATAGCTTGGTAGCGGCTTGGCCGTGTCGGGAATCGCCTCACAGAATTTATTGCAGGAACAAACTAATATAATCCACGCTAATTAACCATATGTTTGTCGCCGTGAATAAAACAATGAAAGCCAGAACTGCCAAACGTACTGAACATAGGGTTATTAACCTTGACTTATACTAAAGACTTTAAAGCCGTTTACCACAAAGGGCCCGGAAAATGCGGCTTGGAGATTTCGAGAGTCTGCCAGGAGGGATAAAGGGGAAATGCAGAAGAATAACAACGAAAAAATGCTGAAAAGGGAATTGAAAGATAAGCTGGACTGGTATACCATGTATGCTTCCGAAAAAGAATATGACGAAATGGCCGTGGAATCCATTCTCTATCTGCTGGATCATATAGAGCCGTTGGAGGAAGGAAGCGTTCCGCCCTCCGAGGAAGCATGGGAGCGCTTCCTAAAAGGGAAGGAGAATGCAAGGGAACTGCTGCCTCTGAACGGAAAAGAAGCTGCAGCGCTCAGGGAAGAGATTCGGAGACTGGGCAGGAACGAGAACAGTGTAGTCAGCAAAAACGAGAGTGGCGTTGCCGGAAGGAACGAGAGCAGTGTAGCCGGCAAAAACGAGAGCGGCGTTGCCAGCAGGAACAAGGGCAGTATTGTTGATAGGAATGAAAGAGGTATTGGCGGCAGGAATGAGAGCAGTGTCGCCGGCAGGAACGCGAGCGGCGTTATCGGCAGGAATGAGAGCAGTGTCGTTGACAGGAACGAAAGCTGCGTTGCCGGCAGGTATGAAACAGGATATGAGGATGGAATCAGAGTATTCGCATCTGGCGGGGAAAGTGCTGTGGCATCAAATGCTATTGGCGATTCATGGGTGGAGATGGCAGAAGATTCCGGGCTGCATTTCCGGTTGGGTGGAAAGGCTATGGGCGCAAAGAGGAAGGATTCTGTCCTGCCCGGGAAGAAAGGAAAGATTGCCGGATTTATGCTGCGCTACAAGGCGGCTGCAGCCGTATTGCTCATGGTGACAGCCATAGCTGTAGGGGGTTCTCTTCAGGCAGGCGCTGTGAAAAACGATGGATTCTTCTTTTGGCTGAAGCGGGATGAAACTGGGACGGAGATGATTACTTCGCCATCAACATTGGATAGTGAGACAAGTATTATGAGTAATACGAATTATATGAACAAAGAAGACATGCCAGAATGGACACATAAGTGGTTAGAGATTGAGGCTGAGTTTGAATTGCCGGAGAATTATGAATGGCAGTATTATGAAACTAAACAATTTGATTTTATAAATTCAGTAATTGGGCACTATTTTGATAAAGATACAGAGAAGGAAATTGTTATAGGTGTATATATTTATGATGAAAATATGTTTTATAATAGGGATGGGTTTATAGGATATGATTATATTGACAGTTATGAAATGAATCAAAAGCAGATGGATATTTACAATAGAAGAGAAGAATCTGGAATAATGTATTATATCATATGTTTTTATGAAGGAAACTGCAAATATTCAATAAGAGGACAAGAAAGATTAGAAGAGATCAAAGGACTTGCAAATCAGTATTGGGATTGTGTTAAAAATAAAATAAAATCTCTGTAATAAAATGTCACACCGAGTCATTTATATTATAGAGGGACAATTTGAAAAGGTTTTATGGGAAAGGAGAATGGGAAGTCCTTCGAAGAAAAATTACTAAGGAGAAAAAGAAATGGGAGCAATGAGTTACAAGTTTAAAAAGATCTTAAGCGTGTTTGTAGTGGCGACATTGTTTGCAGGGATTCCTGGATTTGCGAGCCATGCAGCAGGAACAGCCGTAACAGAGGAAAGCATCGAGGTGGAAGTACTGGAAGCTAAGGTCGTGCAAGATGTGGAATGGAATTTGGGAAATATGCCCCTAACCATGTTAGCAGATTGCATGATTAATGTTGGGCGCAAAAGTGATGGAATGCATATTGATGTTATTGTGGGAACAGTAGGAACTGCATCTGTATTAGGGGTAAAAGATATTAAGATATGGAAAAAGAACAGTCGCGGAAAATGGGAATTGGTGGCTACTTCAAATGGAGGAGAATGTTATAATTCTTCTATAGGCGGTGTCACTATTACATATGCTGATGCAGTAGTAGGAGCTACATACAAAATCTCAAGTGTTCATTACGGTGATGTAGATGGCTACATTGAGGGAGAAATAGAAACCGGCGAATTTGTGTACAATTTCCCCATCAGCCCCTAAATGAAAAGGCAGCACATTTCACCATCTAACAGCATAAAGAACGGCACCCTGCTAAGGGGCGGATGGAGATCCCCCATCCACATGCCGAAAAATACAATAATTTTTAAGAAAACAGGAGGATAAAGAATATGGAAGTACGGAGGCGGAATTTATTATGAGAGACAGAAAAATCAGACACATAAGCTTTTATACAGGAATAATTGAAACAATGGGTTATGACCCACTAAGAGCGATTCTTGAGGTTAAGCTGTTGAACGACGGGAAGATAAGGCGATATGAGGATGTACCGGAAGAGATCTGGTATCATTTGAGGGAGACCTATCATCCGGATAATTATTTCCGCAGATATGTATGCGGCCGTTTCTCGGAGACAATTCTTCCGAAGGAGGAAGAGGAATAAAACGGTACGGGGAGAAACGATAATACTTTCAAATACAGTCAAAGCGTAATTTCATTTCTTTACATACTTTTCTGAGAAATTTTCTTAAAAATTTGCCCCGCAGTTCGTTACGGCTTGCAGCCATGAACTGCGGGGATTCTTCTAGCTGTTCCGCTGGTGCGATGAGAAGCTACGGTCTGCACAGCAGTTTCTTTACCTATTCCGGATAAACAGAAAGCAGAGTTTTGTCACTTAGTGCGAGATTTCGCTATTAAGTACCTGAATTGTAATTATGCGCCATATTCTGTGTTTTGGCCGCCAGTCTATGCAAGACAGATTCCGGTTCATACTCCGGGGCACATCTTTCTGCCGCATGGTAGATCGGCTCGATGACGGATACCTCCTCCACCAGATCTTCCGCAATTTTTTCCAGGGACTGGCCCAGCTTCATTTTCCTGCATACGCGGGTGACCAGTTCTTCTATCTTACCCTCGGTTCTTCCTTTGGCTTCACCGATAGCTTCGCCCTCTTTCCTGCTCTGGTCAAGCTTTTCTGTCAGTCTCATACAGCTAATCGTCGTCTCAGGGTCTAATTTAACGATCTCCACCATTCTGTGCACCTCCCTCAGATCCTCGTTCACCGCATTTTTGCGGGTGCTTTCCTTCATATAGCACAGCAGCTGCCGCAGTTTGTCATTGGGGATGCCCCTGGAACCATTTGTGTAGAGGAACAATGTACATGCACCGTCATCATACTCCATCTCCGGCTCTTCTATACATTTATTCTTCACGGTGTACACCATACGGTCCAGGCCGAAAGGGTCAAAGGGCAGGATCATGATGATCACCGCATTCTTCAGCCCGTCGTAGTCTGTGCCGGAGTGCAGGCTCCTGGCTACGATTTTCCCGTGATAGAACCGCACCCTGCGGGGAAGCGCCTTCTTGTCCTTCGCGCTGTCTTTGCGGTCCGGTTCTACATCGTAGACGACGGCCCTTTCACCCGGCTCCCTTTCCTCCGGTTCTATGTAGACATCCAGCCTGGCGCCGTGCAGATCCGTGTCGGCGCCGTACAGAACTTTCTGGGCTGTGACCGACAGGTACTTAAATTCTCTGCCGAAGATCGTCTTCAGGAGGATTCCCACAAACTGCTCCCCGATTCCCGGATATGCCACGACCGATCCGAACAGAAAATCATCCAGCAGGCTCATCTGCGCAATCTTTTTTCGAGCCTCTTCTTCTGCAGACTGCGATCCGGACGTATCTTTTTCTGCCGGTGTCTGCCCGGACGTGCCTTCCCTTGCCGGTGTCTGCCCGGACGTGCCTTCCCCTGCCGGTGTCTACCCGGACGTGCCCTCCTCTGCCAATGCCTGTCCGGACATGTCCTGTAGTTCAGCCGCATGCTGCTGTCCTGCTGTCCGTTCTTCTCCCGCTTTTGCTGCTGCCATTGCAGTTACAGTACTTGCTTTTCTTTCTTTTTTCTTCATATAGTGCCTCCTTACCTGTTTAAAAACAGCTTAGCGGAAAGAAGGAACCATATAGCAGCCATCTTCAGTAAACTATTTTCTGCCACTGCGGCTCCGCCATCCGCTATATTCATTTGGAAGGTTCTTATATCCATTGGAAAATTATGCTTCCGTTGGAATCTCCTCATTCCATGTTCATACAGGGATCGTCAGCCGAAATGGCCTTAGAAGTTTCTTTAGATGTCCCGAATATGTAGCTTTATTGTAGCAGAAGGGGGTGGGAGTGTCAACCGAATTATCAAGTTTTTTGTCCTTTTCCAATTTTCTACTTTTTTAAAATGGAATTTTTAGACATCGCCTTATTTATTGAAAGTAAATTTTCATTTTTGTCTTTCCCAAAAATAAGGAATATGCTATACTAAAATCTGAAAGCCGGAAATAAAGAAGCAGGAGTTGAAATGTCAAAAAAGAATATGTCAAAGGAAAACGTTACGGAAGACAACGCTGCGGACGAAAGTGTTACGGGCGGGGGCCTTACAAAAGAGAGCGCGTCGGAATTGGACATGCCGGAAAATGACATATCAGAAGAGGAAGAAACAGCTATTGCCGGACAAAAGGATAACAGAGCCGCAAGAAGCGGTAATCTGCTGCTATTGAGGATTTCCATAGCCCTGTTGCTTATATTTTGTGCGGTACTGCTTGTGAGAATACATGGACTTGACAAGAGGATAGAGGACATGGCTGCCCGGACGGAATATCTGCTTCAGATGGCAGCGCAGCAGCAGGAGGCGATAAAAGAGCTGACGGAGGAACCGGCCGTAACGGAGGAGAAGGAGGAAATTCCCCCGAAGAACGCGCCGCAAAACGGAGATTTGTCCGGAGACGCAGAGGGAGTGACGGGGGAGGATAACGGGGAAATGCCTGTCCAGGAGGTGGAAGCGGCCCACAAGGTGTATCTCACCTTCGATGACGGTCCCAGCGCCAATACGCTGAAGATTCTGGATATTCTGGAGGAATATGGCGTGAAGGCAACCTTTTTCACGGTGGGTACGGCGGGGGAAGGAGAGGAAGAGATCCTGAAACAGATCGTGGAGGCCGGTCATACGCTTGGGATGCATTCTTATACCCATGATTATTCCGAACTCTATTCCTCCGTAGAAAATTTTGCGGCGGATTTTGCCAGAGAACAGGAGTTTTTGTACGGTGTTACCGGTGTGAAGAGCAAGGTGTACCGTTTCCCCGGGGGCAGCTCCAATACGGTGAGCGGTATCGATATGAAGGAGTTTGCGGAATACCTGGACAGGCAGGGAGTGCGTTTTTTTGACTGGAATGTCTCTTCCGGCGACGGCGGCAGCCACCTTTTTCCTGTGGAGACCATTGTGGAGAACTGCACGGGCAATATTGGGAGCTATTCCGTTTCCGTTATTCTGATGCATGACTCTGCGGGGAAGACGACTACCCTGGAGGCGCTTCCGATCATCATCGAGAAGATTCAGGCCATGGAGGACACGGTGATTCTGCCTATCACGGACGCAACGGTGCCCGTACAGCATATCCGCTGGAAGGACGAGGCGGATACGCAGACAAGATAGAAGGTGCCGGTAAATGCAGGGGCAGCATTTTTCGTACAGCGCCTTACAGATTCCGGGTGTCGGGGGAATGGAGAATATATTGGCACAGATGGCAAAGGAACAGGGAGCGGGGGAGTGAGTTTTCCCGGGAAAGAAAGGGGTGTGACAGCAACGCGCAGAATATTACTGAAATTAAGCGGTGAGGCCCTGGCGGGTGCAAAAAAGACGGGTTTTGATGAAGGAACGGTCAGGAAGGTGGCTCTGCAGGTGAAACAGCTGACCGATGAGGGAATCCAGATCGGCATCGTGATCGGAGGCGGCAATTTCTGGAGGGGAAGAACCAGCGAGAGCATTGACCGCACCAAGGCGGATCAGATCGGTATGCTGGCAACGGTTATGAACTGTATCTATGTGTCGGAGATTTTCCGTTCCGAGGGAATGAGAACCAATATTATGACGCCTTTTGCATGCGGCTCTTTCACGGAGCTTTTTTCCAAGGACAGGGCGTGTGCATGCTTTGAAGCAGGACAGGTGGTTTTCTTCGCGGGGGGCACGGGACATCCGTATTTTTCCACGGATACCGGCGTGGTGCTGCGCGCCGTGGAGGTGGAGGCGGAGGTGATTCTGCTGGCCAAATCCATAGACGGCGTATATGACGACGATCCCGGAAAGAATCCGAAGGCGGTAAAATACAGTGAGGTCACCATCGACGAGGTCATAGCGAAGAACCTTCAGGTGGTGGATATGACGGCTTCTATTCTGGCCCGGGACAATCGGATGCCTATGTGGGTATTCGGCCTGAATGAGGAGAACAGCATTGTGAATACGGTGAAGGGCAGCTTCAGCGGAACCAAGGTACTGGTATAAAAGGACAGAATAAGCGAAAAGGAGAGACGAAATTATGGACGCCAGATTACAGCAGTACGAGGATAGGATGAAAAAGGCAATCGAGTATCTGGAAGGGGATTATAACGGTATCCGTGCCGGACGGGCCAATCCTCATATTCTGGATAAGCTTCGGGTGGATTATTACGGAACGCCCACTCCCATTCAGCAGGTGGGAAATGTAACAGTGCCGGAGGCCAGGATTCTGCAGATTGCTCCCTGGGACAAGTCCCTGATTAAGGCCATTGAAAAGGCAATCATGACTTCTGATGTGGGCATTAACCCTTCCAACGACGGAAGCGTGATCCGGCTCGTTTTCCCGGAGCTTACCGGAGAGCGCAGAAAAGATCTGGTAAAGGATGTAAGGAAGAAGGCCGAGGAGAGCAAGGTTGCAATCAGGAATATCCGCAGGGATGGCAATGATTCCCTGAAGAAGCTGGGCAAGACGGATGTGTCTGAGGATGAGATTAAGCAGCTGGAGGATCAGCTGCAGAAGACCACCGATAAATACATTAAGGAAGTAGATTCCATGATGGAGAAGAAATCCAAGGAGATTATGACTGTATAGAGGGCAGGAATTCCGTAGGGATACATCGATACGGATGCCGGGGGAGCGGATATAACAAATCCGCTCCCCCACGGCTTTGCCGGCGCCGGAACCAGGGAAGGATGCCCTGCAGGGCCTGGCCGGCATCGGAAGAGGCGCTGTCTGGCAGAGCCGGAAGAAGCTGCGGTAAAGGAGTGATACAGGGATGAGCGACGAAAACAATATGCCCCGGCATGTGGCGATCATACTGGACGGAAACGGCAGATGGGCAAAGGCAAGGGGAATGCCCCGCAACTATGGGCATGTTCAGGGAGCGAAGAATGTGGAGACCATCTGCGAGGCGGCCTACAAAATGGGAATACAGTATCTGACGGTATATGCTTTTTCCACGGAGAACTGGAGCCGCCCCCAGGACGAGGTGGCTGCACTGATGAAGCTTCTGCGCAATTATATGAAAACCTGCCTGAAGACTGCGGAGAAAAACCGTATGTGCGTCAGGGTTCTGGGCGATAAATCCCGCCTTGACGAGGATATCCGCACCAGAATTCAGGAACTGGAGGAGGCGACGAAGAATAACGACGGCCTTCATTTCCAGATCGCCATCAATTACGGGGGCAGGGACGAGATTGTCCGTGCCGTTAAAAAAATAGCGGAAGAGGCGGAGGCAGGCAGGCTGAAAAGTCATGAAATCACAGAGGAGCGTATGAGCGGGTTCCTGGATACGGCGGGACTGCCGGAGCCGGATCTGCTGATCCGTACCTGCAATGAACAGAGAATTTCCAATTTTCTGCTGTGGCAGCTGGCTTACACGGAATTCTATTTTACTCCGATTCCCTGGCCCGATTTTACCAGGGAAGAATTGATAAAAGCTGTGGAAGCATATAATCATAGAGACAGAAGGCATGGGGGGCTTTCATCCGGTTGAGCGCCGGTGTGATTCCTGAGGAATTGTTCCGCACGGTTTCTGAGAAAACAGCCAAATGAGGAGGAATGATATTATGTTTTGGACCAGACTGGCAAGCGGCGTGGTTTTGCTGGCTGTAGCAATCGGCGCCATGAGCCTGGGGGGGATTCCGCTGGCGCTCCTGCTGTGGGTCATATCCCTGATTGCCTTTCGGGAGCTGACCAGGGCCCTGAAATGCGCCTCGGATGAGAAGAAGCCCAACGGCCTGGAAATCATCGGATTTCTGGGGATTACCGGATATTACCTTTTGCTGTATTTTACCGGGGATTTCATGCTGCTTATGATGTGTGCGGTGGGTGTCTTTCTGGCGGTCATGTTTGCCTATGTGTTCCTGTTTCCCAGATACGGAGCGGGGCAGGTGACGGCGGCTGTTTTTTCCTATCTGTATGCGCCCGTGCTGCTGTCCTTCATTTACCAGACACGGATGTGCCGGGAGGGAATATACACGGTGTGGATGATTCTCATCAGTGCCTGGGGCTGCGACACCTGCGCTTATGTGGTGGGAAAGCTGATCGGCAGGAAGAAAATATTCCCGGTCTTAAGTCCTAAGAAATCCCTGGAGGGCTGCATCGGCGGCGTTCTGGGTGCGGCTTTGATCGGGTGGCTGTACGGCTTCTTTTTTGTGGAGAAAGCCTTCCCCGATGGGAATATGGCGTGGATAATTGCGCTGATCTGCGCCGTGGGAGCCGTCATGAGCATGGTGGGAGATCTGGCGGCGTCGGCCATTAAGCGCAATATGGACATAAAGGATTACGGGAAGCTGATTCCCGGGCATGGCGGTATCATGGACAGATTTGACAGTGTGATCGTGACCGCGCCCATGACCTATTTTCTGACGGTTTTGCTGTTGACGGCGGGAGCCTGATTACGGCCGGCTTTGCGGGAGCTCGTCGCGGCTTCAATCAGTGAAATGTCCGGTTTGTATGAGGAGCTGCTGCGGCGCAGGCTTTCTGCTGTAATGAACAAAAGGTAAATGCAGGCAGATATATGGAAATTGCATTGGAGAGGAACATGAAAAGAATAGCGATATTGGGTTCCACCGGTTCCATCGGCACCCAGACTCTGGAGATTGTGCGGAGCAATCCGGATCTGGAAGTGGTGGGACTGGCCGCGGGCACAAATGTGGATAGAATGGAAGAGCAGATCCGGGAATTCCGTCCGGAAGCCGTGTGCATGTGGAAGGAAGAGGCGGCAGCCGATCTGCGTGTGAGGGTGGCAGACCTGGATGTCAGGATACTTTCCGGTATGGAGGGGCTTCTGGAAATTGCTTCTATGCCCCGCAGTCAGGTATTGGTGACCGGAATTGTGGGAATGATTGGGATTAGACCCACCATTGCGGCCATTCAGGCGGGAAAGGATATTGCCCTGGCAAACAAGGAGACTCTGGTGACGGCGGGGCATATCATTATGCCCCTGGCGGAAAAATACGGGGTGAAGATCCTCCCGGTGGACAGTGAGCACAGCGCCATATTCCAGTCTCTGAACGGAGAGAATCCGTCACGCATAGAGAAAATTCTGCTGACAGCCTCCGGCGGGCCCTTCCGGGGACGGACACGGGAACAGCTTCAGGATATCCGGCCGGAGGATGCTCTCCGGCACCCCAACTGGAATATGGGACGCAAGGTGACCATCGATTCCTCCACCCTTGTGAATAAGGGGCTGGAGGTAATGGAGGCCAAATGGCTCTTCGGTGTGGAACTGGATCAGATTCAGGTGGTGGTGCATCCCCAGAGCATCATGCATTCCGCCGTACAGTATGCGGACGGGAGCATTATCGCCCAGATGGGGGCGCCCGATATGAAGCTGCCCATTCAGTATGCGCTTTTTTATCCTGACAGAAGGTATATGGAAGGAAAAAGGGTGGATCTCTTTGAGCTGGGACAGCTCACCTTTGAAAAGCCGGATACGGATACCTTCATAGGGCTTGCACTGGCCTACCGGGCGGCCCGCATGGGCGGAAGTATGCCCACCGTGTATAATGCTGCCAATGAGAGGGCAGTGCAATTATTCCTGGATCACAGGATCTCCTATCCCGGGATTACCAGGCTGATCGAGGCGGCCATGGAGGGTCATGAGCTGATTGCCGATCCCACGGTGGAGGAGATTCTGGAAACGGAACAGAGGACTTATGAGTCTATCAGCGATTTTATAGGAAGGATTGAACCATAAATGATGACAGTAATTTTCTTTATCGTCATATTCGGGGTAGTGGTGATAGCCCACGAATTCGGACATTTTCTTCTGGCAAAGGCCAATGGGATTCATGTGGTGGAGTTTGCCGTGGGAATGGGTCCCAGCCTCCTCTCTTTTAAGAAAAAAGGTACGAAATACTCTCTGAAGCTGTTTCCCATAGGCGGAGCCTGTATGTTTGAGGGAGAAGACGGACTGATGGCCCAGGAGGGAGAGGTGAGCGAGGGTTCCTTTCAGAAGGCAAGTGTCTGGGGAAGAATTTCCACGGTGGCGGCAGGACCGATTTTTAACTTTATCCTGGCGTTTGTCATAGCCTTTATTATGGTGAATGTAACGGATGTTGTGGGCATTCGGGATCCGATCGCCACACAGGTGGCTCAGGGCGGAGGCGCGGAGGCGGCCGGCCTGCAGGATGGGGACAGAATTATTTCTCTTAACGGGGAAAAGATCTGTCTGTATCAGGAAATATCTCTGTATATGCAGGCAAGCTATCGGGGCGGGGAGCTGGAGGTGGTCTACGAAAGGGATGGCATAAGGCATACTGCCATGGTGACGCCTCGGTACGACGAAGCTTCGGGAATCTACATGCTGGGCGTGATGAACGGGGAATTTGTTCAGCCAAAGGGCTTTTCTACCTTTAAATACGCCTGGTATGAGATCCGGTACTATGTGAAGGCCACCTACAAAAGCCTGGGAATGATATTCAGGGGCAAGGTTTCCCGCCAGGATGTGGCAGGGCCGGTGGGTATAGCCGTAAACGTCGTGGGCAAAACCTATGATGCCGCCAAGGCATACGGCTGGGAGAGCGTCCTGCTGAGTATGATGGAGATCACGCTGATGCTGTCCGTGAACCTGGGGATATTGAATCTCCTTCCGATTCCTGCGCTGGACGGCGGCAGGCTGGTATTCCTGCTGGTGGAGGTCATCAGGGGAAAGCCGGTACCGCCCGAGAAGGAGGGGATGGTCCATTTTATCGGCCTGGTGTTTTTCATGATTTTGATGGTATTTATTTTCTTCAATGATCTGTCGAATATTTTTATGAAATAAAATCTTCTTTGATTTCTTTTTTCAAAATTGGAAGCCTCATGTGAGGGAATTCCGATGTCAAAACCGGAAACCTCATGTGAGGGAATTCCGATGTCAAAGTTGGGGGTTCCTATGTAGAATCCTAATGTCATAAATTCAGGAAGGCGCTTCCGTCTGAGGAGCTGCCGTCATCTGAATCTTCAAATCATCATCCTATATTCCAATCCGTACAATTTGGAATCAGAATTATACCAGAATGCGAACAATCTGGTTGTGAATCAAGCGCTCATAAGCCATCATCTGTGTCTGCTTACGCATCCGCGTTTGGATCGTTTGTAAGTGGATTACAGTCACACAGGTGAAAAATTTCACGGTCAGGAAGTACAATGGATATGGCGTCGGAACCGACGGCGCGGGAAGAGGGCGGACTGTGTCTGCGATGCGGAAAACAACATAAAACCAGTGGGCAGGGAGGGAATGTGCCCAATGCAAAAAAATGTACAGGGAGGAGATGTGACCGATGCATAGCAATAAGGAGGCAGGGAAAAGACGGGATATCTATCAGGATAAAAGAATGCTTGCCCGCAGAGGATATCTATGCCGGAAGCTGTTGGGCGTGGGCTCCTTTTCAAGGGTGTATTGGGTGGAGACGGCTTCCGGCGGAGAAAGTTATACCTGTAAAATCAGTGAAAACGAGGGGATTCTGGAACGGGAAGCCCGGATTCTGGACCTGCTGCACCATCCGCTTTTTCCCCGGTATTCCGACTTCTGGAAGGAGGGCGGCAGGGGCTTCCTTCTGAGGGAATACATAGCGGGAAGCAGCCTGGAGGATATGCTGGAGCGGCGGGGAGGCTTTTCGGCAGCAAGGACCGCAGGTATGGGTCTGGAGCTGGCCGCAGGCCTGAAGTATCTCCACGGGAGGGAGGAGAGATTCCTGTTTCGGGATATCAAGCCTGCCAATATTATACTGTGCCAGGATGGCAGGCTCAGGCTAATCGACCTGGGCTGTGTCTGTTCGCTGAATGAAAAAATAACCTCCCGTGCAGGTTCTCCCGGCTTTGCGGCTCCGGAACAACTGCAAAGAGGAGGAGTCCTGACAGCTTCCTGTGACATATATGGGCTGGGACAGACGCTCCGGGCGGCCATGGGAGAGAAGGAAGGGGAGACATCGGGGAAGGGAAGGTGCAGGCTGTCGGAGAGAGGTGGATTTTTGGGGGCCGGAGGGTGTAATGGCAAAGCAGGAGGATTTCCGGAAAGGAGGGGGCTTCCACGGAACAGAGGCGGCAGGAGACAGGAGAGGGCACAGAAGGCTCTGAAGGCCGGGCTCTTACGCGTCCTGGATATTTGCACGCGGGAGGAAGCAGGGGAGCGTATTCCTGATATGGAAAGCCTGGAGGGGAAATTATGCAGGCTTTTGGAATAAAATTCTATTCCCCTGAATCAGCTTTTCCTGAATCGGTATTTATCTATTATTATTTGTATTGAAGCTTTTTACAAAAGAGGATATAATGTAATTCAAATGATAGAATCCTGACCCGGATTCTATGGCAGTGCCGTAAAAGCAAGAACACCGGAGCTGCAAACTGATAAAGAGAGGAGAGAGTGAAATGCGTTTTTTTATTGATACTGCAAAGGTAGAGGATATCAGGAAGGCAAACGATATGGGGGTTATCTGCGGAGTTACCACCAATCCTTCCCTGATAGCGAAGGAAGGCAGGGTATTCGAAGAGGTGATCGCCGAGATCGCGTCCATTGTGGACGGGCCCATCAGCGGAGAAGTGAAGGCAACCACCGCGGATGCGGAAGGAATGATACGGGAGGGCAGGCAGATAGCGGGCATTCACCCCAATATGGTTGTGAAGATTCCCATGACAGTGGAGGGACTGAAGGCCTGCAAGGCGCTTTCCTCCGAGGGAATTAAGGTGAACGTCACATTAATTTTTACCGCCAATCAGGCATTGCTGGCGGCTCGCGCCGGCGCTGCTTTCGTGTCTCCTTTCCTGGGCAGACTGGATGATATCAGCCAGAGGGGTGTGGATCTGATCAGGGAGATTGCAGATATCTTTGCCGTAACGGACCTGGATACGCAGATCATTGCGGCAAGTGTGCGGAATCCGGTTCATGTAACCGACTGTGCCCTGGCCGGCGCAGACATCGCCACGGTTCCCTACGGCGTTATCGAGCAGATGGTGAGGCATCCCCTGACCGATGCGGGAATCGCGAAATTCCAGGCTGATTACAGGGCCGTATTCGGCGAATAACAGGAAAAGCGGGCCAAGGCGAATGCCTTGGCCCGAATTTTATTGACAATAGAAGGTTCGCAAAGCGCGGATTCTATTGTCTCAGCCGGGGAGCCTTACTTCATCTGCTCTTCCTGCTTTTTGATCATACGACGTACCATCTCACCGCCGATGGAACCGGCCTCACGGGAAGTCAGATCACCGTTGTAGCCTTCCTTCAGGTTTACACCAAGCTCGGATGCAACCTCGGTCTTAAAACGATCCATAGCTGCCTTTGCTTCAGGTACTTCTACTTTATTACTTCTGTTTCCGGACATTTTTTTCACCTCCTCGTAAAAGATTCTACTCTATCTTCAAGATAAGTGCCGCCCGCACTTATCCTGAAGATCAGTTTAAGTGTTTGCTGCATCTTATCTTGATCTTAGTATGACCCGGGGAAAAGAAAATATGTTGGAAAGTTTTGGTGAAAAGTAAGAAAGGAAAAATAAAAAATTCCTGTTCCAGATCACATGTCAGAGACAAAATGATTCCGGCAGGAATCTTTCAACAGAGACGGTAATGCACCAACAGATTAACTGTACTCATTACACAGTGAGACATTGGGGATTCGAACCCCAGACAACTTGATTAAAAGTCAAGTGCTCTACCG
>CAJUSI010000014.1 GCA_910589035.1 uncultured Acetatifactor sp. | reverse complement strand
GGCTGTATGTGTTAGCCTTTGGATCAATATATTTGCTCATGATATGGTGCCTCGTTTCTTTATGATGAAGCTATCATACCACTTATTGAGTCCCATAAAACGCACTTAAAAAATTGGCTGAGCATTGTATATAGTCATTATATAAAATATGGTATAATGATGCTGAATCATACATTAAGGAGGAAAATTACATATGGGCATTACATCATTAGTTCTTGGTATCGTTTCATTGGTTTCCACTCTTTTCACGCTGGGGGTTGGTTCTCCTGTAGGCGCGGTATGCGGTATTATCGGTATTGCGTTAGGCGCTATCGGAAGACAGCAGAATCCCGAAAAGACTGGCATGGCAACCGGCGGTCTGGTTTGCTCCATCATCGGAACCATTCTTTCCCTGCTTTTGGTAATCGCATGTTATGGCTGTGCCGGTGGCTGCGCCGCCTGCGCAAATGCATTATAATAGTCGGTGAATGAGGATAAAGGTGTCAGAGTAATTTCTAAAATGCTTTGATGCCTTTATTAATTTGTTCAAAAAATCTTATTTCATACCTGAATGGAGTCAGCAAAATGGTTGGTTTTTATTGGATGGGAAGATTTATCTCCCTGTATGGAGTTATGATCGCTGTCGGCGTACTGATCGCCGGTTTCATCGGATTCAGACTTACGATCCGCCACGGCCTTTCCGAAAACTGGTTTTTTCTTTTTCTTGCCTATGCCCTGGGAGGCGGACTGCTCGGCTCGAAGCTCTTGTTTCTTCTCATCAACTCCGGTGAAATTCAATGGAGCAGAATCCTGGAGCCGGACTATCTGGTACAGGTAATGCAGGGAGGCTTCGTCTTCTATGGAGGTGTAATCGGAGGCGTCCTGATGCTGTTATTGGGAAACGTGATTCACAGGCAGCCTGTTCTGAAATATGTGGAGGCCGTTATTCCCTGTCTTCCGATTGCCCACGCTTTCGGAAGAATCGGCTGTCATTTCGCCAGCTGCTGTTATGGAATTCCCTACGAAGGCCCCTTCCATATAATCTATCACGCCCCCGCTTTTGCTCCCGTGGAAATCCCGCTTTTTCCGGTTCAGCTTCTGGAAGCAGCTCTGAACCTGATCCTTGCCGCCTGCCTGCTTCTGTATGTACTTAGAAAGGGATGTACCGTCAACAGCATCGCCATCTATGGCATCAGTTACGGAATTCTCCGCTTTTTCCTGGAATATCTCAGATATGACGCGGAGGAGAGAGGCGGCTTTCTGATCTTTTCAACCTCACAGTGGATCAGTATTTTCATTGTATTGACCGTCCTGATCGTCCGCCCCTTCGTCGCCGGATGGGAAAAGAAAGCAGCAGCTGAAACCAGTCCGTAACCCCCCGGCACGGCAGCGGCCTCAGGTCCCCGGGCGGGATGCCCCGGCACCCGCTTCCATCATTCCATATGCTGTCCCTGTGTTTCCGCCCTGCAGAAGCAGTTCCTTCACCTGCCGCTGCAGGCTTGTTTCTTCCGGCAGCTTTTCATAAGCCGTATCTGCCGGGACCCGGAAGAGCCATTCCATATAGTCCCGGCTTTCATTTTCTTCCCTCAGTATGGTGAAACGGTTCCGGAAGGATAAAATATGGGAGTCCGAAGCTAAAAAAGGCTGCAGTGCCGGCGAAAGCAGCCAGGAATCGCAGGTATATTTTTCGTATTCATATTCCGGGTAATATGCCTGAAAAAACAGCCCCGCCTGCTTCAGCGAGTCCTCCACCGCCTCCCATGACAAATCCGCGTCGGAGGGAATGTGGATTGCAATGGCGTTCCCGCCCTCATGCTCCGCAAATTCATACTCCAGCGCCCCGATGCGGAACAGCCTCATGCTGATCTGGCGCCAGGTCCACCATCCCCGGTCAAAATACATCCGGCCGTTTCTCCTTCTGCATTCCCCCAGGAATCTGGGAAAGCATTTCATGGTGTCTCTGTATATGCTCTCCTCTATCTGCTTTTCCCGGTATCCGTCATATGCCCGCCTTGCGCATTCCAGCTGGCAATACAGCATTTTGATCTGATCCGCATCCTCTCCGAGCAGCTCCTTCAGGCCGTCATAGGACCGGGCCGCCCTTTCGCCCTCCAGCATCCCCTCCAGCCAGGGCTCCGCCTGCTTCAGATCCATCTCTTTCCCGGTCTTATGCAGCCGTTCCACTATCTCCGGCTGCAGATCAATAAGCTGATACAGCTGTTCCCGCTCCATATTTTCCTCCTTCCGATACCTCATTTCAGTCCTTCTGATTGCAATCCCCGGTCAGCACGAAATACTTGTTCTCTGACCCACATTGAGCTGTTCCATCAGCGCTTGCCATGTATGATATACAGCCGAAAATGCCGTTTATACTCATCAACAAAAACAATTGCCAATCTAAATATATAATGAATGAACGCTTCTGCAATACCGGTGTAATAAGCCGCAAGATACCATGCGTGAACCGGCTCCTACAGCCACTTCGCGAAAAATTCCAACACACCGTCGCCCACCCAGACATGCCCGCCGGGATGGACTTTGTGGCAGAGCTTTTCTTCCGCTCCGTACAGCGCGTATGCCCTTCCCGCCGTCTCAACCTGGGGATAGACATTGGAAAGTCCGGGGGCACCGTTTAATTCGTCCTTTTCTCCGGTCTCAATAAAAAGAGCCCGGGGCGCGATCATGGCTCCCATGTCCCCCATATCCATAACGGACCACATGCCGGGCACAAAATTGCAGGCACAGTTGCCGGGCAGGCGCACCAGGGATTCCTTCATGCCGTAAAAGTACCCGCTGGTCACGGCAGCGCGGATTCTGGTGTCCAGCGCCGCAAGCCAAAGCGTCTGCTGCCCGCCCCCTGACATGCCTGCGCATCCGATTCGTCCCGGTTCCGTCTCCTCCTGCCGTTCAAGGAAATCCACAAGGCGCATGAGATCCCAGACCATGAGCCCGATCAGGGACTGGCCGAAGCCCATCGCCGCCTGTGCCAGCTCTCTGTGGGAATTGGATCTCCATTTCTCCGGCGTATCTCCCTGCTGTCCGGACTCCCTGCGCTCCCCTGCGCCCCTGGCATCCGGGCAGGCGGTCAGGTACCCCGCCCTGGCCAGATCGTGGGCAAAGCAGCTTCCGCCGTCCTGCCCGGAAGCCGCCACCGCCGGATTCTGAAGGTTGGCCACCGTGCCCTCCTTGTTGGTGCCATGTCCGTGTGGCACAATCACCGCCGCGCCGTTTGGTCTGGCAGGACGCAGCAGGTAGAAGGGCATAGTCACATGACTTTCCGTGCAAATAGTCCAATATTCCTTCACAAAACCATCCATAGGCTCCGCGGAATGCCTCTCCGCCCCTGCATCCACGGGCTCGCACTGCTCCAGCCCCGTTATCTCCCCCAGACGCTTTGCAGCCGCCTCCCGCCATGCCCTGTGCCCTTCCCTGTCCGTTGACCGGAAGGCATACTGCTTTATCGTTCTGTCATATTTCTCCGCCATAGCCTCCAGACTGGTATAATACATCCTGCTCCTCCGTTTTTCCTGCAATATACTCTCGGAATCTCCTTCCCCGTTTCTGTGGGGCATCCCGGAAACTATTTTCGCAAATTTCCCCCACGCTTCCGACCTATGAATTGGCACAAGCCGGATTCCGTCTGCCAGGCTTCCGAGAGACTATTTAAAATACGCTCCCGGGAGCCCTGCGCCGCACTTCCCGGGCTTGTTGAGATTACGATTTTGCTGATTCCTCCGCCTTTTACGGCAAACCCCATAATTGCATCATCCATATTCATCCGATGCGAAATGCATACGCGTATTTGCAGGGAAGCTTTTCCGGGAACTGCACCGCAAGTCCTTCTTCGGTTCTCTCCCATTTCACGGCTTCTTCCGTTCCCACCATGGAGACCTCTTCGATCCTGTCCATGCCGCTTCCCGCCTTCAGGGAGCGGATCAGCAGCCTTCCCTCCTGCGGTTTTCCCAGGGCGATGGCGTATACGCTGTCCCCTTTTCTGGTAAAACGGATATCCTGCGCCGTGAATTCCTCTATGGTATCCTCCATCATATAGCCGAGTTCCACCTGGTCGTCGATATGCTTCTCATCAAAATTATTGTCCTGCATCAGAGTGGGCCCCTCCTGGCAGATCTCCCAGGGCCTTGTTCCGTAGATCGCCTCCCCGTTGACCCCAAGCCACTCCCCGATCTCCCGCAAAGCCGCCACTGCGTCCGGATGGAAGGTGCCGTCATATCTGGGCCCCACATTCAGCAGCAGGTTTCCGTTCTTGGATACGATGTCACAGAGCTGATGGATGATCCTCTCCGCGCTCTTGTATTGGGGATCCTTCGTATAGCACCAGGTATTCAGATCCTCCAGCTTATCATCCGTCTGCCAGGGGAAGGGCTTGCACTCCGCAAAACGTCCGCATTCGATATCCACCGTCGCACATTTTTCGGGAAAATCAAACTGCTTATAGGTAATAAGGGTATCCTCCCTGCGGTAAAGGGCGTCGCATACCTGCTGCTTGTACAGATCGGGAATCAGATTGGCCCGGCTGTCAAAATACACCGCATCCGGCCGGTACTCCGCGATCACCTCCAGGACCTTGTCCCTCCACAGAGCGTTGAACTCCCCGTCCGGTTTCTGCCGGGGAATATACTGATTGGTCTCAAGGGGAAGAATCGGCCCGTAGTAGACCCTGTTGGCGGGATCGTATACATCCCCGTGGATATCCGTCCCCATATACCAGCCCCAGAGCCATTGGTGGTGGAATGTGGCCAGACAGCGGATATTTCTCTTGCGGAATTCCGCGAAGCACTCCCCCACTACATCCCTGTGGGGTCCCATCTTCGCGGCGTTTACCGGATTCACCCGGGAATCCCACAGGGAGAAATTATCCGCGTGCTCCGCCACCGGCCCCGCATATTTTGCACCGGAAAGCTCCACCAGCTCCGCCCAGGCCGCCGGGTCAAACTTTTCGGCCGTAAACAGGGGGATCAGGTCTTTATAGCCGAATTTATCGTTCTTCCCGAAGGTTGCCTCATGGTATGCCCACTGCTCATGCCCTTTGTCGTAAATATTTCTGGAGTACCATTCGGAACCGTGTTCCGCAACGGAATAAGGCCCCCAATGAAAAAAGAGCCCGAATTTAGCATCCCGGAACCATTCCGGCGTTTCTCTCTCATAATCCTTCCAGTCGTATTGAAACATTATAATCTCCTCCTTTTCCCGCGCTCCTGTTTGCGAATCCCGTTCGTTCTTACCCGTTCCGCTCGTCCTTGCCGGGCTTTTCTCTCCTTCAGGCGCTTCTGGCCCGCTCGTCTCCGCCGGCGGCTTACCGGCTCGCGGCCACCGCGATTCCTCTGCCCATATCGCCTACCGCACAATAGAAATGGTATACCACGCCGTCATGCTTCAGCACATAGGGCTTGTGGGCAAAGGTTTTGTCATAATCCTCCGAAGGTTTCACCAGGGGTTCTCCCTCCCATTTGGTCCAGTGCACCATGTCTCTGGAACAGGCGAAGGTATCGTAAGCCATCCCGTCCTTTGCCACAAAATAATGCATCACCCACAGATCCCGGTACCGGAGAACCTGGGGATCACCCGCAATATTCCAGCGCTCCTCTATCCCGTTGGCAACTACGGCGTCCTCCCCGTATCTCTTCCAGTTCACCATATCCCTGCTGACAGCCATGCCGATCTTCTCGATGCCGAAACGCCCTGCCTTGGCGTTATAATACATCACATAGGGATACCCCAAAGTCTCTTCCCTGTCGTACACCACATTGCTCTTATAGAGAGTGGTGGTCTCAAAGGGTCGGACATCCTCATCCTCGTTGGACAGAATGGGATCCGGCAGCCTGGTAAAGCTTCCCGGCGTAATCGCCTCACCCCAGGCCATCCCCATTCTCAGGGGATCCGGCTCGTACCCCGGAAGGCATCCCCCGATATAGCTGAGCCAATATTTCCCGTCGTGAGTATGAACCGAATGATCTCCCTCCCAGTCCGTATCCAGCAGACATACGCTGCCGTCCGCCTGCAGGCAGTCCCAGCCGGCTTCCTTCTGAGACAGAAGCCTTCCCGTTGGCTCCCAGTGGAGCAGATCCGTGGAATGGGCAATCCAGGTCTCATAACCCGCCTTCTGATCAGCCTCCACAAACCTGGCATATACCATGGCAAATCTCCCGTCGCTTTCTCTGAATACATTGGGGCAGTCGATGCAGGCCCCCTCCTCCCACAGAACCATGCCGTGCTTTACGGGAGTCTTCATTTCCTCATAAACTTCCTGCAATTCCTTCTGTGTAATTTTCGTATCGCCCATCCTTTTCCTCCTTATGAAGTGCATTCTCTTTGGGTTATACTGCATAACGCTGAATGCTGCCTGATACAATCCTGCGATTGAAACCGTTAAGCAGTATAAATCATATTTTCAGATGATTCTATGCAATGCTCAGCCGGCTTTCTTCGAATTATCCCAGAAGCCGCGCAGAAACAGCTTATCCGCTTCTATTCGTGCGAGGCACTGTAGATCCTGCAAAAGCTGCGGAAACCTGATAAGTTATTTGGGGCATCCTGCGGATCAGCGGCTGAGCACTCCACAAATCCTATGTTTTGCATTCTACCATATTTTCTGCCAAAAGGATATTTTTTTCGAAAATTTAATATCCTGGTCTTGTCTGGTTAGCCAAATCCCTTCTATCGAAACATTTCCATTTCTGGTGGTTTTCTGCCCGGAGCTTATTCTTATCTCCGACGGCTCCTTTCCCTGGATATATTTCTATTTCCGGCGGCTTTCTGTCCGGAGCTTATTCTTATCTCCGGCGGCTTCCCGCCCGGGCAGATTTCTGCGCCCGGAAAATCCCTACTCCTTCACGCTGCCCATAATAATTCCCTTTGCAAAATGCTTCTGCAGCAGGGGATAGATAATCAGAATCGGAATCATGGCGATGAAAATCTGGGCCGCGTTTTTAGTCCGGTCGGAAATATTGGCCAGCTCCTTCAAATCCACCGCATTGTTCTGGCTCATCAGGCTCTGCTGGATGATAATGGTGCGCAGATAGCTCTGCAGGGGATAATTCTCCGTCTTCTGCATGTACAGCAATCCGGAAAACCAGTCGTTCCAATGCCCCACGAAGGAAAAAAGCAGCACCGTGGCCAGGGAAGGCTTTGCCAGGGGAATGTAAATATTCCAAAGCACCTTAAACTGCCCTGCGCCGTCCATTCTGGCTGCCTCCTCCAGAGCTTTCGGTGTGGAGCGGAAGAAATTCATCATCAGAATCACATTGTATATCGGCACTGCGCCCGGCAGAATCAGGGACCAGATGGAGTTGATCAGGCCCGTGTTAAAGACCACCAGATAAGTAGGGATCAACCCTCCGGAAAAGAGCATGGTAATCACGAAGAACCAGGTATAAAAGCTGCGGCCATGGAATTCCCATTTTTCCCTGGACAGGGGATAAGCCGCCAGTACGGTCAGTATCATATTCACCGCCACCCCCAGCGCCACTCTCTCCACGGATATCAGGGACGCGGTCCAGAATTCTTTTTTATTCAGCACATATTTATACGACTGAAGGGTAAAATCCACCGGCCAGAATCCTACCTCTCCCCTGGTCACCGCGCCGCTGGAGGAGAGAGACATGGCCAGAATATGTATCAGGGGAAGCAGGCAGGTCAGTCCCAGAATGGTGAGTATCGTATAGTCAAGGAACAGGAACACTTTTCTCGATTTGGATTTTCTGATCTTCATATCCGCCCCTCCTCAGAATATACGATATCCCGCGAATCTGTCCGCCAGGAAATACGACAGGCTGATCAGCCCAAAAGATACCAGGGATTTAAAGGTACTGACAGCCGTGGAAATACTGTACTGTTGTTCGATCATTCCCATACGGTATACAAAAGTATCTATGATATCGCCCGATTTGTATACGGTGGGGGAGAGCAGGTTGTAAATCTGGTCAAAGCCCGCATTCAGCACATTTCCAAGGCTTAGGGTGGTCATCAGGACAATAATGGGAATCATCCCCGGCAATGTCACATGCCAGGTCTGCCGCCAGCGGTTGGCGCCGTCGATGCGGGCCGCCTCGTATAGCTCGGGGTTGATTCCCGTCAGCGCCGCCAGGTATACGATTGTTCCATAGCCGAAGCTCTTCCATACATCCGTGGCGATCATGGTTCCCGGGAACCATTTATTATCTCCCAGGAAAAAGACGCTGTCGATCCCCACCATATTCAGAAGCCGGTTCACGATTCCATTGGAAGGACTTAGGATGTCGATAAATACCCCTGCCAGAATGACCCAGGAAATGAAATGGGGCAGATAAATGATGGTCTGCACGCTGCGGACGAATTTCCTGTTCCTGAGCTCGTTCAGCAGAAGCGCCACCGTAATCGGCACGATCAGGTTGAACAGTATCTTCCAGACGGCAATATAGATTGTATTGTATAAAATCTGCATGGTATCGGGCAGCATCAGAATGTATTGATAATTCTTCAGCCCCACCCATTTGGAACCGAACATGCCTTTAAACGAATCAAACTCCTCAAAGGCGATGATAATTCCAGCCATGGGAATGTAGCTGAAGATCAGTACCAGAACCACCGGCACCAGAAGCATCAGATGATAGGGCCATTCCTGCTTCAAAATGGTGGCGGCTGATTTTTTATTCATAGGACGGAGCTTCATTTCCCGCCGCATTCGCTTTTCGTTCTCTTTGCTCTGCTTTCGCAATTCTCTGATGGCATTACTCATTGCATCACTCCCTCTTCTATATATAATACGGTCTCAAACCTGCAGAAGTCTTCCTCTTCTTACCCTGAGCGCATCTTCTCCACGCATACCGCTCTCCGAAGCCTGCCTCCCGGCATTGCCTCTCCGCTGAACCGAAAGGCTTCTTTGCAGCGCCTTCTGCAAAGCAGGAAACGGTATAGGAAAAGGCCCCCGGCATTGCTTTCACTTTGTCAAAGCTAAGTCTGTCATGCCGGGCAGCCTTCTGAAATAAAATCGTTAATCCTTTATGCCTGTTTCGGTATTTGTTTCTGTCTTATCCCTGATTGGGAGACTTACCCTGAATTTGAGGAATTCCTTCCGCATTTGATGGCCTTCCTGCATTTGGGAGTCTTCCCGCATTTAGAATTCTTCCTGCATTTGGGGTCTTCCCGCATTTAGAATTCTTCCTGCATTTGGGGTTTTCCCGCATTTGGAATTCTTCCTGCATTCTGGGTCTTCCTGCTACATCAGTTGGAATGTACGGAATCATACCATGCGTTCACTTCGTCCGTAATATCCTGTCCGCCCAGGTTGAACCACTGGCTCACAAAGTTATCAAAGGCAGAGATATCCTCTTCTCCCGTGATAATTGCGGTATAGGTTTCCAGCTGCATCTTCTCCAGGGTCGCCATCTTGGTTCCCATGGTTTCCGTGGACGGCCCGTAGAATTCGTTGATGATCAGAGCCCCCTTCTCCTCGTAATCGTTCAGCACGCCGATGGAACCGCCGATTCCGAAGATGGTATTGTATCCCCATCCCTGGTTGTTCTCCTGTACCGGGTTGTCCAGCCACTGCTGAATGGACAGGTAGTTCTGCTCCGCCTCCGCATTTTCCGCAATCAGGGATTCGTCCCCGTTCATGGCCGCATTGATTGCCTTCCAGATCTGGATATTCTTATCCGGCTGGGACACCGCGACCTTAGCCAGCTTGAAGGGCTCCTGATATCTGTCCGTCGTCACGAAGTAAGAAATATCGCCGCTGCCGAAAGCGTCCTCTACAAAGAGGTTCAGCATCTTGATCAATACTTCGGGATGCTCATATCCTTTTCTCACCACATAGTAATTCTGTACGCCGATGGGGACGATGGGCTTGCAGTAATTTCCGTCCGAGGTAGGCAGCGCGCCCGATACCCAGTCGTAGGTTTCCACGGTGCCCACGCCCTGATTCAGGGGCCATACAGGCAGCCACTGGGGTCCGAAGGTAATCCCCACTTTGCCGCTGGTAAGATCCGCCGCCACGGCGTTGCCGTCCTTCACCGTGAATTCCTCGTCCAGCAGTCCCTCCTGGTACATATCCGCCAGCATGGAGAGCGCTTCCCTGGTGGTATCGCTTACACCGCCGTATGTAAGCTTGCCGTCGGAGCCCTTCACCCACTGCTGGGGGTAGGAATAGAAGCCGTTAAAGTACCCTGCAAGAGAGCCGATCTGTCCGTTCTTCAGGATTTCGTTGTAAATGGCGACACCGTAAGCTCCGGCTCCGTCATAATCCTCTTCCACGAAAATTTTCGCCAGCTCCTTCAGTTCCTCCATGGTGGTGGGGAACGCCTTGCCGGATTTGTCCAGCCAGTCCTTCCTGATCCAGAGCATGTTGGCGCTGTCCGTGGAGGGATTGGTTCCCGGAATGGCGTACATCACATCCCCGTCAAAGCAGCTGGAGAGCCCTACCCCTCCGTCATAGCTGAGGATGGATTTGGTCAGGTCGCTGGCATATTTCTCATAAACCTCCGAAAGATCCTGGAGCTGATCGTTCTCATAGAGGGTCTGCATATTCTTATCTCCCACAGTGAATACCATAATATCCGCCAGCTCCTTGGTGGTCACCGCCATGGCCACCTGCTGCGCATACTGGGAAGCGTCCACCAGCCAGAGATATTCCGTATTCACATTCAGCGCTTCCTTATAATGCTGAGTCCAGATATTGTTATAATAATCCTCTCCCTCATTAAACTTGATGGAGTCATTCTTCGCCCCAAAAAAGGTAACCTTCACTTCCTGGTCATATTTTCCCAGGGGATCCGCATTTTCCTCCGGCGCCCGGGATTGTTCGCCTGATCCCTGGGAGCTCTCCCCCTGGCTTCCGGACTCGCCGGTTCCCTGGGAGCTGCCGGAATCTCCCCCGTTTCCGCAGCCGCTCAGGCAAGCGGAAAATACCAGAATTGCAGCTAAAGTCAACGCAGCACTTTTTCTTTTCATAAATCTACCTCCTTTTTGCCAACCTGTCCGTACCTTTGTAAAATGATTTTTTCTTACTGAGTTTTGTTCATGAACTATCGGAAAACAAATGATGCGGCTTGTTTAGGAAAATGCCCGGAAATACAAGAAAAACGGCTATAAACCCACATCAGTTATTTGCAGACAATTCCTTACGAACTGTATTCGCAAATTTCCTTCCTGTTCATATTCAGTTTATCATTTGAGGGAAGCAGATTCTATATTCATTTCCTGACATAATATTCATTCTTTGTCAGATATGCAGAAAAGCAGCGCTGTTTTCCGGAATTACTATGAAAGTTCAGCGCTCCGGCGCTGAACTGTGCGAAAACGGGGTCACGAAGTGACATCTTCCTTTCCCGTTTTCTGCACATCCGCCGGAGGCTCACAGTAAACCCCTTTCATTCATAG
>CAJUSI010000013.1 GCA_910589035.1 uncultured Acetatifactor sp. | reverse complement strand
GGCTGTATGTGTTAGCCTTTGGATCAATATATTTGCTCATGATATGGTGCCTCGTTTCTTTATGATGAAGCTATCATACCACTTATTGAGTCCCATAAAACGCACTTAAAAAATTGGCTGAGCATTGTATATAGTCATTATCATTTATTTTCCATACACGAAGGGGATTTCGTCCACAAAGATAACAGAGACATTAAATGCAGTCAGGGGGGAGGATTTGCTTGATGTAAAGTAGCAGCGGCTTATGTAAAGTGCGGGTGGAGATATACAGGGGCAGGAGGACAGGTTTATGACAGCAGATAAGAAATTTTGCATGAATTCCTATTTAATGTTTCGATATGTATATGATGAGGAAAAATGTTTTTCTGAAAGGCGTCCATGCAGGCCGGTTAAGCTTGATTTTGAGAGAATGCCTGTAGTGGACAGCGGTTCGTTGCAAAATGCCATAAAGAGTGTTATTGACAGGGTTTGTGCGCAGGGGAAAGCGGCGCTGGCTTTGAGCGGGGGGGTAGATTCGGCTGTTTTGGCAAGGATGGTGCCCGCAGGTACAAAAGCATATACTTTTCGGTGCATTGTTCAGGGAGTGTCAACCATTGACGAATCGGCAGCTGCCGGAAAATGGGCAGAATTAAACAGATTGGATCATGAAGTAATCGACATTTATTGGGATGATATGGTGAAGGCGGCAGATGCATGTATGGAACATAAGGGAGCGCCGATTCATTCTATTGAGGCGCAGATATATCTGGCGGCAAAGCGGGCGTTAAAAGACGGAAAGACTTATTTTATCTTCGGCGAGAATGCAGATATTATATATGGCGGCATGGATGGACTGCTGGCCAGGGATTGGTTTTTTTCAGAGTTCGCAGATAGATATACTTATATTATGCCATATCGGGTGCTGAAAGAGCCAATGATGCTTCTGGAACCTTATCGGACGTATGAAATAGATGGACATATAGATGGATATGATTTTATAAACACATATTTCAGGCAGGAAGCATTGGGAACTTACATTAACGCATGCGAAACGGCGGGAATAGAGTTTATTGGGCCATACTCTCGTACTTATCTGAATGTGCCGATTGATTATGGCAGGATTCGCGCAGGGGATACTAAATATATCATTCGGGAATTGTTCAGAGAGTTATATCCCGGGACAGAGCTTCCTTCTAAGATTCCGATGCCCAGGCCAATGAATGAATGGCTTGCTGCTTGGAGAGGTCCGCTCAGGCCGGAATTTATACCGCGCTGTACAGAAGGCATGACGGGAGATCAGAAGTGGATGATATGGTGTCTGGAACGGTATTTAAATAAGTTTTTGGAGGATGAGAAGATTGATTAAGGTAGCAATTGAACATACGGACAATTACAGGCTTGAGACGATAAAAGATACATTGAGAAAATGCTTTGCGGATCTTGGATATCCGGAGAAAAATTTATTCGGGAGTGTAATAAAGCCTGGTGACAGGGTGTTTATTAAGCCTAACTGGGTAGCGTCAAGATGGCGGGTGTCCTGTCCTCATAAGGACACTTTATACAGTGTTATTACACACCCGCATGTGATCGAAGCGGTTGCTGATTTCGCGGCAGAAGCTTTACAGGGGCAGGGGGAGATTATTATAGGAGATAACCCATCAATTGATGCCGATTTTGCTGAACTGTTGGAATTTACCGGTATTGAAAAAATAAAGAACAAATATGATGTTCCTGTCAGAATATTGGATCTTAGACCGCTTGTATGCGATGATCTCAGAAATTATGGGAAAAAGTATCTTATGGTTCCGCAGGAAGGTGATCCCTTGGGGGCGGTTGAGGTGAATCTGGGGAGGGATTCACTGCTGTATGGTATTGATCCGGTAAGATTTCGGGGAGTGTTTGACGAGAGGGATGAAACGATAGCTTCTCATACAGGAGAGAGACATATTTATACATTTTCCAGAAGTCTTTATGATGCAGACGTTTATATTTCTGTCCCCAAACTGAAAACACACCAGAAGGCAGGCGCAACATTAAATCTGAAAGGATTGGTTGGAACGATTTCTAATAAGAATCAACTTGTTCATTGGCAGGTTGGATACCCGGAAATCCATGGGGATGAATACCCGGGCAAGGAAGCTTATGAGGCAGGAATGCGGGAAAAGGTAAAGCATAGAGGGGCTTGGCCGGGCAATGATACGATTTGGCGGATGGTAGCGGACTTGTATAAAGGGATGAAGATGCGGGATAGAAGATATTTTACAGTCATAGATGGCATTGTCGCCGGGGAGGGACAAGGTCCTTTTTGCCCAACCGGTAAAAATGCCAATACGCTGATTGCCGGAGAAGATTTGCTGGCGACGGATTGTGCCGCGGCCAGATATATGGGGCTGGATCCGAATAAAATCAGATATCTTCGTTATTTCTTAGATCAGGTATACGAGGGGATATCTCTCGATAAGATATTGGTGATAGAGAATGGACAGATTATAGATGGTTTTTTTGAACGTGAGACAAACTATGCTGATTTTCTTGTTATGGATCAGTGGAAAGAAATAAAATATATGAAACCTAATCTCCCCCCAAAAATTATACACAGCTTGCTCCCATGATGCTTTTAGGCATTTTCTCTTTACGGATATGTGTATAAATTGTCACCTGTGCGGTTGGATTTTTAAATTTCCAGCTCTTGCCTTAACGGGCAGGGGGGTATGCCTTTTTATAAACTCGTATGTAGTTAAGAAAATGACACTCAATACCACCATTACAGAATGAGGAACCGCTAAACCTGCTTCGCACCGCTTACGCGGCAAGGGTTTGACAAATCTCATTGGTACAAGCATAAATCACTTAAGCAATACGTACGGCGCTGGAACATTTTGGGATGATATGAGCTTTGTGGGATATGGCGGAGCAGGTGAAACAAAAATAGAAGACTCATGAAATCAGGTTGTGTAAATCTGCGGAACATGATAGAATAAAACCAGAAAGAGAGGTAGAAGCGTGGAAGAGGGGAGAACGGCCGCCAGGTCATATGATGACGTATTCCGCACGTTGCTGAACGACTGCAGCAGCCTGATTATCCCGGTTATCAACGAGGTGTTTGGGGAAGACTATTCCGGAGAGGAAGAAATTGTATTCTCGCCCAATGAGCATTTCCTGAACAAGCAGGATGGAGATGGTGACGAGAGGATTACAGATACCTGCTTTCAGATACTGGGCAGGGAGAGGAAGAAATATCATCTGGAATGCCAGAGCAGTTCGGACAGCAGCATGCTGGTCAGGTTTTTTGAGTACGATACGCAGATAGCCCTTGATGATGGAGAGATCAGCGGAAATGTGCTTACTGTAACATTTCCCCATTCTGCGGTACTGTTTCTGAGGTGTGGAGTATCTACCCCGGACAGACTGAAGATAAGGATGGTGACTCCGGGCGGAAGTGTGGAATATGATGTCTTTGTAATGAAGTCACGGCAGTATACGCTGGACGAGATATTTGACAAGAACCTGCTGTTCCTGATTCCGTTCCACATTTTCTCACATGAAGATAGGTTTGCCAAGTATGAGCAGGATAGAGAGCAGCGCAGGCTTCTGGAGAGGGAGTACGAAAGAATCAAAGAGAGGCTGGAGGAAAGCCTTGCGCAGGGGATGATCAGCGAATATGTCAAATGTACGATTATAGACATGTCGAACAGGGTACTGGAGAATATAGCGCAGAAATATGACATGGTCAGGGAAGGAGTGAGGGATATCATGGGCGGAAAAGTTCTGGATTATGAAGCAAAGACTATATTGAATGAAGGCATGGAGAAAGGTATGGAGAAAGGTATCCGGGGAACCGTCTCCATTTTGAAGAATTTGGGTGTTCCTACCCAGACAATTCTGAAAAAGATTCAGGAGGAGTATAACCTGACTCCGGAAGTTTCCCGAAAATATGTGTAGTGTAGGAGACCCTGGCTCTCTATTGGAATCGGTATGGCGCATGGTGTATCGCTTAACCGAAAATTGTATCAATGTAGAACAGTGTACCATCAAAAAATGTGCTTCTGAATATCACCCATAACAATCTGATGTAATGCGTCAAACGAACAGCCTTGTTTCTGGAAAAATATATTATCTTTTGGGATAACCATGGGAAACTGCTCTTTTGTTATGCCTGTCTGGCTCTTGTACAGCGTATTTCCCCGACAGTGAGCAGTGGGAAGATGATTTTAAGACAAGAAAGCAGTCTTGTAATTGTGAGGAATGTTCCCTGTTATAAATGCACGGAGTGTAATGAAACGATTTATACGGCTGATGTAATCGTGCCAGCCAGTTCAGTGAATACGTCTGTATACTGTTCTTTTCGGTCGCTTACCATGACACGCAGCGAATAAATGTCAGCGGTGATATTCAGCAGTCCGGCGGGAAGCATCCCGTTATCAAGAAGCGAATAGTGTTGTGCAGTTCTTCAGACTGTCCGAGTGTATACAAGATACTGGTTTAAAATAGTTTCGTTAACCCGTCCTGAAACCCCGCAGAATTTTCGTGCTGTTTAAAGCAAATTTAGAGCTTGTTTTTTGCTGAGAAACATGCTAGAATAAGTCTGTCAATTTTCATTGAGAATCTAAATTCACTGGAAATGGAAGGAGACTTCCATACATCGGCTTTTCGCCATTGATTCAAACTCAGAAAGCAGAAAAACAGCACCAGGCAGGCGAAAAGACCTTTTTCCTGTCTGCAAAGCAACAGGAGGGAAAATGAAGACAGGCCTGGAACAGCAGGGCGCTCTGAAGAGAAAGCGGATAATCCGGAAGCTGCTTCCAGGAAAACAGATAGCCCGGAAACCACAAAGCCTTCAGAAGCTTTTTCAAAGACTTGAATTAAATGGAAACCTTGAGGAGAGATGAAACATCGGAACGGGTCATGTCGGAGAAAGATGCCGATGCCTTAAAGGACTGGCTGAAGGCAGCACCCAGAGCCCGGGACATCGGGCAGTTCAGAAGGGAATGCGGGATGAGCACCGGAAATCCTGAGACATAACGAGGAGCATAGCTATGAGCAGCGTGAATACGGAGAACGGGAAAATTGCAGAATACAAACTCTTCCTGGTGGAGGACGATGGGGTGATCGCCGGGGAGATGAAGCGGCATCTGGAGAAATGGGGGTATGAGGTGGTCTGCGTAAAGGACTTCCGGAATGTGATGGCGGAGTTCGCGGCCTGCAATCCCCAGCTGGTGCTTCTGGATATCGGGCTTCCCTTTTATAACGGCTATTACTGGTGCGCCCAGATCAGGCAGGTTTCCCAGGTGCCCATCATTTTTGTGTCCTCCGCCGGGGAGAATATGAACATCGTCATGGCGGTGAATATGGGAGGGGACGATTTCCTGGTGAAGCCCTTTGAGCCGGAGGTGCTCTCCGCCAAGGTACAGGCCATGCTTCGGCGCACCTATGCCTTCCGGGGGCAGACCAGCGTGATGGAGTGCGGCGGACTGCTTCTGAATATGACGGATGCTTCCCTTCAGGCAAACGGGCAGAAGGTGGACTTAACCAGGAACGAATTCCGCATTCTTCAGCTTTTGTTTGAAAATTCCGGCGAGATCGTATCCCGGGAGGCCATCATGAAGCGGCTCTGGGACAACGACTGCTTTGTGGACGATAATACGCTCACGGTAAATATGACAAGACTGCGAAAGAAGCTGGAAGCTGCGGGTGCAGGGATGCTGCTGCATACCAAAAAGGGAATCGGCTACATGATTGGAGAGGGAAGATGAGACTCTGGATCCGGTATCTGCGGGAAAAAAGAATCACAATGGCAGTTTATTTCCTTACGGTATTTTTCTTCATTGCAGTGGGAAGTCTGTATCATATAGAGAACCTGGAGAAGATGCTGTACGCAGGTCTTCTCAGCCTGGCGCCCTGGGGGCTGGCTTTTCTTTTGCAGGGATTAAACTATGTGCATAAAAGCAGGGAACTGGAGAAGAGCCTCCGGCATTTAAGAGAGTCGGGGGACCTGATTCTGGAGCGGGATCCGATGCAGGCTTTCCGGATGGAAGAAAATGAGATCGAATCCGTGAAATCCTATGAGGAGCTGCAGGAAGAGCTTCTGCTGACGCTCTCCGACAGGCGAACCAGGGACCGGCAGCGGGAGGAGGAGAGAAACGCGGAATGCAGGGATTATTACCTCATGTGGATCCACCAGATCAAAACCCCCATTCTGGCGCTACGGCTTCTGCTGGACAAAAACGGCGCAGGGGGAAAGGAGAACTTCCAGATGCGGGAGGAGCTGTTCAAGATCGAACAGTACGCGGAGATGGCTCTGACCTTTCAGCGTCTGGAGGGAATCGCGGAAGATCTGGTATTGCAGGAATATAATCTGGGCGATCTGATCAGGCAGGCGGTGAAAAAGTATTCCGTCCTTTTCATCAATAAAGGTCTGGGGCTTGAATTCGGGGAGATGGATTACAGGATCGTGACGGATGAGAAATGGTTCGTCTTCTGCGTGGAGCAGCTTCTGTCCAACAGCATCAAATATACCCTGGAGGGAGGAATTTCCCTGCCGGCGGAGAGGGATGAGGCTGCCGAGAGGATCCGCTTTTCCATAGAGGACACGGGCATCGGCATACGGGCGGAGGATCTGCCCCGGATCTTCGAAAAGGGATTTACCGGTTATAACGGAAGGCTGGACAAAAAGTCCACCGGAATCGGCTTGTATCTCTGCCGCCGGATCTTTGACCATCTCGGAATCCGGGTAAAGGTGGAAAGCGAGGCCGGAGGGGGAACAAGGGTGACGCTGGGACTTTTGGACGCGGATACCTCGAAAATGCGGAATACGTCCGGATAAAAAAGACGGATGCTCCGAAAATGCGGATATTTTCCGGAGGCGAAAGGGCATCCTTACAAAACCGTAAGGTTGCAGGAAGGAAATGTAAGGCAGTTCTATGGCAGTGCATTTCCTTTTTTGATATGCTTTATTCATATTCCACGTTGAGTCAGGGCTGGAGTGCAGTTGTTTTAAAACCGACGGCCATAAGAAAACATGGAATTCTGGCGGTTCCGCCGGGTATGCGGCCGCAGGGAATTCTGGAGAACCGAAGAGCCGGAGAACCGAAGAGCCGGGGGAGCCGGAAGCGGAAATTTGCCGGAACGCACGGGATTACGGTTCAAAATATTTCACCCTGGGTCGGAAAACGTCGGAAATGAGGATATTTCAGGAGGAAGGATAAATGGCATTGCTGGAAGTAAGGAATCTGAGAAAGGTATATACCACACGCCTTGGGGGCAATAAGGTAAGGGCGCTGGAGGACGTGAACTTTACCGTGGAACAGGGGGAATATGTGGCGATCATGGGGGAGTCCGGCTCGGGCAAGACCACGCTGCTAAACATTATGGCATCCCTGGATAAACCCACATCCGGGCAGGTGATTCTGGACGGAAAAAATATGGCGGATATCAGGCAGAAGGAAATCTGCGCTTTCAGGCGGGACAATCTGGGATTTGTGTTTCAGGATTTTAACCTGCTGGACACTCTCTCCCTGAAGGACAATATTTTCCTGCCCCTGGTGCTGGCGGGCCGCAGTTATCAGGACATGGAGGAGAGAATCAAGCCTCTGGCGGCGAAGCTTGGGATCGGGGAGATACTGGGAAAATATCCCTATGAGGTGTCCGGGGGACAGAAGCAGCGAACGGCGGTGGCCAGGGCCTTAATTACGGGTCCCCGGATTGTGCTGGCGGACGAGCCCACGGGAGCGCTGGATTCCAGGGCGTCCGACAGGCTGCTCCGGATCTTTGCGCAGGTCAATGAGGACGGACAGATGATTCTCATGGTGACTCACAGCATTCAGGCGGCCAGCCGCGCGGGGAGGGTGATGTTCATCAAGGACGGCACAGTGTTCAACCAGATCTACCGGGGCAGGCTTACGGATGATGAAATGTACCGGAAAATATCGGATACCCTGACCGTGCTGCATACGGAGCGGGAAAGGGAACCGGAGAACGGGCGTACTGAGGGAGAAGAATCATGATAGTATATTTTGTCTGGAATGTGTGCCAAAGCATGCAGGGGGAGGTAAGATTATGAAAAAATACGCCTGGCTGATGCCTAAAATGGCGATTACAAATATTCGCAAAAACGGTTCCGTTTATTTTCCCTATATAGGAGTCAGCATATTTGCCATCTTTACTTATTTTGTGTTTGATCTGATTCTGAAAAACGATATAATGTACCATCTCCCGAAAGGGATGTATACCCTGATACTGATTGAGATTGGTTTTGTGTTGCTTGGGCTGATCATGGTGCCCTTTCTCTACTATACCAACAGCTTCCTGATCAAGAGAAGGAAGAGGGAACTGGGACTGTACAGTATTTTGGGGCTGGAGAAGAAGCATATCGGCATTATGATGTTCTGGGAAAGCGCCATCATGTATTTGATTGTGACGGCGGCCGCCATAGCGTTCGGACTCCTTTTTTCCCGTCTCATCTTCCTGCTGCTCCTGAATCTGGCGAAGATGCCGGTAAATGTGGAATTTACCATCAGCCCGTTGGCGATCCGGGATACCATGATTTTCTATGCATTTGTCATGGGCCTGAACCTTTTCGTGAACCTGGTGCAGGTGGGAAGGGCGAATCCCGTGGAGCTGATGAGCGATTCCAGGCGCGGGGAGAAGGAACCGAAGCGGATCGGCCTCTGGTCCCTTATAGGACTGGCGGCCCTGGGGACGGGCTATTGGCTGGCGCTTAAAGCCCGGCTGGAGAGCAGTGTATTCACCGATTTTTTCCTGGCGGTTTTTCTGGTGATTCTGGGTACCTATTATCTGTTTACATCGGGAAGCATTGCGGTGCTGCGCCTGTGCAGGAGGAAGAAGAAATTCTATTACCGTCCGGAGAATTTTATTACCGTATCCGGCATGCTTTACCGTATGAAGAAGAGCGCGGCCAGCCTTTCCAATATCTGCGTTTTCTCCACCATGGTGATCATCACGGTGGTCTGTACGGTGACAGTTTACCTGGGAATGGACGCCATTCTGACCTCGAATTTTACCAGGGAGTTTGAAATCATACTCTGCGGACAGGAGAAGGCCCGGGGAAGCGAAGTGAAGGAGGAGACGGCCAGGCTGGCCGCGGAGTACGGCGTTGCCCTGGAGGAGGAGCTGGATTATTCCTGTGTGGAGGCCCGGGTCTGGCAGGAGGGCAATGCCTTTGTCCCGGAGGATGCCCAGGGCAGGAATTACGGCTGGAAACGCTTAAAGATGATGACCCTGGAGGAATTCAATCTGCTGGAGGGGACAGAGGAGACCCTGCCGCCCGGGGAGGTGCTTGTCTATTCGGTGGGGATTGACTTCGGGTACGGGAGCATCTCCTTCGCCGGGGAGGAATATTCCGTAAAGCGGGAGCTTACGAAGAGCCGTGTGGAAGAAAAGCATTCCGACGATACTTTTGCCAATGTGTACCTGGTGGTTTTCGCGGACAGGGAAGAGCTTCGGAGAGCGGCTTCCGGATACGGCGCGGACGCCTATGGAGGAACCTGGTATTACGGATTCCAACCGGAAGGGGAAGCGGAGGCGCTGGACGCATTTTCCGGGGAGCTGGGCCGGTATGCGGCTTCTCTCAGCGGATTTGCCGGGTATGAGGATCACAGGGAGCAGGAAAAACTGGACGAAGGCCTGTATGGGGGACTGCTCTTCGTGGGTATCTTTTTCGGCTCCATCTTCCTGATCTGCCTTCTGATCATCATGTATTACAAGCAGATCACAGAGGGCTTCGAGGATCAGAAGAATTTCGAGATCATGCAGAAGGTGGGCATGGGGGATGAGGAAATCCGCCGTACCATCAGAAAGCAGATCAGCATGGTGTTCGGTCTGCCTCTCGCGGGAGCAATTCTCCACACGGCAGTGGGAATGCGCATGGTATACATGCTTTTGGGATCCATCGGGTTCTTTGAGAAGATGCTGCTCATAGGCTGCACCGGAGCGGGATGCCTGGTGTTCGCCCTGGTGTACGGTTTCAGCTACCGGAGAAGCTCCATGGCATATTACAGGATCGTGCGGCATCTGTAGGTTTCGCATATTATTCTTGCAGATACAGAGTCCCTTGTGTTATACTGGATACGTTTACAGACAGGCATATGGGGGACAAAATACAATTCGGACCATAAAGGGGTTGTCGGGATATGCTGTCAACGTACAATATGTGGCTGTGAGCTCCAAAGTGTCACAGCATATATTGCGACAGGACATTCATTTTCCGACAGCTCCTTTATTTCCGTGAGCAATGTACCGCCTGGATTTCACTGCGGCGGGGAGAGATAAGAGAGAGTATCCATGAATGGGAAAAAACAGCGTATAGTGGTGAAGGCAGGCACATCCACCTTAACACATGAATCCGGCGCGCCCAATCTGCGCCGGATGGAACAGCTGGCAAGAATCCTTGCGGATCTGCATGGCCTGGGGCACGAGGTGATCCTGGTATTTTCCGGCGCCATTGCGGCGGGGACAGCCAGGCTTGGGCTGGAAAGCCGTCCCGGAGAGCTTCGGATGAAGCAGGCCGCCGCCGCTGTGGGGCAGTGTCGGATGATGCATATTTTCGACCAGTTTTTTTCGGAATATAATCAGGCTGCCGCCCAGATCCTCCTCTCCGGGGATGACGTGGCAGATCCGGGAAGGGCCGAGCATCTTAAGGGAACCTTTTTTGCATTGATGGAGATGGGCGTGATTCCCGTGGTAAACGAAAACGACTCCGTTTCTTCCGCGGAGATTGAGACCGGACAGCAGAAGATACTGGGAGACAATGATTCGCTCTCCGCCATTGTGGCAAGGTTGTGCCGGGCGGACCTGCTGGTGCTGCTCAGCGATATCGACGGACTGTATGATGCGGATCCGAAGAAAAATCCGGAGGCAAAGCTTCTGCACAGGGTGGAGCGCCTGACCCCGGAGATTATGGAAATGGCAGGAGGCGCAGGGTCCTGGAGGGGGACGGGTGGCATGGCTACCAAGCTGTCCGCGGCCCGGATTGCCATGGATGCCGGATGCGACATGGTAATCGCCAACGGGGCGGGGATGGAGAAGCTCTATGATATCGTGGAGGGAAAGGAAACCGGCACCAGGTTTTTCTCTGAAAGGAGCTGCAGGCACAGGATCCCGGACATTTGAAGGAAAGGACAGACAGGAGATTTCTATGGAGAATACATTACAGCAGCAGGGCCGGGCGGCCAGGGAGGCTTCCCGTGTCCTGGCGACTGCGGGCACGGAGAAGAAAAATGCGGCGCTGGAGGCGATTGCCTCTGTTCTGACGGACAGGCAGGAGGAATGGCTGCGGGCAAACGAACAGGACCTGGAGGCGGCTGAGCGCGCGGGAATGCGTCCCGCCCTGATTGACCGGCTGAGGCTGACTCCGGAGAGGATAGCAGGGATCGTGGAGGGGATCCGGCAGATCATCGTGCTCCCGGACCCCATCGGGCGTGTGGACAAAATGGAAACCCGGCCCAATGGACTTATTATAGGGAGGAGAAGAGTT
The DNA here is from genome assembly GCA_910589035.1 of uncultured Acetatifactor sp. Lineage (GTDB taxonomy): Bacteria > Bacillota > Clostridia > Lachnospirales > Lachnospiraceae > Acetatifactor. The sequence goes on along the minus strand of CAJUSI010000013.1, from coordinate 38,909 downwards.
CCCCTGGGGGTGATTGCCATTATTTTCGAAGCCCGGCCCAATGTCACCGTGGACGCGGCGGCGCTGTGTCTGAAGTCCGGCAATGTCTGTATTCTGCGGGGAGGCAGGGAAGCCATTCATTCCAACCGCTGCGCCGCAAAGCTGATGCGGGAAGCCCTTGCTCAGGCAGGGCTTCCAGGGGACTGTATCAGTCTGGTACAGGATACCCGCAGGGAGACGGCCAATGAATTGATGCATCTGGATGAGTACGTGGATGTACTGATTCCCAGGGGAGGAGCGGGCCTGATCCGGACGGTGGCGAAGGAGGCTTCCGTTCCGGTGATCCGTACCGGAGAGGGGATCTGCCATATCTATGTGGACAATGAGGCGGATATGGATATGGCCGCGAGGATTCTGTACAATGCAAAATGCTCCCGCCCCTCGGTGTGCAATGCCGCGGAATGTGTCCTGGTGCACAGGGAGGCGGCGGAAGGCTTCTGGGAGAAGGCGCTTCCCCTGCTGGACGGCCGGGAGGTGGAGCTGCGGGCGGACAAGCCCGGGATGGAGATACTGGGGGCGCGTGCCCTGCCGGCCTCGGAGGAGGATTGGGATACGGAATACGGCGATTATATCCTGGCAGTCCGCACGGTGGAGAATCTGGAGGAGGCTATTGAGTTTATCAATGCCCATGGCACGGGGCATTCGGAATGCATTGTCACAGCCGATTATTTCAAGGCCCAGCGCTTTCTGGATGCGGTGGACGCGGCGGCTGTCTATGTGAATGCTTCCACCCGGTTCACGGACGGCGGTGAGTTCGGACTGGGAGCGGAGATCGGAATTTCCACCCAGAAGATGCATGCCAGGGGTCCAATGGGACTGGAGGAGCTCACCAGCTATAAATATGTGATCTACGGCGAGGGCCAGTTGCGGTGAGGACGGTATAAGCCCGGAAGGGAGCGGGATTGATCGTGACAGGTCCGAAATCCGTAAAATGGAATGTCAGGGAGCCCGTGGAGGAGAGCCGGGAGGCTGCCGGGCTGAAAAGGAGAATATATATGGAAGATCAGAAAAAAATATACGGTTTCATCGGTACCGGCAATATGGGCGGCGCGCTGGCCCGTGCAGTCCGGCGCACGCAGGACGGAGGGCAGATTCTCCTGGCCAACCGTTCCACGGAAAAGGCATGCGCTCTGGCGGAAGAGCTGGGAGCCTGGACAGTGGACAACTGCACCCTGGCCCAGAGGGCATATTATATCTTCCTGGGAGTCAAGCCGCAGATGATGGAGGCGGTGCTCTCGGAAATTGCGCCGGTTCTGGCAGAGCGCAGGGACCGCTTTCTGCTTGTGAGCATGGCGGCCGGGCTGACCCTGGAACGGATTCAGGAGATGGCAGGGGGCAGTTATCCCCTGATCCGCATTATGCCCAATACCCCCGTGTCCGTCGGGGAGGGAATGGTTCTCTATACCTGCAGCCCCGATGCGGAGGAGGATATAAGGGATTTCCTGGACGGCTGTAAGGCGGCCGGGCGCTTTTCCCGGCTCCCGGAGCAGATGATGGATGCGGCTTCCGCCGTGGCGGGCTGCGGACCGGCCTTTGCGGATCTCTTTCTGGAGGCCCTGGCGGACGGGGGCGTGGCCTGCGGACTTCCCAGGGACCGGGCCCAGGAATACGCCGCGCAGATGCTGGCCGGCGCCGCCAGACTTGTACTGGAATCAGGGGAGCATCCGGGACGGCTGAAGGATGCGGTCTGCTCCCCCGGAGGAACTACCATCCAGGGGGTCAGAAAGCTGGAGGAGGGCGGCTTCAGAGGGAATGTGATGAATGCGGTCATCGCTGCCTACGAGAAGACCCTGGAATTGAAATGAGGAGCAAGGCCATGGGGCTGCGATTCGCATTTCCGCAGAGAAGAATAAATTTCGTATATTGATAAAAAGAAAGACATGAGAAACAGGAGGTGGAGATATGTTGGATATCTTATTTGTGACGGATTTTGTATGCCCGTACTGCCTGGTGGCAAAGGCGGCGCTGGAGGCGGCGCTGAAGGAGACGGGGACGGAAGCTCAGATCAGAATTCAGCCCCTGGAACTGACCAGGGAGCCCAAGGAGAGGGTGGATACTTACCATGACGAAGCGCGCAGAAAGCGCTATCAGGTGCTGGTGGAGCCGGCAAAGGCGCTGGGGCTTGACATGAAGCTTCCCCCTGCGGTCTGCCCGCGCCCCTATACGAGGCTTGCTTTTGAGGGACTTTTCTTCGCCCGGGAAAAGGGGCTGGAAGACCGGTATGCGGATCTGGTATACAGGGCTTATTTCGAGGAAGAGCAGGATATCGGAGAGCTGGAAATCCTCTGCGGCATCGCAGGGAGAGCGGGGCTGAATGAGGAGGAGTTCCGGCAGGCGCTGAAGGCGGGAAGCTATACCGGGAAGGTGAGGGAAGAGGTGGAGTATTCCGGAACCGTGCTTGAGGTAACGGGTGTTCCCGCAATTTATCTGAACGGAAACAGGATTTCGGTGGAACAATATACGAAGGAAGAAATGGTTCGGATACTGCAGGAGGGACAGGAGGCCGCAAAGGGTGGTTTCTGCTGCGGGATCGACGGCTGCGGCTGAAGAGGAGCCGGGGACAATGCCTGAGGCTTCCCGGGAAGCCGGGATACCGGAGAAGGGCAGTTTCAGGGGAATGAGATGAATGCGGTCATCTCTGCCTGTCAGAAGAAATTACAACGGAAACATTGGAAAGATCAGGCTGTGGGAGAATTTCGGGAAGGCTATATTCAGAAGGAGACAGGATTGGAGATGGGAGTTCTTGGCAGGAAGAGGGTAGTGGTGGGAATGTCGGGGGGAGTGGATTCCTCCGTGGCCGCGTATCTGTTAAAGGAGCAGGGCTATGATGTCATAGGAGTGACCATGCAGCTCTGGCAGGAGGAAGCGCAGGAAGCCGGGGAGAGGAATGGCTGCTGCGGGCTGACGGCTGCGGAGGATGCCGGAAGGGTGGCGGAGGTTTTGGGCATTCCCCATTATGTGATGAATTTCAAACAGGAATTCCGGCGCCATGTGACAGATTATTTTGTGGAAGAGTATCTGCAGGGGCGTACTCCCAATCCCTGTATCGCCTGTAACCGCTATGTGAAATGGGAAGCGCTCCTTAGGCGGAGCATGGGACTGGGGGCGGACTTTATCGCTACGGGGCATTATGCCAGAATCGGAAGGCTGCCCAACGGAAGGCTGGCGGTCCGCCGCTCTGTGACGCAGCAAAAGGACCAGACTTATGCCCTTTATAATCTGACCCAGGAACAGCTTGCACATACTCTCATGCCGGTGGGGGAGTATGAGAAGGCCCATGTCCGGGAGATTGCCGTGAAGGCGGGGCTGCCGGTGGCACACAAGCCGGACAGCCAGGAGATCTGCTTTGTGCCGGATGACGATTATGCCGGATGGATAGACAGGGAAGCCGGCTCACGCGTGCCGGGGCCCGGCAATTTTGTGGAGGCAGGTGGGCGGGTGCTGGGACGGCATAAGGGGATTACACATTATACCATCGGCCAGAGAAGGGGCCTGGAGCTTCCCATGGGGGAGAGAGTGTATGTGACGGATATCCGACCGGATACAAACGAAGTGGTGATAGGAAAAAACGAGGATATTTTTACCGGGGACGTGGTCTGCAACAGGATCAACTTCATGGCCATAGAGGATTTGGAGGACTCCATGCGGGTATTCGCGAAGATACGCTATAATCATAAGGGAGAGTACTGCACGATCAGGAAGAGGGAGGACGGATGCGTGCTTGCCGTCTTCGAGCACCCTGTCCGGGCGGCCACGCCGGGGCAGTCCATCTGCTTTTATCAGGGGGAATATGTGCTGGGCGGGGGAATTATCGTCCGCCCCTGAGCCGGGGAGCAAAAGAGGATATTCGTGAGTGCAGGCCTGCTTTCGCCCCCCGCAGGTAAGTCTGCCGCAGGCCCGGATCGGAATCAGCAAGGCTCCAGGGGACCTGCACATTTCCGGGCCGAAAGCATATTATAGGCAGACAGATAATATATTTATGGGAGAAACTATGGATTTTGATATGGATAACAGAACCCCCTTCGGGAGAAACCGTTTTGGCTCTGTAAGAGGAGTCATCGTGGATATGGTGCCTGCCAGGATGGGGGGAAGACGTGCCGACGGCTGCATGATATTTGTCAATGTGGAGGATATGGATGGGAATACGGTGAATATGGTTCTTACTCCTGCCACCTATGTGGTGGATTTCGAAACCCTGTCCGTGGGCATGATGTGCACCTTCTGGTATCGGGCGGACGCTCCCATGCCCCTGATCTATCCGCCCCAGTACAATGCGGTGGCTGCCGCCAGGGAGAAGAACGGCCGTATGGTGGATGTGGGGTACTATAATGCCGATCTGGTAAACGAAGCCCGGACGCTGCAGCTGAATATGGACGGGAGCGTGGATGTAAGGACTACCAACAACCAGTATTTCCAGGGTTCGCCTGCCAATCACAGCCTGGTGGTCAGCTACGGCAATTCCACCAGAAGTATCCCGGCCCAGACGACGCCGTCGAAGGTTGTGGTGCTCTGTGAGTGAGGGGATGGCCCGGCGGCGGATTCATGCTCTCCCGGATCGGCTGTGACGGCGGACCCAGGAGGAAGCAAGGTGCTCTGTGGGTGAAGGACGCAGGGTCCGGCGGACTCATGCTTCCACAGACCGGCTGTGACGGCAGCCCCGAAGGCGGAAGCATGAATTGTAAGGAAGCAGGAAATGGATATGGGGCCATGAGTCAGACGGATTCACGGGCAGATAAGAGAAAGGAAAGGCTTATGTTTTTCAAATGTAAAAACTGCGGAGGAAATGTGGTATACAGTCCGGAGAGGCACGGAATGTACTGCCCTTTCTGTGAAAGCGAAGAAAGCGGCGAGCGGGCGGAAGGGGTGACGGATGCTTTGACCGTCTGTCCGAACTGCGGGGGTGAGGTGCCGGTACAGGAGCACACCTCCGCGGCTCAATGCCCTTATTGCGACAGCTACCTGATTTTCAACGAGAGGGTGGAGGGCAGGTATGCGCCCCGGGTGATCATTCCATTCCAGCTGGGAAAGGAAAGCTGTAAGAAATTTCTCCGCGGGAAATTTAAAAGATGCCTCTTTGCTCCCACGGACTTTCTGTCCGAGGTGCGCCTGAACAGTATGGAAGGAATCTATGTGCCCTATTGGTTCTATGATTATGATACGGGCTGTTATTTTCAGGGAGAGGGTACGAAGGTTCGGGTCTGGCGCAGCCAGAATATGGAATATACGGAAACCAGCGTCTATGCCATAAGCCGCAGTATGGATATCCGCTTTGAGAAGATGCCGGTGGATGCCTCCGAACGGATGCCGGATGATGTGATGGATCTGATCGCTCCTTTTAACTACGGGCAGATGGTGGATTTCCGGCCGGAATTCATGTCCGGGTTTAACGGGGAGAAATATAATATGACATCGGATGCGGTGGAAAACAGGGCGAGGGCCCTGATGCAGGAGGATGCGGCGAAGCTTTTGCGGGAGAGCTATGCGGGGTATAACACGGTGAGGACGGTGAAGCAGGATATCCTGGTAAAGAACAGCAGCGCAGCATATGGGCTTCTTCCCGTGTGGAAATACATATATCGCTATAAGGATCAGGATTATCCCTTTTATGTCAACGGGCAGACAGGCAAAATCGTGGGGACAGCCCCTTTTTCCGGGAAGAAATTCATGGTGTATGTGGGGACATTGTGGGCGTGCCTTACGGTGACCCTTGCGCTGCTGCAGATCATACTGGGACTTTTATAGGAATGCCTGGCAGAAGGCCGCGAGAGTAACCCTCCGCAGCTTGCTGTGACGCAGGATGAAGGCTCTGTCGGCTTGCCGGAGGGAATTGACTTCTCAGCGGCTTGGGACCGATATGGATAGAAAGAGATACATACATGGGGTGTGAAATGGAAAAGAATGTAAAATTGGAAGCGGTAAGACAGTATCTGCGCTATTTCCGCGTGTGGTTTATTTTGATAGGACTTATGGCGGCGGCCTGTATAGTCCTGGCAGTTATCCGCCAGATCAGGAATGTTCCCAGAACCAACCATGAGGCTCCGGAGGAGAGGGTATTCGATTACGCGGATGTACTCACCGATAAGGAAGAAGAGAAGCTGCGGGAGTACATAGCGCAGACGGAGAGAAGGCTGCAGATCGACATTGTCCTTGTGACCATCGACCAGACAGTGGAGGGTGAGGAGGCCATGTCGGAATACGGGCTGCGCTCAGATAACTGGGAACAGAATATGCAGGATATTGCGGACGACTTCTGGGATGAGAACCGGTTCGGCTACAACAAGGGCTTTGAGGGGGACGGCGTTCTCCTGTTACACAACTGGTATCCGGGACAGAACGGGGAGCATCTCTCCACCAGCGGAAGCGTGGAACATGCCTTTGGCAGTCATGATATTGACGAAGTGCTCTATGCTGTGGATGAATACTATGACACTGATCCCTACAGGGCTTACAGAGCCTATGTGAAGGAAGTGGGCAGACGGATGGGGAATTCGCTGTCCCTGCCTTTTTCCTGGGTTACAGTGTTTCTTCTGCCCGTGATTATCGCCTTCTGTTACGCAGTCAGCGGTTCTTCCCAGAAAAAGGCGGAAAATACCGTGGCGGTGAACGCCTATGTGGCGGGAGGAAAGCCCGAGCTGAACAGCAAGGGGGATGAGCTTATCAGGAAGAATGTAGTCACCAGGAAGATAGAGAGCAGCAGCTCGGGCAGCGGCAGAAGCGGAGGCGGCAGAAGCGGGGGCGGCGGGCATCACCGCAGCAGCAGCGGAGCCAGCCACGGAGGCGGAAGCCACAGGCATTAGAACCATAAAAAACACCCATGGGCGGCATGGGTGTTTTCATGTACATTGTATTCTGAAAATTAAGCCATCTCGTTTACGGCTTTGCTGATACGGGAAACCTTGTGGGCAACATTGTTCTTATGGTAAACGCCCTTGCTTCCGGCCATCTCGATCACCTTGGTAGCAGCAGCAAGCTCTGCCTTTGCAGCTTCCTTGTCACCGGTTGCGATAACGGCATATACTTTCTTCATAGCAGTCTTGACACGGGTTCTGATAGCCTTGTTACGGTCAGCCTTTGTGCGGTTTACCAGGATTCTCTTTTTCGCGGATTTAATGTTAGCCAAGTCATACACCTCCAATTGTATCTAAATTTAATCTATCTTGTTTCACTTTAGCCAGACACGGAAGACTAATGCAAACACACAAGGACATTTTAGTAAATAATAGAAACTTTGTCAAGACATATTCCGCGAAAAATTGTCTAAAATAAGAAATAAACAAAGCAGTTCAAAGAAATATCCATGAATTGCACAAAATGAGACAAAAGCTCAGGGCAGTCGGTTTGGGACAGGGATTGCAAAGGAGAGAAGACAATGCAGAGTAAGGGAAATTTTCAAATGAGAACGGATCTGGCGCTGGAGGCCAGGGAGAGTATCTGCGAAGCGGAAAGTGAACTGCGCGGAGTCAGGGTGGAGGAGTATTACCTTGACGAGGAGGATATCCGTGTCACGAAGGTGATGATCGATACCATGAATGCGGCAAAGGCTATGGGAAAGCCCATTGGAATCTATGTGACCATGGAAGCGCCCGCCATGATAGAGCCGGATGAGGATTATCACAGGGAAATATCCTGCTGCCTGGCGGAGGAGATCCTGGAGCTCCTTCCCGGGGCGGAGAAGGAACAGTCGGTTCTTGTGGTGGGGCTCGGAAACCGGGAGGTAACTGCGGATGCGCTGGGGCCCCAGGTGGTGGATAATCTCTTTATCACCAGACATATTATGAAGGAATACGGCAAGGCGGCCTATAATTGTGAGAAAATGAACCAGATCAGCGCGTTGGAGCCGGGGGTTATGGCGAAGACAGGCATGGAGGCGGCGGAGATTGTCAAGGGTGTGGTAAAGGAAACCTCCCCGGATGTGCTGATTGTGATAGACGCTCTGGCGGCCCGCAGCACCAAAAGGCTGAACCGCACCATACAGATTACCAACACGGGCATTCAGCCGGGCTCCGGCGTGGGGAATCACAGGAATGCTTTGACGGAGGAAAGCCTGGGAGTGCCTGTGATTGCCATCGGCATTCCAACGGTTGTGGACGCGGCTACCATAGTGGGGGACGCATTGGAAAAGCTGCTGGAAGAGGAGCGGGATCTGGCAGGAGCCAAATGCAGGGAAAAGCAGAAGCTGAATTTTGCGGAATTGAATAATATGTACATGACAGGAAAGGATATCGACGCCGTCATCAAGAGAGTGAGCTTCACCGTGTCGGAGGGCATTAATATAGCCATAGGAGAGGCTTTTATGGAATCATGAACCGGCTTAGACGAGCATATATTGAAAAAGATATTTCTTGGGAGAAAGGAAGTGTGTCGCTGTAAACAGGAAAGCTTTTGCGGATAAAATGACTAAGAAGCTTCTTGTCCTGGCAATCTTGTTCCTGGGAATTCAGGCAGTGACAAAAAGCTGCAGCGCCGCCGTTACTGACACGGTGGAGATGGGGGATACCATCGGAGGCGCCATGCTGAAGGGCCTTGCACAGGAGGCGGAAAACATGCTGTATGGGCAGTTTATGCCCTGCATTACCTTTGCGGCACTAAGCGGGAGGCAGACCCATTGGCTGTGGCAGGAGCAGATTGACGGGCTGCTTCCTTTTTACGGTTATCTGATGCAGGATAAGCCCAAAGAGGAAGAAGGGACGGATTTTCATACCATATTGATGGCGGAGGCGGAGGAGGGAATCGGCCAGCTGGAGGAGGAACCCATGCCGGAGAATCCGGGAATAGCCGAAAATACACAGATGCCGGAAGGGCAGGGCGAGAGCCTGGAGGAACTGCTGCGGGCGGAGAATGAGGCGGCGCTCAAAATGCAGCAGCTTACCGCCTTTATCCCCCATACCAGACAGACACAGGTGGATCTGGAACCCTTGAAGAATTCCCAGACACTGATCCAGCAGTATTACACGGTGGATCCCAGTACTTCGGCGGGGAGCGAAATGGATGTGAGCAGGTTTATGGAGGAGGATCTGAGCATATCCAAAGAAGGAGACGGCCCCCAGATTCTCATCTATCACACCCATTCCCAGGAAGGATTTGCCGATTCCGTGCCGGGAGACGCCTCCACAAGCATCATGGGAGTGGGAGATCATTTGACAGATATTCTGACCAATGTCTACGGCTATGAGGTATTGCATTATCGGGGGCAGTATGATGTGGAGGGCAGGGATGACGCGTATTCCAGATCGCTGCCGGATATAGAGCGCGTGCTGGAGGAGAATCCCTCCATTGAGGTGGTGATCGATTTACATAGGGATGCGGTGCCGGAATCCACGAGGCTTGTGATGGATCTGGACGGAAGACCCACCGCCAGGTTCATGTTCTTTAACGGACTCTCCAGAACCAGGAATACGGGGAACATCGCCTATCTGTACAATGAGAATCTGGAGTCCAACCTGGCATTTTCCTTTCGGATGCAGATGAAAGCCGTGGAGTATTATCCCGGTCTCACCCGCAGGATCTATCTGAAGGCCTATCGCTACAATATGCATTTATGTCCCAAATATCTGCTCATTGAGATGGGAGCCCAGAATAATACCGTGGAGGAAGCCATGAACGCCTGTGATCCTCTGGCACATATTCTGGACTTGGTGCTGTCGGGAAGCTGACGCCGGGGGCTTTTCCGCGGGCGCCTGACGTCAGCAGCCTGTGTAAAGGAGCAGAATGCCGGTTTCGGACTGCCCGGGCCGGAAAAGGGAACTCCGTAACCGCAGGGAGGGGCTTGAAACGATCCCGGAAAAAGAGTATACTTTCAGCAAAAGCAATTCCGGAACGGATCAGAAAAGGCCGGAATGGAAACGGGAGGTAAGAATGGTAAGAACATTTTTAACACATCGGGTGCGCAGGCAGACGGAGCTCTCCGGAAGGCTCTGGCGCTTTGAGGCGCTGGAGGGGGACAGAAAGGGGGAGATTCGCAAGGCTCCTGTTCCCGGCTGCTGGGAAACCTGGCCGGGATTCGAGAATTACCGGGGCTGGGCGGCCTATGAGACGGAATTTGCGGGGCAGGGCAATATCCGGATTGAGTTCAAGGGGGTAAGCCATATGGCGAAGGTGTCCGTGGACGGGAAGGAAGCCGCCTCCCACTACAATTCCTACACACCCTTCTCCCTTGTGGTGCCGGCCTGTCAGGAGGGCATGCACCGGCTCAGGGTACTGGTGGACAATTCTTATGGCCCGGAATACAGTCTGGACAGGGATAATGATTATATGTCCTACGGCGGTATCTCCCGGGGCGTGGTGGCGGAGGAGGTTCCGGATGTATATCTGGAGGGGATTCATGTGACACCCCTGAAGGAAACGGAAAACGGCTGGCTTGCCAGGGTGGAGGTATTCTGTACAAACCTGACAGAGGCTGTCGATGCGATCAGCCTTGAAATAGCCCTGCATGATACCAGGGAGAGATTTGAAGTATCGGCCGCACCGGGAAAGTCCAGGGTGCTGTCGGAGGAAATCTTCTTTGCAGAGACACAGAGCTGGGATACGCACAATCCGGCTCTCTACGAGATCAGCGCTGTCCTGTACAGGAACGGGATGGCGGAGGATGATCTCATCGACCGCGTGGGCTTTCGGACCATTCGGGTGGAAGGAAACAGAATTTTATTGAATGGAAAGCCAATCCATATCAGGGGATTCTGCAGGCATGAGGCCCATCCTGATTTCGGCTGTGCGCTTCCCTTTGAAATGATGGCATATGATCTGGAGCTGCTTCGGGACATGGGGGCCAATTCCGTCCGTACCTCTCATTATCCTAACGATGAAAGATTCCTTGACCTGTGCGATGAGATGGGAATCCTGGTGTGGGAGGAGAATCATGCCAGAGGACTTTCGGAGGAGGTTATGAGAAATCCGCTTTTTGAGCCGCAGGCGGAGGAGGTCATCCGGGAGATGATTACCGCCCATTACAATCATCCCAGTATTTACATATGGGGAATTTTAAACGAATGCGCCAGCGATACCGCGTACGGACGGGAATGCTATGAAAAGCAATATGCGCTGATCCGGGAGCTTGACTGCTCAAGGCCCTGCAGCTCCGCCAGCTGTAAATTCGGAAAAGATATCTGCCTGGACCTGCCGGACGTGGTATCCTGGAATATATACCCCTATTGGTATGAGGAGAAAACCGCTTCGGAGAAGATCGACGAGCTGTACCGATGGACCGGGGAGAAGGGGAACGGAGGCGGAAAGCCGTTTTTGATCACGGAAACCGGAGCGGGCGCAATCTATGGATTCCGGAGTCCCGATCATGACAAGTGGACGGAGGAATACCAGGCGGAGGCGCTCAGGAATCAGATCACGGAGATCTTATCCTATGAGGACTGCATGGGGGTATACATCTGGCAGTTCTGTGATGTGCGGGTGGGAAAGGGCTGGTTTGCCCACAGACCGGGAACAAGGAATAACAAAGGAGTTGTGGACGAATTCCGGCGCAGAAAAATGTCCTATGATGTGGTGAAGGAGCTCTTCACCGGATACGCCGCAAAGTACGAAAAGCAGATCTGACTTATTCCAGGGGGGCATAACGCGGTAAAACGCATATCAATGTGTCAAAGGGCACATTCTGCCTGCTGCGGGATATTTGCCTGCCGGTGAAATAAACTGGGAAAAGGATGGAAAGGGGGAGCCGCTCTGCCGGATGATGTAAAAGTCATCGGAGGGGCGGCTTCGCTGTATTCAGGAAAGATAGGTGCGGATGAAGAAGGAACCGGACGAAGGCAGAGGCGGACTGCGGAAGCGCTTTCTCATGGCGGAAGCCGGGCTGCTGCTGAGAATTCTGCATGGAGGATATGCTTTTTTTCCATTTTAATTGATCCGGCCTTTCTATATAATAAGGACACAGTGCTTTGCCGGTTCTCTCCGGGCTGTTTTGTTCTGCATTCTGCATTGCACTGGCTGGGGCTATGATAGGAACTATCCGTTATACCGGTACGGTCACTGTAAAAAATTGCCGCATTTTCTGAAATATTTGGGGCAGAAACCGTCAAGGATGAAAAAAATACCATAGCATCGGAAAATATTACGATTTTCATTGTGCATTATTTCCTATAAACTAAAGATGAGAAAATGGAGGATTGGGCATGCTGTATGAGAAGAACAAGGAACCGGAACTGAGAGAGGAGCTTTTTCAATCGCCCTCCAGTGAGTACAGGGGAACGCCCTTCTGGTCATGGAACTGCCGGGTGACAAAGGAACTGATCAGGGACCAGATGGAGATTTTCCGGAAGATGGGATTTGGCGGAGCCCACCTTCATCCCCGCACGGGGCTTGAGAATGAGTATCTGGGGGAGGAATTTCTTGAACTGGTGGGATATGCGGATCAGCTTGCAAAGGAAAAGCAAATGCTCTGCTGGCTGTACGACGAGGATCGGTATCCTTCCGGAGCGGCCGGCGGAATTGTGACCGAAAACCTGGATTACAGGGCAAGGCATCTTCTTCTGACCAGGGAGAGAAAGGAAAATATGTGTGCTTCCGGAGAGGAATTCCGTGAGAGCCTGGCCCGGGGTGAGAAGCCGGCGGGGTATTATCTGACTGCATACCGGATTAAAACACGGGAGGGGTATCTGCAATCCTATCGGCGGGTGGACGGAGCGTGTCCGGAGTATGACAGCCGGGAGGAGACTGACCGGGAAGGAAAGCTTTGGCTGGCCTATGTGGAATTGATGCGGGAAAGCCCCTGGTTCAATGACCAGACCTATGTAGACGTCATGAATAAGAAGGCGGTGGAGCGCTTTATTCAGGTGACGCATGAACGCTATTATGAGGCCCTTGGGGAGGAATTCGGCAGATCCATCCCCGCCATATTCACGGACGAACCTCAGATGAAGGGCAGCATGGCCCTGCCGGACGGGGAAAGCGAGGCGGATGTGACGCTATCCTATACGGATGATCTGTCTGAAACATATGAAAAAGCATATGGAACGGCGCTTCTGGATGTGCTGCCGGAGCTTCTCTGGGAATTGCCCGGAGGAAGATTTTCCCTGCACCGCTACAGGTATCATGATCATCTGGCGGAACGATTCGTGTCTGCATACTGCGATACCATTGCCGGATGGTGCGGGGAACATAATATTGCCATGACGGGGCATTATATGTCTGAACCCACGCTGTATTCCCAGACCCTGCGGCTGGGGGAGGCCATGCGGTGCTATCGCAGCCAGCAGCTGCCGGGAGTGGACATCCTCTGCGGGGATCCGGAATATTCTACCATCAAGCAGGCAGTCAGCGTTGCGCGCCAGAACGGCAGGGAGGGAGTGCTCAGCGAGCTTTACGGTGTGACCCACTGGGATTTTGATTTCAAGGGGCATAAGCTTCAGGGAGACTGGCAGGCGGCTCTGGGCGTGACCATCCGCTGCCACCATCTGGCATTTATGTCCATGGAGGGGGAGGCGAAGCGGGATTGGCCCGCGTCCATTAATTATCAGTCGCCCTGGTGGGAGAAGTATCATTATATAGAGGATTATTTTGCCAGAATAAACACCGCCCTGACCAGGGGAAAGGCTCTGGTAAAGGTGGCGGTGGTACATCCCATCGAGTCTTACTGGATGTGCTATGGACCGGCTGCCCAGACGGGCGCGCGCAGAGAACAAATGGATAAGAATTTTAAGGACCTGATAAACTGGCTCCTGTTCGGACTGGTGGATTTTGATTTCCTGTCGGAATCGCTGCTTCCGGGTCAGTGCGGGGAAGGTGAGCCGGAGCCGCCGTTTTCGGGCCAGCGCGGGAAAGGCGAGCCGGAATTGCATATTTCCAGACAGCGCGGGGAAGGGAGAGGAGCCGGAACGCTCGCCGTGGGCGGGATGAATTACAGAACCGTACTGGTTCCGGGGCTTCTCACCATCAGGAGTACCACGCTGGAGCGGTTGGAACGGCTTGCGGAGGAAGGCGGCCGGGTGATTTTTATGGGGAATATTCCGCATATGGTGGACGGGGAGGAGAGCGACAGGGCGCAAAGGCTGGCAGAGCGGACAGAGGTCATTCCGCATCAGGAATATGAACTGCTTCGGGCGCTTGAGGAGGACAGAGATGTGGAGATCCGTCTGGGAAACGGGAGCCTCAGCAGGAATCTTTTCTACCAGCTGCGGCAGGACGGGAATGTCAGATGGCTTTTCGTCTGCCATGTGAACAGGAAGAGGAATCGGCTGGAGCAGGCGGAAAGTCTCAGGGTGAGTATCCGGGGACGGTACCGGGTGACTGCCTGGAATGCGCTGGATGGCAGTGTCGGGGAGTTGGAGCCTGCTTACAGGGACGGCAATACCGAGTTGGATCTCATTCTGTATGCGGAGGACAGCTTCCTCTGGAAGCTTTGCCCTCTGGAAGAGCCAGAGGAAGCGGAAAATAAAAGGTCCGGCTGGCAGAATGAAGGCAGGAAATCCGACGGACAGGAAGAAAAATTTCCCGTGCCCGTGGGGAAGCCGGCGGCAGGCTACGGTCTGGTGGCCGGGGGCGGGAGTACGGTCTCAAAAAAGGAGAAGGTGCTGGAAACCATATATGAGCCGGAGAATTGCAGGCCGGCAGAGCCTAATGTGCTGCTGTTGGATAAGGCACGTTGGCGGCTGAACCTGGGGGAATGGCGGCCGGCGCAGGAGATATTGCGGCTGGACAACGAAATTCGTACCCTGTTGGGATATCCCCACCGCCAGGATGCCTACACTCAGCCCTGGAGGATTCAGGAGGCGCCGGAGAAGGACCTGGTGGAGCTTCGGTATGAGATTGTCTCCGAGACGGAGGCGGGGGAGATTTTCCTGGCCATGGAGCGTCCCGGGAAAGCCCGCATTCTGTGGAACGGAGAGGAGATTGCCCATGTGGGGAGCAGACCCGCAGATATAGGCGGCGATGCCTGTTATGTGGATTCCTTTATCAGGAAGGTGGGGCTTCCCGGAGTGAAAAAGGGCAGGAACGAGCTGCTTCTGGAGATTCCCTACGGGCGCAAGACGAATCTGGAGAACGTCTTCCTGCTGGGAGATTTCGGCGTGTGCGTGAGGGGGACTGAAAGCTGCGTGACCCGGAAGCCGGACAGAATCCTGTTCGGAGATATCACCCGCCAGGGAATGCCTTTTTACGGGGGAAGTCTCCTGTATTCCATGAGCTTTACGCTGGAGAAAACCTGTCAGGTGAGTGTGAGAGTGCCGCATTTCGCCTCCCCGGCGCTGGGAGTGCGCATGGACGGAAGGGAGGTGGGACTGATCGCCTTTGCGCCCCATACCCTCTGCCTGGGAAGCTGCGGAGCCGGTGTGCATCGGTTGGAAATCTGTGCTTACGGCAACCGTTTTAACACCTTCGGCACACTGCATAACTGTAATGACGAATATCAGTGGTACGGTCCGGACTCTTACCGGACAAGGGGATGCGAGTGGAGTGAGAGCTGGGGGCTGAGGCCTTTCGGCATCTTATCCAGGGTGGAGATTCTGGAAGGATAGGGAAATAAGGAATTATAAGGGATTACATACGCTATGGTGTAACGAATCCCTTTCAGGAGAGAACGCGTAAGGAAAGGAACGATACAGGAAAACCAGTCCCCAAGCGAAAGCGCCCGGAAGGGATTGCGGATGCCAGGGCACATGGAATCCCTTCCAGGGAAGAGGGCGCTGGAAGGGACGCAACTGGAATAGGAGGAGCGGAATGGAGAGAAGAGACACCTTTCTCTGGCTGGATACCGGAGAGGGAGAGAACGGAGAGATGGAGCTCAGGGTAAGATGCAAGTCCCCTGTGGAGGGGCAGGTGCATTTTCGGATAGCGGGGCCCGAGAACCTGCTTCGGGAGGAGAGCCGGACAATTTCGGGAAGGGAAATCGCATTTTCCTGTCCCGGGGTGAAGCTGTGGGATCCGGAGCATCCCCGGCTGTACCGGGTGACCGTAAGCCTGGAGAGGGACGGCGTGTGCGAGGCCCGGGCGGAGCAGGAAATCGGATTCCGGTCGTTGGAGAGGAAGGGGCAGGTGCTTTTGTGGAATCACAGGCCTCTCAAGCTGAAGGGGATCTGCTATCGGGAGAGAAAGGGGGATTCCGAAGGAACCAGGAGGGACCTGGAGCTCTTCGCGGCGGCCAATGTGAATTTCCTCCGGGGCATTTACGGCCCTTTCAGCGAGGAGCTCCTGAGAGTCTGCGATGAGATGGGATTTCTGGTGGAAGACACGGCGGCTTTTTATGATGTGGGAGATACGGCTCCCGCAACCCAGGATCTTCCGCATCTGAGGGAAGAGTATCTCGGCAGAATAGAGGACATGCTGTCCGTGGGAAGCCATACAAGCGTACTGATCTGGTCCCTGGGGCATGACTGTGTCTGGGGAGCCAATTTCCGGCATGCCGCCAAAGTCCTGCGCAGTGTGGACCCGGTAAGGCCGCTCACCTTCCATCTGCCCATGTCCGTACCCCAGGAGGATACGGCGCTGGACATCTGGCCGGTGCATTATATTGATTGGAAGCAGCCCTTTGATCTGTGCTATGACCAGATGGTCATTTTCCACACGCCGGGGGCGGAGAATGAGATCGGCTATATGACTGCTCAGGCCGCCTGCCGCCTGCCGGTGCTCCATGAGGTGTGGTCGCCCGTGGCCTGTCACAACAGGGATGAGATCGACAAGGACGGGTATATCCGGAAGTTCTGGGGGGAGAGTATCCGCCGTTTTGCGGAGAAGTCCCGGAGTACGGAAGGGTGTCTTGGCGGTGCCGTGCTGGCGGGAGTGGATGAGGACGGAAGCTTTGAGGGCATGGGAAAATACGAATGGGGAATCCTGGACCGGAACCACGCTCCCAAGCCGGAGTACGAGGAGCTTCGGGCCGCATACGCCCCTGTGGCAGTGAAGAGCCTTTGCAGGGAGAGCGGAGGGCTGCGTCTGGAAATCGAGAACCGTCTCCTCTTCACGGACTTATCGGAATGCAGAATGATGATTAACGGAGAAGAATATGACTGCCGCGGACTGAAAGGAGCGCCGGGCAACGTGGCGGTCTGTCTGGTGGATTTGCAGGAGGATACGGGAAAAACGGAAGGGCCGGAAATCCGCCTGGTGTCGGAGGACGGCCGCCGGGAATATGCCTGCCTGCACTGTACAGAAGAGTGCGCCGGACAGAGGGACACAGAACAGCAGAGTGCCGGAAGAAAGAGTATGCCAAAAGGAGCGCTTGTCATCTCCCGGGAGGAGGATACACTCACTGTATCCAACGCATTCTACTCGTATCGGTTTGACCGAAAGACCTGCCTGCTCACATCGGCTTACGCGGGCGGCAGGCTGCTGTTGGCAGGAGGCCCCTATTTGAACTGCACCGGACTTCTCCTGGGAGAATGGGAGGGAACTGGGCTGGATGCCGAATATACGGAGGGCAGGGTGCTGGTGACCATTGAAGGAAGCTATCAGGGCGTGCTGAGCATCCGCTTTATTCTGCTGATTGCCGGGGACGGGACCCTGGATACCTTCTATGAGGTAAGGGAGCTGTTCCGTCATCTGCCCCATAATGTGAAAGCCCAGATCGGCATGGCTCCCGGAGGACTGAACGAAAAGGGTGCGGCATACCTGCTGCCCGGGGATGTGGCGGTAATCTGGGGGGATGCAGAGGAAAATGCAGATAGAAATATGGTGAAAAGCGAGGACAGTAATGCAGGAAGAAGCGCAGGCAGGAACGCAGAAGGAAATACGAAAAAATGCATAGCAGAATATGCGGCAAGCCGTGAGAATGAATACAGGCAGGGAGCCCATTTGCAGATCTGTACGCAGAATGTCAGGGTGCGCATGGAGCAGGCGCCCTGGTATACGCCGGAGGCAATGGTGGACGACAGGGATCCCAGAATGGTATTTCAGGGAAGCTGGCGCTTCATGGATGATTACTGCGGGAATTACCGGGACACGGAGACCATGAGCAGAATCGCCGGGGACAGTATGAGCCTTCGGTTCAGGGGAACCGGAGTGCGTCTGTATGGCCCTCTGGATATCAACTGCGGAATGTGTGATGTGTACCTGGACGGAGAGCTGATCGCGGAAAATGTGGATCAGTATCCGGATAAGGTGGACCTTTTGGGGGCAAGCCGGGGGTATGAGAAGAGATATGGACTGCTTCTGGCACAGGCGCATGACCTGCCGGAAGGAGAGCATGAGCTTGTGGTGAGGGTAAACGGCAGAAAGGCCCCCGGGGCACAGAATACCTATACCTCCATCGATTATGCGGTGCTGGAGGGCAGTGCCTACAGAGTGGGAAAACGTCTGAATGTGGATCTGGATTATAATTTTATCCGCCTGGTGAGGGGCTGCTATAAAAGGCCCAGGGTGGAGCTTGTGCCGGGGCTGCGGGAGGGATTCCGGATGAAGCTTGCAGCCGGCTGCGACGGGGAGGTGTGAGAGGATGGAGGAAAACAGAAATAAAATGCGGGAGCCTGCAGTGCCGCGCCTGGTGCCTCTGCCGGACTGGTGCAGAGGGATAGAGGAACCGGCCATATGCCTGGACGGAGACTGGGAGATTATCGATGGGAAGGATGGAAGAGCCTGGGAGGTGAAGGTTCCCTTTGACACCACGATTCTGCACCGGAAGGGACTTTCCAACCGGTATGAATACCGCAGAGAGATCGGATTGCCTGAGATTGGGGATGGCAGCAGGGCGGTGCTGAAGTTTGAGGGTGTGAACGGATTTGCCGATGTCTGGGTGGACGGCGTACATGTGGCCTCCCATAAGAATGCGTTTCTGACCTGGAATGCGGAAATCACGGAGCAGGTAAGAGGCAGGAAAAGCGTGGAGCTGAGAGTGGCCGTGGACGAGGAGTCGGACACCGTAAGCTGCTTTAACCATGGCGGGATCCTGCACAGCGTCTGGCTGTACCTTCTGCCGGAGGTTTATGTAAACGCCCTGTATCTGTCGCCTCTTTTCGACGAGGATATGGTTACCTGTACGCTGCGGGCGGATCTGGACACCGCCGGCTGGGGCAATGGAGACATGCAGTGGGAGAAATCGGCACGCGGAGGAGAGCGGGCACAGGAAGGCATGACGGTTCGGCCCTGCAGGTACACAACTGGCGGAGGGCCGGAAGCAGCGGAGGGCATGGAGGCGCTGTTCAGAGTGTATGCGCCGGACGGGGCGCAGAGTGCCTGTCTGCGGACGGAGCTGGAGAATCGGGTGGATGGATATTTCACTGTAAATATTCCCATAGAGAATCCTGTGCTCTGGGATGCGGAGCACCCCTGTCTGTATCGGGTGGAAGTGGAGCTTTTCCTGGGCGGGAGGAAGCTTGAGACTGTGAGCAGGCGCACGGGGCTGCGCAGACTGGAGCGCAGGAAGAACCTTTTATATGTCAACGGAAGGCAGGTAAAGCTGCGGGGAGCCTGCCGGCATGAAATCAGCCCCAGATCCGGCAGAGCCTTAAGCAGGGAGCTGATCGAAAGGGATGTGGCGCTGTTTAAGGAGGCAAACTGTAATTATATCAGGACCTCCCATTATCCGCCCAGTGAGTATTTCCTGGAGCAATGTGACGAGAAGGGCATCTATGTGGAGGACGAGCTGGCCCTTGCCTTTGTGGCCAAGACCACGCCCTACACCCAGAGGGATCCGGAGGAGACGGAGCGGTATTACAGCCATTTTACGGAGGTGCTTGCCAGGGATTACAATCATCCCAGCGTGATTATCTGGTCCCTGAGCAACGAGTCCTTCGGCGGTTATAACTTTGATCTGCTGAACCGCTATGTGCACAGGAAGGATCCCACCAGGATGACTAAATTCAGCTATCCCATGACCATCAGAGAGGAGCATGAGATGCCGGACATCTGGAGCGTTCATTACTCGGAATATGACACGGATCTGGGGAAAAAGCGGGATAATGTAAGCGTGGGACATGCTCCCGGCAGGGATATGCCAGTGCTTCACGACGAATATGTCCATGTATGCTGCTACAACAGAGAGGAGCTGAGGCGGGATCCGTCCGTGCGTACCTTCTGGGGGGAGGGCATCCGGATTTTCTGGGATAATATCTGGAACACGGAGGGTGCCCTGGGCGGCGCAATCTGGGCCGGAATCGACGAGACCGATATCTACGACGGGGGGAATACCCAGCTGGAATGGGGAATCATTGATGTATGGCGGAGGAGAAAGCCGGAGTTCTATATGGTGAGAAAGGGCTATTCTCCCATTAAGATACTGCACAGCGAGCTGAAGGCAGAGGAAAAGAAAGCGCTGCTGGTGCTGGAGAACCGCTTCTGCCACACGGATCTGTCCCAGGTGGAAATGCGGTGGAAGTACGGGGAGTGCAGCGGAAGCCTTTATCTGCCCGCCGCAGTGCCGGGTAAGGCGATCAAGGTCGTGCTTCCCTTAGAGCAGGCAGCGCTTCCCCTGAAGGAGGCATTGCCGGAAGAGGCGGTCAGGGCAGCGCTTCCCCTGGAGGAAACGGCGGCCGGGAAGGTGCTTTCCCCGGCAGAGGCCATGCCGGGAGAAGGAGTGTGGCTGCAGTTTCTGGATGCCATGGGCAACTGTGTGGATGAAATGCTGGTGACGGAACGGGAGTACGCGAAAGAGGGAAGCACCCCGGCAGGGGAGGACATGACGGAAGCTTCCCCGGCGCAGAGGCCGACTGCAGGTACCTTTGGGGCTTCGGTAAGCATTCTGGAGCAGCCCGGGGAGACGATTGTGGAGGGAGGCTCCTTCCGCTTTGTATTCAATAGGGAAAACGGGCTTCTCAAGGGTCTGTGGATGAAGGAAAACGGGGGCGCAGAGGCGGACCTGAAATCGGAGCAACGCCAGGGGGCAAAGCAGCAACGGGAGCCGGAACAGCTGCTTCTGACAGGAGGGCCTCTGCTGAATGTGCCTTATCTGAAGCTGGGAGAATGGTATTTGACATCCTTTGATGTAAATAAGACCCAGGAGGGGGCCAGTGTAAGAACCCGCGGCGGTTATCGGGATACTCTGACCATGGAGTGGAGAATTCTGATCCATGGGGACGGAAGCTTTGTCACGGAGTATACTATAGGGGAGCTGTTCAAGGAACTGCCCAGGCAGATCAAGCTTCGCGTGGGCGTGGATGACGGAGGGCTGGATGAGCTGGGTGTTTCTTATCTGGCGGCCCCCGGTATGGATATGCTGTCCTGGAAAAGAAAGCAGATACCGGACAGGGAATGGGGATATTCCTGGTATCCGGAGGATCATATTTCCAGAAATAAGGGAACGGCCAGACGATTTTCAATGGGAAATATCTGGGGAGAGCAGCCCTGTGTAAGCTGGGGGCAGGATATGAGGGATGACATCCTGTTTGGACGCTTTGAAGCGGGATACAGCGGAACCAATGACTTCCGGTCCACCAAGGAGGATGTGGAGGAGGCCTGCCTGTACTCCGAAGAGAAGGGAATCGGGATCAAAGTGATGGGAGAAGCTTCCTGCCCTGCCCATATCCGGGCGGAGGTTGTGGACCCGGAGGAGTGGAAGATTCCGGATACGGACGAAAGAATCCGCTACACCGGCACCTGGTATCCTGTGGAGGATAAGAAGGAGAGCGATCACGGAACGGAGATGTGGAGCAGGGAGAAGGGTGCCTGTGCCGAGTGTACCTTTATCGGCACGGGAATTGTCTGGTACGGTCCCCAGGATACCACCTACGGCATGGCAAATGTGTATATAGACGGAAAGCTGGCGGCAGAGAAAGTGAACCAGCGGGTGGCGGGAGTGGATTTCCCCTGCTCCTCCGCAGGATTCGACAAAAAGTACCACCTTCCGATTTTTTCCGCGGACGGACTTCCCTTCGACGAACACACCATCCGTATTGAGGTGTGCGGGGAGAAGGCGGCGGATTCCTCCGATTATTACATTGTCATCGATTACCTGAGAGTGCTGACAGGGGAGAGTACGGAGCCGGTGAAGCTGAATGTCAATCAGGCATTTGCCTACCCGCATATTTCCTGGGGGAATTACCGCAAGCCCCCGATACTGATAGAGAGCGGCACCCGGGGCAGAGTACGGATGCAGGGAACATTCCGGAAGGAATGATAGCAGGCGCGGCTGCGGGGAATATTCAGGAAGGAACGACAGCAGAGCGCGGCTGCAGGAATTGTCCGGGAAGAATCATTGCAGAGAGACGATCGCAAGCGGATAAAGAACCGGAAGTAAACTTCAATAGATCCAAGGGAACAACGGCGGTGAGAATATGAGTTTGAAGGTATTGATGGTAGAGGATGAGGAACTGACCAGGGAAGGCCTGTACAAATGCATTCCCTGGGAAAGTCTCGGAATTACGGAAGTACACATGGCAGAGGACGGGGAGGAGGGTCTGAAAAAGGCTCTGGAGCTTCGGCCGGACATTGTCATGGCGGATGTGCGCATGCCCAGGATGGATGGGATTACCATGGCCTTTGAGATCCGCAAAAGTCGGAAAAACTGCCGGTTTATTTTTATCAGCGGTTACTGCGACAAGGAGTATCTGATGTCGGCAATCCAGCTGTCTGCGGTGAATTATATCGAGAAGCCCATAGAGCCCTCCGAGATCGTGGACGCTCTGAAGAAATCCATCCTGCAGGTGGAGGAGGAGAGGCGCAGAGCCGCCATGGAGGAAGAGTACCGAGCCCATTTCAAGGGAGTGCTGGAGGAGATTCCGGAGGAGGACCTGGTGCCCGCCTCCTGGCAGTCCTCCACCCATATGGCGGATAAGATTGAGAGATATATCCAGGATAATTTCTCGGATATCAATCTGTCCCTGACGAAGCTGGCCGATGAGTTTGAACTGTCAAAGCAGTACATGTGCTGGCTGTACAAGAAAGAGAAGAACGAGACCATCAACCAGTCCATTATCAGAATTCGCATAAAGTGGGCCAAGGAATATATGCGCAGGAATCCCTTTGTAAAGATCAAGGATGTAGCGGCCAGGGCAGGATTTGCAGACAGCAGCTATTTTATCAGGATTTATAAGAAGAACGAGCAGATGACGCCGGCGGATTATCTGAGGGATATCAATGAGCGCAGGGGCGAATAGAGCGCCGGCGGCGAACCCGAAGGAATGGTCTGGCCGACGAACAGGTTCTGCAGGGAGAGGGGTATGAAAAATTTACTGAGATGGAAAACATGGAAGCAGTTTTTTAAGAATCTGTCTCTGAAGAAAAAGCTGTTTCTCTTCTATATCATGTTGTTCCTGCTGCCCATCTCTTTGTTCAGCATGATCATCTATGTGGAGGTATCCAGGGAAATGACGGAAAAGCTGCATTATTCCGCAACCCAGGGCTATGAACAGGCCAAGTCTTATCTGGAATACAAGATTCTCCAGCTGATTCAGAGGACGGATACTCTGGTGACAAACACATCCCTGAAGGAAAGCTTAAGCGTGGATAATTCCGGACAGATGGACGGATACCGCCAGCTGGCTCTGAGGAGCGAGGTTATCAGCTACCTTCAGGGAATGGTCAGTACCAACCAGGATATCCGGCTGCGGCTCTATATTGCGGACGAGTTTGTCTTTATGGCGGACGACGAGTTTATTCGTTTTCTGTCCGAGGCGGACGAAGCTGTCTGGTACCGGAAGAAGGGGGAGAGAAATGTCTATTTTGCCCCGGAGATCTATTTGGAGGAGGACGGGAAGGAAAAGCGCATCGCCATGATCAGGGATGTGTCGGAGGAGCAGGACTACAGAAAGCGGAATTCGGTGCTGCGCATGGACATTGGAATCGGGGAGATCGAAAAAATTCTGCGGAATGCTACTCCCACGGAGAACGCGGCTACTTACCTGGTGAACACGGAGAATGTGATTGTGTCCGTCTCGGATCAGGAGAAGCTGGAGCGGCTGGGACTGGCAGAGGAGCTGCCGGAGGAGTTCCGGTATTCCAGGTTCGTGTGGAAGAGCGATCTGAGGGAGGCACAGCTTTACCAGGAGCCCGTTTATTGCATGCGTAACAAAATCCGCAATACGGACTGGGAGATGATCACGATAATCCCGATATCGGACATGACGGGGGGGATAGCCAGGCTGCAGCTGATCGTGGTGGGGCTGATGATTCTGTTCTGCCTCATGGCCATGGTGGGAGGAACACTTTTGATCTCCTGGATTGTGAAGAGAATATCACTGCTGAATGAGAGCTTTAACCAGGTGAAGGGAGGAGATACCAGGGTCTACCTTCCAAACGATACCAAGGATGAGATCGGCATCCTGTACGATAATTACAATGACATGATGCATCACACCAATCAGCTCATGGACGAAAAATACCGCATGGGTATACACTTGAAGAGCGCGGAGCTGAAGGCGCTGCAATCCCAGATCAATCCTCATTTTCTCTACAACACATTGGATCTGGTGAACTGGCTGGCCTTCAGCGGGCGCACCGACGATATCCACAGGGCGGTTGTCTCCCTGTCCAAATACTACCGCCTGGTGCTGAACAAGGGGCAGGATACCCTGACTTTGGAGGAGGAGCTTCAGCATGTGGGATATTATGTGAAAATTCAGGATATCCGTTTTCCGGGAAGGATTACCTATCTTGAGGAGGTGGATCCCGGGGTAAAGAGCAGCCTGGTTCCCAAGATTATGCTGCAGCCCCTGGTGGAGAACGCCATACAGCACGGCATCTGGGAGAAACCGGAGAAAAGGGGAACCATAAGGATTCTGGGCGGTGAGAGGGACGGAGTGGTGTGTGTAAGGGTGATGGACGACGGGGCCGGAATGGATTCCGGGACGCTGGAGCATGTGATGGACGGGACTATTACCTCCACCGGAAGCGGTTACGGCATCAGAAACGTGCATGCCAGGCTGCAGTTGATGTTCGGAGAAGAATACGGTCTGTCCTATGAGAGCAGGGAGGGGGAGGGAACCTGTGTGACGATTCGCTTTCCCAAATGAAGCGGGAAGGGGCCTTTGGCGAAAATGCCGGGCTCCTTCCTTCTTTTTTGGAGACAAGAATATTTTACTATACAATATGAATGGTTTACGATTTCAAAAGACATTATTTGTTGTTAAAATTAACATAAGAAAACAGAAGAGTGTAAGCAAATGGAAGGAACAGGAATAAAGGAGGTACGGATTTGAAAGCAGAGAAAAAAAGAAAACAGGGATTTTTCCATAAATTGTATCGCTACAGGACGCTGCTTCTGATGCTGCTTCCCTCAGCCGCGCTTCTGATAGTCTTCTGCTATCTGCCCATCGGAGGGCTGGTGATGGCATTCAAGCGCTTTAATTACAGGGACGGGATTTTCGGAAGTCCCTGGGTGGGATTCGAAAATTTTAAATTTTTCTTTGCCTCCGGAAAGGCCCTCAGTGTCACCAGAAATACCGCGCTGTACAATCTGGCCTTCATCGTGGTGAATACGGTGTTGGAAATTCTCTTTGCCGTTATTTTAAGCGAGATGGCGGGGAAATGGCTGAAGAAGATTACACAGTCGGTTATCTTCCTTCCCTATTTTATCTCCTGGGTTATCGTGGGCTCCATTGCCTACAGCCTGCTTTCCTATGAGACGGGTACGCTGAATGCGGTGCTGAGGAATCTGGGAATGGATCCGGTGAATTTCTATGGGGAATCGGGATGGTGGCCCTTTATCATCGTCATTTTTTCCGCCTGGAAGGGCGTGGGCTATGGAGTGGTGGTGTATCTGGCTTCCATACTGGGGGTGGACGGCTCCCTTCATGAAGCGGCGGCTATCGACGGAGCCAATATCTTTCAGAGGATCCGGTATATTACGCTGCCGGGTATCACTCCAACGGTGATCACCATGACGCTGCTGGCGCTTGGCAAGATATTCCGGGGCAACCTGGATCTGTTCTACCAGCTGGTGGGACAGAACGGTGCTCTATTCGGCACCACGGATGTAATTGACACTTATGTGTTCCGCATGACCATTGCCGCCACGGATATCGGCCAGACGGTGGCCATAGGATTCTGTCAGTCGGTGCTCTGCTTTATTACGATTATCATTGCCAACTGGATCGTCAAGAAAAAAGACGAGAATTATTCATTATTTTAGGAAGGGGGGAAGGGAGAATGAAGAAAGTGGCTTCGAGACGTCATATGCCCAAGGATGTGCTGGCATTCAAGGCTGTCGGGTATCCGCTGTTGTTTTTATTTGCAGTCGTCTGCCTGATTCCCTTTCTGATTGTGATAGGGTCCTCCTTCACATCCGAGAGTGATATCATCCGGAACGGTTATACTATTATTCCGAAGGAATGGTCCTTTGAGAGCTACAAAACCATATTTGACAGCCCCATGGCGATTATCAGGGCATACGGCGTGACAATTTTCGTCACCGTGGTGGGCACTGCCCTGAGCGTATTCCTGAATACCATGGCGGGATATGTGCTCCAGCGGAAGGATTTCGCCTGGAGGAATAAGCTGTCCTTTTTCTACTTTTTTACCACGCTTTTCAGCGGAGGCCTGATGCCCTGGTACATCCTCTGCGTGAATTATCTTCATCTCAAGGATAGTATCTGGTCCATGATTCTGCCGGGGGTGGTATCGGTATGGAATATTCTGCTGGTAAAGGGATTCATGGCGGGAATTCCCTTTGAGATGACCGAGTCGGCCAAAATTGACGGAGCGGGGGATTTTGCCATCTTTATCAGGCTGATCTGGCCCCTGTCCACGCCTGTGATCGCAACGATCTGCCTTTTTACGGCGCTTACATTCTGGAATGACTGGTATAATTCCATGCTGTTTATCGACAATAATCATCTCTACAGTCTGCAGTATCAGCTTTATAAGCTGATTAACGACGCCAAGGCTCTGCGGGAAATCGCGGCGGAATCGGGGATGGTCATTGACATTCTGCCCATCGAGTCCATGAAGATGGCTCTGACAGTGGTGGTGACGGGCCCCATCGTACTGGTATATCCCTTTGTACAGAGATATTTTGTCAAGGGGCTTACCCTGGGGGCGGTGAAGGGATAGAACAGAATCTGTACAATGGAAAGTCTGGTGCATAACGGATTTTCTCTGGAAGCCGTGAAAGGCTGATCAGGGGAGAACTGAAGCAGTGAAGGGTTGAACGGGAAATTTTGCAATGCGGCAGCCGGTGATTCTTTCAGTTTGCTGCGGGAAATTTTCTTCAACATAAAAAATGAAAACAGGAGGAAGAAGTTATGAGAAATGGGAAAAAGCTTCTGGCAATGCTGCTTGCGGGCACATTGTCGCTGACGGCTCTTGCGGGCTGCGGCGACGACAAGGGCAATGAATCCCAGTCGTCCGGATCCGGGGAACAGCAGGAACAGAGCAGCGGACAGGAACAGCAGGAGCCCGGAGGGGCAGATGAGACCGGCAAGACATACAACGGACAGGATGTCTCCGAACCCGTGGAGCTGGTGATGTATTACATCGGCGACAAGACGGAGGATCAGGACAAGGTTCTGGAAGAGGTCAACAAGATTCTCCAGGAGAAGATCAACGCCACACTGGTGCTGAAAAACATGTCTGCCAGCGATTACACTACCAAGTATTCCCTGACCATAGCCGGCGGAGAGACCATTGACATGATCTATACTTCCACATGGGCCTATTACCAGTCCGAGGCGGGAAAGGGTGCTTTTGCGGAGGTAACCGATCAGATTATCAGCGATTATATGCCCCTGCATAAGGAACTGCAGTCCGAGGCTTCCTGGGGACAGGCAAAGATCGGCGGCAAGGTGTATTTTGTGCCCTGCAATATGGCCAACGTGCAGGCAAACGCCATTGTAATCCGCGGAGATCTGAGGGAGAAGTATGAATTGGAACCCTTGAAGAGCATGGACGACCTCCGGGCTTATTATCAGGCGGTTGCGGACGATCCGGACTCCGGCGTACAGTTTGCCTATAATGCGTCGCAGCAGAATGATATGTCCAAATTGATTCTGCTGTTCGACCACAATGGATGGGTGCAGGTGGCGGGTTCTCTGCAGAATTTCATTGCTTATAAGTACAGCGACAATGTGACCCCGGAGGATGTATTCTGGGTGTACGGAACCGAAGAGTATCTTACCTTTGCCAAAGAGATGAAGGAATGGGCGGATGCAGGCTTCTGGTCCAAGAGCGCCATCGCCAATTCCACGGATCCCAAGGAGGCATTTGCCAACGGAACCAGCGCATCCTACACTCAGAACCTTGGTACCGTGGGCGTTGCGGCATCCAATTTGATGGAAAGTCATCCCGAGTGGAAGCCTGAAATTTATGACCTGAATCCCGATTCCAACCGTTTCTTCGGTGCCTACATCGGTGACGGCTATGCGGTTCTGGAGCGATCCGAGTATAAGGAGCGCGCTTTCATGGCCCTGGATCTGCTGAAATTTGATCAGGATCTATACAACCTGGTGCGCCACGGAATCGAGGGCGTGCATTACACCAAGGTCGGCGATACCCAGTGGGCGCCCGCTGCGGATTTAAGCAGGCATCCCTTCGGAAACGGCTGGTCCTGGGGATTGAAGAATACCCTCTGGGAGACCACCAGAGAGGATACCTTCCCGGATCAGGTGACACTTGGAAACGAATGGACCGCAAAGGCGGTGGAAGGCCCTACCGCGGCATTCTCCTTTGACGATTCCAAGGTACAGAACGAGCTGGCAAACCTTCAGAACGTATACACACAGTACGGCCCGCTTCTGGATCTTGGGCTGGTGGACGATGTGGAGAAGACGCTGGAGGAGTTCAACAAGCAGGCGGAGGCCGCAGGGCTCCAGAAGATACTGGATGAGCTGAAGGCTCAGCTGGAAGTTTATTTTGAAAGTGTGAAATAAAGTGCCGGGCTGTGGCAGAAAGATATGTTAAGCCATAACAGAAAATGACGGATCACAGCAGAAGGATACAATAAGCCATAACAGAAAAACTATGCCATAACGGAAAAGGCCGTGTCTGAGGATTGCAGGCGCGGCTTTTTCCATGTACAGAACCGGCAGTCTTCTTTCCGTTCCTGTGCTGGACATTTGCGCATAATTCTGATACAATCTATTCTGATGATTCTCCGAAAGGATGGAATTGTTAAGATATTTATTCCTGCATGGCTCCAGAGCGGGAAGAAGCAATCTATGAGAGGAAAAGTAAGAATCAATGGAAACCAGGAAAACGCAGCAGAGCAGAATCCGAAATTTTTGTATCATCGCGCATATAGATCACGGTAAGTCAACCCTGGCGGACCGTATTATTGAGCACACCGGCTTGCTTACAAGCCGGGAAATGCAGGCCCAGGTGCTGGACAATATGGATTTGGAGAGGGAGAGAGGGATCACCATCAAGGCACAGTCCGTCCGCACCGTCTACAGGGCGAAGGATGGGGAGGAGTATATCCTGAACCTGATTGACACGCCGGGACATGTGGATTTTAACTATGAGGTAAGTCGTTCACTTGCCGCCTGTGACGGCGCGGTGCTTGTGGTGGACGCGGCCCAGGGAATCGAGGCCCAGACATTGGCCAATGTCTATCTGGCCATGGATCATGATCTGGACGTGATTCCTGTGATCAACAAGATTGATCTGCCCAGCGCGGAGCCGGAGAGAGTCATAGAGGAGATTGAGAACGTGATAGGCATCGAGGCGCAGGACGCTCCTCTGATCTCCGCCAAGAACGGCATAGGCATTGAGGACGTGCTGGAACAGATTGTGAAAAACGTGCCGGCTCCCCAGGGGGACCCGGAGGGGCCTCTTCAGGCGCTGATATTTGATTCCGTCTATGATCCCTATAAGGGTGTGATTATTTTCTGCAGGATTATGGAGGGAACCGTCAGGAAGGGGACGGCTATCCGCATGATAGCCACCGGAGCAAAGGAGGAAGTGGTGGAGGTGGGCGTCTTCGGCGCAGGCCAGTTCATTCCCTGCGAAGAGTTATCCGCGGGCATGGTGGGATATATTACGGCTTCCATTAAGAATGTCAGGGATACGGCTGTGGGAGATACCGTTACAGACGATAAGAATCCGTGCGCCGGGCCGCTGCCCGGATATAAGAAGGTACAGTCCATGGTTTACTGCGGAATTTATCCGGCGGACGGAGCCAGATATCAGGATCTGCGGGATGCTTTGGAGAAGCTCCAGCTCAATGACGCCTCCCTGCGCTATGAACCGGAGACCTCTATTGCGCTTGGCTTCGGCTTCCGATGTGGTTTTCTGGGGCTGCTGCACCTGGAGGTGATCCAGGAGAGACTGGAGCGGGAGTACAATCTGGATCTGGTGGCCACCGCGCCGGGCGTTGTGTACAAGGTGTACAGAACCAACGGGGAGCTCATCGAATTGACCAACCCTTCCAACCTGCCGGATCCTTCCGTCATCGAGCATATGGAAGAACCCATCGTCAGTGCGGAGATCATGGTGACAACGGAATTCATCGGCCCCATTATGGAGCTCTGCCAGGAGCGGAGAGGGCGTTATCTGGGAATGGAGTATATGGAGGCCAACCGTGCACTTCTGAAATACGAGCTTCCCCTGAACGAGATTATTTACGACTTTTTTGACGCGCTGAAATCCCGCTCCAGAGGATATGCCTCCTTTGACTATGATATCAAGGGCTATGAGGCGTCCAGGCTGGTAAAGCTGGATATCCTGATTAACAGGGAGGAAGTGGACGCTCTGTCCTTTATCGTCCATGCGGATTCCGCTTACGAGCGGGGACGTAAAATGTGCGAGAAGCTGAAGGAGGAGATCCCCAGGCATCTGTTCGAGATTCCCATTCAGGCGGCGGTGGGCGGCAAGATCATCGCCCGGGAGACCGTGAAGGCCATGCGCAAGGACGTGCTGGCAAAATGCTACGGCGGCGATATCACCCGAAAGAAAAAGCTGCTGGAGAAGCAGAAGGAAGGGAAGAAGCGCATGCGCCAGATCGGCAATGTGGAAATCCCCCAGAAAGCATTTTTGAGTGTACTGAAATTGGACAATGATTGAACGGCGGGAGGACGCGGATTTTCCTGGAGAGAGCTTTTGAAGGAAGGGAATTTATGAAGGAAGAGAGCCTTTTTGGGAAATAGCTTTTGAAGGAAGGGAATTTATGAGGGAAGAGAGCTTTTTGGGGAGAGAGCCTTTGAAGGAAGAGAGCTTTTAAAGGGGAAAGGAGTTTTCGATAAGAAGTTGAGAGAGCAGGGCTGTGATAAAGAAGATGACAGGAAGGATCTGGAATTATATTTCCATATTCCCTTCTGCGTCAGAAAATGTCTCTATTGCGATTTCCTGTCCGCGCCCGGGGATGAGGAGGCAATGAGGCTTTATATGGAGGCGCTTTTCACCGAGACGGCGGGAAGCGCCTTCCGGTATATGAACTATCGTGTGGTCAGTATATTTATTGGGGGAGGGACCCCTTCCCTGGTTCCTGTAAGCGCCATGGAAAGGCTGATGGAGACCGTGAGGAGCAATTACCATATGGCACAGGATGCGGAGGTGACCATTGAAGCAAATCCGGGCACTGTCACGCGGGAGGGACTGGAGCGTTATGGCAGGGCGGGTATCAACAGACTGAGCATCGGACTGCAGTCTGCCGAGGATGGTGAGCTTGCTGCTATCGGCAGAATCCATACCTGGGAGCAGTTTAAGCAGGCCTATGCCGCTGCCAGAAAGGCAGGATTTCGGAATATCAATGTGGATATCATGAGTGCTTTGCCGGGACAGACGCTTTCCGGATACAGAAATACTCTGGAGTGTGTCCTGGCCCTGGACAGTCCGCCGGAGCATATCTCCGCCTACAGCCTGATTCTGGAGGAAGGGACTCCTCTTTATGAGAGATATGAAAGGGGAGAGCTGAAGCTGCCGGACGAGGATACGGACAGGGAGATGTACCGGGAGACTAAGGAATGCCTTGAAAAGGCAGGGTATCACAGGTATGAGATATCAAACTATGCCAAAAAGGGGTATGAGTGCCGCCACAACTGCGGTTACTGGGAGCGGAGGCAGTATGCAGGGTTCGGTCTGGGGGCAGCTTCCCTGGTTGACAATATACGCTTTCAAAACGGAGAGGATTTGGCGGCATATCTTGCGGATCCTATGGGAAGCAGGAAGGAGATCCATCCCTTAAGCCGGGAAGAGCAGATGGAGGAATTCCTCTTTCTGGGGCTCCGGCTGACGGAGGGGGTTAGCTTCGGAAAATTCAGAGGGCTTTTCGGGCAGGAGATGGAAGAAATATACGGCGAAGTAATCCGAAAGAATGTCCGGGACGGTTTGCTGCAGATCATTTCGCGGTCCGGAAAGGACAGGGAAGGAAAGAAACCCCTGACAGGCGACAGGAGCAGACTGGCGCTGACGGAAAAAGGGCTGGATGTAAGCAATTATGTGATGGCACAGTTTTTACTTGACTGAGCAGGGATAATCCGTGCATTTTGAGACGGCATGACAGGCACCATGGATGAAGGGAGAGCATAAAATATCTTAAGACTAATCCGTGGGGGTTTGATTTGGAGACGTTTCAAAAGCCGTTGACTCAGGAGGAGGAGGCCGGATACATCCGGATGCTGCGTGATGGCTCCCCTGAGGAGGCTGAACGGGCACAGAAGATACTGGTGGAGCGGAACCTGCGTCTGGTGGTTCATATCGTCAAAAAATATCAGAATGCGGACGAGGATATGGAAGACTTTATCTCCATAGGCTGTATCGGATTGATTAAGGCGATCAGGACTTTTGATGAAAAAAAGGGAAGGCTCGCCACATATGCCTGCAGATGTATAGAAAATGAACTTTTGATGTTTCTTCGGGGAAAGAAAAAATCCTCCAGGGAGGTATCCCTGTTTGAACCCATAGGACAGGATAAAGAGGGCAATGAGATCCACCTGGTGGATGTAATAGAGCAGAATCAGCCGGATATTGTGGAGAATATGGAATTAAGCGGCAATATCAGGAGATTATTTGCATTGATGGATGCAAACCTCTCCGAAAGAGAAAGGCAGATACTCATTATGCGGTATGGCCTGTACGGAAATCGGGAGGTGACTCAGAATGAGATTGGCGAAGCGCTGGGAATCTCCCGGAGCTATGTGAGCAGGATCGAGAAGAAGGCGCTGGGGAAGCTAAGGGAGAAGTTCGAGCAGGGATGAGCCTGCGGGAAAGATAAGGAATGTCTTAAGATGGGGCAGAATCAGTTCGGCCGGGAGAGGCCGAACTGATTCTGCCTTATTATGTCTGGTGGGCTGCATAATTATTTCAGAAATTTGACGCAATTTTCTTGTGTGTTATATGAGAAGCATGTATAATAAAATTCTGCATAGATTATGCTGGAAGATTACCATGGAAGAAAAGAAAGAATTATACTTAAGGAAACAGTCTAAATTCTATATGAGGAGTATAATGTCAAAGACACATATGATGGGTAAAGAGGCATTAAAGCAGATTCTTAATTGGCTTAATTCTGAAATGAGATTGAAGCTAAATAGGGATGATATATTAGAAGCGATGCAGGAAAGCGACATTCCAATAGAAATTAAAAACATATTAGAAAGTTTGCAGTCTAATATACTGCAAAAGGATGACATGGATGAATTGGAAGAGTATGAGGAGGCTCTCAGGGAAACAGATATTTCTCTGGATGCAGATTCATCAGAAGAAAATTCTATAGATAAAATAGTGCAGTTGTCATTGCCATTTGGAATATAGTGTCTGGGTCCTTGGACTGGGATGTATATTTGTGATGCAAATGCGGATATTTTGAGTATGGAGGATATTGCCATGGCGAGAACCGTAGGGATAGGGATTCAAAGTTTTGAGAAACTGATAATGGAAAACAGCTTTTATATTGATAAAACTGATTTTATCAGACAGTGGTGGGAAAACAGAGACGATGTGACGTTGATTACCCGCCCTCGCAGATTCGGGAAGACTCTGAACATGAACATGTTGGAGAGATTTCTTTCTATAGAGTATGCGGGGCAGGGAGAGATTTTTGAGGGACTGTCCATATGGAAAGACGAGAAGTACCGGAATCTTCAGGGGACTTACCCGGTGATCTTTTTAAGCTTTGCCGGGATAAAGTCGTCTTCTTTCGCTGAGGCAAAAAAAGGCTTATTTTATCTGATTGAAAAATTGTATAACCGATGTGAATTTCTGCTGAAGGAAGGCAGCCTGAATGAAAAGGAAAAGGATTATATAAAAAACATTTCCGTAAATATGGATAACTATTCTGCCATTTCATCTCTGGGAACACTATCCGAGTTCCTGTATCGCTATTATGGGAAAAAGGTGATTATCCTGCTGGACGAATATGACACGCCTCTTCAGGAGGCCTGGGTGTACGGTTATTGGGAAGAGATGGTGGAATTTATCAGAGGCTTGTTCAACTCCACGTTCAAGACAAATCCATTTTTGGAACGGGCAGTTATGACGGGAATCACAAGAGTAAGCAAGGAATCCATTTTCTCTGGTTTGAACCATTTAACAGTCGTGACATCGACATCTGAGATGTATACAGATTGTTTTGGATTTACGGAGGAGGAGGTATTTACTGCATTGGATGAATATGGGATGCAGGATAAATGTGATGATGTCAAAAGGTGGTATGACGGTTTTACCTTTGGAAAATGCAGGGATATTTACAATCCTTGGTCCGTCATTAACTATTTGAAAACGGGAAGGCTTTCTACTTACTGGGCTAACACCAGCAGCAATGGCCTGGTGGACAAGCTGATACGGGAGGGAAGCGCAGATATAAAAATATCCATGGAGAACCTTTTGAAAGGGGAACATCTGTACAAGGAAGTTGATGAACAGATTATTTTTGATCAGTTAGACACAGATGAGAATGCCATCTGGAGCCTGTTCCTGGCAAGTGGATATCTGAAAGCGGAGAGCTATGAATTAAATGAGGATACAGGAGCAGATCTGTATGAGTTGGCGCTGACGAACAAGGAAGTACAGATTATGTTCCAAAAGATGATTCGAAAATGGTTTACCCGTTCTGGGACAGTCTACAACAGTTTTATCAAGGCACTGCTGCAGGATGACGTAAAGTCCATGAACGCCTACATGAACCGTGTAGCCCTGGCTGCGTTCAGCTATTTCGACAGCGGAAGAAACCCCTCCATGGAGACGCAGCCGGAACGGTTCTACCACGGCTTTGTACTGGGGCTGGCCGTGGAATTGGCAGACCGTTATATCATCATCTCCAACCGGGAGAGCGGATTCGGAAGGTATGATGTGATGATGGAGCCGAAGAACAGAACAGATAATGCGGTAATAATGGAATTTAAGGTCAGAGATTCGGGGGAGGAGAAATCGTTGGAGGACACTGCGGATGCCGCGCTAAAACAGATTGAGGAACAGAGGTACCAGGCAGATTTGGAAAACAGAGGATTTCCTGGCGGCCGCATCCGGAAATATGGCTTTGCCTTTGAAGGGAAAGAAGTCTTAATAAAAAGCTGAAGAAATTTTTAGCCTTAACTTGACAGTACGGCAGAGAAATTTGCGGATATCTTATTATCCCTGGTGCTGCCTGCCTTGCTTCGCCAGGATTATGATCCCGGCGCGGTGCTGGAGACTGTAGGAAGAATCTTTTATTAAAATGCCCGCTTAACCGTGGGGATTTTTATTCCGGAAATTGAACAATGTTCATAAAGGAGGAGACGAATATGAAGCACTACATAAAGATGGTCTTGCTGTATGCCGTTCTTGCAATGGCTGGCAGGGGGCAATAAGCTGCTGCTTATAGAAAGCACAGAAAATGCCTTGGAGGGATTCAGCCATACCATCGGCAAGAGCTGGTGGTCATGCCGTATGGCGGTGATTTGTGATTGCAGAGGCTGGAGGGATCTGGTATAATCATTGCGGAAGAGAATAAACATTTTATAGATTCCATGGATGCAGGAGATTTTGTGTTTTCGCCTTTTGGGAGAAAGAATTATAACAAAAGTTGCAGGATGTTTCTGGAGCTTTGCATTAAGTCCATTCGATTGTCCCGGAATGAGATGCCTTTGTGGAATGAAAGATGCGGAATGCTTATTGACGAAAGGAGAGCCATGAAACAGAATATACTTGCCAGAATTCGTCTGACTCCGGGGAAAATTGCACTGTCGGCGGTGACGGTTATTTTTATGCTGCTGCTTACATTTTTCTGTGTGGGGGGGTAATAAAGAGACTGATTATCTGTCTGGGCTTAACGGCATTGAGCGGTATCCTGCTGTTGCTGCCCCGATTGTCAAACCGGATAACGATTCCGCTGCTTGTGGTCTATCTGTTCTATGTCCCCATGAAAATCTTTCAGAGGATGGAACTTCCCGTACATGACTTAAGTACGCTGCAGGACGGAGCGGCCCAACTGACGGCACTCTTTATTATCTGTGCATATCTGCTGATTTTCCTGTTTACACAGAATACGGCTGCCGCGCTGGGGGCAGGCAGCGGCTTCTTTTTGATCCTGTTTTTGGTGGAATATTATATATACAGATTTCGCGGGGATTTTCTGACTCCTGCCGATTTGAGGGCTGTGGGCACGGCGGTCTCCGTTATGAATAATTATAATTATGAACTCTCACCGGAGGCGCTGTATTCGGTGATTTATTTTATTTTCTTCATAGTGCTGGGCAGTAAGATACGGATTCGGATGCATAAATGGGTGCATGTGGGAGTCTCCGTGGCTGCCGTGCTGGTGATCGGCGTATGGTATTATGCTGTAATGAAAACACCGAAACCTTTTGGTAAGGAATTTGCGGTGGACTATTGGAATGTGGGCAACAACAGGAACATAAGCGGAGTCTGCCTCAGTTATTTATTCCTGCTCAAAAGCAGCCATGTAGAGATCCCGGACGGCTATTCTGAGGAAGCATTGGAAGGAATCGCGCGAAAGGCCATGGAAGAGTATCAGGCGCTGCAAAGCAGGGAGAATCCGGAACAGCCGGATATTATTATGATTATGAGCGAAGCCTGGAGCGACCTGCGCGTGTTGGGAGAGCTGGATACCACAGAGCCCTATATGCCCTTTGTGGACAGTCTGGATGAAAATTTCCTGCGGGGAAATCTGTATATTTCAATTATAGGGGGACATACGGCCAATACGGAGTTTGAAGCGCTTACCGGCAATTCTCTGTCTCTGCTGTATCCGGGCGTGGTTCCCTATCAGAACCAGGTCCGGCAGGATATGCCGTCGCTGGCAAAGATACTGGCAAATCAGGGTTACAGGACCATGGCCATGCATCCGGCAGGTGAGAGCGCATGGTCAAGGAATAAAGTATATTCCTTTTTCGGATTTGAGGAGTTCATACACGAGGACAACTGGGAGGTACCATATGAGTATGTGGATGCGTTTATTTCTGATGCCTGTAATTTCGCGGAGATCATTCACAGATATGAGAACAGGGACCCGCAGAGTCCTTTTTTTCTGTTTGATGTGACGATACAGAACCATGGAGGATACTATGGGCAATGTCCGATCGATGTGAAGGTGAAAGAGGTGAACGGCATTCCGGCCGAAGATGTGGGATACTTGTATGATGCGGAAACATATCTGAGCCTGATGAAAATATCGGATGCCGCTTTTGCGGATCTTGTGGCTTATTTTGAACAGGCGGACTGACCGGTGATTCTCTGCCTTTTCGGAGATCATCAGCCGTCCCTGTATTCTGACTTTTATGATGCGGTGTTTGCGGACAGGGGTCTGTCGGACCAGGAGGCAAATTTGCAGAAATACATCGTTCCCTATGTAATCTGGGCCAACTACGATGTGGACTGGGAGCAGTACGGAGATATGAGCGCAAACTATCTGCCGGCGGCGCTGCTGGAGTGCGGCGGGCTGGAACTGCCGCCGTTTTACCAATTTCTCATGGAACTGCATGAACAGTATCCTGTGCTGACACAGAGAGGCTGTCTGAACGCAAACGGGGAACTGGTGGATATTCGGGATATCTGGGATACGGAATCGATTCTTCGCTATCGTATGCTGCAGTATAATCAGCTGTATGAAAAGAAGTATCAAAAGTGGATTTTTGAGGAAACAGGGGACACGGCGAAATGAAAAAAAGAATGGTATGCGGTATTCTCGCAGCATATTTGTGCCTGCTGGCAATTATATTCTCTCTGCAGAATCACAGCAGGAAAATTCCCTGGCATGAAAGATATCAGGTAATATGCCATGCATTGGGATGCACGGCGGAGGGAGTGGGCCTTACGAATTCGAGGGAGGCGTTTGTGTATAATTACACACGCGGACAGCGCGTGTTTGAAGCGGATATTCAGATTACGAAAGACGGAGTCATGGTTCTGAGACATGATTGGGATTCGGACCTGGGCCAGGAAGAAGCCTTTGGATGGACGGAAGACAGGCGGGGCCCGGTTACGGAAGAAGAATTCTTAAATGCACCCATTTACGGACAGTACACACCCTTGACGTTAGAGGATTGGTTTGGCATTATGGAAACGCATCCCGATATCTGGCTGGTGACGGATACCAAATACTCCCCGGAGGTTGAGAAACAGTTCCGCCTCTTCGTGGATACGGCTGTGGACAACGGATATGAGGATGTGCTGTCGAGAGTGATTGTCCAGATTTACTACAAGGAAATGTATGATGAGGTCAGAGCGGTTTATCCCTTCGAAAATATCCTTTTGACACTCTATTATATCGGTTATCCGCTGGGGGAAGCCGGGGAGGCAGAGGCACTGAAAGATTTTATGGCCGGAAACGGGATACCGGTGCTGACCATGCCGTCAGGCTGGTGGTCGGAGGAAATAGAGAAGGATCTGGCAGACAGCGGCATCAAAGTATTTGTCCATACCGTGAACGACGGGGCGGAAGCGAGGCAGAGGCTGACAGAGGGAATCAGCGGCATCTATACGGATGTGATTCTGCCGGCGGAATTTGAGAGATGGAGGCAGGAGACGAAGGAACGGGAGTCGGTAATCACAGGGGACTAGTATGCCCCACACCAATTAACCACATGTTTCACTTGTTTAAATTTCCGTCTGCGTCGTTGTCGTCGGTCAACGATGCCACCGCATCGCCTCCCTCCTCCGCCTAGCAGGCCGAAAATTTATCCTTCGTGAAACATAGT
>CAJUSI010000012.1 GCA_910589035.1 uncultured Acetatifactor sp. | reverse complement strand
CTTGTGACCCTATTACCTTGCTGTCTACGCTTAGCCCACAGTGTTACCACTGCGTTCCCAAGACTCGCTACCGGTGGTCTGGTTAAACCTTTCCGGGCGGGATTCCCACCCGCTATACACTACCCCCTTAGCTGGGCGCACACTCATTTATAGTTCAAAATAAATATCTGCTGCCGTTTTATTTTGGCAAAAAACAGCCTCTTCCATGCTTCTCAAATAAAATGGCAGCAAATACCCTATTAACTCTGGTTGAATATACTCGGCATATCTGCAATCCACTGCAAAATTATATAGAATCA
Organism: uncultured Acetatifactor sp.; assembly: GCA_910589035.1. Classification (GTDB taxonomy): domain Bacteria; phylum Bacillota; class Clostridia; order Lachnospirales; family Lachnospiraceae; genus Acetatifactor. Next base: position 33,941 of record CAJUSI010000012.1, on the reverse strand, counting down.
AATATCTGTCTGTGAATTGTGCCGCATTTTCTTCTGCAATGAATTTCTGCAACTCGTATCTATCTGTTTCATAAAGCTCCATAGTTAATTTCATTGACATATTGGGCACCTTCCGAATTGCACCTTACCTGATTACCATTGCCCCTACTTTGTGAGGCCCCTCACAAATGATAAATTCCGCATTGCTACTCAATAAATGATGCGATTGTATTGTCGGGTAGTATTCTTCGCCTGCCGGGGGCTTCCCTCTGCCTCCCTCCGCTTCTGAAAACCAAAATATAATCGCTTTTTTCATCCTTTACCCCCTAAAGTTAATATCTTTTTATCTAACAAGTCATTACAGACTTCTTTGCACAAATCATAGTTTTCCTGTTGCTCTTCCGGTGCAAAATCTTCTCGGATTTCGCGATAGACATCATTCAAACATAGTATTTTCATGTTTTGATTTTCTCTTTTTACAAGATAAAATTCTAACAGATTTTTTAATAGTTTCTTTTCCTCTTTTTTAAGCCTCATATTGATATCATTTCTCGCAGCATCAAGATCAAGAACGAGATAACAGCTTCCATCACTCGGCAAAATCACTTCAGAAAGGTCACACGAATCGCTGATTGTCAAATAGCTTAATACAGCTTCTGAAAAATCTGCTTCCATTGGAAAAATCTGTTCCCAACGCTTGTCTATTTCCGGACGCCACTTACAGTTTTCTTTATAGCGATCTGGCATCTTTCCTCGAAACCATACATCCTCAATCTTTCCAACAAATTTAACTTTTTTAAAATGAGCCCCGCCAAAGTCCGTACCTTTTAAATTACAATCATGGAAAAGACAATTCTCAAAATTAGGCCACCACATTTGGGTTCTATGCATTTTAACAGACTGGAATTGCACATTTTTGTAATCACTCTCTCCCATACCCAAAAAGCCTCCATAAATTCCTTTCCTAAAAATACAATCAGCAAATACATTTTTCTCCTCAGAAATGTCGCGCATCATGGTATTTTCAAATATACAATCATAAAGTTTGCACTTTTCTATTGCTCGACCACTTAAATCAGCGTATGAAAAATCGACTTTTTCAAATCTTTTGTTGGCGATAATTCCTCTCGAATCCTGCAGCAATTCTTCTCTTTGAAAATTTGTATATTCCTGTAGGGCTATAAAAACATTCAAGGGAAAGCCTCTCAAATCCAAATATCCATTCGAGGTATATTCCATATCTTCCGCAGTATCAATTGTTTCGTTTTCACTGAATATCCAAAGAGCAATTCGCTCCCATCTATGTTTCCATACAGGGTCATTTTTCCATCTTTCAATTATTTTCTTTCCCATCCTTTTCCGCATAATCCCGTCACAGCATATAATGCTTGGATTATTTCCCCTTTCCCTCAATACTTTGGAATAATTTCTTTTATCCTGGACCTGGCATTTTGACCGGAAATATATGCGGCTGGCACGCATTCCATTAAGCATCCGGCTCCATGGCTGGCTCCAGGCCACCCTTACTTTTGAGAATTCTCTGCTTTTGCTTGACAGGAATTTTTCAACATGCCTGCCTTTAAAAATCTGTACAATCTATGGAATTTATTCCTGCCAGAGAATGATTCCCCGCCTGCCCTTCCATCCTCTCGATAATCTTCCGGCAATTACGTCCGTCCTGTGGGAACGCATACTTCTGCCAGACATCCGCCCGATTTCACTGCCTGATTGACAAAAAGTAGACGTTTAACTTGTACTTTTTCTTGACATAGTACCACTCACCACTTACTCTTTTCTTTCTAACACAGCTAGTGTATTAGAACTTTCATTTAATCCTTAAAAAAAATTATCGTTCATTTCCTGCATTCTTCGAATTTTATGTGTCTCCATGTCAGCCAGTCTTGTTGGTATGGGAATATGACTTTCTGAATTTATAAAGTCACAAACTATAGTTGTTGCACTGTCTAAATCAATATAATTTCCAACTGAGATAAAAATCGGCCTTACATTTTTTTGAGTACGCAAAACACGGCCATAAACCTCGCCCTTGATTACAATATCTGTATGAGCATTCTTTTCATTTGGAGGCATTATATAATCTATATTTTCAATTTTATAATAATTTTTTGCAACACCTATGGTAGGCTTATTTATATAAAACGAAGCATGCGTCGCTATTCCCATATGTCTCGGATGCAAGTACCCATTTCCATCAAACATAAATAAGTCAGGCGATGTTTCCAATTTTTTAATCGTTTCTAAAATCAGCGGCAACTCACGAAAAGCAAGACACCCTGGTATATATGGAACATTTATCCTTCCTAAAGTATACTTAACCTCTATAACTTGTTTCGATTCTTTCTCCAACACTACAATACAGCATACCGCATATTCTTTATTTTCAATATTCCAATAAGCCAAATCAATACCCGCAACTTTTTTTATTGAAAGGATATTACTTATATTTTGAAATTTGATTTTCTTTTGTAATGCATTCTGAATCCTAATATAATCTTTTTCAGTCCTCTGTATGATTTGTTCGTCCTTCATAACATGCTACTCTCTTCTCAAAAATACATTTTTCATCATCACTTAACTGCTTTTTTCTTTTAAAAGATTTCCGCTCTCATCAAATTCCTGCCTGCAAAAGGAATCCAAATGCCCTCCTTCTGCGCATCCAAATAAAATTCCTTATCCCTTTGAAATTTCTCCAAAAGCTTTTTGCTCCGCACCCTTTTTTTCTTTATGAAATCCTGTAAAACCCCCAGTGAAAATACACATATCCCATAACTTCTGGTACTCAAAATTTTGTCCATAACTGTTACCCCGCTCTGTCGTATGCCCTCAGGCCACGAATAATATTGTCACTGTTTTCCCGCTGTGTGCCAAAGCACAGCCATGGCATCGCACAGCAATTCTGCTCCATATTATATTACAGGAAGCAAGCACAGCTTCCTATAATCGAATGCGGCGCAAAGGAATGCACCTTTTATCAGAAGCGAAGTGCATGCTTCTGAAAAGTTATACTCATGAACGCATTTAATTGCCGCTTTCAGCTCTGAATTGCCGATGCGTTCATAAAGTCACTGTCGCTACAGTGACTTTGTTATACTGTGCAGGCGGCAATTAATTACGTTTATGGCTATATATTACAGGAACTGCTCCGCGAACCCTGCAATCATAAGTTATATTATCACTCTCTGTAAGCTGCTAATTTTCTAACCCGGACAATCCGGAACCAAAGTTTTGCCACTTTGTGCAAGATTTCTCTGTTAAGCGCCTAAAATCTATGCACGGATACTCTCCCTCCATTTCCCCTATGATTTTCGCCCCCAGGTTAATCCAGCTAACACATTTATCCAGAATAATGGCGTCGCTGGTAATTACATTGTCAAGCTTTTCTAAAACTGCATCCACATTATGGATTACTTCCACCTCCGTTTCAAATGGAAACGGATGCAATATTTCGATTATCCGCTGCTTCAGCCTTCCCGAATTGGATACCGGCGCGTCCAGATAAAATATCGCTTTCGCTACCCTGCTTTTTTCCAAAGCTTGTCCCATCAGCATAATGGCTGAATCCGTCTTGTCAATCACTCGATAGGTGCCTCTGAGCGCGGCCAAATCCCTGATGGTTCCATCCATACTCCTTAATAAAAGAGAACCCGATAACTCGACCTCCAATGTAATTATGGTATTAAATCCATCAATATTTACCACGCTTCCCCGGGGAATACTTTTCACCTCTTTGCCTTCCCGCATCCTGATATTTTCATTTGACGAGACCGCTCTTACCAGCGCCAGCCTCTGTCTCTCCGATAGCAAATAATGATTCCCCACAAATGTGGAAGCTCCTTTTATGTGATATCCCTGATTCAACAAATATTGTAAGTCCCGTCCGGCCTTAAGCAATTTATCAACGGACTCGCCGCTGAACTCTTTTTGATCATTCGGAGAATATCCTCTTTTCACGGTTGTACTCATGATTCTCACTCCTGAAATTTTTCATACTGCAAAGTCACCCCCCTGCTGCCTGCAGCGATTGTTGACCCTCACGGCAGCCGCCATATGTGTATGCAGGCATGTCCGCCTGGCTCGTTGCCCGCGGGAATCAATGCTTCCGCTTCCTTTGCTTCTTCACGAAAGACCTTAATCTCCTCATCGCTCAAACCATACTCCTGCAAAATTACAATTCAAACTTTTCTATCCTGCATTGATGTTTCCTGCTTTTCTTCTCGTAATTAATTCCAACAAGCAAAATATTTCCTTTATACTCTTTAAGGGAGGACACATATCCTTTCCTTTTGATCTGGCTTATCGCTCCCTCAGCAGTTTTATCACATTTTAGTTCCAAAACCAATGCCGGATTTAAAGAGGTGCGTTTAGGAAGGAAAACCATATCCGCAAATCCGTTTCCCGTGGGTAATTCTCTTACAAGAGTATAATCTCTGCAAGCACTATAATATGCCAATGCAATCACACTGCTTAGAGAAATTTCATTGTTATATATTAAGCTGGAAGAATTTTGCATATGAACTTCCTGGATCATCTGTGCCACGGCCTGTTCATCCATTGCCAAAGTAGCCTTGAGCAAAGCTTCCGATGCATTAATTGCCCTTATTATCTCTTCCCACCCATCATTTTTAATGGCACGCAGAAAAGCGCTCCTTACCTCATCATTTGGAATAAAAACTTTCTTTGTCTTGCTGTCATATGCCATGTATCCCATATGGATCAATAATGTGATCACATCATCTGCAGAGTTAAATGAAGTGATATCATTTTGAAAAGATTCCACATCAATACTGCACCTCTGGCCTCCCAGCATATCTACAATCAACTGTCTTAATCCATCAAAGTCCATTGCAATGTACGTCATCAATGACTCATAAGTTTCTGTTCCTGACCAGTAATTTCCAAATTCCCTGCTATCCACAGCCTCAATGACAGAATTGGGGCTATAAACATGTCCTGCCTTTTCAAAATAATACCCATCATACCACCTTTGCATCTCTTTAAAGGGCATATCATGTTCTTTACAGATCGTCATTACTTCTGTCTCTGTAAAGCCTATAAATTCTGCCATCTGTCTGGGACTGACCATCGTATGCTCCCGGAAATTATTCAGGGCCGACTGCGTGCCGTACTTCTTAATAGGCAAAATTCCGGTAATATAGGCAAGCTTTAAAAATGCTCCCGATGGAGTTCCTTTAAATAACCCTCTCAGCAGATTAATGTATTCCTTTTGGAGATCCTTATTATCTTTATCTTCCCGAAACAGACAATCCCACTCATCAATAATAATGATAAATTGTTCTTCTGTCTGAACATTAATTTTAGCCAATACGGAAGGCAGTGAAATGTCAGTGTCCAGGACACATTCCGGATATTCCGTTCTCAACTCCGATATCACCTGTTCCTGAATATAACTCACCACCTTAACGGAAAAGTTTCTCTTCATTTCCTCAAGTGCATTTCCGTACATCCACTGGATATCCAAAAAGATTACATTATACTTATTTAAATGTGTTTTGAAAGATTCATCCAGACATATTTTAAGTCCCGCAAACAGCTTTTCAGAATGGCATCCTTTACTGTAGTATGCGGACAGCATAGTTACCGCCATTGTTTTTCCAAATCTCCTTGGCCTGCTGGAGCAAATCAATGGCCTGTCCTTTCCGATACGGCTATTCGTATATTTTATCAATTCTGTCTTATCCACGTATAACTCAGAATTCACAGAAACCGCAAACTGCTCATTTCCAGGATTTAAGTAGATTCCCATATCCGCACTCTCCCCATTTTTTGAATCCATTTTCTTTTGAGACTTTCAGGCAAGCCCCTGCGCATAGTGGCAAAATTTGGGTTCCGGCTTGTCCTTGTCAGGATTCAGAATCAGATTCTGAATTACCTTTCACCGCTCAATCGTTGCCGTATTCACACCTTCCTCTTGCGTCCATAGTAACATAATTCGCCCTGAAACGCATTAAAAATATCATATTTCTATTTATTTAATCTCTCAAAATTTCTTTTCCCGATTCCTCTTCTCAATGCATTACATCATCCACCCGGTCAGCACCACGCTCATCACCGTCCCCGCCAGCGTGGCCAGCAGCGCCCCCGCCAAAGTAAACCTTGTCTTCGTCACCTTCGCCGCCAGGAAGTATACGCTCATAGTGTAAAACACTGTCTCCGTACAGCTCATCAGGATGGAGGTCAGCATCCCCGCATAGGAATCCGGCCCCGAGGTGCGGAAGATGTCCAGCACCAGCCCCGTGGCAGCGGAGGAAGAAAACAGCTTCACCACCAGCAGCGGCAGCAACTGGGCCGGCAGCCCCACCGCGGCCGCCGCAGGGCCCAACAGCGTCCCCAGCATCTCGAAGAAGCCCGATGCCCGCAGCATCCCCACCGCCACCAGCAGGCCGATGAGCGTAGGGACAATATCCACCACAATCTTCAGACCGTCCTTTGCGCCCTTCAAAAAAGTCTCATATACTTTTACTTTGGAGACAAAGCCATAGCCTACGATAAAAAAGATCAGGATTGGGATTACAATGTCCGAAAGATGAGCCAATGCGTTCATACTGCTTTTCCTCCCCTGCCCTCACGGCTTTTACCCATACAGCTTCCACCCGCGCCGGTCCCTGCGAAATAATCCTTGATTTTACAATACACGATGGCCACCAGAGTACTCACCAGCGTAGCCGCAATGGCCGGGACGATAATCGCCGTTGGATTGGCGCTGCCGTACTGGCTCCTGTAAGCAATCATGTTCACCGGAATCAGCTGCAGGGAAGAAATGTTGAGAATCAGGAAGATGCACATCTCATTGCTGGCGCGCCTATTCCCGCTCTTTTCCGTGCTTCCCCCATGCACCTCTCCACGCCTGCGTCCAGTCTCGGTTTCCAGATACTCCGGATTCCCCCGCTCCGCCTCCAGCCTCGCCAGCTCCTCCATGGCCTTGAGTCCCGCCGGCGTACAGGCCCACCCCAGCCCCAATACATTGGCAATAATATTCGTAGCTATGTAATCCCTGGCGGGATGCCCGGCCGGAATCCTGGGAAACAAAAACCGCAGCAGGGGACTGATTCCCCTCGTAAGCTTCCGAACCAGCCCAGCCTTCTGCGCAATCTCCATCAGTCCCATCCAGAGCGCCACCACCCCTGCCATGGTAATGCACAGGGATATGGCCTCCCCGGCGCTGTCCAGCGCCGCATTCGTCACATCGCTCATATGCCCTGTCAGCGCACTGTAAACCACCGCAAGCAGTATCATAACCGCCCAAATCAGATTCAGCATCTTTTTCACCCACAACCCTTGTCATTTTATTTTATGAAAAGAGCGGAATCCTCATGCCAAAAAATCCTTTGCAAAACTACTGCAATAGGATTGACTTTCTTCTACTTCACATCCGGATTCAGCGTCTATGCCTTCTTACCGCGGCGGACAGCTTCCTAACCCTGTCCCCATCCGGATACCAGACTCTTCCGGAAAAGCAGACACAGACGCCTTCCGCATCCGGCAGTAACGCTTTGCCGGGGGCAGTGAAGTTTGCCATGGCCGCCGCCCTGTGCATGCACTGGTTTAATCCCCTGGTATGGCTGATGGCCTGCCTGCTGAACCGGGATATCGAACCGGCCTGCGGCGAGGGCGTTCTGCACCGGTTTGGAAAGCAGGCCCAATATGTCTTTTATCAGGTTGCGGATTTCGTCTGCCGTATGCTATACTTGGAAAAAAGAAACAGCACAGGAGAATAGAAATGCCCAATTTTACCAAAATGGCAATCAAGGCCACCTTTATAAAGCTTCTCAACGAGCGTCCCCTGAACCGGATTACCGTGAAGGACATTGTGGAGGAATGCGGTGTAAACCGGAACTCCTTTTACTATCATTTTGAGGATATCCCGGCACTGCTGGAGGAAATCGTCACCGAGGAGGCGGACCGTATCATTGCGGAGCATCCTTCCGTGGATTCCATCGAAGCCTGCCTCAACGCGGTGCTGGACTTCGCCGGCAGAAACCGGCGCGCCATTCTCCATATTTATAATTCGGTGAACCGCGCCATCTATGAGCAGTACCTCTGGAAGGTCTGCCGGCATGTAGTCTCCGTATACAGCGATGCGGTTTTCGCCCAGAGCCAGGTGGACGCCGGGGACTGGGAAGTGCTGAAGGGATTCTATGAATGCGAATGCTTCGGCATGGTCATGAGATGGATGGACAGCGGAATGGAGGACGGCATGCGGGAGCGCATCTCCCGGCTCTGCGAGCTGCGCCGGGGCATGGTGGAAGAGATGGTAAATCGCTGCGCGCCATCCTGAAATACCTGATTGCTTCCCCGGCTCATGGCTCCACAAGCAGTGTTTGCCTGCCAACTGTCCGTGCAAATACAGCCACATAGCTGATCGCTCCACAAGCAACGTTTGCCCATGGGAAGAAAGCAGACCGAAAACCATCCTAACAGCCAGCCCTGGTATAAAGTCATAATCTGCAAAAAATAGAGACACCGGAAGGAATCTGTCAATTAGACATTTTCCCTCCGGTGTCTGTTTTTTGGTCACTTCCGCCTTCATGCCCCTTTTTCAGACACCGGGGGAAATCTGTCGATTTGAAAGCTTCCTCCATGCTGTTATACTGTCGTTACAGCATTTGGAAAGGTGAGGTGATTGTTATGAAAATGCGTTCCGTATTCCCCATGAAGCTTGCGAAGGCAGGATATATCGTAATGTCGCTGGTGTTCTGCGCGGCGGGCCTGCTGCTGTTCCTTTTTCCCGGACTGTCCGCTGTGCTCGTGGGTCGAGCCCTAGGCATCGCCATGATAGTCTTCGGCTGTATCAAGCTGGTAGGATATTTTTCCAGGGATCTGTACCGGCTGGCGTTTCAGTATGATCTGGAATTCGGCATCCTGTTGATCGCCCTGGGACTGATCGTGCTCCTGCGGCCGGTAAATGTGATGAATTTCATCTTCATCGCCCTGGGGATATCCATTTTTGCGGACGGTCTGTTCAAGGTTCAGATCGCACTGGATTCCAAAGAGTTCGGCATTGCGGAATGGTGGCTGATTCTGATCCTGGCGTTTATCACGGGTTTCGTGGGGCTGCTGCTTGTGTTCCGCCCGGCGGAAAGCGCCAGGATTCTGACCGGACTGTTGGGGGTCTCGCTTCTGGCCGAGGGCATCTTAAATCTCTGCGTGGCCTTAAGCACCGTGAAAATCGTAAGGCATCAGCGGCAGGATATGCCGGAGGCCGATTATGAGGAGCTGTGAGCGCCGGAAGTCATGTCCTGCAGCAGGGCATGCATCCGCTCCCCCTGGCTCATAACCGCGAAATCCTGCTCCCTGGCATATAATTCCGGTTCCGGCCTTTTGCCCCGGTTTGGCTGGCCTTCCAAAGCAATAGCAATATATTGGCCAGTTAAGCCAGCAAAAGGAGAAGGAAAGACTTCGGCCTATCCGAAATGAAACTCCCCGCAGCAAGCTGCGGGGAATGAACCCCTCTTTTGGATGAAAAAGGCGGTTTCAGCTTACCCGGGTCAGGGTTGAGCTCCGGGATAAAAGAATGAATAAAAGAAAGGCTCAGAAATAAAAAAGAAAGGATGACAGAAAAATGAATTTCTCAAAATTTGTAGTGAAATACCGCATACCGATTCTCATTCTGGCGCTTATCCTGTCGGTTCCCGCACTCTTCGGCATGGCGGGCACGAGAATCAATTACGACATGCTGGACTATCTGCCGGAGGATATGGACACGGTAGTGGGCCAGAACGAGCTGATGGACGAATTCGGCAAGGGCGCCTTCTCCTTCCTCATCGTGGAGGATATGCCCCCGAAGGATGTGGCAAAGCTGAAAAGCCGGATTGAAGAGGTAGAACATGTGGACAGCGTAATCTGGTATGATTCCCTGCTGGATCTCTCGGTGCCCATGGAGCTGCTTCCGGACAGGATTTACCGGGAATTCAATACGGACCATTCCACCATGATGGCGGTGTTCTTCGACAGCTCCACCTCCGCCGACATTACCATGGACGCCATCCGCGAAATCCGCGCCGTCTGCGGAAAGCAGTGCTATGTCTCCGGCATGTCCGCCCTAGTGACGGACTTGAAGGACCTGTGCGAGAAGGAGGAGCCCATCTACGTGGGGATTGCCGTGGCCCTGGCCTGCGCGGCCATGCTGCTGCTCCTGGACAGCGTCCTGGTACCCTTTGTATTCTTGGCTTCCATCGGGATTATGATCCTTTTCAATATGGGAACCAATTATTTTCTGGGTGAAATCTCCTATATCACCAAGGCGCTCTCGGCCGTACTGCAGCTGGCCGTGACCATGGACTACTCCATTTTCCTCTGGCACAGCTACAATGAGCAGCGCCGAATACAGGAAGACAGGAAAAGCGCCATGGAGGCGGCTATCAGCGAGACCCTCACCAGCGTCCTGGGCAGCTCCGTCACCACGGTGGCCGGATTCATCGCCCTGTGCTTCATGTCCTTCACCATGGGGCGGGATCTGGGAATCGTCATGGCCAAGGGAGTCCTCCTGGGCGTGCTGGGCTGCGTGACGGTTCTGCCGGCAATGATTCTGGTGCTGGATAAGCCCCTCATGAAGACGAAGCACAGACCCCTGATTCCCGATATGGGGAAATTCGCCAAAGGCACGGTGAAGCTGTTTCCTTTGTTCCTGGCTCTCTTCGTCCTGCTGATTCCGCCCTCATACTACGGATACCGGCAGACCGGTAAAGAGGTCTATTACGACATGGGAGAATGCCTGCCGAAGGATATGGAATATGTCATCGCCAACTCAAAGCTGCGGGAGGATTTCAATATCGCCTCCACCCACATGCTGCTCCTGGACGCGGATCTTCCTGCGAAAGACATCCGAAACATGATTCGGGAAATGGAAAGCGTGGACGGCGTAAAGTACGTGCTGGGCCTGGAATCCGTCCTGGGAGCCAGGGTTCCGGAGGAAATCCTGCCCGCCTCCCTGAAGGAGATTCTGAACAGCGGCAAGTGGGAACTGATGCTCATCAATTCCGAGTACAATGTGGCCGGAGAGGAGGTCAATGCCCAGATCAACCGGCTTAACGACATCCTGAAGCGCTATGACAGCGGAGGCATGCTCATCGGGGAAGCGCCCTGCATGAAGGATATGATAGAGACCACGGACCATGATTTCAAAGTGGTCAACGCCGTGTCCATCCTGGCGATCTTCGTCATCATCGCACTGGTGGAAAAAAGCCTCTCCCTGCCCTTTATCCTGATTTCCGTGATTGAGCTGGCTATTTTCATCAATCTGGGACTGCCCCACTACATGGGACAGAGCCTGCCCTTTATCGCTCCCATCTGCATCAGCACCATTCAGCTAGGGGCCACCGTGGACTACGCCATCCTCATGACCACCCGGTACAAGGAGGAGCGCACCGGCGGAAAAGACAGGAAGGCGGCCGTGGGAACGGCGCTTGCGGCATCCGTCCCCTCCATCCTGGTATCCGGCATGGGACTCTTCGCCGCAACCTTCGGAGTGGCCGTGTATTCCAATATCGACATCATCAGCTCCATGTGCATGCTGATGGCAAGAGGCGCCGTGGTGAGTATGTTCTCCGTGACCTTCATCCTGCCGGCTCTGCTTCTGCTCTGCGACGGCCTGATCCGCGCCACCACCCTGGGAATGAAAGCTCCCGATACATCAAATAAAACAAAAATGGAGGTTCGTTTATCATGAGACAAAGAATCGTTAAGAAAATAACCGAAAAAGCAGTTGTATTCACATTGTGCGCCGCCCTGTCTGCGGGCGGCATGGGGCATCCCCTACATGCGGCGGCAGCCCCGGAAGAGCAGGCTGTCCTGAAGGAGGAAACCGTATATGTCCTCACGGACGAATCCGGCAATGTGGACAAAATCATCGTCAGCGACTGGCTGCACAATCCATCCGGGGAGAGCACCATCACAGACAGATCGGAACTGACCAATGTGAAGAATGTCAAGGGAGAGGAGGGCTTTACCGAAGAAGAGGGCAATACAAAGGTATGGGCCGCACAGGGCAATGACATTTATTATCAGGGCAATCTCGATAAAGAACTGCCCGTCGGCATCTCCGTCACCTATACCCTGGACGGGAAAGAAATGCCTTACGAAGAGCTGGCCGGGAAGAGCGGAAAGGTGACAATCCGCTATGAGTATACCAACCGTCAGTATGAATATGCGCAGATAAATGGTGTCAGGACAAAGATTTATGTGCCCTTTGTGGCTCTTACAGGAATACTTCTGGACGATGATGTGTTTTCCAATGTGGAAATCTCCCGGGGAAAGCTGCTCAATGACGGCGGCATGACCGTGGCAGTGGGCATTGCCTTCCCGGGCCTGGAGGAAAGTCTTGGGCTTGCTACGGATACCCTGGACATTCCGGACAGTCTGGAAATCCGGGCGGACGTACAAAATTTTGAGTCCGGTACGGCGTTCACTCTGGTCACCAATGAAATTTTCAGCGATGTGGGCATGGACGGCGTGGATTCCCAGGAGGATCTGAAATCTCTGCTGGCAGACTTAAGCGATGCCATGAACCAGCTTACGGAAGGCTCCTCCCGGCTTTACGAAGGCCTTGACACCCTGCTTGGCAAATCGGGAGATCTGGAAACAGGCATCGACGAGCTGGCCTCCGGAGCGGCACAGCTGAACACAGGCGCCGGCGATCTGGACAACGGCGCAGCTAAGCTCCAGGAGGGCACCGCAGCCCTGCAGTCCGGCCTGAATACCCTTGTCGCCAACAACGATTCGCTGAACAGCGGCGCAAGGCAGGTCTTCGACACCCTGCTGGCCGCCGCCCAGGCACAGCTTTCCGCTCAGCTGTCCTCCGCAGGCGTGGATGTTCCCGGCATGACCATCGATAATTACGGGGATGTATTAAACGATATCATGAATTCCCTGGACGGCGCGGCCTATCAGCAGGCGCTGGCGGCCGTGACGGCGGAGGTGGAGAAAAACCGTCCCTCTGTGGAGGCTGCGGTTACGGCAGCCGTCAGAGAGCAGGTCATCGCCCAGGTGACAGACACCGTCAGAGAGCAGGTCACCCAGGCAGTTCTCGCCTCCATGGGCCTCACACAGGAGGATCTGGCCGATGAGACTGTAAAGAGCCAGGTAGAGGCAGCCGTCAGCGGGCAGCTGGCCGGCATGCAGACCCAGATCGATGCGGCTGTGGACGCCCAGATGCAGTCGGATGCCGTTATGGCCCTGATTGCTTCCAGCACGGAAGCCAAAGTACAGGAACTGATCTCTCAGAGCATGCAGACGGATCCCAGGGTTCAGGAAGCGCTGGCCGCCGCCTCAGAAGGTGTGAAGGCCGTGGCCTCTCTGAAAGCCTCCCTGGACAGCTACAATGCCTTTTACTGCGGCCTCCAATCCTACACTGCAGGCGTGGCCCAGGCTGCCGCAGGCGCCGGAAGCCTGAAAGGCGGTGCAGACGAACTGAGAAACGGTACCGGAAAGCTTTCCTCCGGAGCGGCGCAGCTGTATGCCGGAATGCAGGAGCTGCTCTCTTCCATCCCCGCCCTGAAGGATGGCATCACTCAGTTGCGGGACGGCGCCGCAGAGCTTACGGAAGGTCTGAAGGAGTTTGACGAGAAAGCCGTGCAGAAGCTGGTGGACGCCGTGGACGGCGATCTGGATTCCCTGACGGAGAGACTTCGGGCCATGTCGGAGGCGTCGAAGCATTATCAGTCCTTCTCCGGCAAGGGGGACGATATGGACGGCCGGGTCAAGTTTATCTACCGCACGGACCGGATGGAAGAAAAGAAGTAAATTTCTCAAAAATACCATACTATAAGGCTTAACGGTTCCGAGAGGCTAAAATATGCGAAGCCAACTGCTTTTTCCAAAACAGGCGGTGCGGCAATATAAGCCTCTCGGATCTTTTTCGGATTCTTCTGCCGCACGCCTCTATCTCTTCTCTCCCCGGGCGGCATTGGCAATCTTCTGCAGGGTTTGATTTCTTCCCAGGAGCACGAAGACATCGTTATTCTTCATGGGTTCATCCGCCGAAGGACTGATCAGCAGCACCCCGCCCCGCTTCACCGCGATCACATTGACGCCGTATTTCTCCCGGATCTTCAGCTCCTTGAGGTTTTTCCCCGCCCAGCTGTCCAGGATATCCACATCTGCGATGGAATACTCCGAGGTCAGCTCGATGGTGTCAAACAGATTGTTGAAGGCCAGGTCATTGGCCAGGTGAACCCCCATCTGCCTTTCCGGATATACTATCTCATCCGCGCCCACCTTGGCCAGTATCTTCCCCTGCATCTCGTCATAAGCCTTTACGATGATCTGGGGGATTCCCTGCTCCTTTGCCCAGATAGTGGCGAGAACGGAGGCTTCCAGCCCATGGCCGATCGAAATGACGGCTCCGTCGAAATTCCTTCCCCCCAGCGCTCCCAACGCCTCCTCGTCGGTCACATCTATGCGCATGGCCAGCGTCACGTACTCCGCAATCTGCCCCACCCTCTGTTCGCTTCTGTCCACGGCAAGCACCTTGCATCCGTTTGCCTCCAGCTGCTTCGCCACACTGTTGCCGAATCGCCCCAGTCCGATGACAATGTATTCTTTTCCTGCACGCTTTTTCATCCTTATTTCCTCCTTGCCCCGGGTCCCTATTTCTGTCGATTATCCTCCCGGACCCTCGCAGCCTTATTTTATGCGGCTTCCAAGACATCTGCTTCCAAGACATCTTTTTGTTAAATTCCCCTGAAACTCCCTGAATCTTCTGTCTTCCTTCACATGCCCGGAGTCCCCGCTCCGAGGGCCCGGAGCTTCCGGCCTCCGCAATGCTACCCCACTATCATCCTGCTTTCCGCATAGGAAATATTGTCCGAGGGCCGATTGCCCTGAAAGGCCAGCGCCAGCGTGATGGGACCGATGCGCCCCAGGTACATGGTGAGCGCCACAATCAGCTTCCCCGCCGGCTTCAGCGTCCCGGTCAATCCCCTGGACAGCCCAACCGTCGCTATGGCGGAGGTCATCTCATAGAATGTGTCCAGAAAATCACTTCCCTGAACCGCCAGCAGGGCCACGGTCAGCACCAGCAGGGCTGAAAGGCTGAATACCACAATGGCCGCACACCTTCTCACGGTCCCGTCCGCTATCTTTCTATGACCCACGCTCACATCCCGCTTCCCCCTGATATTCGCAAACATTGCGGCAAACAAAAGCACGATGGTCACCGTCTTCACCCCGCCGGCAGTCCCGGCCGGAGATCCTCCTATAAACATGAGAACCAGATACACAAGGCAGGAGACGGGCCGGAAGCATTCCTGGGGGATGGTTGCAAACCCGGCGGTGCGCAGTGTGACGGACTGGAACGCCGACGCCAGCACCTTCTCCGGCCAGGGCATTGTCCCCAGCGTATCGGGATTGTCGTGCTCGAAAAGCAGGGTCAGCACTGTGCCTGCCAGCAGGAGACAAAGTGTGGACACGATAACGATTCTGGCCTGCAGATTCACCTTCCGGACATAGGGACTATCCGTTTCACTCCGCCTGGGACGAAATCCCCTGGCGATCTCCCAGTACACCGGAAATCCGAGTCCCCCCGCCACAATCAGAAAGACGGTGGTAATATTCAATATCACATTATCCGCATATCCGCAGAAGCTATTCCCTCCCAGAAGGTCGATTCCGGCATTGCAGAAGGCGGACACGGCATGAAAAATGCTGTACCAGATGCCCTTCGCCCCATAGCGCGGCAGAAAGAAAAAGGCATAGCCCAGCGCTCCCAGTCCCTCCAGGCACAGGGTTACCTTCAGAATCCTCCCGGTCAGCCTCACCAGACCGGTAAGGGTATCCAGATTGTAGGCGTTCTGAATCAGTATTCTGTCCGAGAGGGTAATCCTTCTCCGAAACACACACAGCACCATGGTGGTAAAGGTCACAATACCCAATCCGCCGAACTGGATCAAAAGCAGAATCACTCCCTGGCCGAAGGCGGAAAAAGTCTCTCCGATATTCACCGTTGACAGACCTGTAACGCAGATACTGGACACCGCCACAAACAACCCGTCCAGAAAATCCAGGCGCTGCCCCCTCCGCACACTGAAGGGAAGCATAAGGCATACGGCGCCTGCCACGGCGCCCAGAAAAAATCCCAGCATAATAATTCTGGTGGCAGTAAGTTTCCTTTTCTTCATCTCTCTACTCCCGATTCCTGCAGCTGCACATCATGCCTGCCTCGAATCCTGTCCGTCATTTTCCGTGAACTGCATTCTTCCGGCTGTTCTTCCGTTCAGACCGCCGCTCCATTCAGCCCAGTGTCCACTTCCGTCTCCTCTTACCTTCAGACCGCCGCTCCATTCAGCCAAGCTCCCCCTCTTCCGGCAGCTCTTTCTTTCAGACCGATGCTCCATATATTGCAGGATGTCACCCCTGAATTATACAATGCTTTGAAGTCTATGGCAAGCATGTTTTCCCCTGCCATAGCTTTCACGTTAAAGCTTATCAAAAAATCATCGTGCTGTTTCGCAATCACCTGATATTTTTTCACTTTTTGCCCAGAATGCAAAACTGCTGCCGCGAAACGCAGGAAAAAGGGCGCCCCATACCCTTCCGGAGATGGCCGCGCCCCTTTCTTGTGTTATTTGTCTTTTCCCGGTTCGTCCGTTCCTACAGAGTGCCCTGGGTGAAGAGGCTCTTCACATGCTGCACCTCTTCCTCTGTGGCCTTGCTGGCGGGAACATAATAGGATTTTTCCCTGGCAATCTGATATAGCTCCTCCTGGGACTGTTCACAGGCGTTGCGGATCTGCTTGATCGCCTGCTTCAGCTCCTTATTCTCGGACTGGGCAATCATCCCCGCATACCGGGTCAGCTCGCCGTTGATGCCTGCCAGTGTATCTGCTACCATTGTCTTTTCCTGCATCTTCATCTACCTCTCATTCTGATTTTCACTCATGGAACCTTTTGCCTCTCACTCCGAAATCAGCCCTTACTGTAAGAACTTCATAAGCTGCTGCTTATTGTCCATGGCCGACCTGGCGCCTTTCTCAAAAAACTGTTTGATCTGGGGATCCTTCGCCTCCTGCGCATACTCCTGCATCTTGCAGTGAGTGGTGTCAAATCCGCCTATGAGGTGACGCAGATTCTGTAAGTCCAGTTCTGAAATGTTGCTCATATTCATACCTCCTGATCATCATGACAGAAAGCTCCGAAAACGCTTTCCACTTGTATCACTACGAGGTTATTATTCACTTGCACGGGAAAATATATGCGTTATTTATGATGTGAAAAAATAGACAATATTGTAAATTCAGCCGAATCATGACCTGCAGACTCAGGCCCGGCCTTCGATATTCTCCTGCCCGATATGTATTGACACTAAATTAAAGAAAATTGTATAATATGGTATAATATATAGAAAAGATAGAATTTCAGCTGACAGATATTTTCCTTCGTGTAAAATACTGTCCCGGGCAGCAGGAATGAGGGTTGTCAATGAAATCAAACATGAACAGGCATAGAAAAATGGGAGGCTTATCCTTGCTCCTCTCCATCATTGTAATTTTCGGTATTTTCGGTACAATTGTATATTCCGTGTGGCAGAAAACATCCCGGGAAATGTCCGCTTCCGCCATTCAGAACCTGAGCGAAAGCCTGGATTTGATTCAAAGCACCATCGAGACCATTCTGCGCAGCGAGGCGGAATTTCAGAAGCTCATAGCCCATGAAGTCGGCAGGGCGGAGGATCCGGAGGCCTATATCCTCGCCTATGAAAAGAACGATACCATGGTAAAGCTGTCACTGATCCTCTCCGGCAGGACGGAGGGATTCTCCAATACAGGGGATGTTTTTACCGAGGAAGGTCTGGATTTCTCCGCGGGCGGAACGGTGGCGGGTCTGCCGGTCTCCCAGTCCTATGTAAATTATATGGGCACATGGTCTTATACCATAAAATGTCCTGTGGAGCGGAACGGGCGGAGTATCGGCACGCTTTATGTGGAGTATGTATACGACTTCATCGACCAGTCTCTCCCTGACGGCTTTTACAACAAGCAGGCGTCACTGTACATCATGGATGCAGAGAGCCAGCGGTTTGTCCTAAAACCCAAGGGGATGGGACAGCGCAGCGCCGGGCACCTGAATCTGACGGATTTTTACCGGGCAAACAATATTCAGGATCCGGAAATCAAGGCAGAGGTGGAGGACTCCCTGCACACCGGTCGCAACGTCCTGTTTTATCACGATATCCGTCAGGTGAACGCCCTGAACTACATGTGGGCAGTGAATGAGGGAACCATTTTCCTGGTGGGTTATGTTCCTGTGGAGGCCATCCAGCAGGAGGGACGGACTGTCAACCAGAGCATCGCCATCGTCGTGATCTCGCTGCTTACGGCCTTTTCCCTGTGCATTGGCTTATACTATCTGAACCGGCGGCAGCAGGACAGACTGCGCCGGGAGCAGGAGGAAGAGCGGAGGATACACAGCCGGCAGCTGGCTGATGCCCTGAAGACCGCTCAGATCGCCAGCGAGTCCAAAACTACCTTCCTGTCCAATATGTCCCATGATATCCGCACTCCCATGAACGCTGTTCTGGGCTTTACGACGCTGTTGGGCAGAGACGCGGGAAATCCTGCCAGGGTACGGGAATACGCCAGAAAAATCACCGCTTCCGGCCAGCACCTTCTCAGCCTGATCAATGACGTTTTGGATGTTTCCAAGATCGAAAGCGGAAAGGTTGTGCTCAACCTGGAGAAATTCGCCCTTAACAGCGTGATCTCCTCGCTGGAGGCCATTATTCACCCCATGGCCAGGGCAAAGGGACAGGAATTTCACCTTGCGGTAACGGGCATCCGCCACGAGTACCTGCTGGGAGACGAAACGCGAATCAACCAGATCCTGATCAACCTCCTATCCAACGCCGTAAAGTACACTCCAGAGGGCGGGAGCATCTGGCTGCGTATCATCGGGCTGAAGCAGCGTTCCGTCCAGTACGAGCACATCTGCATCGAGGTGGAGGACAATGGTTACGGCATGACTCCGGAGTATCTGAAAACTATTTTCGACCCTTTCTCCCGGGCGGAGAACAGTACCACTAACAAGGTGCAGGGCACCGGCCTGGGTATGGCCATAACCAAGAGCATCATAGAGCTGATGGGGGGAACCATAGAGGTGTCCAGTGAGGTGGATCGGGGAACCCTTTTCCGGGTGGATCTGGAGCTGCGCATTCCGGAGGAAACGGCAGACCGGCAGTTCTGGGAACGTCACGGCATTTCCCGAATCCTGACCGTGGGCGGGAATGCGGAGAACAGGAATAATATTCTGACACTTATGGAGAACACCGGGGTTCGGACGGACACCGCAGCCAGCGGGCAGGAGGCCATAGAGCTTCTCAGGGGCGGGGACTTTCAGCTGGTTTTGCTTGACTGGGAAGATTGCGGCCTGCCGGCAGCCAGAGCGCTGCGCTCAGAGCTTTCAGACGATGTGCCCATTCTGCTTCTGTCGAAGTATGACGCGACGGACATGGAGGAGGTTCTTCTGCTCCGCTCCATAGCCATCCTCACGAAGCCCTTCTTTGTCTCCGCCCTTCGTGTCAAGTTAGATGAGATGCGGATCCAGGAGACTCAGGAGACGGAGGGTGCCTGCGATTTGAAAGGGATGCGATTTCTGGCTGCGGAGGATAATGATGTCAATGCGGAAATTCTGTCAGAGCTTTTGGAGCTTGAGGAAGCCTCCTGTGAAATTGCGGAAAACGGCCTTAAGGCGTTGGAGCGCTTCCGGGATTCGGTTCCGGGCGAATTCGATGCAATCCTGATGGATGTGCAGATGCCGGTAATGAACGGTCACGAGGCCACACGGGCCATTCGGGTATTGGATCGGGAGGATGCAAAACGCATACCCATTATTGCCATGACGGCCAATGCCTTTACCGAGGATGAAAAGGCTGCTCTGGATGCCGGCATGGACGCTCATGTGTCCAAGCCATTAAATATAGAGCTTTTGAAAAAGGTAATACGGCAACTTAGCAATGAAAGGAAGGAAATGAAATGAGTACGAAGAAGCGCAAATGGATTTGCTCCGGCCTGGCGGCATTGGCAATCCTTACGCTGGCTGCCTGCGGCAATGAAAGCTCAGGGGACCTGATTCCTCAGGATGCGATGCAGGAAAAGCGCGTGGTCAACCTGTTCAGCCCTATGGAGAAAACCAATCCTGACGTAGAGAACGTTGCTCGAACTGCGGCAGATCTGACAATAGCCATGGCAGAAGAGAAGCTGGGGGTCAGCGTGGCCTACTGGACTTATACTGCGGAGAACTACCAGGACAGAACCTATGACGAAGTAGCACTGGATCGTGCCCGGAATAATATGGATGACCTGTACCTGCTCAATCCGGATATTATTCTGGCCCTGGGAGCGGAGGGACAGTTGATGGATCTGTCCGGATTGGACAGTGCAAAAAACCTGCGGGAGATCATCTACGTCGCCAACACGGTGGATGGTAAGCTGGTGGCCATTCCCCAGGAGGTGGTGGCTTACGGGTTGTTTGTCAATGTGGATATGTTCAAACAGTATCACCTGGAATTGCCCAACACTCCGGAGGAATTCCTGGAATGCTGCCGGGTATTCAAGGAGAATGGGATAGAGACCCCCATCGGTGCCAACCGCTGGTGGCTGGAAACCTTTGTCTTTGCACTGGCCTACGCCGATCTCTACAACGGCGGAGACACACAGGCGGAGATTGCTGCTCTCAACAGCGGCGAAGCCCGTTACAGTGACTATATGCGCCCCGGCTTCGAATTCCTCAGGACTCTCATCGACCTGGGCTATATCGATGCGGAGAAGGCCCTGATCAGCGAGGCTATCGAGGGGGAGAGCGAGGAATTCCTGGCAGGAAAGACGCCCATTGTCATGGCTTACTGGGGTGCGGCAAACACCAAAACCGCCTATGGTGAGACAGATTTCGAGATGCAGGTCATCGGTTTCCCCAGCAGCCGGGGGCAGATGCCCGTGATCCCCATGACCGGCTGGGCCGTTGGCGCCAATGCGGAGCACGCCGAGGATGCCATGCAGGTGATGGACGTTATCATATCCGACGAGGCTCTCCGGCTTTTTGCGGAGACCAACCGGGTCATTTCTCCCTCCAAAAATGTGAAGGTGGACTGCGTTCCCGCCCTTCGTCCCCTCAATGATCGGATTGAAGAGGGGGTCTACGTGCTGGGTTCCAACGCCGGGATGAATGTAGAGCAGTGGGGAAACACCTGCCTGATCGTCAGGGACCTGCTGGCGGGGGCGTCGGTGGATGACTGCATGGCCGCCTTTGACGAGCTGCAGGACACTACATTGAGGAAACCATAAAATATCCCGCGGCAGGAAAATGTGTCTCCTGGATACATTGATATGCTTTATAACGCGATGGGTTTTACATTTTTCCCCTCTCGGCCTTCCCTGCTGCCAGCTCCATGGGCTGAAAACAGGGGTTGTCGGGAAATGGCTGTCCTATCACAATATATGCTGTGGCATGATGGAACTCACAACCATATATTGTATGTTGACAGCATATCCCGACAACCCCATTATCATCACAGCAATTCCTCTCGCATTGCGCGGTAATTGGAGATATTATTCCGGAGTCCGTCTCCTTTGAAATATCCTCTGAATGCGCTTCATTCGCCATGAAAAACCTCTTGATTAAAGCGTCTTCAGGGTATGGATCGTCAAAAAACGTAAAAGTGATCAGCGTCCCTGCAAAAGCATGTGGAGTGAAACGCCCTTTTGGATTAAATCTGATGGCGCACCACCCCGTACTCGTCATCCAGACGGTAATAAGGGCATTCCCATCGGCTGTCCGCCAGAAATCGGTACATCTCGTCCTCATCCAGATTTACCAGACAAATATAGCATTCGCAGTCCTCATCATATATATAATTGACACATGTGTCACAATTATTCCCCGTCATTTTCATCATCCTCCTTTATGTGAAGGCAGGCATATATCTCCCTTTTCCCCACGCCCCTGTCCTTCGCCACCTGCTTCATAGCGGATTTGGCATCCATTCCCCGAGCCTCGTAGCAGGCCATATGCTCCCGGACAGTCATCTCCTCCCAGGCGGCGATTTCCTCCCTGCGCAGTGCCTGGAAACTCTTCCCCTCCAGAACCAGCACATATTCTCCCCGGGGCTCCTCTTTTTCATAATATGCCAATGCCTCGGCCAGGGTGGTCGGCATCACGGTCTCGAATCTCTTGGTCAGCTCCCTGCAAAGCGTTATTTTTCTGTCCCCAAGAACCTCTCTCAGCTCCTTCAGAGTCTTCACCAAATGATGGGGCGCCTCATAGAGAACCATGGTCCGGCTCTCCTCCTCCAGCTCCTTCAGCACCGCTCTCCTCTCCTTTTTCTCCGAAGGCAGGAAGCCTTCAAAGCTGAAGCGTCTGGTGGACAGACCCGAAAGCGTCAGCGCGGTAATACAGGCAGACGCACCCGGCAGGCTGGTCACAGGCACATGGTTCTCATGGCACATCCGCACCAGCACCTCCCCCGGATCCGAGATGGCAGGAGTGCCTGCATCGGTGATCAGCGCAATCTTCTTCCCCTCCTGCATCTGCCGGATCAGCTTCTGTGCTTTTTCCACTTTATTGTACTCATGATAGCTTGTCATGGGCGTGTGAATGCCAAAATGGCTTAAAAGCCGTATACTGTTCCTGGTGTCCTCCGCCGCAATCAAGTCCACCGTCCCCAGCGTCTCGATCACCCGCGGGGTTATATCCTGCAGATTCCCGATGGGTGTCGCACATATATATAAGCTTCCCTCCATTTTGTCACCTCCCGGCACACACTGCCATGTCTATCTCTCTTACATTCTTCTCCCGCCCATGGCGCAATGCTATTTTCCCTCTTGTTCTTCTCCCGCCCATGACGCAATGCTATTTTCCCTCCTGTTCTTCTCCCGCCCATGGCGCAATGCTATTTTCCCTCTTGTTCTTCTCCCGCCCATGATGCCTCTTTGGGACATATAGTCAAAAGGCGTTATCAATTAAACGGCAGAAATTGTTTTAACAGGCATATATTCTGCGAACCTCCGGCATATATACTCCCGGTTCCTGAAATACTATCAAAGGCTTCTCCACCCTCATCCCGGACCTTCCCCCCCGCACCGCCTCCAGCAGCATCATATTGGGTTCTTTGTCCGCATAGGGATGCACCAGCTGCATCCGCTTGGGCTCCAGCTTATGCCGGACCAGCCCGGTCATCAGCTCCGCCAGCCGAAAAGGTCTGTGCACCAGGAAGAAATGCCCGCCCGGCTTCAGCAGCCTCGCCGCCTGGAACGCCACATCCTCAAAAGTGCAGAGAATTTCATGCCTTGCAATGGCCTTTGGCTCACAGGGATTCGCAATTCCATGCTTCCCGATCATATAGGGAGGATTGCAGGTAATACAGTCAAAGGAAGCAGGCTGAAAAATTGCGTCTGCTTCCCTGATATCTCCCACTACAATATGAATTTTGTCCGACAGGCCGTTTATCGCAACACTCCGTACCGCCATGTCAGCGCTGTCCGCCTGAATCTCCAAGCCCGTAAGCTCCGCGCAATGGTATTTTGCCTCCATAAGAATGGGAAGAATGCCGTTACCCGTCCCAAAATCCAGAAGCCTGTCTCCTTCCCTTGCATGGGCAAACTCCGTGAGAAAGACCGCATCCATTCCAAAGCAGAATTTCTCAGGATTCTGAATAATACGGTAGCCGTTTCTCTGCAGCTCATCCAAACGCTCATTCTCTTTGAGATCGATTGTCATATCCCCCGCTTATCCCTCCTGGCCTGTTCCCATGTCCCGCCGGTTTCTATTGGCGTACCGGGGCCTTTTCCCCTGGGGACTATGATTTTCCTGACGCGGATTGTTCTGATGGTTTCTGTTGTCATGATGCTTCCGATTCTCCTGACGATTTCTGCCGGATGCATGATCGCCGTCTCTCTCTTCCTCGGTTCCCCGCTGCATGTCTCTCTGACGTCGTCCGGACTGCCTGCGCCCTTCTCCGGTGCGCTGTCCTGGCTGCCTTGGAGTATCCTCCTCATACCGTCCTGTCTGCCTGTGTCCCTCCGCTGGATGCTGCCCTGACCGCCTGTTCCCCTCTGCTGTATGCTGCCCTGTCTGTCTTCTCTCTCCTTCGGTTTGTTCTCCCTGGTTTCTTTCTCCGTCCGCGAACCGCTGTCCCGCCTGACGTCCTCCGTTTGGACGTCCGCCCTGACGTCCTTTTTCCCTGGTGCGCTGACCGCCCTCCGGCTTCACTGCACTTGCCTGCTCTTCTTCCTTCTCCTCTTCTTCCAGGCGCTCCAGCTCCTCCAGTTCCTCCCTGGACAGCTCCGTCTCTTCCTTCCTGCCCTGCTTTTTCCTGAAATTTATTTTTGCAACCGGATATTCCTTGATTTCCTTTTCATCGCCCACATCCACGACCACCTTCACCAGCTGGCGAAGTACGTTGACGCTGTGGACCTTTCCCTTTAGTCCATCCTCCGCGGTGACGGAATCTCCTATGTTGGGCAGGCGCCTGTTCAGCTCCTCATAAGTCTCCTCCTCATTCTTCAGACAGCACATGAGTCTCCCGCATACACCGGATATCTTTGCAGGGTTTAAGGACAAATTCTGCTCCTTTGCCATTTTGATGGACACGGGAATAAAATCAGCCAGGTAACTATGGCAGCACAGAGAGCGGCCGCATATGCCGATCCCCCCCACAATCTTGGTTTCGTCCCTGACGCCGATCTGGCGCAGCTCGATTCTGGTCTTGAATACGCTGGCCAAATCCTTTACCAGCTCCCTGAAATCAATCCTTCCGTCCGCTGTAAAATAAAAGAGAACCTTATTGTTGTCAAAGGTATACTCTGCGTCGATCAGCTTCATCTCCAGGCCATGATCCCTGATTTTGTCCAGACAAATCCGAAACGCTTCCTTCTCCTTCTGCCGGTTTGCGGCTTCCTGCTCGATATCCCTCTGATTTGCAAGACGAATCACGGGCTTTAAGGGCTGAATCACTTTCTCATCCGCCACCTCCGTGACACCGGTGACCACCGTCCCATATTCAATTCCTCTGGCGGTCTCCACAATAACATGGTCCCCCCTCTTTATGATAAACTGCAAAGGATCAAAAAAATAAATCTTCCCCGCAGTGCGAAATCTTACTCCCACTACCTTAATCATCTATCCACCTCACTGAAGCGCTAAAAGCGCCCTTTCCTTATACACTGCCGGACTCCTCCACCCCGCAGACAGCGGCAAACCGTACGGCAGACTCTTTCCTGCTTCGATCAACGGCACGGCACTTTGACACCGCTTTCCTGCCGCAGACAACGGCACGGCAGATTAACAGACCCTCCGCTGCAGAAACCAACCGTACGGCAGGCCGATTACATTTTCATATTGCATGTTCATAGCAACAGCCAACGGCTTCTTCTCACCGTCAGCTGCTATTTTAACATATCTCACTGCAAAAAACCATAGTTAAAAATGGAATTTACCAGGCGGGCTTTCGGTTTCTCTCCCCGCTGTTCTCCTGGATTGACAGCATTAAAAGCTCCATAACCAGTTCGAAATTCACATTGGCATCCAGCCGGCGTTTTGCCGTATCCAGCGCTTTTATGATATTTTCAATCCCCTCATAGCTACTGCTCTGGGCCGTCCTTCGCAGGGCCTGAACCTCTTCTCTGAAGATCAGATGGTTTACGTCGCTGGTAGCCTTGAACAACAGCGCATCCCTGTACCAGATCGCGCAGATGTCGAGATAGTCCTTAATCTCCAGCTTGTACTCCATAACCTTCTTGACCGCCGCGACAATCTCGTTTAAATCCATATCCTGTATGTATTTCAGCAAGGACAGCGCCTCTGCCTTAATATTCTCAAATTCCTCACTGGTGGCAAGGTTCTTCGCTCTGCCAAGATTCCCTCTTGCAAACGCTGCGCACACCTCCGCCTTGTAATCCGGCACCTGAAGCTGACGGCAAAGATAATCCTTCACCAGATCATCCGGGACAGGCTTCATATTCAGCACCACACAGCGGCTTAAAATTGTGGGCAGCAGGCTGTTCACATTGGCAGTTAACAGAATGATTACCGCATATTCCGGCGGTTCCTCCAGGGTTTTTAAAATTGCGTTCTGCGCCTGTATGGTCATTTTTTCCGCTTCATTTATGATGTATACCTTATGTACGGCGCTGTAAGGCTTTATGGCAACATCATTATTCACCTGTGTACGGATATCGTCAACGCTGACGGTATTGGGCTTCTCGTGCATCACACGTATGATATCCGGATGATTTCCTGACAGAGCCTGCCTGCAGGAATGGCATTCCTGGCAAGGTTTCGTCTCCTGGTTCTCACATTGGAGCGCCATGGCAAACACACTGGCTATGAATTCCTTCCCAGAGGACTTCTCTCCATTGATAATATACGCATGGGACACCTTTCCGGTGGAAAGCGCATTCTGCAAATGCTCCTTTATCTGCTCCTGTCCGATAATATCCTGAAAATCCGCCATAATTCTTCCCTCTTTCCGTACTTTCATCCCCTTGGGACTGCAACCTACCGCCCTTTGAAGCGATCCGAATTCCATACATCCGCATGCATTCGATCATTCCTAACGCCTGCGCCGTCCGAACCGTTTCCGCTTACGTATACCTGCACTGTTTAAAGCATTTTTCTATTCCCTGCCCGCACTAAACGGACCATTTTCTATTCCATCGGCTGCGCTGCATATCCGTTTCTTCTCTATGTGAATATATCCAGCAGCAATCCTCGAATCTCTCCGATTTTATTCAAAATAGCCAGATTATCCTTCTCGTCCTTCATAAGTTCCTGAGCCAGCTGATCCAGATTCTCATCGATAAGGCGGATAATTCCGTATACCCTGTGGCGCCCTTTTCTGTCCAGGAAATTTTCCCTGGAAAAGGAATGAGAATGTGTCACTACCTCATTCATAAATTCCTTTACCAGCCCCCGGTAATGCCGCATATCCTTCACGTTCCGTCGTTTTGAAAGGCGCTCCCCCTGCATGGTAATCTCTTCCATAAGCGTCTGCAGCCTTGCCTGCAGCTCCGCTTCCTCCACATGGCTGGCGAGCATGAATTTAAAACTGCCGTCCGAAGGCTGTGTATTCTGTACAGGTTCCACCGGAACATTCTGACTTACCTGTGACACCTTGATATCCATAGCTCTGCTCCTTTCCACCCAGCGCCTGTAATCCCGGCCCTGTCTGCTTCCCGAATTCCATGGCCGTTTTGCAGGATCCGGTTCCTCCACAGGCGCTTAGCAGCGAACCCCTGGCATTCCGGGCTGCCGGTTCCGGCGCTTAGCATCGTAATCCTGCACATTCCGACCTGTCTCGGTCAGACGCTTAACATCGCACTCCTGCACATTCCGGGTTGCCTGGCTCCGGCGCTTAGCATCGTAATCCTGCACATTCCGTCAGAATGCCGGTTCCGGCTTATCCGGGTAAATCAGGCGCCTGCTCCGCCTCTATATATCCGCGGATCTCCTTTACGCATTCCTCCAGATCATTATTCACAAAGCGTCTCTCAATCCCCGCTTCCCGGATTCGTTCCTCCGAATAGTCCTCGCTGTCCGCCAGAAAGCGGCGGCACATTTCTCTGTACTGAGGTTCCCTGCTGGAGCGCTCCCTGTCCAGCGCCCTTCTCAGCCGGGCGCCGTCGTCCACTTCCACCAGAATCGGGAGCATTCTCCTCTCTCCAAGGACGGTGCGCAGCCTTCCGTATGCCTCCAGCGTCCCTATCATAAGACAGCCCTCCTCCGCCCAGAGCTGACTGTCGTTCACGGTAAAATAACGCCATAATCCCTGGACGGTATGGTACTCCCTGTCCTCAATGATCTTCCCCTGCTCCTTCAGACTCTGAAAGGTGTCCTCGTCGGTAAAAAAGTATTCCACACCGTTGCGCTCTCCGTCCCGGATGGGCCTGGTGGTATATGGGATAATCTTTTTCAGTCCAAGCCCGCCGTCCTCCAGCAGCCTTTTATAGATGGTATCCTTTCCGGCGGAGCTTTTTCCCATAAGATATGCAATCCTTCCCATGCGTCATGCAACCTCGACCACATGGATCATATTTGTGGTGCCGGCAATCCCGAGAGGTACCCCTGCCGTGATCACCACCACGTCACCGGCTTTTACATATCCGGCCTTTTTCGCCTCTGATACGGCGGCGGCAAACAGTCTCTCCGCAGTATCCTCCTGCCGGATTAGAAGGGGGCTCACTCCCCAGAGCAGATTCAGCTCCCTGCATACCTTCTCCCTGACAGTACAGCCGATAATGGGACTTTCCGGCTTGAATCTGGCAATTGCCTCTGCGGTAAAACCGGATAACGTAACGGTAATAATGGCAGCAGCTTTTAAATTCATGGCAGCGGTACAGGTGGCATGGGCAATGGCCGTGGTAATATCCGTCCTCTCCTCATTTCCCATCCCTCTCATCCTGCAGCCGTAATCAATATCTTTTTCGGCAGTTTCGGCGATTTTCGCCATAGTTTCCACAGCCTCCACCGGATATTTTCCAGCAGCGCTCTCCCCCGACAGCATAATAGCGGTGGTACCGTCATATATGGCGTTGGCAATGTCCGTGGTCTCCGCCCTGGTTGGTCTGGGATTCTTAATCATGGACTCCAGCATCTGTGTGGCCGTGATGACATGCTTTCCCTGCTCGTTTGCCAGCTTAATCATCCTCTTCTGGAGTACGGGCACCCTCTCCATGGGAATTTCCACACCCATATCTCCCCTGGCAACCATAATACCGTCGGATACCTCCAGAATCTCCTCCAGATTCTGAATTCCCTGCATATTCTCTATTTTGGAAATGATCTTCATCTCACTTCCATGCTCCTTCAGAATCTCCCGAACCTCCAGAACATCCTCCCTGCATCTGACAAAAGAAGCCGCAAGGATATCATACCCCATCTCGATTCCGAAGAGAATATCCTCCCTGTCCGTCTCGCTGATATAGGGCATGGAGAGAACGGCCCCGGGCACATTGACGCCCTTGTGGTTTGAGACAAAGCCCCCGTTTACCACATGGCAGATTATCTCCTCCCCCCGGATCTCCTCCACTGTCATCTCGATCAGCCCGTCGTCAATCAGGATGGTGGTTCCCTTTTCAATATCGTTTTTCAGATTCTTATAGGAAATGGCCGCCCTCTGTGCAGTACCCAGAATTTCCTCCGTGGTAAGTATGAACTGCTGTCCGGAGACCAGCTCCACTTTTCCCCCCTCAAAGTCCCGCAGGCGGATCTCCGGTCCCTTGGTATCCAGCATGGTGGCTACGGGAAGTCCCAATTCCTCCCTGGCCTGCTTCACTCTCTCAAACTTGAGTTTCTGCTCCTCATGGGTTCCATGGGAAAAGTTAAACCTGGCCACATTCATTCCAGCCTTCATCAACTGGCTCAGCCGTTCCACGGTATCGCTTGATGGTCCGATTGTACAGATTATTTTGGTTTTTCTCATATTTCCTCCCGCTTTCCTTATATATTTTTTAAGTTACATCCAGGCAATATTCCGTTACTTTACCGTCATTTATGGAGAAAATCAGCCAATTATTATCCATATAGTCAACTCCTGGATAATAAACAAGCCAACTACAACCTTAAAACCCTCATGCATATTTTTATCCCCGGCGCCTCTCCGCTTTTATCCACTCTGACACCCTGTACCGAAAGGCCTGCCTCCACATTCCTTATGATATCCCGGCACAGTTTCTCTGTAATGCGCTCTCCCGGCACCAGGAGCGGTACGCCGGGCGGATATAAATTCACGAATTCCCCCGCATATCTTCCCGCACTTTCTTCCAGGGCTGCAATCTCCGACGGCATATCCCAGGCTCTGCTCAAAGGAATCCTGCTCACCGGTTCCGCTTCCGGACTTTCTTCTGCTGTCTTTCTGTTGCCTTCGAGGATACCGGCAAACCTGCTCTGCAATCCCGCTTCCGAGTTCCTTCCTGCAGCTTTCCCGCAGCCTTTCGCGGCACCGGAAGTCCCGCCCGTCCCGTCCTTTTTCGGAGACGCAGCCCACATCTCGGCTTCTTCTCCAGCAGGAAAAATTTTCTCTTTTTTCCCCTCCAGGCCGGCGTCGATCTCCAGCAGTGCCCTGACCATACGCTCGTAAGCCTCCCACCCGTCATTCACTGTAAACATGGCCAGTACAAAGCTCTCTGAGGCCATCTCAGGCTGCAGACGGTATTTTTTTAACAGAATATCATAAAGCGCTTTCCCCGTGAGGCCGGTTTCCTTTACTGATATCAAGAGCTTTCCCACATCCTGCCTTTCCGGCTCTCCAGACAGAAATTTCAGTCTGCGGCAGCCGGCAAGAATCCCCGTCATCTCCCTGAAACGCACCCGAAATTCTCTGAAGGCTTCTCCGCCGGATTCCTCAATATACCGAAGCGCGTTGTCAATCCCTGCCATCAGCGGATAAGAAGGACTGCTGGACTGGTAGATTCGCAGGAAACGCCTCAGAAGCCCCCGATCCACCAGGGTCCCGTTTATATGAAGGAGTGCCGTCTGTGTGGGAGCGGGAAGGGTCTTATGCACACTGTGAATTACCAGATCCGCGCCCGCCTGACAGCTGTTTTCCGGCAGCATATCCGCAAGCCCCAAATGAGCTCCGTGAGCCTCATCCACAATCAGCGGAATCTCCCTTCTGTGCACAATATCTGCAATTCTACGGATATCGGCGATCCTGCCCTCATAGGTGGGAGATACAATCAGCACAGCCCGGATATCCGGTTCCGCCTCCAGCGCATCTTCTATCTGCTGCGGAGTGACGGCATCAAAAATATCATATTCGTCCAGACAGGGCGGGTACAGATAGGTCACCTTCAAGTTTCTCAGATAGACTCCGTGGTAGGCAGATTTATGGCAGTTCCGTGCCATAAGAATATGCCCGCCTTCAGAAAGCGCCGCGCTGACGGCGCTCAGTATTCCGCAGGTGCTGCCGTTGATGAGATAGAAACTCTCCTCCGCACCGTATAGTCTGGCTGCCGCTCTTTGCAGCTCTGCGATCATCCCCTCCGGCTGATGGAGATTATCAAATCCGTCGATCTCCGTGATATCCATCCTGTAAAAATCTTCGGAGAGCGTTCCGCAGCTTCGGCGCTTATGCCCCGGCATGTGATAGGGATAGACGCCTTCTCCGGCATATCTTAACAATTCATCCGTTAAATGTTTCAATGTGATTGTCCCTCAGCTTTGGAATAACCGCCCCATGCCCTTTATGCATATGCAGTGTCTCCATCAGGGAGCACCATTTGTCCGCCGTGGTAACAATCCATGCCTCCCTACAGACCGGCGGAACCACCGTCAAAGGCCACATGTGCCTCCTGATAATATTTTTTTCCCGCTCCGTCAGTTTATATTCCCTTACAGCATTCTGCAGTGCCACCCCAGGATGATAAAATCCGTGCAGCTTATGGGGATGCTCCTTGTCAGGTATATGCCAGTCGTAAAGAAAATAATCGTGCAGCAACGCCCCCCGAATCAGCTCCCTTCTGCTGCAGGATATGTGCAGACTCTCGCTGATTGCGATACTGTACCTGGCCACATTCAGCACATGGGCGTTCACCGTCACATTGCCATGCTGAATATATTCTTTCATCCGATTGAAATTCCTTGATTTCAGAATGTCGGGGGCCTCCGCTTCTATCTGTCTCTGTACCTGCCGAAAGCGCTCCAGCTTTCTCTGCCATCTTCTCGCCTGCCTGTCGGTGCGCTGTCTCAGGATCGCTTCTGCCGTCCTTTCCGTGCCTTCGGGTTTCCTGGTCCGCCAACCTCGTCGTCTCATATTGCTGCATCTTCCTTTTTGAATGCTTTTATCATATTAATACAATAATATAACGAATCCTGTCTATCCGCAACCCAATTATAACATACCAAAGCAAAAAAAAAAAGACTGTCACATTCCATTTTGTGGCAGTCTCGTAGAGCACTTAGGCCTTTCGGGTGCATACATGTTATTCTGTAAAACTCCTCAACATACATTTTTTCAAAGGTTATCTTCTCTTTTGTGTATTCTATTCCAGAAATCTGTAAATTCATTCACTCCTATAGCCATATATGGTATCTGCATAAAAAGATATGGCATAACATATCTTGTCTTTGCCTCCCACATCAATGAGAACAGAAAACCGCCAAAAACTGCTATCAACAATACATAGCTCTCTATAGAGTTATAATCTCTCCTCCGTATTATCAAAAGGAAAAATATACTGCCATACAATAGAAGCTGGAATGCTTTCATCTGCACCTCTATTATCTTTGCCAACTTCCCCCCCGCAAAAATATTTTTAACAGGCTGTAATTGTCCTCCTGCTGCCTCGTTATTCATAGCAATACTTTGATACATGGGGGATATCCATTGATTTACCATTTTTCTCACGAAAAAGTCTATCATATAATCCGGATCATTTTTATAAATTTCCAAATACATCTTCAAATCTTCAAATGCTTTTTCATTTGCTTTTTTTACATCATCTCCAACTTCATTAAAAACAGCATATTCATAAGCATTATGCCATCCTGCCCGTCCATAGTCGTCATTCAATCCCATTACTATATAAAGGGATGCCGGAATTTCTCTTCCTTCCCCAGAATTGACATTCCGATAACTTTCCCATAAAAGAGTATGTATCCCTGCCACACCAACAACCAATGCGGCCAATATTATTAAGCTCTTAATAGACCGGGCAAAGATAAGCTTTATCAATGTCACAATCCCTATTGCAACTACAAGGATCAGCAAATTCTTCCTCAATGCTACTCCCATTCCTATAGAAACCGCAAAAAGGCCAAGGCGCAGCCAGGAAAAATGTTTCATACAGGATAAATACATCCATATACTGAAAACACCTAAAATAGTAGAAATCAAATCCCCGTATACGAAAGTTGTATATGCATACATGGGGAAACAGGTCAGAATAAAAATGAAATAATATATTTCTGCCTTAATGTTATCCTCTGTCAGAATTCTGACAATCATACAGCCCGAGAGCACCAGCAAAGGTACCATTGCAGCACATAAATACTGAAAAGCACGATAATTGGACTCCCCAAAAATTGCAAAAATCAACCTTAACAAAGTTACCATCCCAAGCTGCTGTGAATATCTTGCCAGATACTGGCCTTTGTCAAATCCATGAAAATCGTCCATGTTAAATGCATTTGCATACTGGCAAATCATCATCTGGTCTGCAACAGGCTTTGTATTACTGGCAACCACCCAATAAAAGCTAAAAACAGCCGCCAAAAGACAGGCTGTAAATAAAATAATATTTCTACGACGTTCTGTTGTAATTCGGGAACTTATCTTCCCAATAAAATACAGAACAACAATAGAAAGAAAAAGCAAAAGCCCATTTAAGACCACCGAATCATTATTTACATGTATAAATTCATACACATAATCATTTTCCCCTGTCTTTCCCAGGCAATGATAAAAGAGTACTCCAAACATCAATGTGGCAAGTATATTAAAGATCCAATAAAAATTTTTTTCACACAAAATCTTTTTCAACACATATCCCTCGTCAAAAATGATTTTGGTGTTAGTCAATAAGTGTGTTAAGTGGCACAATTTCCTGCTTTGTAGCGCCTTAGGATATGCTGACTGCAAATGAGAAAAGCGGCTCACTAACCCATATGCTGACTGACACCGTGATTTTTAACAACAAGAAAATGCCCAGAACCGGAATCGAACCAGTGACACGAGGATTTTCAGTCCTCTGCTCTACCAACTGAGCTATCTGGGCATAAAATCTTTACCGAAGTAAAGATTTAGTAGCGGGGACAGGATTTGAACCTGTGACCTTCGGGTTATGAGCCCGACGAGCTTCCAGACTGCTCCACCCCGCGTTATTCAATTATTATGATATTGTCAAATGGATGGAGGTGGATTCGAACCACCGAAGCAATTTGCAGCAGATTTACAGTCTGTCCCCTTTGGCCACTCGGGAATCCATCCATGAAGCCGATGAT
>CAJUSI010000011.1 GCA_910589035.1 uncultured Acetatifactor sp. | reverse complement strand
GGCTGTATGTGTTAGCCTTTGGATCAATATATTTGCTCATGATATGGTGCCTCGTTTCTTTATGATGAAGCTATCATACCACTTATTGAGTCCCATAAAACGCACTTAAAAAATTGGCTGAGCATTGTATATAGTCATTATGAAAAAACTTAAAAATAACGGTACAGACAGTAATGCCAATGGAAGCAGTAGCGCCAATGAAAGCAATAATGCCAATGGAAGCAGCAGCGCCAATAGCAGCAATAATGCAAATAGAAACAGCAATTCCAACAGAAACAGAAAGCAAAATAAACGAAGAAATGCGGAAAATAAAAACAACGATACTCTGCATCTGAAGCAATATTCTTCTCTCCAAAATATTCGATTTTGTCTGAAAAATGCCGCGGAGTTTTATCCTATGCTGCTGGTTCTCTGCACTGCTTCCATCCTTGCGAAAGTGGCACAGTCCATTCTGACCACCTGGCTTCCCAAGGTGGTAATCGAGAAAATCTCTATTGGAAGCAGCCCTGCAGAGCTGATATGGGCGGTGCTTCTGTTTATGACATCTCTGTCAATTCTATCCGGCGGGGAGATATTTCTGACGCAGTATATCTCCATCCAGAGACTCCAGATGAATACTTTTTACCAGAAGCGTTTTGCCATAAAGGGACTGACAACGGATTACTGCAACCAGGAGGATGAGCGTTTCCGCAGGCTGCAGACGGAAGGATTCAGATGCTGCAATAATAATAATGCGGCCCTGGTGAGCGTGTATGATATGCTGATGAGCCTTTCCGTGAGCCTGTTGGGACTCACCGTTTTTACAGGAGTGCTCGGGGTGCTGAATCCGCTGATGATTCTGTTTCTGGCGGGTACCACCGCCGGTCGGTACTTCCTGAACCGGAGGATTGTGAAGTGGACGGCGGAGAACAACGGGGAGAAAACTGCCTTCCAGCAGCGGATGGATTATCTCAACAGGATATCCGGTGATATCCGTTCCGCCAAGGACATCCGGCTTTTTTCCATGACTTCATGGTTTTCGGATCTTTATGCGGGCTATATGCAGGGGCTTGGAGGATGGTATAAGAGATTTGCCTCCAGGGTTTTCGGCACAGCCGTGGGAGAGAGCGGGCTGACGCTTCTGCAGGAGAGCGCGGCTTATCTGTACCTGCTTTACCTTGTGTGGAACGGGCGGATGACGGCGGCAGATTTTGTACTCTATATCGGCGTGATAACCGGATTTTCCGCCTGGCTTGGCAATGTTATGACACAGGTGTCACAATTAAACCGCACCAGCCGGGAGATCAATTATTACCGCTCCTGCCTGGAATATCCCGAGCGTTACCGCGGTGAGGGGGGAATTGCCGTGCCCGGCGGATTTCCGGGGACCATCCGGCTGAAAAATGTCAGCTACCGGTATCCGGGATCGGAAAAAGACACCCTGCGAAATATCAATCTGGAAATTGAGCCGGGAGAGCATCTGGCAGTGGTGGGGCTTAACGGCGCCGGCAAAACCACGCTGGTAAAGCTTCTCTGCGGCCTGATCGATCCTGCGGAGGGGGAGGTGCTCTATGACGGGATCGATCTCCGGGAATACAACCGGAAGGAGTATTATCGGATTTTCTCCGCCGTATTCCAGCAATTCAGCATCCTGCCGGTGACTCTGGCGGAAATCGTGGCGGAGGCCCCGGGGGAGAAGGCGGACCGGCAGAGGGTGCGGCATTGCCTGGAGAGAGCGGGGCTGTGGGAAAAGGTTTCGGAGCTGCCGAAAGGGATGGACAGTGAATTCGGGAAAACCATCCATGATGAGGGCGTGGAGTTTTCCGGCGGAGAGATTCAAAAGCTTCTGTTGGCCCGGGCGCTGTACAGGGATGCGCCCATTCTGATCCTGGACGAGCCCACGGCGGCCCTGGATCCCATTGCGGAGAGCGGATTGTATGAAAATTACCATGGGATGAGCCAGGGCAAAACCTCTCTTTTCATCTCCCACAGGCTTGCCAGCACCAGCTTCTGTCATCGCATTCTGCTGATGGAGGAGGGTGTCATATGCGAGGAGGGCACCCATGAGAGCCTGCTGGCGATAAAGGGAAAATACCGGCATCTCTTTGAGACCCAGGCGGAGTATTACCGGGAGGACAAGCCGCTTATGCCCGTGTAAGTACAATGGAGACAGCATTTCCTGACAGGCCCTTGAGGCACTTAACAATGAAATTCTGTTATTTTTGGGAAAACTTTGGTTCCGGCTTGCCTGGGCCAGGGAACTGTCTACAGATAACTGATACAAGTGCTGGTTGGAGGTATCGGAATGATGGAGAAGGAAAAGAAAGAAGAAAAGAAAGAAGAAAAGAGAAAGGAAAAGCTGCCGCTTCGCAGGCGTATAGAAATCACTTCCCGGGGCTTTCGGCTCCTGGGGAAGTACTGTCCGGGACTTGCCAGGGATAAGGCGTTCCATGAGCTGGTGGCTTCCCTGCAGCCCTTTGTGATCGTCTGGTTTTCCGCCAGGATTATCGATGAGATAACGGGGGAGCGTAGAGCGGATCTGCTGGCTCTGTATGTGGCGGCTACGGTTTTCACGGGATTTCTGTGCGCGGTGGCAAAGGGGCTGATAAACCGGGTGTGCAGTGAGAAGGAAGCCCAGATGTGGGCCTGCTTTGGGAAAATATTCTCGGACAAGCAGATGAGCCTGGACTTTGAGGACCTGGAAAATGCCGGGATCCAGAGGCAGAAGAAGCAGGTGGAAGAGAATCTCTATATGTTCGGAAATGGTATGGCGCAGCTTGTCTGGGGAACGGCCACTCTTGTCCGCTGCTTTGTAAATCTCGCCGCCTCTCTGTCCATGAGCATCGGGCTTTTTGCCGCCAGATCCCGCAGCGAGAGGATGAACCATCCTGTCTGGATACTGATTTTGCTGCTCTGCATTTTCCTGGGAGGCAGATCCTACTATGGGGCGTCGGTAAGGGCGGACAAAATCTTCCGGGAGTGGTGTAAGAGGACAGTCTGGTTTGACCGGATGAGCGCCTTTTTCGGGAATGAACTGTTTATGGAGTCCCACAGGGCAAAGGATGTGCGGATCTATGAGCAGAATATCATGGCGGAACGGGCCATGGACAAAATGCTTGAATGGAACCGGCACAGCGGCAGAAGCGTATTTTTCATGGCGCTGTATCCCGCTCTGGCCGGCGTTCTGGTAGGGCTGGCAAACGCGGTGTGCTATCTCTATGTGGTCCTGAAGGCCTACTTCGGCGCCTTCGGGGCTGGCAGCATCGTACAGTACGTGGCCGTCCTTTCCAGGCTGGGGGACGGCTGGCGGGAGCTGATGTATCTGCTCTCCGACAACGCCACGTACTGTGCCTATCTGCAGGAAATGTTCGGCTATCTGGATCTGCCGAACAGGAAGTATCAGGGCACGATCCCGGTGGAAAAGCGTGTGCTCTGTCAGGATGGGGACAACGAGTATGAAATCGAATTCTGCAATGTAAGCTTCCGCTATCCCGGCTCTGAAACCTGGGTGCTGAAAGATATTTCCGTGAAGCTGGATGTGGGGAAAAGGCTTGCCATCGTAGGAAGAAACGGTTCCGGCAAGACCACCTTTATCAAGCTGCTCTGCAGGCTGTACGATCCCACGGAGGGGGAGATCCGGCTGAACGGAATCGATATCCGGAAATATGATTACCGGGAATACATGTCTATTTTCTCGGTGGTTTTCCAGGATTTCAGGCTCTTTTCCTTTCCCCTGGCTCAGAATGTGGCGGCAGGCAGGGAATATGACGGGGACCGGGTGAAGAAATGCCTGGAGGACGCCGGGTTCGGGGAGCGGCTCTCCCGGATGCCCGCGGGGATAGAGACGCCCCTGTATAAGGATTTCGAACAGGAGGGCGTGGAGGTCTCCGGAGGAGAGGCCCAGAAAATTGCTCTGGCCAGGGGGATCTACAGGAATGCGCCTTTCCTGGTTCTGGACGAACCCACTGCAGCCCTGGACCCAATTGCCGAGGCCGAGGTCTACGCCCGGTTTCAGGGGATTGCGGGGAACCGGACGGCGGTCTATATCAGCCATCGGCTCTCTTCCTGTAAATTCTGCGATACCATTCTGGTATTCCACCAGGGCGGGATCGTGCAGCGGGGAACCCACGAGGAGCTGGTGTCGGAGGAAGGCGGAACCTACTCCCGGCTGTGGAACGCCCAGGCCCAGTATTACACCCAATTTCGTTGACTTTGCCCCTGGGATAGGGTATAATCCAATCAAAATTCTAACAGGCGGTGCGGAAGCGGCCGGAAGGAGGAGCGGATGAGGGTATTACTGTTTGACATAGACACGCTGAGGGCGGATCATATGGGGTGTTACGGCTATGGGCGGGACACCACCCCTGTGATGGACGCGGTAGCCGCGGAGGGAGTGCGCTTTGAGGATTATTACTGTCCCAATGCGCCATGTCTGCCCTCCCGCGCTTCTATGATCAGCGGCCAGTACGGCATACATAACGGGATTGTGGGACATGGGGGGACGGCGGCCGATATGCGTCTGCAGGGCGTTTCCCGGAGCTTTACCGATGATATGTCGGAGAACGGACTGTTCATGCAGTTCCGGAGGGCGGGCATGCATACGGTTTCCTTCTCCACCTTTGCAGAGCGCCACAGTGCCTGGTGGTTCAACGCAGGCTTTCACGAGTGCCATAATGTGGGACGGCGGGGCGGGGAGTCCGCCGAGATGGTGACGCCCCGTGTGCTGGACTGGCTGGAGCGGAACGGGGCGCAGGACAACTGGATGATGCATGTGCATTTCTGGGATCCCCACACGCCCTACAGGACGCCGGCGGATTACAGGAGTCCCTTTGAGGGAACGGCCCTTCCGGACGACTGGATTACGGAGGAAATCTTCGCCGAGCATCTGCTCCATATCGGGCCTCACGGCGCCAACGAGATCAATATGTGGAACGACGATCATTATGAGGCCTGGCCCAAACATCCCGGCAGGCTGAACAGTCTGGCGGAGGCGAAGGCATTTTTAAACGAATATGACAACGGTGTGCGCTATACGGACGACAATATCGGGAGGATTCTCGGGTGGATGAAGGAGCATGGCCTGTACGACGACGACCTGGCGGTGATCATCACCGCCGACCACGGGGAGGATCTGGGGGAATTCGGCGTATACGGCGAGCACGGCATGGCGGATGAGCCGGTCTGCAGGATTCCGCTGATCATACGCTGGCCGGGGATGCGTAAAGGCGCGGTGGTTAAGGGATTCTATGACAATACGGATCTGACCCCCACGGTGCAGGATCTGCTGGGCACGCAGATGTGGGGAGAAAGATACCGCTATGACGGAATCTCCTTCAAGGCCGCGCTTCAAGACGGGACGGACTGCTCAAAGCCCTGCGCGGTGCTGACCCAGTGCGCCCATGTGTGCCAGAGGAGCGTGCGGTTCGGGGATTATGTCTACATCCGTACCGTGCACGGGGGATACCATCTTCTGCCGGAGGAAATGCTCTTCGATGTCAGGAAGGACCCCCATGAACGGCAGAATCTGGCGGCGGAGCACCCGGAGCTCTGCGCCCGGGGGGCAAAGCTGATCCTGGACTGGAACGATGTCATGATGAAGAGCTCCCGGTACGATGCGGATCCCATGTGGACCGTGATGCGGGAGGGAGGACCCGAGCATTGCAGGGGGCAGCTGTCCTCCTACATTCAGAGGCTCGAAGGAACGCCGCGGGCATACGGCATACCGCTGCTTCTGGAACAATATCCGGGTGAGGCGTAGATGAAATGGAATGTATAATGATAAAGCCGGTCTCCGGACTGTGCAATATGCGGTGCCAATACTGTTTTTACGCGGATGAGATGAGCCACAGGCAGCAGGCTTCCCGGGGAGTCATGGACAGGGAGACCATGGAACAGGTGATAAGGAAAAGCCTGGCATCCGCGGTGGACGGGTGTACCTTTGCCTTTCAGGGAGGGGAACCCACTCTGGCGGGGCTGGACTTTTACAGAGAATGGCTGGAGATGGAGAGCCGCTTTAATGAAAAGGGGCTGGAGATCTCCCATGCTCTGCAGACCAACGGGTATCTGCTGGATGAGGAGTGGTGTGGTTTCTTCGCCCGGAATCATTTCCTGGTGGGGCTGTCGGTGGATGGGATTAAGGCGGTCCATGACGCTTTCCGCAGGGATGCTCAGGGGGAGGAGACTTATTTCCGCGTCCTGGCAGGAGCGGAGCTTCTGAAAAAGGCGGGAGCGGAGTTCAATGTGCTGACCGTAGTGAACAGCAGGACAGCTCCGAAGATCAGGAGGATCTATGAGCAGTACAGGAAGCTGGGCTTTGGCTGGCAGCAGTACATAGCCTGCCTGGATCCCGTATCAGAGAGACAGGGGGGCAGGGAATATTCCCTGTCTCCTGAAGCATACGGCAGATTTCTCATCGATCTGTTTGAGCTGTGGGAGATCGATGTGAAAAAGGGGACCCAGCCCTATATCAGACAGTTTGAAAACTATGTGGGGATTCTTCTGGGGAAGGAGCCGGAGTCCTGCGAGCAGAGGGGATACTGCAGCCGCCAGACCGTAGTGGAGGCGGACGGCAGCGTGTATCCCTGTGATTTCTATGCCATGGACGAATACTGCCTGGGGAATCTGCGGACGCAGACACCGGAGGATATTGAGAGGCGAAGACAGGAGCTTTGCTTTTCGGAAAGCTCCCTGAATCATACGCCGGAATGCGGAAAATGCCGGTATTTTGCTATCTGCCGGGGAGGCTGCCGCAGGCACCGGGGCGGGGCGGACCGGGCGGAAGGCGAGAACTATTTCTGCCGGTCCTATAAGATGTTCTTTGACGCCTGCCTGCCGGGACTTCGGCGGATCGCGGAAAACTGCGGTCCGATTGCGGACCGATGCGCCGAAAGTCATTGAATTGTCCGGGGATTTATGGTAGAATTGTGAGCATATTCCTTTGGCGCTTTAAGTTCCCTGTTATATACCTATAGTTCCGCCGCTATACTGCAGGCCGACGGAATTTACAGTAACGCAATCCGAAAGAAAGCTGGCTGGCGGTCTGCAGCCGGGGCATACTGTAAATTTAACTGGCGTACAGCATAAATTCAGCTCAGGAACCGGGCAGAAACAGCTTATCTGCTTCTATCCGGGCAAAGCGGCGGAGATCCCTTAACCGGGACGAGCCGGAACCGGATTTTTGCCGGAAGGCGGCGGTTCCTGATTTGTATTTTTCATATAAATTGAAGGAATCTTTAAAGGCGAAGGATTAAAATGCCCGGAAAATGCGGCCCGGAGATTCCGGGAGGCTGTGATAAGACAAGGAAAAGAAGGAATAAAGGGGAATCCATATTATTTCGAAAGGCGGGAAGAGGGAAATGTCGCGGACGGAAAATGTGGAGTTGACGGCGCTGTGTCTGATACACAGGGACGGCAGGTATCTGCTGCAGGACAGCGCTAAGGAGGACTGGCCCGGATATGTGTTTCCGGGCGGGCATATTGAAAAGGGGGAGTCGATTGTAGACGCCGTAATCCGTGAGATGAAGGAGGAGACGGGTCTGACTATCCGGAATCCCAGGCTGCGGGGCGTAAAGCAGTTTCCCATAGAGGGGGGAAGGTATCTGGTGTTCCTCTTCGAGACGGAGGAATTTGAGGGAGAGGTGGTTTCCTCGGAGGAAGGGGAGATGCGCTGGATCCACAGGGACGAGCTGTCACAAGTCCCTCTGGCGGAGGATATGACGGATCTGCTCCGGGTCATATTTGAACCCAGCCTGACCGAATTTCAGTACGTTTCTGATGGAGATAAATGGAAGACGGTACTAAAATAGCCGGGAGGAAGGGTATGAAGCTGAATACATCTAAGATAAGTGTCCCTGGCCTGTGGGATGCCATACGGGCATACGAGGGAAAAGAATTTGTGACAAAAAAGGGGCTTCCCTTTACCTACACCATCAAGGGGGGAGAGCTTTTCACCGACAGAAGGGAGCGCTCCATCACCAGAAGCACCTTTGAGAGGGCATATGAGAAACTGATTCAGGATCAGGAGGGAGAGAGTGCTCCGAAAAAAATTGTGGGACCCAAGACTCTGAACCTGTACGGCGCACCCTATATATGGGCCGTATTTATGGGAATCGGCCTCATAGAGGAGCCGGTTTATGTCCAGCAGGAGCTGGATCTGGGGCAGTGACCGAAAAGCGGCGACTGAAACTATCAACTGAAAATTCCACGGAAAATCAGTGGCCGGCAGAAAAATTGTAATTGACGAACCGAAAACGAATATGTTATAATGATAGTCCAGAAGGGCGTTGAGCCAACTTCTGATTTCATGTGCGCCAGAGCGCAGCACCAGAGTGCAGCGCCGGAACGCACGAAATCATGGTATAGTATAAGCGTATGGAAAACAGATAAAGAGAAACAGAGTCTTCCATGCAAATATTTTGGCAACCGTGTTGCCTTATTGATGGAGTTAAAAGCT
Source organism: uncultured Acetatifactor sp. (assembly GCA_910589035.1). GTDB lineage: Bacteria > Bacillota > Clostridia > Lachnospirales > Lachnospiraceae > Acetatifactor. The sequence continues at coordinate 7,713 of CAJUSI010000011.1, read as the reverse complement.
CAAATTTTATAAGTTGGTTACTATAAACCGGTGCAGATGCACATCTAACTTGTGAAACGGTCAATAAGAGTAGTAAAAGTAAAATATTTGCTATATAGACTCTAAAACCCCATATCTGTTGCTTTCATCCGGACGGATGGCGCACATGCAGCCACAGGGCGGCACAGCAGCGGGGACAGTAAAATTGACAGAGTGTACGATTCAGGGCAAGCGATGGCAGAAGCATCACTTGCCTTTTTCCTTTATAAGAAAGGGGTTGTCGGGAAATGCGGTCAACATACAATATGTGGTTGTGAGCTCCGATGTGTTACAGCATATATTGTGGGAAGACAGTCATTTTCCGACGGCTCCATGGCATCAGTAAGGCACCGAAAGCACCTTTTTATGTGCAGACCCGCATAAAGTGCCGCATGTACAAAGTGACTATGCACAAAGTGCTATGCACAAAGTGCTATGCACTTGGAAGTTTTCCGCCAGGGCGGCGTGCGGGCCGCACGCCGGGCAGCGGAGAGGAACATTCCTCTGCCCGATTTTTCAAAGGAGAAGGTCCGGAAATGATGGAAAGACAGCCTGCCGCGGCAGGCAGGGGGTATCGGTATGAGCGAAAAATTAGCGCTGTATGGTTTTAACAATTTAACCAAGTCCTTAAGCTTCAATATCTACGATGTGTGTTACGCCAAGTCGCAGAGAGAGCAGAAAGATTATATCGAATATATCGACAGGCAGTACAATTCCGAGCGGCTCACCAAGCTGCTGGTGGAGGTGACGAATATGATCGGCGCCACGGTGCTGAATATCTCCAGCCAGGACTATGAGCCCCAGGGCAGCTCCGTGACCATCCTGATTGCGGACGAGAGCAAGGTGCCCATGGGAGATACCACGGTGGCCCATCTGGACAAAAGCCATATCACCGTGCATACCTATCCGGAATACCATCCGGACACCTGCCTTGCCACCTTCCGGGTGGATATCGACGTGGCTACCTGCGGGGAGATCACGCCCCTGTCCACCCTGGATTATCTCATCGGCTCCTTCGATTCGGACATCATTACCATGGATTACCGGGTCAGGGGATTCACCAGGGACGTAAGCGGGCAGAAGCTCTTTATGGACCACAGGATCACCTCCATTCAGGATTTCATTGACGCGGGGACGCTGCGCAGGTATGACGCGGTGGACATTAACGTCTATGAGGCCAATATTTTCCATACGAAGATGCTGATCAAGGAGATCGACCTGCAGAACTACCTCTTCAACAGCGATGTGTATGAGCTGCCGCCCAAGCTGCGGCTGGAGATTATGGACAACCTCCGCAGGGAGATGATTGAGATTTACAGCGGGAGAAATATTTATTAAGGCCGGGACAGAATCCGGCGGGCAGCGTTGAGGTTAGCGGGATTTGCCAGTTTAACTATTGATGCACACAGGCGATGATTGTAAATCTGCGGTGTGGGCACAAAATGGGTACACCAGCTTTGAAAAAGGAAAACCCTGGAAAGATTTGGGAAGGGGGATGTACAATGGGACTTTACAATCAGTCGCGGGCGCCGATCTATGAGGCCCTGGAAGAATTCCGCAGGAACAGGGTCGTCCCCTTTGACGTGCCGGGGCACAAGCGGGGCCGGGGAAATCCGGAGCTGGCGGGACTGCTGGGAGAGAAATGCGTGGGAATCGACGTGAATTCCATGAAGCCCCTGGACAATCTCTGCCACCCCGTGTCCGTGATCCGGGAGGCGGAGGAAATGGCGGCGGAGGCCTTCGGGGCGGCATACGCCTTCCTCATGGTGGGGGGGACCACCTCCTCCGTGCAGAGCATGGTCCTGAGCGTCTGCAAAAAGGGGGAGAAGATCATCCTGCCCAGGAATGTACACAGGAGCGTAATCAATGCGCTGGTGCTGTGCGGGGCCATTCCCATTTACGTGAATCCCGATGTGGATGCAGGTCTGGGGATTGCGCTGGGGATGAAGGTGTCCCAGGTGGAAAGGGCCATTGCGGAGAACCCGGACGCTGTGGCGGTGCTGGTGAACAACCCCACCTATTACGGGATCTGTTCCGACTTGAGGAGCATCGTGAGGATGGCCCACGCCCATGGCATGAAGGTCCTGGCGGACGAGGCCCACGGCACCCATTTTTATTTCGGGGAGCATATGCCCCTGTCGGCCATGGAGGCCGGAGCGGATATGGCCGCCGTCAGCATGCATAAATCCGGCGGGAGCCTGACCCAGAGCTCTTTCCTGCTGACCGGTCCCGGTATGAATCAGGGGTTCGTGAGGCAGATCATCAATCTGACCCAGACCACCAGCGCTTCCTATCTGCTGCTGGCCAGTCTGGACATTTCCCGCAGGAATCTGGCTCTGCGGGGAAAGAAGGAATTTGCCAAGGTGACGGCGCTGGCGGAATATGCCAGGGGAGAAATCAACCGCATCGGGGGATATTATGCGTACACGGCGGAGCTGATCAACGGGGACAGCATCTTTGACTTTGACAGGACCAAGCTTACGGTGAACACCCTGGGGATCGGGTTGGCGGGGATAGAGGTCTACGACCTGCTGCGGGACGAGTACGATATCCAGGCGGAGCTGGGGGATATCGCCAATATTCTGGCGTATCTTTCCATCGGAGACAGGGAGCGGGATGTGGAGAGGCTCATCGGTGCCCTGGTGGAGATAAAGCGGAATTACGGAAGAGAAAATGCGGACCTGTATACCCAGGAATATATCGAGCCCAGGGTGGCGGTGTCCCCCCAGAGCGCTTTCTATGCGGAGAAGGAATCCCTGCCGCTGGAGCAGACCCGCGGGCGCATCTGCAGCGAGTTTGTCATGTGCTACCCGCCGGGGATCCCCATTCTGGCCCCGGGGGAGGAGATTACGGAGGAAATCCTTGAGTACATTGTCTATGCCAGGGAGAAGGGCTGCTCCATGACCGGACCCGAGGATCCGGAGATTCGGCGGCTGAATGTGCTGAAGGAGGAGTGGCTGGCATAGCCGCGCTGATTTTGCCAATATGCTTTTTACATAGGGACATCCCTGTAAAGCAGGCTAAAAGGAACCGGCTTTGGCTGACTCCCGAAAGGTTTTGGAATTGTGTAATTAAAGTGAGAAAGAAGGTGAAGTCAAAATGGAGCTTGTTCATAGAAGCATTGATTTTGAAAAGGACAGGGACTACATTCTGGAGCGTCATTGCCGCATAAATTACGCCTGTGAGAGTGCATGGGCACGGGAAATATCCTACTCTGATTACCGAGCGGAATGGTTCTCGCTGAAAAGCCAGGTTTCGGGATTTTACGGTTATCTTGAACGAACCGCACAGGATAATCACAGCATCGCGGAGATTATTGAGACAGAGGATGGACGCATTGTCGGTTATCTCTGGACTACTTTCAGCAGGGATGAAGAAAGCGGTTTCTGCTTTGTGGAGATTCAGGAGATCTATATTGAAGAGGAATTCAGGCGGCATGGCGCGGCAACCCGATTATACGAGTACGTTGAATTGAAAGCCAGACACAGCGGCGCAAAAGTGATTCGCGTGGGAACCGGTTCAGGCAACAGGACTTCCATTCAAATGTATGAAAAACTTGGCTTTGCGCCCTATCGATATGAATTTGAGAAAACCCTGAATAAAGTTGGCAGCTCTTAACTGAATTTGAAAGGAGGCGGATTTATGGAATTATGGTTTTCGGAGCAGCATACGCCCAATGTGAGGCTTTCCATTCGGGTGGACAAGCAGCTGTTCAGCGGGGAGAGCGATTTTCAGAGGATCGATGTGTACGAATCACCGGAATTCGGGCGTTTCCTGGCCCTGGACGGCTATATCATGCTGACGGAGAAGGACGAATTTATCTACCATGAGATGATTACCCATGTGCCCATGGCGGTGCATCCCCATGTGAAAAATGTGCTGGTGATCGGAGCCGGGGACGGGGGCGTGGTGCGGGAGCTGGTGAAATACCCGGAGATAGAGTGTATCGACCTGGTGGAGATCGATGAACAGGTGGTTCAGGTGTGCCGGGATTATCTGCCCCAGACCGCCTGCAGGCTGGACGACGAGAGGGTTTACATCCACTATGAGGACGGGTTGAAGTTCGTCCGCTCCCGGGAGAATGAGTACGATCTGATCATCGTGGATTCCACGGATCCCTTCGGCCCGGGGGAGGGGCTTTTTACCAAGGAATTTTACGGGAACTGTTACAAGGCGCTGCGGGAGGAGGGCATCATGGTGAATCAGCATGAGAGTCCCTTTTACGAGGCGGATGCCACGGCCTGCATGAGGGCCCATAAGCGCATTGTGGAGAGCTTCCCCATCAGCAGGGTCTACCAGGCCCATATTCCCACCTACCCTTCCGGGCACTGGCTCTTTGGCTTCGCCTCCAAGCGCTTCCACCCGGTACGGGATCTGGACAGTGAGAGATGGCTTGCCAGGGAACTGGAGACCCGGTACTATACGCCCAGGCTGCACCAGGGGGCGTTCTGCCTGCCGGCCTATGTGGAGAAGCTGCTGCGGAAGGTGGAGATACGGGGGTAGCAGACAGAAATTTTTGGCTTGTAGAAAAATCTGAGATTCCGGGTGTTTGATAAAGAGCCGGGGAAAAAGAGGTATTTTTAATGGGAATGACCAGAGCCTTTTATTTTATTAGGAATCAGGGATATTCCAGAGATCAGCTGAAAGAGATGCTGTCCGGACTATCCGGCGGGGTAGCGTTTCCGCCCGGGCTCAGCGGGATTCTGAATCAGAAGCTGAGCGAAATGCGTCAAAGGACGGGCGAGGGAGACGCCGGGCTGGAGCTTTTAAGCGCGGTTTTGGGCGGAAACCGGATTCCTGGATCGGAGCCTGTGATAGCCTATAAGGAGGATGCCGGACTGCTCCCTTTTTTCGAGGCGGGCCGGTGCGAAGGAAATATCGCTTCCAGCAGGGAGAATGGCGCCCTGGCATTGTGCTTTAAAGCGCCGGTGCTGTCCTTTTCCGTGATGGACAGTGATGTGCTGTTTGTTTCTTATTGTGACAAAGAAAAGGGCGTGGCGTACGACTGTGCCAGACCCAACAGTCCCGGCAGGGAGGATGAAATGTATGACACGGATATCTACAGTTCGGATTTTCCCGCTTTTTTGCTGGAATACTGTAAGGAGCCGGACAGAGAAAAACTTCGACAAATATGGGAATCTGATGCCTATATCTTCGCAGAGGAGAAAATGGAAGATGTGGGTGGGATGCTTGGCGTAGAATTTATGTATGAGGAGAAGGATATTCCGGAGGGATATGAAGCCCTTTGAACTTTTTCCAAAAAAGGAATAAATTATGAGGGCGTGAAAAAATCGCAGGGAGGAATAAAATGTCTAAAATATTAATCATCGGCTGCGGAGGCGTGGCTTCCGTGGCAATTCAGAAATGTGCGAAAAAGGCGGATGTATTTTCCGAGATCTGTATCGCCAGCCGCACTGTATCAAAATGCGACGCTCTGAAGGAGAAGCTGGAGCGTTCCGGCGCTGCAAAGGCGAAAATCACCACCGCGCAGGTGGACGCGGACAATGTGGAGGAGCTGATCGCCCTGATTGGGAGGGAGCAGCCTAAGGCGGTGCTGAATCTGGCGCTTCCCTATCAGGATCTGACGATTATGGACGCCTGCCTGGCCTGCGGCGTGGATTATATCGATACAGCCAATTATGAGGCGGAGGATACGGAGGATCCCGCATGGCGGGAGGTATACGAGAAACGGTGCAAAGAAGAGGGATTTACCGCATATTTTGATTATTCTTGGCAGTGGGCTTACAGGGAGCGCTTTGAGGAGGCGGGCATCACGGCTCTGCTGGGCAGCGGCTTTGACCCCGGGGTGACCAGCGTGTTTGCCGCCTATGCCCTGAAGCATTATTTTGACGAAATTCACTGCATAGATATTATGGACTGCAACGGGGGAGACCACGGTTATCCCTTTGCCACCAATTTCAATCCGGAGATCAATCTGCGGGAGGTGTCCGCCAACGGCTCCTACTGGGAGAACGGGCACTGGGTGGAGACGAAGCCCATGGAGATTAAGAGGGAGTACGACTTTGCGCAGGTGGGGAAAAAGGATATGTACCTGCTCCACCATGAGGAGATCGAGTCCCTGGCAAAAAACATTCCGGGGGTAAGGAGAATCCGTTTCTTCATGACCTTCGGGCAGAGTTACCTGACCCATATGAAATGCCTGGAGAACGTGGGGATGCTGCGCACGGATCCCGTGATGTTTGAGGGCAGGGAGATCGTGCCCATCCAGTTCCTGAAGGCGCTGCTTCCCGACCCGGCGTCCCTTGGGCCCCGCACCGTGGGCAAGACCAATATCGGCTGCATTTTTACAGGGGTGAAGGACGGGCAGGAGAAGTCGGTGTACATATATAATGTGTGCGACCATCAGGAATGCTATAAGGAGCTGGGATCCCAGGCCATCTCCTACACTACCGGCGTTCCCGCCATGATCGGGGCTATGCTGGTGATGAAGGGGGTATGGAAGAAGCCAGGGGTATTTAATGTGGAAGAATTCGATCCCGATCCCTTTATGGAGGCGCTGAACGAGTACGGGCTGCCCTGGGTGGTGAAGGAGAATCCGGTATTGGTGGAGTAGTGGCAGAGGGGCGGCATCAGGACTGCTATGCTGGCAGAGAAGCCAATGGCAGTATGCTTCGGACTTGGATGCCTGCGGAGGGTGGAGGAGAACCTGGACATTAAGGCTCCTGTGCCGACAAAGCAGTGTTGTCCCTGATATCGTCAGGGGAAGGCGGTGTAGGGGAAGCATATGCAAGGCACTTTTGCTCGTCAAGAGAGAAATTGCAGCATCTTTGAGACAGGTTCCCCCACGGCTTCTCCTGAGTCATAATATGATAAAGTTTTTCGGCCTGTCTTAAGATGAGCTCTCTGTGGGAATTGCACCATGATAACTGGTTGGACAGGAGATTTTTATAGGCGATATCCTGTTTGGAATCGGTTTTGGAAATTGCTGCGTCTATTTTTGTCAGACAATGCTCAGGAACCGGAATCATATTGTTGAAATTGATGGCACCCCACTCGCCGTGATTGATTTTGAGAAAATCGATTTGATTTTTCATGTACAGATGCTTTGGCTTGGGGGAGGTCAGCGGGGCATAATAATAGAACCCATTGACCGTGAATATGATTCCTACAAAAGGACGGATTGACTTATGATCCATTGTATGAGGGACGCAAGGGTCGGATTTCCGGAGAAAATCACAATATTCAGTATCAACCATATAAAAAGAAAAATTCATAAAATACTCCTGTTGGTATCTTTGAAAAAGAGGTTCGGGGACTGAAGAAGCTTTTAGACAGAATAATACGAAGGAATAGGGGCTAAGCCTTGCGGTTTAGCCCTGTTACTTTTTTAGCTCCCACTTAAAATTGGTAGGGTACACCGCTTTTTTAGCTCCCACTTGAGATTGGTAGGGTACACCGCTTTTTTAGCTCCCACTTAAGGTTGGTAGGGTACACCGCTTTTTGAGCATTACTGCCCTTTCAATATTATTATACATAAGTCAGTTAATTATGTCAATTCACAATAGTAACTTATTTTTGAAATTACACGATCTATAGTTACTTTTCACGGGGTGGGGAAAGTCTAGCTGGTGATTGTGCAAAATGCTGAATTTAAAAAAATAGTTATCCACTCCAAACCGGCTGAATTTAGGAAAATGTGGATATCGGTCTGATTTTCCGGAACAGCCGGTTTTC
>CAJUSI010000010.1 GCA_910589035.1 uncultured Acetatifactor sp. | reverse complement strand
GGCTGTATGTGTTAGCCTTTGGATCAATATATTTGCTCATGATATGGTGCCTCGTTTCTTTATGATGAAGCTATCATACCACTTATTGAGTCCCATAAAACGCACTTAAAAAATTGGCTGAGCATTGTATATAGTCATTTAAAAATATAATCGACTTTTTCTATGTTTTTACAAAATTTTGAGGAAATCTATTTTCCCGTTTTCGTCCGGCAGGATAACTCCCGGCAATTTCCCTATGTTCCCAAAAGCATCTCTTCCTCCAGCACCGCCTTCATGCTCCAGGGCGGCACCGGGGGACGGTTTTCGTCCTCCTCCAGGAACGCGAAAATCACCTGGTAGTCCGGCATTTTCTCCGGATAGATGCCATAGCCGTCCGTGAAGTAGATCAGGCCTTTCAGGTTCTCAAATTCCCTCCGCTCCCGCAGGGTCTCCACATAGTCGAACACAGGCCGGAAATCCGTGGCCCCGAAGCCCGTGAGCTTCCCCTTTCGCAGAAATTCCTCCAGGTCCTCCTCCCCCGTCACCTTCGTGTCGCTGCGCACCTGGGCGTCGCACTGGAGGATGTGGACATTGATCTTTTCAAAAAAGCTCTCCCGAGTCTTCAGAATGGAGCAGGTCTTGCGCAGGAAGGCGGCCACCGCCCGGCCGCTGCAGGAGGCGGAGGTGTCGATGGCGATGACGAATTCCCGCACCTTTGTGCTCTCCCGGTATTCCAGGGGCTCGATGAGGGGCAGATTTCCGTAATGCTCCAGGCCGTAGGTATAGTAAATATAGTCGAATTCCTCCTCGCTTAAGCGGATTTCCTCCGCAGATACCGTAAACCGCCGCAGGATTTCTCCGTAATCATAGCGCTCCTTCACCGTCTCCTCCAGATTCTGCTCCAGGCCCGCCGTGCCGGATTTGGAGCCCGTGAAGGAGCGAAGCCGGGTCCTCACCCGTTCGCTGATTTTCTTCCACTGATCCAGGGTCATTTCCAGGCTCTCCTGTGGCTTCCACAGGGAATGGATATCCCGGTCAAACAGCCTGCGCAGCTCCCTTTCTTCCCGGGGTTCCGGAGGGTTTTGGCCGAAATGCCGGTATATCCGCTCCGCCGTAAGCGCTCCCATACGCTCCTTCAACTCCCTCAGCTTCCCGGCGGCCAGGCCGTCCTGCTCCAGAGCTACGCCCCCGTACCCCAGTTCCAGAATCACGCTTTCCACCGCAATATCCGCCGCCAGATCCCATCTCTCCTTTTCCAGTTTATCGTACCGGAATCCGTGGAGGAAAACGCAGTGCAGCAGCATATGCAGGCAGGCGCGGAGCACGGATTTCGGATTTTCCCGGTAGCATCCAAGGACATGGACCGGGTCGTAACAGAGGGTGTTTCCGTCGGTGGCGAAGCCCCCCAGCCCCCATTGCTCCCGGTATTCCAGCTTCGCCAGCGCCAGCTGGAAAAACCGCAGATGCATCAGAATATCGTCCCGGGCAAGCCCCATGACGCGCTCCGCCAGGGAGGAGATTTTTCTTCTTTCGGAGGCCCCCTGCGATTCCTTTTCCGATACTTTTAGAGATGTCCTTTCAAAAGGCTTTTCTGAATTTTTTTCGAAAACTTTATGAGAAGTCTTTTCAGAATCCATACCTGCCCTCCCGATATCGGTAGTATTCATGCACCAGGCTCCTGTAGCCCCAGGCTTTCAGCTGCGCATAGGAAATGCGGTAATTTCCCTTGTAATGCCGTCCTGTGACCGTGTATCGTATATATTCCATAAAATAAGCGTCGATCTCCCGGAGCCCCGCGTCCGTAGTAATGTTGGGGAAATACCAGCGGCTCCATGTGAAATCGCTGTCCCCACTCAGACTTGCGCTTTCTTTCATATTCTCTATTTCGATTTCGGAACCTGTGTTTCCCCGCATTTTCCCTCCTTCTGTCCCGAAGTCTGCGGTATCTTCCATGCGCTTTCCTTCTGCCTCGGAGCCTGTGGCATCTTCCATACGCTTTCCTTTTGCCCTGGAACCTGTGTCTTTCCCAGTGTCTATTCTCCCTATATCGAAGCCTATATTTTCTGCAAAGCCATTTCCGTCCTCGGAATCTATGCCCCCTATAACGTCTACTTCTTCCACACTGGTTCTCCCTGCCTCTGGTGGCGACGCCCCGTAGAATTTCCGGTTCATGGCATGGATCAGGCCGATGGCCGCCTTGTCGGCACCAAGCCCCTTTTTCCTCTGCCACCGGCGCAGCGCCTCTGCCTTTCTCCTGACTTTTGCCTTCATTTTCCGGAGGGTGGCATCGGAGAGATCAATCTCCCCTTTTCGGTAACAGAACCCCAAAAATTCCCAGGCCTCTCCCGGCCCGCGGACCTGCACCTTCCGGGGATTCAGGGATAGCCCCAGCCCCTCCAGCATCCCGTAAAGCTGCTCCTGCCGCTCCGAAAGCTCCCTCTCCGTGTCCGCGAAAATCAGGATATCGTCCGAATACCGAAAATAGGGGATATCCCGCTCCTGAAAGAAGGCATCCGCCTCTCCCAGGTACACATTGGCAAAAAAGGGAGAGAGCGGAATCCCCGCCATGGCCCCGTGCCGGCCGGCCACAAGCCTGCCCTCCTCCCACACCTCTTCCCGCCCCAGAATCCTCTCAAAGAGGGCGTAAAGCTTCGGGTCCGCCTCCCGCACAAAGAAAAGCCTTTCCAGCAGCTTTTCCACCGGAATGGAATTGAAATAATCGCTGATATCCGCCTTCAGGCAGTATTTTTCCTCCAGGCCGGGCAGATGCCGGATCCGCCGGATAGCGTCCCGCACGCCGAACCTGCGGCGGAAGGCGTAGCAGTTCTCGCAGAAATGCCCGTCAAAGGCATAGAGCTGAAAGGCCACGAATTTCAAAAAGACGCCCTCGTCCCCCGGGAAGGTGTACACGATGCGCTTTTTCCGGACGCCCTGCTTGTTAATTTCCTTTTTGACCGGGTATTGGGCAGGATACTCCCCCCGCTCCCAGGCTTCGCACAGGGGCAGGTAAGCGCGGCGCTCCACAAACTCCCTCAGTTCCTTCTCTTCCTCCGGGTACAGCTGCTGCCTTTCCGCCTTATAATCTAAAAATTCCTGCCAGCAGACATGGCAGGAAGCCTTTTCCAGAACCGTCATTCTATTTTCTCCCCGCATTCTGCATTTATCCATGTCGCTTCCGCACCCTATAGCTTTACCGCATCCATACTTTTGACTGCATCTATGGATTGACCTGTCTACAACTTTCGCCCATCCATGGCTATAAGTGCATCCTTGGCGTTTCTGCATTCATGCCTGCGTCCCCTCCGCTTCTTTTCCTGTCCACGAAGGAACCCGGACAGACACATCCGACACAGACAACCCAGGACACTGGATCCCTCTTCTCATCCCGAGTGCCGGAGTCCCCGCCATTCTTGAGTGCATCCGCCGCCGGGAAATCCGGACTCTGCAGCCCGGGCTTCCCGCGCCGTCCGCATTTATAAAAAGAAAGAGAAACCGCTTTGAAGAGCCAATGGCAGTGCCATTGTCCACCGGACCGAACCCGCCCCCGCTGCCCACAAAGCGCCGCCTGAGCGGTGCCGGGACGGGCTTAATCCCCCATGGGCGCGGTTTTCACCGCATTCTCTTTCCTTTTACCAGAATAATATCCCCTTGCATCCGGCAGCTCCTTCACAGCCGCACATTTCCCGTGAGACGCTCCCGGATATAGCTGTAACGATTCGGGAACTTGGGCATGAGATTCATGCAGAATACACCTCTCTGCTCACAGGCCTTGTGGAAAGCCAGCACATCGCTCCGGTTATAGCAGGTATCATTAATCAGTAAGAGAACCATTGCCACAGGCTCTCCGCCCCGGAAAAGCCCGCAGGCGCGAAATGGCTGCCAGGCATTCTTCCTATTCCTCAACGACTGAAATTTGCTCAGCTCCGGCCATCCCATGTCGCACATTTTAAGCTCCCGGCGTATCTCATAAGTGCTGTCCTTTGCACACCACTCCTCGTTCATCACACGCTCCACCCGTCTGCAGACTTCCTCCATATCCCTCTGGCAGTCCTCATTATCCAGGTCGAAAGCGTCCTCGTCTGAACGGAAAGCAGCATTGTACGGATCGGGACCGCTTCCTCTCTCATATCCGCCGCTGCCGGTCACTCTCCTGTAAGTACCGTCAGGAACTTTCTCCTTCTTTCCGAATAAGCTGCTGAAAAATCCCATTTTTGACCTCCATCCCCTGCTTTCTGCTTTCCTTTTTACATGTGCCCTATTCCGGTTCCTGTTTTTCGGCTCTCAGTTTCCGATCGATATTATTATCAATTTCAAATAGACTGTCCATATTTGAATTCCTCTATATACAGAAATTAATTAACATATGATAAATCACTCCTTCGATTTATAAAACGTTTACCATCTCCGTTTTCAGACATAAAAGACACTCCTCCAGCGCAGCCAAATATATCTAGCAAGTTTAGTGTTTCTACTTTCAAGCCAAGAAACATCACATTGAAAACACTTAATAAATCCCCATGTGATACAATAATTATATTTTCATTTTTACTTATCATAATTTCATTAAAGAATGGAAATAGTCTGTTCCATTCATCTCTTCGACTTTCAGCATCAGAAAACATTTTATCATCTACAGTTTTTTCCTGGACCTCAATATGATCCCTAAAACATTACGCTTGTCTAATGCTCAAACCTTATGTATCTGCCCTTGTTTTTGCCCTTACGAGCCGAAACAAGGGAAACTATTCATCCGAATGTCGGACTTTTTCCACAGGCAATAATCCTCGGCGTTTGAGAGCAAAATACACCCTTCACACAAGCCTGCGGCTCGTATTTCGTGTATTTCTCACTACGGATAATCTCTATACCCCTGCATATTCAGCAATTAGCAATGCACGGAAAGTAATGTCGCATGCTTTGCGGATCTTTGATCTCCAGTCATGCTCCAACTGTAGTCCGGCATACGGCCCCCATCCTCTGAACTCATTTTCATAGAAATCCACTTTGCAAATACCATTGCTGTCAATGTGATCCAATATAAAATCCACTTCAGATTGTAATTGCGGAATATGCTGATATAAACCGCACCGTATCAGCCACTCCACCTTTTCCATGTTGACTCTGCGTACTTCGTCATTTCCGCAGCGGTTTATCGCATTTGTGGATATGGAATATCCTTCTGATAAATACCACAAAGGACCAACTATATGTCCTACCCAGCATGCAACACTGGCATTCATAATTTCTTCTCTGTCTGTTCGCATCAATCGTTTGAAGGATTCCGCCAGCATGGCAATGGTATTCTTATTTTTCCATGACTCCGTAAATGCTAATATTTCAAGGTGATATCTGCATGGCCATCTTTCATTTTTGTTAAACAGCCTGCACTTTTTATTTGGACGGGAAACATCAAGAATTGAATCTACTTCCGTAACTCTTTGAAATGATTCCAGGGCAACTCCGATTTGCGGTGTAATATCAATCACATCATCATAATGTGCCCTGGCAACACAGGTACATCGTATCATATTTTGCCCAAAGGCCGGAATTTCGAATTCGCTGTAGTAGTTTCCTCTTGTTTCATAACACAGGTCTGTCAGCTTTGTTGTGACAAATGCATCCATTGCCTTATTTAAAATACTTGTTCCTTTTAAGCCCTTCTCACCCATATATTTTGTGGCTGTTTCCTAATTGTCAAATTGTCCAGCATTTTTGTTTGAACCATGAAAGCCAAGTCCAATCCAGCCATTTCCCCGTTGCTTTTCAGCTATAAATTTCCTATTTAACGTTTTTAGTATAGCATACCGCCACCCGCAATGCAAGAATTATCCGGTGTAATACTGTGCCTGGGCATGCCACAGCTCATAATATTTCCCCGCCTCGTCCTCCACCAGAACGGTGTGTGTGCCCTGCTGGATCACGGCTCCTTCATGGAATACGGCGATCTCGTCACAGAATTTGCAGGAGGACAGCCGGTGGCTGATGTAGATCGCCGTCTTATCCCCGGCAATCTCATCGAATTTGGAATAAATCTCCGCTTCCGCCAGAGGATCCAGGGCGGCGGTGGGTTCGTCCAGAACAATAAAGGGAGCGTCCTTGTAAAGGGCCCGGGCGATGGCGATCTTCTGGGCCTCGCCCCCGGAGACATTGACGCCGTCCTTACTGTAATCCGTGTACAGCCAGGTGTCCAGCCCCTCCGGCATCTGCGCCAGCCTTTCCCCGAAGCCTGCCTTTTCCAGGCAGTCCCGGGCCCTCTCCCTGTCGCAGAAGGCTCCCGAAGCCACATTTTCTCCCAGCTTCAGCGCCATGAGATGAAAATCCTGGAATACCACCGAGAAAATACTCCTGTACTCGTCATAATTATACTTGCGGATGTCCCTGCCGTCCAGCAGCACACGGCCCCCGGTGGGATCCAGGAAGCCGCAGATAAGCTTCACAAGGGTGGTTTTGCCCGCGCCGTTCACGCCCACCACCGCCAGCTTCTCCCCGGGATGCAGAACCAGGTCGATGTCCTTCAGGGTATTCTCCTCCGCCCCGGGATAGCGGTAGGAAACCCCTTCCAGCCGGATCTCGTACTTCCGCCCCGGTTCCGCCTGTAAAGGGACGCCCTCTTCAAGTCGGAAGGGCTCGGCATATTCCAGGCACTCCCGGACGGTGGAGAGATCCAGGCACCGCCTGTGCAGAACATTCAGATTTCCCAGGATCCCTGTCACCCACTGCCCAAAACCGCCGGCGGCGCTGAAAAGCAGGAGAAACTGCGCCACGTCAAGCCCGTCCCGGAGCATAAGACTGATGAGGTAGGCGTAGGCGATGCCGTTACGCAGGAGGGCAAAGACCAGATCCGCTATTTTTGCCCAGAGATAGACGCCCTGGGCTTTCCTGTGAAAAGCCGTATATACTTCCATGGCGGCGGCATAGACCCCTTCCAGCCAGGGGCGCAGGCCGAAAATGCGGATATCCTTGGCTCCGTCCAGCTTAAGCGCCGCCTTGAACGCATACATGATATGGCGGCGGTATTCCGCCTCTTCCTCACGGTGCCGGTAGCCGTACCCGCCTGCATAATTGCCGATAAAGAAGCTGATGGCTGAAGTGACGGAAATCACGCAGATCAACATAGGGGAGACTGCACAGAGCAGGCTCAGGTAAATCAGGAAACCAATGGTATTGGTAAGCAGTTCCGTCAAAGTCCGCCATATGGCTTCCGCCGCGTCCTGATTGGTATAAGTGGCGGAGTTTGCCTTTTCCTGAAGATTTTTGAATTCCCCATTGTCCAGATTCGGATAGGAGGTGGTGGCGGCTTTTCTGTTCAGAAGCCTCCCGATCTCGATTCTAACGCTGATCCTCCCGTAGGAAATATTCTCATTCACATAAGCGGAGGCGGCCGATACCAGCATGATACCCAGGGTGAAGGCCAGAATGGTCAAAAGCAGCTCCCCTATGGACGCATGCCTTTCCACCGCCGAGAGTATCCCCGGAGACACATACAGATTCACCAGATTGCCCGCCACCGCCAGCAGGGCGGCAAGCAGGCCCAGCGCCAGCACCTTCTTCTCCTTCGAGATCCATGCAAGCTTAGTCATATAACAGACAGTCTGCAGCATATTATATTGGGGCCTGGGAGTCCTTTCTTTTTTCTCCTTGGAGCTCTTCGCATTTTCCATGAGAACCACCGTCCTTTCTTTGTTAAAAATTTGCTGCCTTTGTACAGCTATCAGACGCTTAACACCGAAATCCTGCGCTTTCCGGCAAAATTCCGGTTCCAGCTTATCCGGGTCAGGAACCGTGCAGAAATAACTTATCTGCTTCTATTCATACCAGGCAATAGAAAACGGGAATAATTGTGGAAAGATTGCGGAAATCCGGATACGCTATTTTGTAACAGTGCCTTATGAATAATACCACAAAAAATATCCCCGGGGGAACTCCGGGGTCGAATTGCCGTTTTTGGGGGATGAACTGCACATTTTTTGGATCTTACACCTGGGGCAGCAGAATCTCCGTAGTAAACGCGCCGTCCTCGCTGTTGCGGCTGATATATCCCTCCAGGCGCTCCACGATGGCGTCGATGCGCACCAGGCCGAAGCCGCGGTCCCGGCCCTTGGTGCTGCGGAAGAGTTTTCCCTCCTTCTTCAGTTTCTTTCCGGCGGTAAAATTGGTAAAGGAGAGGTAGAGCTGAGTGCTGCGCATATCCATGTACACCCGGATCACCCGCCGGTCAGCAGGAAGCTCCATGCTGGCTTCAATGGCGTTGTCAAAGAGATTTCCGATAATGCAGCACAGATCCAGCTCCGACGATTTCAGCCTTACCGGAATATGCGCGTCGGCTATCACCTTGATCTCTTTTGATCTTGCCAGGGAGATCTTGGAATTGAGTATGGCGTCCGTCATGGGATTTCCCGTCTTGATGACCGTGTCCACCGTAGTCAGATCTTCGTCCAGAAGATCCAGATAGCGCCGGATGGCCTCCAGATCTCCGGAGGCGGCATAGGCCTTCATGGTCTGGATATGGTTCCGGTAGTCATGCCTCCAGCCCCGGATCTGCCGGTACATATTGTCAACCTCACGGTAATGTGTCTCGACCAGCTCCTGCTGATAGGCGGAAATCCTCTTGTCAATCCGCTTTGTAAAGAAATGCCTCCGTCTCCTGCCGGATTCCGCATCCCTCTGCACAGGGCTTTCCTTAAAGGTAAAAAATCCCATCTGCCTCACCTCATATTGATAATCGCGCGGTTAATCCCCTCATAGGCGCCCCTGGGCAGCGGGACAGTGTCTCCGCTCCTCAGCCGGATCTCCGTCCTGGTCACCCGGGCAATCTGCACCAGGTTCACGATCACTGACCGGCCCGCGCGGTAAAACCGCTCGTCCAGCTCTTTTTCCAGCTCGCCCAATGTCATTTTCACCGTAATGTCTTCCCTGGCGTGGATGGTCACATAATTGCCGAACACCTCCGCGTATCTGATCTGGTATATGGGGATGCGCACCATCTCACCCCTCGTCTCCAGGTTCAGCATCCTCTCGTTCTTCGACAGCTTTTCCGCAGCCCGGTTCAGGACGGAAAAGAGCTTCTCCTCCCCCACGGGCTTCATCAGATAGTTGAGCGCCTCCACCTCATACCCCTCCGCAATATAATCGGAATATCCGGTGATGAAAATGATCTGCACCGTGTCGTTTTCCCTGCGCAGCTTCTTTGCCATGGTAACGCCGTCCATGGCTCCCATCTCTATATCCAGAAGCAGGATATCATAATCGCACTTCTCCTCGTATTGAAATAAGAATTCTTCGGCACAGGCAAAGCCGAAAAGCTGCACCGTGTGCCCTGCCGCACCGGCCCAGCTTCCCGCCAGCTCCATGATATACTCTCTGTCCGCCCGGGAATCGTCGCAGACTGCAATTTTGTAATTCATGTTTATTACCCCTGCCCGCTTTCACAGGCATTCATCCATGTTTCCCCGTTTTCTCATACCCCGGAATATTTACGGCTCACGGCATCTTTGCCGGAATTTCACTGTCTATGAAAGCAATTCTGCAATATTGATATTCAAGTCATCGTATGTGCATACGGAAATCGTATTATCAAAAGAATATTGCCCGGTTTCCCTCTCATGCTCAAAATCATAAACTGTTACCGTTTGCTTTAAAGAATTCACAATCCAGTATTCCCGGACCTTTGCAGCCCTTATCATTTATTTTATCTTTATCACAGATAACGAAAATGTCAGGTTCCACATAGTTATTTTTATTATCTCTTACTTATCTCCCTTCTACTATAACATGCTTTGAGCTTAAGTTCTATACCGAATCTTCATCGATTTCATACACGACTTCAAAGCACAAGATTTCAAATGGAAGGCATTATAGCGAAATCCTGCGCATTCCGCTTTCTGAGGCGTTCAATTTCCCTCTTCTGGCTGTCGATGCTCTCCCCGGAAAAGGTCTGGTACTCCTCCTTCAGGCATTTGATAATGCGCTGCCTGTCATGGATGGCGGCATCATAATCTCCCAGCTGCTCGTGAACCTGGGCCAGAGAGTACAGTCCGTCCGATATCCTGGGCGGCTTCTGAATGGCAAAGCATTTCTCGTAATCGGCGATAGCCTCCTCGTACCTTCCAAGCTTCTTCAGCCGGTCCGCCCGGTCGCAATAGGCCTGCCACCTTTCGGGAAAATGCTCCACGGCCTCATTCCAGTATTCCATGGCCTCCTCACAGTTACCTCTGCCGAACATCACATCCCCCATGTAGACCTCATACTGGTGTGTGCCTTCCACACTCCGCATCTGCTCAATATAGGGAAGCGCCTCATCAAATCTCCCGTCGTCCAGCAGGTTCTCGATAACCGCATAGAGGCCCCAGTAATTTCCCGGATTCTTCCTGAGGAATTCTTCAAAATATTCGATGACTTCGAAGTGATTGTCATACCACTCGTCCCCGCACACGCCGTTCTTCGCCTCCAGGAAAGCCACCCATCCGGACTTGTCGTTGGGATCCAGCTCCAGTACCTTTCTGGCGTATTCGCCGGCCGTTTCGTGATCGCTGGCCGCTCTGTGGTTGTACAGATAAGCCAGGCAGCTGTGCGCCCTCACATTCTTCGGCTCCTCCCTGATCACGCCCTCCAGAAAGCGGACGCAATGGTCGAATACAGCGGCCGGAATCCGCCTCTCCTGCCAGAACATATTTTCGATGCGTTCGAACTCCGCCTCGTTGGGAATCTGGAACAGCTCGTCAATGCTGACTCCAAAGTATACGGCGATATTGGGCAGCAGGGCAATGTCCGGCACGCTGGCGCCTGTCTCCCATTTCGACACAGCCTGAAAGGACACTCCAAGGTATTCCGCCAGCTCCTCCTGCTTCACTCCCTTTGCAATGCGTAAATTCCTGATCTGTTTTCCGATATCCATTTTCTTTCCTCCCTGTTTTTGTTATTTGCTCTCGAAATCTCCAGGCCTTATTTTATGCGGCTTCCAGGGCACCATTTTGATACATTCCCCCGCCCTTTACGGAAACCCCGAATCAGAAACCGCCGTTTTGCCAGAAGATTCCGAGAGCCAGTTGTTACATCCTCCCGGAATCTCCACGCTGCATTTCCCGGGCTTATTGCGATTCCGATTTGTACAGGCATGTCTGCCTGGCCTATTGCCTGCGGGAATCAACACGGACACTCCGGATACCGGCATTGGGGCATAATCCTAATTCCGCTCTGTCCGGCATAATGGGCAGTCGTTCAACCGACATTAGATTCCCTTTCTCTTATCAGCTGATAAATCCAGTATATATCAGCTATTTATTTTGTGCAATCGACGTAAATTCTATTTCGTTCTAACTATGGTTGAGTAACCTGCTTTTAAACCAATGGATGGCATTTTCAGATAGTATAATTTTCCGAAAAATATTTCCCGAAATTTCATATGCGTGTCAGCGGCGTTTACAGAGCGTTGATTTTTTTCGGAAAATATTTCCCGAATTACCGGAGGCAGACCGATGGCGTTTCCCGGCAGAATATGTTACAATCAGAATACAGGCTTTATTTCACTCAATTGACGAAAGGATTCCATATGTATGATATCGCGATTATAGGTGCAGGCGTTGTGGGCGGCATGCTGGCCAGGGCCCTGTCGGCATATGACCTGAGCATCTGCATTCTGGAAAAGGAACATGATGCGGCAGCGGGAACCACCTGCGCCAACTCCGGCATTGTCCACGCCGGGTACGATGCTCCGGAGGGCAGCCTGAAGGCCCGGCTGAACGTCCAGGGCTCTCTGATGATGGAAAGGATCGCCGGAGAGCTGGGCGTCCCCTATCGCAGAAACGGTTCTCTGGTCATAGGCTTCGGGGAGGAGGACCGGGAGACGATCCGGAAATTATATCTCCGGGGTCTGTCAAACGGCGTCAGCGGGATGCAGATCCTGGAGGGCGTCCGGGTGCAGGAACTGGAGCCCGACCTTTCCGACTGTGTCACCTGCGCCCTTTACGCCCCTTCCTGCGCCATTATCTGCCCCTATGAGCTTGCCATCGCCGCAGTGGGCAATGCCATGGACAACGGTGCAGAGCTGTTTTGTAATTTTGAGGTAAAACACATAGAGAAAAAGGAAGGCGTGTTTGAAATCTCCTCCGATACTCAAAGCATTTCCGCCGCATATGTTGTAAATGCCGCCGGTATCCACGGGGATGAAGTGGCAGCCATGGCCGGAGATTCCTCCATACGGCTCCGCCCCCGCCGGGGCGAGTACCTGCTGTTGGACAGGGAGTGCGGCAGCCTGGTGTCCCACACCATTTTCCGGACACCTTCCGAAAGGGGAAAGGGAATCCTGATCACTCCTACCGTGGACGGCAATCTCCTGCTGGGTCCCACCTCTCAGGATACGGAGGATAAGGAAGATTTTTCCACCACGGCGAGCGGACTGGAGCGCATTCTGGCCCTGGCAGGGGAAAATCTGAAAAGTCTTCCTTATAATAAAGTGATTACTTCCTTCTGCGGCCTCCGTGCCGTGGGAAATACCGGAGATTTCATCCTCACCTCCCCCATGCAGGGCTTTGTCAACGCCGCCGGCATCGAATCTCCGGGACTGTCTGCCGCTCCTGCCATAGCGGAATACATTGTGGAGCTGTTAAAGAAACAGGGAATGCGTCTGCGCAGAAAAGAGGATTTTCAGCCCATTCGAGAGCCCGCTTACGCCTTCCGCAATGCCTCCCCGGAGGAGAAAAACCAGTGGATCCGCCGGGATAAATCCTATGGCAGAGTCGTCTGCCGCTGCGAAACCGTTACGGAGGGAGAGATTATCGCGGCCATACGCGCCAATCCTCCCGCCCGTGATCTGGACGGCATCAAACGCCGGACCCGGGCGCAGATGGGAAGATGCCAGGGCGGCTTCTGTATGCCCTATCTTGCGGAGATTCTCGCAAGAGAACTGGGCATCCCCTATGAAGCCGTCACAAAATCGGGAGCAGGCTCGGAAATCTGTACCGGCAGAACAAAAGAAGGGAGCAGGGAATGACGGATTTGGTTATCATCGGA
The DNA here is from genome assembly GCA_910589035.1 of uncultured Acetatifactor sp. Classification (GTDB taxonomy): domain Bacteria; phylum Bacillota; class Clostridia; order Lachnospirales; family Lachnospiraceae; genus Acetatifactor. The sequence continues at coordinate 58,358 of CAJUSI010000010.1, read as the reverse complement.
GGCGGCCCCGCCGGAATGAGCGCCGCCGTTGCGGCCTATGAAAGCGGAGTCAGGGATATCCTCATGCTGGAGCGGGACGAGCATCTGGGCGGAATCTTGCAGCAATGCATCCACAACGGCTTCGGGCTTCACCGCTTCGGCGAGGAGCTTACCGGGCCGGAATATGCCTGGAAATATGAAAAAATAATACAGGAGCTGGGGATTCCCGTAAAATATCGAACCATGGTGCTCTCCGTCACCCCCGGCAGGATAATTACAGCCGCCAATGAGGAGGAAGGCATTTTCTCCATCCAGGCCGGAGCCGTTATCCTCTGCATGGGTTGCAGAGAACGGCCCAGGGGCGCTTTGAACATTGCGGGCACACGCCCTGCGGGAATCTACAGCGCAGGAACCGCCCAGAAGCTGGTGAACCAGAAGGGCTGTCTGCCCGGAAGGGAAGCCGTGATCCTGGGTTCCGGGGATATCGGGCTCATCATGGCCCGCCGCATGACGCTGGAGGGCGCCAGAGTAAAGGCCGTTTGCGAGCTGATGCCCTATTCCGGCGGACTGGCAAGGAACATTGAGCAGTGCCTCCGCGATTTTAACATTCCTTTGCTGCTGAGCCATACCGTAGTGCAGATCCATGGCCGGAAGCGGATAGAGGGCGTCACCATCGCAGCGGTGGATGAGAACCGGAAACCTTTGGAGGATACCCGGGAATATATTCCCTGCGATACCCTGCTTCTGTCCGTGGGGCTGATTCCGGAAAACGAGCTCTCCCTGATGGCGGGAATCGAGATGGATCCTGTCACCGGAGGCGCCCTGGTGGACCAGGACCGGCAAACCTCCCGGGAAGGTATCTTTGCCTGCGGCAATGTACTCCATGTCCATGATCTGGTGGATTTTGTGTCCCAGGAAGCCGAGATCGCAGGCCGAAGCGCCGCAGCTTATCTGGAACGGAAACCGAAGCCGGAACTTTCTCTTTCTCTTGCCGTAGACAGCCGGATACGCTACACCGTGCCCCAGCGAATTACCCGGGCGGAGGATTTCACCGTCTTCTTCCGGGTAAGAGACAGATATCAGAATGTCAGGTTAAATCTCCTGGACAGAGGTAATGTCATTTATACCGCCAGGAAGCCCCGGATGACACCGGGTGAAATGGAGAGCATCCGGATGAGAAAGGAATTTTTACACCAAGGTGCGGAGCTGAAGCTGGAACTGGAACCGGAGCAGAAGTTGTAGTAGGAGTAGGCATTGAAGCCGGCACAGGAGTTAAAATTAAAGCCGTTTCTACTCCGAATTTGAACTTGGAGGAATCAGAAGCATGACTGAGCGAAAGATTACCTGTATCATTTGTCCCATGGGCTGCTCCATCACCGTAAAGTCGGAAGGAGCCCGAATTACTGAGATTTCAGGCAATACCTGCAGGAGAGGCGCCGCGTACGCGGAAGCTGAAATCACCCATCCCGAGAGAACACTGACCACCACCATGCGCTGCGATAACGGGGAAAGATTGCCCGTAAAAACGGACCGCCCCATTCCCAAGGAAAAAATGATGGACTGCATGGAACTGATCGATTCCTGCACAGCGTCCCTGCCCGTTTCCATCGGAGACATACTTTTGGCCGATGTCTTTGGCAGCAATATTGTAGCTACCGCAAATAAACAGGAAAGCTGACGCTATCCTGAAAAGGAAACCGGATCCGGCTTGAGGAAAGGACGGGGCTTACCTGCAAAAGGGACGAAGCTGGCCTGCGAAAGGGATGAAGCTGGCCTGCGAAAGGGACGGGGCTTCTTCAAAAAAGCATAGCTGGCGCAAAATAAATGGATCCGAAATGACGAGTCTGGAATTCTGCGCTGCAAATGCGCCGTGCGGCTGCTTCTGCCCTGCGCATTTGCGCGCAAAAATCCTTTATGCTGCGCTCTTTTCCTGAAGCTGTTCTCCTGCCGGAAAAATTTCCTGCAGGATGCAATCCGAGGCCAATTCTATCATATTGCACCGTTCTGCTGATGCAGATATTTTTCCTTTGTAGCAAGTCCTCCCCTGATGTGCCGTTCGGATTTGTTTACATCCAGCACCTTCCTGGCTTCCGCCGCCAAAGCGGGGTTGACCTGAGCCAGGCGTTCGGTTACGTCCTTATGTACCGTACTTTTACTCACCCCGTACGCTTTCGCCGTCTGCCGCACCGTGGCATTGTTGTCGATGATATAATTGGCGATACCGATGGCACGTTCTTCGATATAATCCTTCAAAGGAATACCCCTCAAGAATACTTTTTACCATTGTATGAGGGATTGGGGGAGGGTATGACTGGATTGGGGGGCTGGTTTGGGCTTTTTTATAACTATAATAAACCATTCCGGGACATTCACCTCAAAAAAGCACTACGCCCTAAATATCGTTCTGATACTAACCTGTTCCCCCTGCGCCTTTCCCGTCTGCCGCACTGCGGCATTGTTGCCGATGATAGATAACACTGCCAAAGTTTATCTTCTTATGCCCTCTTCCCGCCACATAGAAATCATACAGGGTATCCGGCTGCGCTCTCCCAATCAGAACCTTTTTCCCACAGAATGCAAAGCCATACTTTTTAATTTGTTCTGCCGGAATACCTCTTGCCCGCAATATGGCTTCATACTGTTTTTCCTCAATCTGCTTCAGCGCTTCCTTCACCGTATCAGCCAGCTCCGCTTCCATATCCGAGTACTGCACCTTAAATTCTATAATAATCGCATCTCTTTCGCGATTATTTTTTATCGCATCTCTTTCGCGATTATTGGCAGCTGCTTCCAGACCTGAAATGTGCGGGATTTCATTTTCCTGCCTTGGCTCCAGCATCACATCATACCTGCCGAATCCTCTCTCGCGGTTAGAAGTCAGCACATACTTGTCTGCCAGCTCCACCATCATCCCCAGCACAAAACCATGGTAACAATGTGATGCATCCGCTTCGCATTGTTCCGGCTCCTGCGCCGAAGCGTCGGCCCCTGTATCAAAGCAGCTGAATGTCTGCAGAACCACCTTATTCACATAGGTATTCATCGCTTTCAAGTCTCCCAGAAGCAATGCTTTCAAAAATGGATTATTGACATAGCTGCACCTTCCAAACCATCCCTCTATCAGCCTCTCAAGCATCACCTGAACTTCCAGATTTGTCAATTTCAGTTCATATTCATCCTTTATGCTTCCGGCCCATTCACTCCACCAAATCAATCTGCAGCTTCATGCCCAGCGCCGCCGCAATCCGCACCATCATTTCCAATGACGGATTATAACCGCCGCTTTCAAACCGTGTAATATTCGTCCGCGGAATCCCGGTGCGCCTGGCCAGCTCTGCCTGCGTAATCCCCTTCTCTTTCCTGATCCGGACGTATTGCGCCACCACATTCTTACGCGTATCCCTCTGGCATACCTCTATCAATGTCTTCTGGTCGTCGGCCAAATAAATATAATCCATTCCGCGTCCCATGTTCTTCTGTTTCCCCCTATATTTTTAAACGCTTTTTCATATGCTTAATAACGGCAGAGTAATCAGCGCAGAACTCCTCTCCCGTCACATACGCAATTTGCTCCACACACATATACATCTGTCCCTTTTTCGTGCGCACCTTTAAGATGTCACCGGGGACTACCGGCGCCTTAAGAGAGTATGTCCAGGAATACCTTCTGCCCTTCTTTATCCTCCATGTCCCCCCGTCCTGCACCGCATGACGTCCCTTAACCACTTTCCTCAGAGGGCTGCCCGCAAGCGCTTCGTAAATATCCGGGCGGATCCCATATTTCCCGGCAAGAAGATAGGAAATATATCCATCCCTCAGCTTTCTCTCCTCATCCACTACGATTCCGTGGGCCAGCTCGCGGGAGGACCTGTAATATTCCTCATAATAAGCCAGTTTTGCCGCGGAGGGTTCCGACATATCGTCCGGCCTTATCTGCTCCAGCGGACATACATCCGTCTGGTTCATGACAGAGACATACGCCAGCCCGTCCTTCAGCCAGTCTGCTTTCTTCAAGGCATCGCACGCGGCGAATACCGCATGATCCCTGCCGGCCGCCTCTGTCGGTATGTACAGGTTCCTGACACCGCTGTATGCAAGCCCGTAATCCAGCAGAAAGCTGTCAATTCTCCTGATCAGCTTTTCCGGTTTTCTTCCTTCCTTTTCTCCTCCGTTTAAGAATACCTCTATTCCTTCATTCAATCTATTCCTTCCTCCTTTACAAAAAGAATCATATAAGGTACATTATTTATATCAAATTGTACCTTATATGATTCTTTTTGTCAACAGAAAAATAATATGAAACAGCCCCGCAAAATCACCTGTTCCTCTCAGCAATAAATCCGGCGACCTCATTATATTTCTCGATTTCATAGTTCTTCTTCAAAAGCTCACACAAGCTGTCCGTCCACTCTTCGCAGCGGTAATGGATACTATATTTTTCATCATATTCGGCAAAAGTCCGGATCTGCTCCTCCTTCATCCTTGCCGCCAGCTTTTGATAGGCAAGGTACAGATACTCCCTCATCCTCTTTTCTTCCGCCGGTTTGTTTCTATTCCAGATAAAGGCCGGCCGATTCATCAGGGCCAGATACAGAATCTTATCAATTTCAATACTGACCTCGTCGAAATAATCCGCAAGGTATATCCTGCCCTCCACTCTTTCCTGTCCTGTATAGGGATAGGATTTCAGACATTTGCCGCGTTCTTCCAGACTTTCGATCAAATCCATTTCATCTGCGGGCTTATTCAGACAGCAGAATTTATATTTCTTTCCGCTTCCGCAGGGACAGGGATCATTTCTTCCGGTTTTCACCCTTCTGCCCGGATTCCCCCGTTCCTTATCCAGCTTACAGAGCATTTTAGCGAAGTCTTTTTTATCAGCTGCTTCCTTCTCCGGCTCTTCCCTAAACATTGCCCATCCCCGCAGAGTATCTGCGGCGTAAAAGGAATCCCTGCAAAAAGCTTTTTCGTTCTCCCTGTATTCAAACATGGCATCCACATAGGAATCATACTTTCCCATCGATATTTCGTCCAAAAGATTATTTTCAAACATGTAACGGATTTCCGGAAGCATGTCATAAAAATGGCATTGGCACAGCATACAGCCCACCGCGTCATAAAGATAGTCATACTCCCTTCCACAATACACATTCTGCCGTAAAAAATCCTTCCACTCTCCTTCCTGCAAAATTCCGTCCAGATACAGCTGTCCCACTACATCCAGCATGGCCGCTCTCACATATACGTTCACATCTGCATTTTTTATAGTCCTTTCCAACAGCTCCAGATTGCCGTCAAAGGTATTGTAAAGTATGTCGGACAAATCCGAAGTAATGCAGTCTCCAAGCAGCGCATCCGCCTCCCTGTCAGGCAGAGAGGCAAGCTCCACAATCCTCGGAAAGCTCTCCCTGTCCCCAAATTCCGCCAAAAGATATATGGCATAAAAGTAAAGCTGATAGTCTTCCTCCAGTTCTGTCCTATTGCGCAATACATATTCCACAGCCTCCCGCAGATATGGAACCGCCTCCTCTTTATTCGCTGTAATGACCTGAAATTCCTCTTCCGGAAAAATATCACTGAAATATGTAATTTCTTCTATTGCCTTTTGTAACATATCCATAGCTTTATCCTCTCTGTACTTCAGTTAAAAAGCCTGATTATACTGTATAGCGCTGAATACTGCCTGACCCGGACAGGCCGGAACCTTACCTGCTGAGCTCCCTGCTCCGCTCCAGCCTTTCCTTCCATCCGCCCTCTTCGCCCTCCTGCGTGGGCAGATAATATCTCCGGTCCTTCAGGCTTTCCGGCAGGCAGGTCATACGGGCGATTTTCTCCTCCGTGTCATGGGCGTAGATATAGCCTTCCCCATAGTGAAGCTCCTCCATGAGCTGTGTGGGCGCATTGCGGATCACCAGGGGAACCGGCTCGGAGAGCTGCGTGAGAGCATCTTCCTTAGCGGTTTCATAGGCCCGGTACACCGCATTGGACCGGGGCGCCAGGGACAGGTAAATCACCGTCTGTGCCAGATTCAGATTGCATTCCGGCATCCCGTTAAAATGGCAGGCCTGATAGGCGGCCACGGCCAGCTGCAGGGCCCGGCTGTCCGCCAGTCCGATGTCCTCGCTGGCAAAGCGGATCAGGCGTCTGGCAATAAAGAGGGGATCCTCCCCGGCCTCCAGCATCCTGGCCAGCCAGTATACCGCAGCATCGGGATCGGAATTCCGCATGGACTTATGCAGGGCGGAGATCAGATTATAATGCTCCTCTCCCTTCCTGTCGTACAGCAGGGTCTTTTTCCCCATGCACTGCTCCAGAAGCTGTCTTGTCACCGTAATGGAACCGTCCGGGGAGATCTCCCCGTTCAGCACCGCCGTCTCCAGTGTATTCAGCGCCATGCGGGCATCCCCATTGGCAAAGGCTGCCATGACGGAAAGCAGCTCCGCCTCCATGTGAACCGTGGTGCCCCCGAATCCCCTCCTGTCCTTCAGCACGCGGGTAAGCAGCTCCTGCAGGTCCTCCGTACCCAGCTCCTTCAGGACAAATACCCTGCAGCGGGACAGAAGCGCCGCATTGATTTCAAAGGAAGGATTCTCCGTGGTGGCCCCGATGAGGATAATGCTGCCCTTTTCCACATAGGGAAGGAAGGCGTCCTGCTGGGCTTTGTTAAAGCGATGGATCTCATCCACGAATACCACCGTGCGCACACCGCAGAACCGGCGTTCCTCAGCCTGCTTCATGATCTCCTTTATCTCTCTGATGCCGCTGGTCACCGCGCTGAAATTCACGAATTCGGATTTGGTGCGGCTGGCAATGATTCTCGCCAGCGTCGTCTTCCCCACTCCCGGAGGCCCCCAGAAGATCATGGAGGCGATCATATCCCGCTCCAGCATCTGGCGCAGGATCTTCCCTTCTCCCAACAGATGCTTCTGCCCGATATACTCCTCCAGATTTTGAGGGCGCATCCTGTCTGCCAGGGGCGCCATTCCTGCGCCGGGCACCTCGTCCGTCTGTATGTCAAATAAAGAAAGCTGTTCCATCCGGCACCTCCCCTGTCCGTCCTATCTCCGATCCGGCCCGAACGCTTACCGCATGCATCACCGTTCGCGGCCGCCGCGGAATTCACCGATGCTTCCAGGTGGTTCTGGAAAACATCACCAGCACCGGGAAAATCTCCAGTCTCCCCGCCAGCATGTCAAGGCTCAGCACAAGCTTGGAGAACATGCTGTAGGCCGCATAATTGCAGGTGGGGCCCACAGCATCAAAACCGGGTCCGATATTGTTAAAACAGGCCAGCACCGCTGAGAAATTGGTGGTGATGGAAAATCCGTCCACGGATATCAGCAGGAAGCTTCCCACCGTCATAATCGCATATGCAGCCAGATAGGCATTGGTGTTCTGCAGCACCTTCTCCCCTATGGGCTGCCCGTTGACCCGCACCACCTGCACCTTCTGGGGATGCGTGATCTTCCGTACACTTCTGAACAGGCTCTTGATTACCAGAAGCGCTCTGCCGCATTTGAATCCGCCGCCCGTGCTGCCGGCACTGGCGCCGATTATCATCAGACAGAGCAATATCGCCTTAGAAAATCCCGGCCACAGCTCATAATCCGTCGTGGCAAACCCTGTGGTGGTCATGATGGTCGCCACCTGGAAGGCCGCATGGCGCAGAGTCTCTCCCAATGTGTCGTAGAACCCCTTCAGGTTCAGGGTAATCAGCAGGATACTGCCCGCCATTATGCCCAGATACAGCTTCAGCTCCTCGTCCCGGAACACGGCTTTAAACTGCCTGATCAGCAGAAGATAGAAGCAGGTAAAATTCACTCCGCAGAGCATCATGAATATCGTGCACACATTTTGAATATAGGGGCTGTAGCTTGCCATGCTGTCATTGCGGATCCCGAATCCCCCCGTCCCCACCGTGCCGAAGGCGGTGCAGACAGCCTCGAACAGGCTCATCCCGCCAAGCAGCAGGAAAACGATATCCAAAATCGTCAGCAGGATATAAATCAGATACAGAATGCCGGCGGTCTTCCGCATCTTCGGCACCAGCTTACCCACATTGGGCCCCGGGCTCTCCGCTCTGAGCAGATGCATGGTATATCCGTTATCACTTCCGCCCATGGAAGAAATCGCCAGCAGAAACACCAGTACCCCCATGCCCCCCAGCCAGTGGCTGAAGCTTCTCCAATAGAGAATCCCCTTTGGAAGCCCCTCCACCTGGGGCAGAATGGAGGCTCCCGTAGTGGTAAAACCGGATACAATCTCAAAGAAAGCATCCACATAATTGGGGATTACCCCGGAAATGCAAAAAGGCAGGCATCCCAGCAGACTCATAAAAAGCCAGCTCATGCCCACACAGACCAGCCCCTCCTTGGCATAGAATTTATTCTGGGAGCCGCGGCTGAGCAGCAGCAGCAGGCCGGACACCGCCATGATCGCCCCCAGACTCCACATAAAGGCCGCAACCGCGGTAAACTCTCTCTCCCACAGACTGATCAGCATGGCCGGAACCAGAAAAACCGCCTCCACTATCAGTATTTTGCCAATGAATCTTCCCATCATTTTATAGTTCATATTCCGCCTCTACCAATGTCTGTTTTTATTCAAATATATCATTCAGCTGATAAATCCCTTTTCCCTTGCTGGTCACAATATACACGATATCGCCCTCCCGGAAACAGGAATCGCCGTTTGGAATCTCCATCCTGGACCCCCTGGCGATGCATACCACAAGTACTCCCCTTTTCAGCTTCAGCTCCTTAAGGGGAAGCCCGCAGTTTTTTGTCTTGCCGTCCACCAGAAATTCCATGGCCTCCGCCTGACCGTCCGCAATGGTATGCACCGTCAGAGCGGCGCCGGTCTGGTTCTTCATGGCCCGCACATATTGTACAATGGTGTTGCAGCACAGCTCCTTGGGACTGACCACACTGTCCAGGGAAAGGCTGCCCAGAATATTCATATTTTCTATATGCCCCAGCTTGGTGATAACCTGGGGAATACCGCAATTCATGCCATAGAGGGATATGATCATATTCTGTTCGTCCAGCCCGGTCATGGTCACAAGCGCATCACAGCCGGAAATACCCTCTCCTTCCAGCAGGAACTGGCTGCTGGCATCCCCCTGTATAATGTTGGCTGCAGGCAGAATCGTTGCCAGCTGTCTGCAACGGCCGGAATCCTTCTCAATGATCTGTATCCCGATCCCGCTGCTTTCCAGCTGCTTGGCCAGATAATAACTGATACGGCCGCCCCCGCAGATGATGACCCTCTTGGTTCTGTGGGTAATAATTCCCAGATTCTTCAGCAGAGTCGTCAAAATATTAGTAAATGCTGTTACGAAAATCCGATCACCCTCCCGAAGCACGAAATTTCCGTCCGGAGCCACCGCCTTTCCTTCCCTCAAAACGGCACAGACCAGGATCTTACATTTGACAATGCCGTACATATCATTCAGAGCCACATTGCAGAGCTTGCTGCGGGAATCTATCCGCAGCTCCACAATTTCCACCCTTCCTTTGGTAAAGGTATCCCTCTTTAAGAAGCCGGGGTACTTCAGCAAACGCTCTATTTCCACGGCAGCCTGTCTCTCGGGATTTACCGCCATGGACAGGCCGAACATCTCTCTCATGGCATAAATCTGATCCGTATATTCCGGATTGCATACTCTCGCAATGGTATGAAGCTTTTTATTCAGGCCATGTGCCGTCATACAGCAGAGCAGATTGGTCTCATCCGCCCCCGTCATTGCGATCAGAAGATCCGCATCCTCCACTCCCGCCTGCTGCAGCACCTTCATGGAGGCGCAGTTTCCCTGCACCACCATGATGTCATACCGCTCCTCGCTGGACTCAAGCACCTCAAGATTGGAATCGATTAATGTCAGATCATCCCCCTCAGAGGACAGCTGCCTTGTCAGAGCCGCTCCCACCTTACCGTTTCCGGCAATAATTATCTTCACTGCTATCAAACCTCATTTCTTATATATTCCGGCTTTACCGTTTCACGTCCATGCGCCGATTCCCGCATTTCGTTTTATATCCATATACAGATTCCAGCATCCAAGTCCCATGTCCGTGCATCCGCTCCGCATTCCGCGTCTCATGCCCGCACGCATATCCCGCTTCCAAGTCCAATGTCCCTGATCCGCTTCCGCATACACATACCGCTTCCGTGCATCCGCTCCGCATTCCGCGTCCCATACCCGCACGCATATCCCGCTTCCGCGTCTCATGTCCACACGCAAAGAATGCCCACATCCCGGGCGATAAATACACCTCCCTCTTTGTGGGCTTTCCCTGATTTCATTAATTGATGATTCTGCGAACTGCCAGTATGGGACGGTACTGAGCCTGACTGACCTTAATCCCGCCTACGGGATAGGGCTCGCTGCTGCTGGCATGTACGATCAGCCCGCCCCCGATATACAGACCCACATGTCCCTCATAGCAGATCAGATCTCCGGGCTGTGCCTCGCTGTAGCTCACTCCCGTACCGTTGCTGCGCTGCTGTGTGGAGGTTCTGGACAGCTGGTATCCGAATTCACTGTACACCCTGTATGTAAAACCGGAACAATCCGTCCCGTTGGTCAGGCTGGTTCCCCCGTACACATAGGGATTCCCGATGTACTGGCAGGCAAATTTCGCCACCTTTTTCCCCAGATCGCTGCCTGCGGCATTGTCAATGGTGGACGTATAATTGGTCGGAGTGTAGGTGGAATTGGCTGCATTGGTATTGCCCGGCGTGCTGCCGCCGTTTCCCGCCGCATTCTGCGCCGCCTGAAGCTGCCGCAATCTCTCCCGGTCCGCCTGAAGGGCCTTTTTTGCCGCAGCCGCATCCTTTCTTGCACGCGCCAGCTCCGCCTCATAGTTGGCAGATTCCTGCTTTTTCCTGGCAATCATGATATCCAGATCGGCCTTCTGGGTCTTAAGCTCCTCTTCGTCCGCCTCCAGGGAATCCCGCTCCGTCTCCAGGCCCTGCCGATCCTCCTCCAGTACTTTCTTCTCTTCCTCCAGCCTGTCCCACAGATCATGCACCTGATCCTTCACGGCCACATACTCAAGCAGCACGGAGTTCTCATATTCGCATACCCGTTCCACCCTTTCCATCTGGTTCAGGAGATCTCCGAAGCCTTTTCCCTCCAGCAATACATCCAGATAGGAGCTCTCGCCCCTCTCATAGATCAGCCGGGCGCATATAATCATATTCTGACGCTGCTGCTCCTCCCGGGCAACCGCCGCGTCATACTCGGCCTGGGTCTGGTCAATCTGAATCTTCTTGGCAGCTATTTCACTCTCCTTGCCGGCGATCTGAGTCTCCTTCGCCCGGATCTCCTCCTCCAGCAGAGCGATACAGGCCATTGTATTGGTGATCTCGGCGTTCAGGTCATCTATCTGCTCCCGCAGAATATCCTGCTCGCTCTCCAGATCCACAATCTGGCTGGTAAGATTCTCCAGCTCATTCTCATGCTCGTTTATCTGCTCCTCCAGCTGGGAAGCATCGGCAGCCTCCGCCGCAAGAGCCTGCCATATGCCGGAGCACGCAAAGGATGCCGCCACAGCTCCTGTCAATATGAAATTCATCCAATGTCTGTGTTTTCTTCTCATAATGACAGCATACCACACTTCCGAGTGTTTTTCATCCTAAAAAAAATTAAGAAATTGTAAAGTCAGAAAAATCACAGGAACCCATAAATTGATCCTGTAAACCGAACTTATAAATCACAGTTCTTCACCGTTCTGGGAAAGGGCACCACATCGCGGATATTCCCCATTCCGGTAAGGTACATCACGCACCGCTCAAATCCCAGGCCGAAACCGGCATGCCTTACGGAACCGAACCTGCGCAGATCCAGATAGAAGCCGTAGTCCTCCTTGTTCAGGCCAAGCTCTTCCATTCTGCTCTCCAGAATCTCCAGCTTATCCTCTCTCTGGCTGCCTCCGATGATCTCCCCGATGCCGGGCACCAGGCAGTCCATGGCGGCAACGGTCCTGCCGTCCCCGTTCAGCTTCATATAAAATGCCTTGATTTCCCTGGGATAATCCGTCACGAACACCGGCCGTTTGAACACCTCCTCCGTCAGGTATCTCTCATGCTCCGTCTGCAGATCGCAGCCCCAGGACACTTTATAGTCAAAGGCATCATTGTGCTTCTCCAGGATTTCAACCGCCTCCGTGTAAGTCACATGGGCGAAATCCGAATCTGCCACATGCTGAAGGCGCTCCAGCAGTCCCTTATCCACAAACTGGTTGAAAAACGCCATCTCCTCCGGCGCATTTTCCAGCACATACCGGATAATATGCTTCAGCATGGACTCCGCCAGAATCATATCGTCCTTCAGATCCGCAAAGGCCATCTCCGGCTCGATCATCCAGAATTCCGCCGCATGCCTGGTGGTATTGGAATTCTCCGCCCGGAAGGTGGGGCCGAAGGTGTATATGTTTTTGAACGCAAGTGCAAACGTCTCGCCGTTGAGCTGGCCGCTGACCGTAAGATTGGTGGGCTTCCCGAAGAAATCCCGGGAGAAATCAACCCTGCCCTCCGCGGTTCTGGGGATATCGTTCAAATCCATGGTGGTTACCTGGAACATCTCCCCCGCGCCCTCGCAGTCGCTTCCCGTGATCAGCGGTGTGTGCACATAGACGAAGCCCCTTTCCATAAAGAAGCTGTGAATGGCATAGGCAATCAGGGAACGGACCCGGAACACTGCCTGAAAGGTATTGGTCCTGGGACGCAGATGGGAAATGGTGCGAAGGTACTCAAAAGTATGACGCTTCTTCTGCAGCGGATAATCCGCCGCGGACGCCCCCTCCACCACTGCTTCCGCCGCCTGCATTTCAAAGGGCTGCTTTGCCGCCGGAGTCTCCACAATGGTGCCCCTCACAATCAGTGCGGCACCCACGTTCGTCCTGCACAGCTCCTCAAAATTGGGCAGACTGTCCCCGTACACTACCTGAAGAGACTCAAAAAAAGTACCGTCATTGATGATCAGGAAGCCGAAGTTCTTTGAATCTCTGTTGCTTCTCACCCAGCCCCCAACCGTCACTTCCCGGCCGATAAACCGTTCCCGATTTCGATAAAGTTCCTTGATGTCTGTCAATTGCATTCTTATACCTCCCTGCCCGTTCCAGCGGGCAAACATTAGATTTCTGACTCTTCTATTCTAACCCGGATATTTCTATTTATTATATATACCACATTCATTCGCTTAAGGAAAGCTTTTTATACCATATTTTTGTTGCTTATCCATGGATACCTGTGCTAAAATAAAGTATCAGAATGATACCGTAAGGAGGCTCACAGTCTATGAGGCCATGGATGATTGTATTGATTGTAGTATTAGTAGTACTGATTGCGCTGATAGTAACCCTTTATTTCCTGGGGAAAAGAGCGCAGAAGAAGCAGAATGAACAGCAGGCCATGCTGGAGGCCAACAAGCAGACGGTCTCCATGCTGGTGATCGACAAAAAAAGGATGAAGCTCAAGGATGCCGGTCTGCCCCAGATCGTCCTGGATCAGACGCCAAAGCTTATGCGCAGTTCCAAGCTGCCCATCATCAAAGCCAAGGTGGGGCCCCAGATCGTTTCCCTGATCTGCGATGACAAGATCTTTGACTCCGTACCGGTGAAGAAAGAGGTGAAGGCCTCCGTCAGCGGCATATATGTCCTCAGCGTAAAGGGCCTGCACGGCAAGCAGACGGAAGCCCTTCCCGCCAGGAAGAAGGGGCGGTTCAGACGCGCCCTGGAGAAGGCACAGGAAAAGGCCGGCGCAAAGCCGCTGAAATAAGCCGCGCCGATGAAGCAGACGAGAAGGACGGTACTCTGACCTGACAATCCTGCGGATTGCTTCGGCCTGCAGTATTACAGCGAAGAGTCGGGAGGCGGAAATGAACGAATATCAAGTAAAGGCATATGCCAAAGTCAACCTGGGCCTGGATGTGACAGGCCGCCTGCCGGACGGCTATCATCAGGTAAAGATGATTCTGGCCAGCGTGGGTATATATGATGTCTTAACCCTGGAAAAAGCGCAGGAAGGGATCACGGTCACCACGGATTGCCCGCTTCTTCCCACGGATAAGAGCAACCTGGTCTATAAGGCGGCAAAGCTGATGACGGAAGAATACGGTATCCGTTCCGGCATCCGAATCCATATCGGGAAAAAGATTCCCATTGCCGCAGGCATGGCCGGAGGAAGTACGGATGCTGCCGCTGCCATGAAGGGGATCAGCAGGCTGTTCGGGCTGAACGTGCCCCTGCCCCGTCTGATGGAACAGGCCGTCTCCATAGGCGCGGATGTGCCTTTCTGTATTATGGGAGGAATTGCCCTGGCCGAGGGCATCGGCGAAAAGCTCACTGCCCTCCCTCCGATGCCGGACTGCCATATTCTCATTGCAAAGCCCCCTGTGGGCGTGTCCACAAAATATGTCTATGAGCATCTGGATGCAGTGGAGGACATCCGCCATCCCGATATTGACGGGATGGTCTCCGCCATCAGGGCGCAGGATCTGGACGGGATTCTGGAACGCATGGAAAATGTACTGGAGAGGGTTACCGTTTCCACGTATCCTGTTATTAATTCCATCAAAGAACAAATGCGCGGGCTGGGCGCGGACAATTGCCTCATGAGCGGCAGCGGACCTGCCGTATTCGGTATTTTCAGGGACGGAAATAAAGCCGGGGCTGCTTATGCGGCCATGAAGGACACGGGGGAAAATCAGGTATTTCTGACTGGCGCGGTTCCTGCATCCGCTTAGATGCCTGACAGCGAAATGCTGCGCATTCTGGCATAACTTTGGTTCCGGCTTTGTCCGGGCAGTTGCTTAAGAGCAGCCTTCTGCGCAAAGCGGCAAAATTCAGGTTCCGGCTTGTCCGGGTCAGGCACTTAATAACGAAATACTGCGTATTTTGGCATAACTTTGGTTCCGGCTTATGCGGGTCAGGAGCCGCGCCTTACAGGCTATGACAGGGACATGGGGAGAAGTTGTAACAGGTGCCCGCCGGATCGGGCAGGGGTATAATATGCAGAATAATTCTTTTCAGACGGATTTACCTCTTCGGGATGTAGTCTTCTATACACTGCGCCAGGCAATTCTCACGGGAGAATTAAAGCCCGGCGAGAGGCTCATGGAGATACATCTGGCAGATAAACTGGGAGTAAGCCGCACACCTGTGAGGGAAGCCATTCACAGGCTGGAGCTGGAAGGGCTTGTGACCACGATTCCCAGGCGCGGGGCCGAGGTAGCCCGGATCACGGAAAAAAGCATGAGCGATGTGCTCGAAGTCCGCAGGGCTGTGGACGCCCTCTGCGCGGAGCTTGCCTGCGACCGGATCAGCGGCGGGGATCTCGCCGGGCTGAAGCAGGCCTGCGATCATTTCGAACTCTGCGTGGACACCGGGGATACGAAGAAAATTGCCCAGGCGGATGTGGCTCTCCATGACATTATTGTGCAGGCCACCGGAAATCTTCGGTTGATCCAGTTGGTAAATAATCTGTCCGAACAGATGTATCGTTATCGTTTTGAATATATTAAAGACAGCAGTCAGCATGAAACACTGATCAAAGAGCATAGAATTATTTATCAAAGCATTGTGCGCAAGGACAAGGATACGGCTGCAGCCGCGGCCAGAACCCATATCGATAACCAGAAGAATGCCATTATCCGCCAGATACGCCTTGACAGGGAGAAGGCTGCCCTGAGAAAGTGAATCCGGAGATATCTGCGAAAAAATTATTTTCAAAGGAATAAAATGGTAATTTCCGGCAATAATCCTGAGAAAGAAAGGGGTTATTGCATGAAAAGAAAATGGATCGGAATTCGCATTGTATTCAGTCTGTGTGCCGCGCTGGGCTGGTGGGGCCTGCTCTATCCCGAGCTTACCTTGACGCCGGACACTGTAAGGATAACCGAAGAAAATGAGGATGGGGAGATCAGTGATCTTCCCCTGGAATGGAGCTTTGACAGCGAGCTGTACCGGGAATTGCTGAATGCGGAACCAGACAGCATCACTCTGCGCAGCAGGCTGTTCACAAATATCGGCTTGTTTTGGGAGGCCCTTCATGGCAGAAAATAAACCAGACATAAAACGGGAGCTGTTAAATAAGGATGCCCCCATCGGAGTATTTGACTCCGGTGTGGGCGGTCTTACTGTAGTGAGAGAAATCATGCGCCAGATCCCCAATGAAAGAATTATTTATTTCGGGGACACTGCCCGCGTTCCCTACGGAAGTAAATCCAGGGAAACCGTCACCCGTTTTTCCGGGCAGATTGTCCGCTTCTTAAATACCTTCCAGGTGAAGACCATTGTAGTGGCCTGCAACACCGCCAGCGCTTATGCCCTGGATGTTCTGGAGAAAGAATCTGATATTCCCATGATCGGTGTGGTAAAGCCGGGAGCCAGAGTGGCTGCGGAGGTGACGAAAAACGGCCGGATCGGCCTGATTGCCACGGAGGCCACCGTGGGCAGCCGGATCTATCCCAAATACATACAGGAATTAAAGAAAAATGTAACCATTTACCAAAAGGCCTGTCCCCTGTTCGTGCCCTTGGTGGAGGAAGGACTGTTGGAGGATCCCGTAACGGATGAAATCGCCCGGAGATATCTGACAGAGCTTATTGATATTGACATTGACACCCTGATTCTGGGATGTACCCATTACCCCCTGATCCGCTCCACCTTAAGAAAGATCATGGGCGAAGGAGTCACCCTGGTCAATCCCGCCTACGAAACCGCAAGGGAGCTGAAGGAATTGCTTGCCGGGTACGATCTGCTGTGCGAAGAGCCTCCCGCACTCGGCGGCAACCGCTACCAGTTCTATGTCAGTGACAAGGCGGAAAAATTCGTCAGCTTTGCCAATTCCATTATCAAATACGGAATCCTTTCCGCCAAGTCGATTCATATCGACGCTTACTGATTCCCATGCCTCCTGTCCCCACACATCCTTTGCAGGGCAGGCGCGGCAGACTGGCCGAATGGCGGCTTTTCCGCAGGTCCACCGTACTCTGCGGCGGCAGATTTTCACTGCGGCCTGTCCGGGCAGCGCGCTGTTATTCGCGAATATACAAAAGGAGCAGAAAGAGATGGCAGAAACCGTGAAGCTTAGCCTGACCGGGATACAGCGGGATGAAGCGGGCGGGGAAAATATTACCAGGACCTGTGCCGCGGCAGAATATTATGAAAAAAACGGCAGCGTCTATCTTTTGTACGAAGAAATGCAGCAGGAATTGGGTGCTGCCGTGAAAAACACCCTGAAGCTGAAGGGCTCCGTCCTGGAATTGACAAGGCGCGGGGCCGTGAACACCCATATGATCTTTGAAGCGGGGAGGGAGCATCCCTCCGATTACTTCACCCCCTATGGCCGTCTGCAAATAGGCGTCCGCACGCATGCCCTGGAGGTTTCCTCCCTGCACGGACTCACGGTTATCAGAGCGGAATATTCCCTTACGGCGGATGGCCTTCCCTTTTCCGACTGTACTCTTGAGATCACCCTCGAGCGGCGCATTCCTGCCCGGGTGCATCCTTGAGCTCCCTGCCGACAGGCTTTTTTCTGTCCGGCTGCGTCCTTGAGCTCCCTGCCGACAGGCTTTTTTCTGTCCGGCTGCGTCCTTGAGCTCCCTGCCGACAGGCTTTTTCCTGTCCGGCTGCGTCCTTGAGCTCCCTGCCGACAGGCTTTTTTCTGTCCGGCTGCGTCCTTGAGCTCCCTGCCGACAGGCTTTTTCCTGCCCTCACAGAGACTGCACTTTAGCCTGCCGGAGCAATTGCCCGCAATTCCCCATCCTCCGCTTACACAGAACGCAGATCAGAGACCTCCGTCCCCGCCGGCAGAAATTCCCATAAATATATGCCGGAACGCTAAACATTTCCCGCTTCCCTGCCGAAATAAAGAGCAGAAATATCATGGATGATATCCCCTGCCCAAATCCGGCGGGGACGGAAAACGACAATTCGTCAGAAGGAGGATACTATGAGTGTAAACGGAGTTACATCAAATCAGGCGGCAGCCGCCTACAGTTATTCCGCTGCAGAAAATGTAAAAAAAGAGACAAACGCAAGTGAGAGTACCACAACCGAAAATACCAAAACGGAGAGTGCCAAAACGGAAAACGGCGATGCAGGCGTTGTATATGTGCCTTCCAAGGAAGCTTCCGCTTCCACGACAAAGACCTATAAGCCTGACACAAATCTGATCAACAAGCTGAAAGCGGATGCAGACGCAAGGACGGCGCAGCTGCGCAGCCTGGTGGAGAAGATGATGACCGGGCAGGCAGATGCCTACGGCAAGGCCAATGATATCTGGTCCTTTTTAAGAAGCGGCAATTATACCGTGGATCCTGCCACCAAAGCACAGGCACAGGCCGACATTGCCGAGGACGGGTACTGGGGTGTTGAGAAGACTTCCGACAGAATCATCGATTTTGCCAATGCACTGACCGGCGGCGATCCGGACAAAATTGAAGATATGCGCGCCGCTTTCGAAAAGGGCTTCAAAAAAGCGGGAAAGACCTGGGGCGGTTCCCTTCCCGATATTTCCCAGCGTACTTATGACGCCGTCATGGAAAAGTTTGACAAAATGAAGGAGGAGGCGCAGAAGGAAACGGCCGCCGCTTCCGAGGAGGAGACTCCCTTCAAATAATGAGAGCGCCGCAAACGAGTCGCTTCAGCTATAATAAGGTAAATACACGAATGGCTTTCACTTCCCTTTGGAATGAAAGCCATTTTTATGCCCTGACCCGGGCAATTCGGAACCAAAATATTTCGGTTTTATGCATAGTTTCGGCCTTAAGCGCCTGCTTTTCCGTCCTGCCGCCTCAGCGGATGCCGCCTCAGCGGATGCCGCCTCAGCGGCAGGAACAAACGGTGTGCCCCCCCATCATCCGCCCTTTACTATGAGGAGCTTCTGCCCTGTCTTCAGTTCATCGCTGTCAAGGGAATTCAGTTCTCTCAGGGAGTCCACGGGCACATAGTATTTCTTCCCGATATTCCACAGATTATCCCCCGCCTTTACCATATGGACCACTATGCCCGGCAGACTGCTCATCTTGCCGCTGTCCAGCTCGCTCACATTCACCTGGCTGATGAGCTCAACAGGCACGTTCTTGAATACCACCGTGGAAAAGCTTAAGACCGCCTTGACGTCCATCTCCTCCCCGTCCAGCATGGTCACCTGAAGCTGTTCCACCTCCGCATGCACCGCTCCCATGTCCTCCGGCGCGATATCCGGCACTTCCAGGGTATACTGATAGGGAATCTGGGCCTGGGTACTGCCGTAAGGCGCCTCGTCCTCCCCTGTAATGTACATCACCTTGATCAGCACACTGCCCTGAAGCGAAATTCCGTTCTCCACGGTTCCCTGCTGCTCCAGGCTCACGGAGCCCTCGCTGTGCAGCAGCTGCATCACCGTGCCCCCGTCCACATGAATATGATCGGTCACCTTCGTCTTCCCTGTCACCCGGGAAAGCAGCCTGCGCAGATCGGCCCTGTGGGACACCGTGTCAATCTCCTTGGATACCCCGTATATATCGGATATGATTTCCAGCCTTTCCTCCTCATAAATCCGAATGCCGATATCCAGCACCAGCTCCAGGGCGATGCATCTCTCCTCCCCGTCAAAATCGGGACGCACCGTCAGTTCCTGCTGCCCCAGCCGATATCGGATATCCGGCAGCATTCCCTCCCTGCAGCCATGGCACTCCAGAACGCCGCTGAAAGGAATGGTAGTTTCAAAGCTCCGGCAGGGGTGCTCCTCCCCTTCCCCCTCATACAGTACAAAGAGATGGATATCCCCCGAAATCGTAAGCTTTTCTTCCATCACTTTAAATTCCACATCCCCCAGAGAAAGATTGCTCCACAGGATCTGGAAAATATTGGGATAATTGGAGGGAAGGGCCACTTCCTCCTTGAGCCGGAAAATATCATTCTTGCAGATGGCGATCTGGGTCAGATTCAGGGGCATACGGCGGTATTCCACCTTCTCGTCCCCGTGAATGGCAATGGGCGCCTCCTCGTCATAGAGCTCCTCCACCCTTGCCGACATGGTGGCCAGGGACTGAATGTTCAGCTTCCGGGAATTGATCATGTTGACAGTGATGTCCTCCACCTCCCCGTCCACTGTCACCGTATCCGCAGGAGTCACCCCCTGCATGTTGATCCTTTCCTCAAAGGGGAGCTTCCCTTCCAGCACCACCAGATTACTTCCCTCCTCCAGAGTGTGATAGAGCACCACAAAGCACAGTCTCCCCCGGACAGTGACCGAATCTGTCGCCGGCCTGATCTCGTCGATGACAAGCTCCCCTTTTTCCAGATTCAGCGCTGCCACATCCGGCTTATTCTCCGGAATATTGACATCATCCTCCAGAGTAAACTGCATGACCGCCTGGGTTCGGACGCGGTCCATATGTATATTTCTCTTTATCAGCTCCACAATCATACCTCCATATATACTCGTATAAAAATATATATGAAGCTATTCGGAAGTTTATGCCCGCCGCGCAGTCTTCTTCCGGTTAGTCCGGCTGTCAGGAACTTGTGCTTTCTATCCTTGCTTTTGTTGAACTGATGAAATGCTCAATCTGTCAGATACAGCATTCCGTAAGGAACTGTCGGAAAATGACTGCCCTTCCACAATCTTTGCTGTAACACGTTGAACCTCACCACCGCTGATTCAGGCATTGGATTTTACTCCTCCACAGCGCCGATCAGGTCGGTCACGTTCTCCACATGATATTTCTCCATGTATCTCTCGATTCCCTCCGCCACCTCCAGGGTAGCATGGGGATTCACGAAATTCATGGCCCCCACGCTGACCGCGCTGGCGCCCGCCAGAAGGAATTCCACCGCGTCCTCCCCGCTGGCAATGCCGCCCATGCCGATGACGGGAATCTCCACCGCCCGGGCTGCCTGGTATACCATGCGCACCGCCACGGGCTTGATGGCGGGCCCGCTCATGCCGCCTGTCTTATTGGCAAGGACGAATTTCCTTCTGTGGATATCGATTTTCATTCCGGTGATGGTATTGATCAGGGAAATTGCATCCGCTCCCCCTTCCTGGGCGGTCTTCGCCATCAGAGCGATATCCGTCACGTTGGGGCTGAGCTTCATGATCACCGGCTGCCTGGCATGGCGCTTGATCTCCCGCGTAATGCGAAGCAGCGCCGCCGGATCCTGGCCGAAAGCAATGGCTCCTTCCTTTACATTGGGGCAGGACACATTGATTTCCAGCATGGCCACCGCCTCTTCCTCTCCCAGGCGCTCCACCACCTCCACATAGTCCTCCACCGTCCTGCCGCAGACATTGACGATGATTCTGGTATCGTACTGCTTCAGAAAAGGAATATCCCGGTCCAGGAACACGTCGATGCCGGGGTTTTGCAGCCCGATGGCATTGAGCATACCCCCGTATACTTCCGCCACCCTGGGAGTGGGATTGCCGGGCCAGGGCACATTTGCCACGCCCTTGGTCACCACCGCCCCAAGCCTGTTCAAATCCACGAATTCCGAATATTCCATGCCGGATCCGAAGGTCCCGGAAGCCGTCATAACCGGGTTTTTCAGAGTAATTCCCGCCAGCGTTACCTCTGTATTCATTGTGATACCTCCCTGCGCGCTTCGGCGCGCATAGTCTTTCTAAATTTACTCCTGGAATCTCTCAGCCAGATTTTCCAGACCACTTAAGATTTCCGTATCTCTGAATCATTCCCTTCGAATAATCCGGATCAGGAACCGATATTTTCTCCGAAAGCTTCCGGGGAGTTGTCTATATCTCCACCTCCCGGGCCTCAAACACAGGCCCGTCCGTGCAGATGCGCGCATTGTGCACATGGGAATGGGAATCTATCTCCTTTGTCTTCGCCACACAGCCCAGGCAGGCGCCCACACCGCAGGCCATGCGCTCCTCCAGGGAAAGATAGGCCCTGATATGATGCTCCTGCGCATAGGCCTTAATGGCCCTTAGCATGGGCATGGGCCCGCAGGCATAGATCACCTCCGCCGTAAGGCCGTTCTCCCGGACCGCATCCATCACATTGCCCTTTGTCCCCGCGCTACCGTCCTCGGTGGCCGCGTAGACCCTGCCGTATTTTTCCAGGTCCTCTTTGAGAAAAAGCTCCCCGTTCCGGTAACCCAGGATGATCTGCTTTTCGGCCTCCAGCCGCTTCGCCAGCTCCAGCATGGGCGGGATTCCGATACCCCCTCCCATGAGGAAAACCTTTTTCCCCCTGCCTTCCTCCAGGGGAAAGCCATTGCCCAGGTTCCCCAGTATGGAGACGGTATCCCCCTGCCTGTAGCCCGAGAATTCCCTGGTGCCCGCTCCCGCGATGCGGTAGACGATGCGGAGCGCCTTTTTCTCCCGGTCCGCTTCGCAGATGCTGATGGGTCTGGGAAGCAGGGTGCTCCTGTCCTTGGGGTAAATGCAGAGGAACTGCCCCGGCCGCGCCTCCGCGGCCAGTGAGGTCCCTATCCACATGTCATAGATATCCGCAGCAATCTCACGCTGGGAAAGTACCGCCGCCGTCTGTTTTTGTTTCATACTGCCCATCCTTTCCGGTCTGTACTCTCTGCCGTTTGCTCTGTCATAAGTTATACTGCATAACGCTGAATACTGCCTATTGCAATCATGCGGTTGAACCAGTCAGCGTTATGCAGTCTGGTTTCACGGCAAATGAAATCGTTCAGCAGTATATATTACAGGAACCGCTTCGCGAACCCTGTAATCCAAGTTCTATTACAGGAACCGCTTCGCGAACCCTGTAATCCAAGTTCTATTATAGGGGGAATCCCATGGAAAGTAAAGGGATTTGATATAAAAGTAAGCCCCCTCTTGACAGTACGCCCTATACGTGTTATCGTTATTTATGTAAGGAGATGAGGCATCAAAGACAGGGATCTTATTAAACTCTTAAAGAAAAATGGCTGGACGCTTGACAGGATTAACGGAAGCCACCATATTTTTAGAAAAGAGGGTATAACCCTTTCGGTTCCCGTGCATGGTAAAGATGTTCCTACCGGTCTGCTGCAACAAATCTTAAAAGATGCGGGGCTGAAACAGTTCTGCCTTTTTGAACCAAAAAGCAAGGAGGTTTTGTTATGTTATTCGTATATCCTGCCATCTTTCACCAGGAAGATGAATCCTACTGGGTGGAATTTCCAGACCTGAAAGGCTGCAACACATATGGTTCCACTATTCCGGAATCTATGGAGATGGCACAGGAAGCCCTTACCGGATATCTTTTGTCATTATTGGAGCACGGTGATACTATCGCTTCTCCTTCCGATATTTCATCCTTTCATCCGGCAGATGGTTTTGTAACACTTGTTTCCTGCGATATTAACCAGTATAAGGACACAAAAGCCGTCAAGAAAACCTTGACCATTCCATCATGGCTGAATGACCGCGCAGTATCCATGGGGCTGAACTTTTCCAAGATTTTGCAGGAAGCACTGATTTCAAAAATTTCATCGTAGAATGAATGGAAGCCAATGCCATGGCGTTAACCTTTGGCATCGGCTTCCTTATTATACTGCATAACGCTGCATGATATAATCATGCGATTGAACCAGTCAGCGTTTGCAGTCTGGTTTCACGGCATGTGAAATCGTTTAGCAGTATATATTATAGTCTCCCGAAATCTGTCGGAAACCGGCGGTTCCCCATTCGGATTGTTATCTGCGGACATACACCAATGTCAGGAATTCCCCGTCGTGAGTGTCGGCGGGCCTGTAAAGCTTTCCCTCCTGGAAGGCGAAAAACGTGGTCAGATAACCGATATCGCCCAGGGCCAGCGCCACCGACGCCTTGTAGAGATATTTCAGCTGCCCGGGCAGCCTTCCCCTGCAGCATTCCTCCAGGTCGGCCACCAGCAACCGGGTTACCGTTTCCAGCTTTGCGGCTATGGGATCAAAAACCTCTTCCTGCAGCCTTGCGTACTGTTCCTCTGTGAAAACACAGAAATTGGGAATTGCCCGCTTTCCTTCCACCCTCACGAAGCCTTTCTGGGCCAGCTGAGCCAGGGTAAACCGCTTCTGTTCGTCATAACCGGAAATATCATAATCTGAGTGAAGGATTTCGCACAGCATCCCGTGCAGCTTCTGCATCTGCGGGTCGCAGGCGTCCATCATATCCTCTATCTCGGAGTGTCCGAAATTGTACATGCCAAACCAGGTGAAATTATCGTTCTGCATGCTGCCGTTATAAGCCCAGCCGCCGGTGTCGAGAACCTTCGGCACGGTTCCGTCATCGAAGCTGTCAAAGCCCAGGGGGAGATATTTCCCTCCGTCCATCCTGGCAGGACGTTCAAAATCCGGATACGGAATCCTCAGCCGGATCGCAAACTGATAGATCAGCATCCACAGCAGTCTGTCATAGGCTCCGTCGCTTCCGTGGAAGCCGATGGCCCTGACAGCCTCCTCCGCCTTCGTCAGCCCTTCCAGAATAACATCCGAAAGCGCCTCCCTGTGCTTCAGATAGACTGCATATTTTGCCTGCGTATCCGCCAGTCCTTCAATCAGGAAGGAAGCTGAATAGGCGGAAGCCTCCTTTTCGACAAATTCCCTCTCCACCAGCCATTCCAGGTCGCTCTCAATATATGCCATGGGAATCCCCAGCTGTTCCGCCAGCTCCTGCGCCGTTTTAGACTGTCTGTAACATGCGATGCAGATATTCTGCTTGGTGAGGCTGTTATCTATCATGGTAATATCCGCAGCAGCCATAGAAGCCGCCTGCCCGCTGATCCCCATATGCAGTTTGTGCGGTCTGTAAACGAAATCCTTATTTTCCATAATCCCAATCTCCTTTTTCAGCTTTTTTCTGGTTTGAAAGAGATGCCATTTGACAGCGGACTCTGTCATCTGATGCTTTTGCGCGATCTCACGGACGGATTTCCCCTCCAGGTAAAAGGATATCATAATTTCCCTCTGCAGATAGCTCAGCCTGGAAACTCTCTCCCTCATCCGGGCAGTCAGTTCCTGCCTGTATTCCTGTTCGGCGTACTCGGCCGCGAAGTCCCTGCCGTCCTCCAGCTGCAGATTCTCCATGGAGATACAGCACTTTCCCCGCATTTTGCTGCGCAGCTCATTGCACCAGGTATAATGAGCTATCTTCCAGACAAAATGCTCCACATCCTGAATCTCCACCGGGCTTTTCCGTATTGCAGAAAGGATCTGGAGAAGGACCTCCTGGGTCAGGTCTTCCGCCCTTTCCCTTTCCCCCGTCTTTTTGTAAGACCAGTTCAAAAGCATGGGCATATAATCGTCTGTGATCTGTTCAAATAAATCCGCCATTCTCAAAACACTCCATTCATTTTCCAGTATATTCCTTCAGGCTCCTGCCGGCCGGCTCAGGGCTTCACCTATATAGTAACAGGATCGGGAAAAGGTTAGTTTTTCTCCGGATATTTTTTACATTTCGTTCAATTTC
The DNA here is from genome assembly GCA_910589035.1 of uncultured Acetatifactor sp. GTDB lineage: Bacteria > Bacillota > Clostridia > Lachnospirales > Lachnospiraceae > Acetatifactor. Next base: position 32,975 of record CAJUSI010000010.1, on the reverse strand, counting down.
CTCCTCTTCACTCTGTCCTTCTCCGCTCCTTTTTCGTACCTGCAATGGTTCCTACGGAATCCTTATCCTCCAGTTCTTCCGCACAGATCAGCTTTCTGCCGTGGAACACGCCTCCGTTCTACAAGTCCGCATACCTTCTCCTGTCGGAAAAATACTCCTTTACAACATTGTCATTCCTTCCCATTTTCCTCCTTCCACACCCCATTTCCAGCCATTATGCGGTCTGGAACCATCGGCTGAGCGTTTCGACAGGAGGAAAGCCTTCCGCCTGTCATTTTCTGATTTTCTGCCTTGAATTGTTGGCGAAAAGCCGGAATCATAATTATGCCTTAACATATAGATAGTACTTAGACGATTACAGGAAAGTGCTCCTGTTTTCCATCATATCATCATGGAAACCAGGAGCACAAGCATTTTTAAGCAACGCATGAATACTCTGGCAGGTGCAAAAAGCACGCAAACGCAGTTTTTTCTTACAACCCGCTTAAATTCTGCCCAGTTCCGCCTTGTCCAGACGCCGGATGCGGGTCTTCACCAGGCAGCTGCGCTCCCTGCTGCCCCCTGCGCAGTATGCCAGCAGCAGGGCGTCGCGGGTAAAGCAGATGGCGCAGTAGCAATAGCCGCTTTCCGGATCCCATTCGAAGGCTACAGGTTCCGTGAAAGTCTTCCCGTCGTCCCCGCTGGAGGCGATCACCAGGGGTGTCCTTCCTCCGGTAAAATACTCCGGTTTCTCCCTGCCATTGTACTCGGGTATGGGGTTCCAGACGGCATAAAGCCTTCCGTCCTCTCCCCTCTTCATGCACAGAGGGCTGTTGGGCGAGGTAAACCGGGAGGGCTGGCAGACAGTCCAGGTATCCCCCTCGTCCATGGAAAACGTCTCGTACTGCCTGCCCAGTTCCGTCCTGGCCCAGCCCCAGAGCACGCCGTTTCGCAGCTGCACCACCCCCGGCTCCTGGAGCCCGGAAATACAGTGGGAGGCCTGGGGCAGAGTACATTTCCCCGCGGATACCCTCCAGGACTTCCCGTCGTCGTCGGAAAGGAAACAGAGCATTTCGGAACGGCCGTCCAGGATCCCGCCCCTGGATCTGTGGCTTGCCACGGGAAGTATGATTCTCCCGCTGGCCGTGCGCAGCACTCTGTCGTTATTGATCACAAAGAAATCCTCCAGGGGCGTACAGCATACCCTTTCTCCCCAGGTTCTGCCCCCGTCCGCAGAACGGCGCAGGAAAATCTTTGTAATATCATAGGTCATCCTGACCAGATAGAACAGGCCGATTTCCCCGTTCTGCATCCTCAGAAGGGAAGGACACATCATGTTCACACCCTCTTCTTTGTCACAGGTCAGAATGATCTCGCCCTCGTCAAAGGTCTCCCCTCCGTCCATGGAACGCATAAGGCACAGATCCGCAAAGGCGTGATCCGCCGGATTGCTGCCGCGGAAACGGCTGTATACAAACAATATTCCGTCCTCCTCCGTCTCCAGAAAGGTCCCCTCACTGTTCCGGGGATTGCCCGCCTCCATATCCGGTGCAAGCTCCCGCACCGCTTTTCCCAGTTCCAGATATTCCATAATCGCTCCTTTCCGGCCGCCTGCCGGCGGCCTTTCCCCCGTTGTCCGTGACATCGCACTGCCTTGCTCCATCCATTTCCGGCCCGCATTCCCGCCTTTTAAAATTTTCCTGAACTCAGCCCTCACCTCTTCATTTGGAATATACGCCGTCCCATCTTCCTCGTTCCAGGTAAGATACCCCAGATGGATCAGCAGGGTCAGCACATCGTCATGGCTCCTGAAAGTTTCAAAATCATTTTCAAAGCTTTCCGTGTCAACCTCTACTGCTTCCCCGGAAATCAGCCGGGATATGGTTTCCTGCAGCCCATCAAAGTCCATATTGATATAGGTCATCAGCGATTCAGCTGCCGAAGTCTTCTTCCAGTAAGAGCGGCACTTCTTCTCCTGCATGGCACACATCACGGAATAAGGATTATAAATGGATCCAAAAACCGGAAAATCATATCCGTCGTACCACTGCCTGACTTCCTCAAAATCCATCCCATATTTCCCGCACAGATGCTGCACTTCCCCTTTTTGAAAGCCTGTGAATTCCACAAACCTGCCGGGAGCCAGAATTGTTACTTCCTTAAAATCCGAGATTGCCGGCTGGGAACCATCTTTCTTGATCGGCAATATCCCCGTCATATAAGCCGCAGCAACAACCTTCGGAGTAATATTATTGCTCTTAAACCATTCCCGCAAAAGATTAAGATACCGTTTCTGCGCTACGGCGTCGTCCTTCGCTTCCCGGATCAGCGCATCCCATTCATCGATGACAAACACGAATTGTCTGCCTGTCTCTTCCACACAATGGATCAGTTTGTCCGCAAACTCTATTTCGCCCGCGCAGTCAGGATAAATTGCTTCCAGTTCAGCTGAAAATCGCTCCACAATCGTATCCGGGACTTCCTTCAGCGGAATCCCTTTCCTCTATGCCTCCGAAAGAAAAGTAGTCATATCAAGGCTCATCACATGATACCGGTTCAAATGTTTCAGATATCCGTCCGTCGCCGCAATCTTCTTATCATCAAAGAACGCATGCGAATCACAGGAACAGTCATAATAGGCGTAAAGCATCTTTGCCGCATAAGACTTTCCAAAACGCCTGGGCCTGCTGACGCAGGTCAGCTTCCCCGTCGTCCCAATCGTCGATTTATCAGAGCAATCAACTCCGTCTTGTCCACATATTCTGACCGGACAACTTCCTGAAACCCGCTGTTACCCGGATTTAAATAATTTCCCATGGAACCCCCTTTCCTGAATATACATTACCGCTTTCTTAAAGCTTATGTCTAAAATCCGAAAAAGTCAATGCCGCTCACGGCAGACTTCCTGTCATCATAGTCATTGTACCATTTCTGTTCTCGATTTACTACACAAATATGGGGGATTCCTTTCAAACAGGTGAAATTTTACGGCCGGGCAGTCCTTTTTCTGTCTTTGCATTGCGCAATTTCACTTGTGTGATTAGCAGTTTTATAGTAGACTTTCTATGATAAGCCATCCGCAAGCCGGGCGAAACCAGATGTTGTTAAGAAGAATTTTGAATCTAAAAAAGGGAAGCTATGCCCGGAAAAGTGTACGCAGGGCCCTGTTTCAAGCGGGCAGGATTGAAATACGTCTAAATTTTTACTATAAACCATTGATTTGTATGCCCGAGAACAGGATTCGGAAGGCAGGGCGGCAGCGCCAAAGCGCGCAGGAGGGGTATAAATATGAATCGGAAAACAAACAGAAATCGCAAAAAACATCTATGGCTGTTCGCTCTTTTGCTGGCAGCCGCTTCTCTATGCACGGCCTGCGGCAACAGTACAGAGGCCGCGACCATGCACCTGACGCGCACGGAGGGAGGCGTAAACATATTCGACGAAGCCGAAAAGAACATCGCCCCGGCGGAGAATCTGGGGCTCTACAGCGGCTACCGGATCGACACGCTGGAGGCCGGCTACGCCTGGATCTCCCTGGATCAGGTCAAGCTGACAAAGATGGACCAGAATACGCAGGTGGAAATTATAAAGGAGGAGAAATCGCTGGAGATCCATGTCCTGGAGGGTAGCCTGTTCTTCCATGTCACCGAACCGCTGGCCGACGACGAGACGATGGAAATCCGCACCTCCACCATGATCACCGGCATCCGCGGCACCTGCGGCTGGGCCGAAAGCCGCCCCGGCTATTCTCTGACCGCCGTCCTGGAGGGAAGCGTGGAATGCACGGCCCCGGACGGAGCGCAGATCCGGCTGGAAGCGGGCATGATGGCCATCCTGGAAGAGGGCTCCAGCGACTTCCGGGTACAGCCCTTTGCCAGAAATGAGATACCGGAATACCTGTGGGATGAGGTCCCGGAAATCCTGGATCTTTTCACGGACGATACAGAGGAGGAAATTCCTCCGCAGCCCAAAGACGATGATTCCGGCAACGTGCCCGCCTTCCAGCTGGAGCTGCCCCCGCTGCCTCAGGACGGAATCGACCGTACCGTCCTGACAGCGGAAAATGACGAAGAGCTGTATGCGCTGCTTACCTCCGGCGACCTCTCCAACATGGAGATTCATCTGACCGGCGATACCTATCACGCCGGATATCTTATGACGGACGAGTTGGGCAACACCTATACGGCCGAAAGTTTTATGCTCAACGGTTGGGAGAATCTGTCGCTGATCGGCGACGGCTCCACCCGTCTGCTGGTCAGCCATGAGAAAGCGCTGGTGCTCTCGGTCTACGGCTGCGACAACCTTCTGCTGTACGGGCTGGTTTTAGGGCATGACGTTCCGCCGGAGGTGGAGTGCTCCGAAGCCGTGCTGAGCTTATCCTATTGCTCCGGCGTCCGGGTGATCGGCTGCGATCTCTTCGGCTGCGGTCTTGTGGGAATTCAAGCTTCCAATACAACGCTGACCGTACAGAACTCCGCAATCCGCGACTGCAGCGAGCATGGCGTCCTGTGGTCCGGCGAGGGCGAAGCGGTCTTTGAGAACTGCTCCTTCCTGCGAAACGGCGGCCCACTCTTCTACATCTACAACGGCGGGGCGGGCTTCACCCTGACAGACTGCATCATACAGGATAATATGGGGAGCGCGAAACGCGCCTACTTTGACGAAAGCGGCGCAGGCGCCTGGAATGAAACCGGTACTGTGGAAACCGGAAACGACTGGCAGTAGCAGGTCGCCCTGCTCCTCCGGCCCGGTTCACAGCCGGCTGCATCACCTCTGCTGTAATACCGAAGCTGCATGGCACCACGCTCCTCCGGCCCGGTTCATAGCCGGCTGCGTCACCTCTGCTGTAATGCCGAAGTTTCAGGTCGTCACGCTCCTCCGGCCTTTTCCCGGCCGGCTGCGTCTCCTTTGCTGCGGCGTCGCTGCAGCAGGACACCGCAGGCTGCCGTCCCTGGGGAAGCCGGATTCTCAAGCCTCTCTCCGCCCGCCGCACAATCCGTCATATCCAAACGCCACCGCCAGCGCCGCGTAATCGCCGATCCGGTCCCCCAGGGAGGCTGCGGCCACCTGGCACACGCCGTATGAACTTTTCAGAGCTTCCTGCTCTATCTCCCGGCACATTTCCTCCCGGAACAGATCCTCGCAGCGCTCAAAGATACTGCCGATGATGATCATCTCCGGATTCAGCATATCAATAATCACAGCCAGCCCCTTCCCCAGATATCCGGCGCTGATGCGGTAGACGGAGCGTGCGAAGCCGTCCCCTTCCCTGGCGGCGGCGGCCAGCTTTTCCGGAGTGATTTCCTCCGAAGGGGCCCACCTGGGATCGTCCAGCAGCCTGCCCGCCTGCCGCTCCTCCAGCAGCCTTGCCCTGGCCAGCTGGGCAAGGCCGGAGCCGCTGCAGAACCCTTCGAAGGAGCCCGTCTTTCCGTATCCCACGGGTCCGAATCGGGACAGGCGGATATGCCCCACCTCCCCCGCCATATCGTTGGTCCCCCGATACAGGCTGCCGTTCAGGATCAATCCTGCGCCCAGTCCCGTACCGAAGGTCAGGAATACCACATTTTCCTTTCCCCTGGCCCTTCCAAACCTGCATTCCGCCACGGCTCCGGCGTTGGCGTCATTCTCCAGGCATACCGGAATCCCGAACCTTTCCCGCAGGATTTCCACGATGGGCACATTCCGCCAGCCCACCAGGTTGGGCGGGTTCATGATGATCCCCTCCCGGTGTTTCAGCGGCCCGCCGCAGCTGATACCGATTCCGGCCAGGTCGGACACACCCAGCCCGTTCCGGGAAAGCAAATCCTCCGTCAATTCCGTCATTTTATCCACAGCCTCTTCCCATCCCGCGCATTTCCCGGTAGAAAAGCATTTCTTATCCAGGATCAGAGCTTCCCCCTCTTCCCCCGATACAGGCTGCCTGCCGAGGACCACGGCGCACTTTGTACCCCCGATGTCGATTCCGATTGCATATTCTTTTTTCCGTATCTCCATAATATCCCCACCTTCCCCCGTGCAGGCTCCTTTCGCTGATGTCCATTCTTTCTTTTGTTCCGCTCCCGGGCTTTTTTAAAGCCAGCATTCGGTCCGGTAAAAATCCTTTACGAAATCACGGTATATCTCCAGGTCAAAGGGCGGCTGCCCGCTGAGATAATGATTCCTTCCCTCCCCGTATTCGGATTTCCAGGTGATCACATAGATATGCTTTTCCCCATAGGAATAGGGAATTCTGTCCAGCACCGCGGCCTCCGCTCCGGCTCCGCCGCGCACCGTCCCCCTGCCCTGCGCAACCTTCTGCCCGGTGGCATAGTCATAGACCTCATATTCCACCTCAGTATCCCTCCCCGTATCGTTTACCGCCGTCAGGGTAAGGTGCCAGTCCGCAGGCTCCGCAAAGGTGAGCAGCAGCGCCCTCTGACTGTTCTGAATATAGTAATAAGCCAGCTTCTTCGTAAAATAGTAATCCACCACCGCGTCGGAGAACTGGGGCCATCCGTCTATCAGATTCCACCAGATAATGCCGCTTCTCCTTCCGTTTTCCACGCGGAACAGTTCGATGAAAAATTTGAAGGCCTCGGCCTGGGAAATCTGGCTGCACAGTGCAAAGTCCTCCGGCGTCTCCGGAATCCTGCCGAACATCTCCCGAATCTGATTCGCCATCAGGTGAATCCGCCAGCCCCAGGTATCTATCATGCCTGTCTCGGGACAAGCGGCATGCACTGCCCAGGCCGGATTGTCCTCCCAGGGCCAGAGCGTCTCTTTGCTGATAAACTTTTCCATGGAGGCCACGCTGCAGCATCCGTGATACCCGATTTCGCTGGCAAATTTCCCGAGAGATTTGGTGTAATAGCTGTTCCTGAAGTAATCCCGGGGACCCCAGAGATGCTGCTCCGTGATATATTCCAGCGGCTGCCCCACGCAGGCTTCGTCTATAAAGGGAGAGCTGGGCAGGTAGGGCCTGGAGGGATCCTCATATTCCAGAACCCGGGGTATCACTTCCCTGGTCAGGCTGTTCCGGTTGGGATTCCGGTGAAAGGGCTCCATAAAGGCCACCATATCATTCTCATTGTCTCCGGCCCAGCACAGAATGCTGGCATGATGACGCAGCCGTCTCACCGCGGCCCTGGTCTCGCGGGCGATTTCCTCCCGGAAGGCATCCTCCTCTGGGTACACGCCGCAGGCCATCATGAAATCCTGCCAGATCAGGATTCCATGCTCGTCGCAATAGTCGTACAGATAATCATCCTCATAGACATTTCCGCCCCAGATCCGGATGGCGTTGCACCCCACGTCCAGCAGCAGACTGCACACCCGGGGAAGCCTCTCCCTGTCCCTGGAGTGAAACGCATCCACAGGCACAAAATTTGTTCCCAGGATGAACACCTTCTCCCCGTTTACCTTAAAATGAAAATCCCCCGACAAATGGAGATCCGTAAGCCCTGTGCGCACCAGCTCCACCGTCCTGAGTCCTGTGCGGAAGCTGTCCGTATCTATCACTTCCCCGTCCTTCACAAGGCGCACGGCGACATCATACAGATGCGCCTTCGTCCGAACCGGATGCGCCGGATCCTGGGCCGCAAATTCCCGGGGCTCCCACAGCTTCGCGTCCTTCACCGGAAAGCGGAATCTCCCTGCCACATTCCATAGCCTGGACCGGGCGTAAAACCTGCTGTCCCCGCAGCCTCCCTCTATTTCAATGGAATAACGGCTCAGATCCGCCCCCCTGGCCTCCACCTCATAGAAGAACATCAGTTCTGCTTCCTTCCTCACGCGATCCGCGGAAAGAGTACAGACATAGGCCTGCCTGATGAATTCCTCCGGACGGTATACCAGGGATACCGGACGCCAGATCCCGCAGGATACCGCCCGGGGCATGATGTCCCAGCCGTACATATGGGCCGCCTTCCGGATCCAGAGGGATTCGAAATTATATTTGTTCACGCTGGTATTGCCAAAGGAGAGCTCCCTCTTCCTGGATTCCATGGACACGGGGAATAAATGCACCACAATCTCATTCTCGCCTTCTCTCAGCTCCCCTGCGGGCAGGCTGTGGGGGATGAACATGTTCTCCGTCCTTCCCGCCAGCCTGCCGTTGACCCATATTTCACTGATGGTATCAATCCCCTCGAAATACAGGTACGGCGTACATCCCTCCTCAGCGTGATAGAGGAAGCTGCGGCTGTAAAACACATGATATCCCTCGTATTTCTGCAGAAGCAGAATATTCTGATCCCTGAAGATCTCCGGCAGGATCCCGTTTTCCTCCAGTGCCAGTTCAAAATTTCCGGGAACGCTTCCCCTGACGGTTCCCTCCCCATAGCCCTCCAGCTCTGCGATAGTCCTGGGAAAGACCTCTCCGGAATCCTCCCGCAGGGCTTCTCCCCGAACCGCCGCCCGGGCCTCTTTCTCCCCATCCGCTTTTCCCCCGGCTTCCTTTGTCCGTGCTTCCCCGGTCCGGGCATCTCTCCGGAGCCTGATATCGTCATTCGAAATCCAGGTGATATTCCAGGTTCCGTCCAGGCTGATTTTCTTCCAGTGATTCATGATACTCTCCTTCCTTAGGAACCGTCAAGAAATAATCCTTTAAGAGTTATTTCTGGTCCCGGCTAATTCATGACAATACTTGACAATAAAATCCTGCTTTTGGATTTTATTGTAGAATCCTGTTTTTGAATTCTATGATCAAAGTTCTATCATAGAATCTAAGTGCAGATTCTATGATCAAAGTTCTATTGTTGCGGAGCAATTTGCAGTACGTCTGTTCCTGCCGGTTTTCCGCATTCTTCCTATATCAGTTTCACATCCGTTTTATTTCGGTTCTTCGTTATCGTCTTGTGCCGATCCTCCGTGGACGTCTCCGCAGCGGCCGCTTCCCCCTTCACCCTTTCACGCTTCCCATCACAATCCCCTTGGTAAAGTATTTCTGTAAAAAGGGATATACCACCACAATGGGGAGCATAGCCAGTATAATCTGGGCCGCCTTGCTGTTTCTCGGGGAAATATTGGTCACGTCGCTGATGGTGGCAACGGACTTCACATCGATCTGCACCACTATGGTCTGCAGGTAGGTCTGCAGAGGATAATTTTTCGGACGGTTCATATAAATCATACCGTCAAACCAGGAATTCCAGTGGTTCACCGCAATAAACAGCGTGAGTGTAGCCAGAATCGGTTTGGAGAGTGGCAGTATTATTTTCTGCAGAATGGTAAGCTCCCCGGCCCCGTCCGTGTAGGCGGCTTCGATCAGCTCCTCCGGCAGGCTCTTCACAAAATTCTGGAACAGAATCACATAGTACACCGGTACGGCTCCCGGCAGCACCAGCGCCCAGATGGTGTCGATAAGTCCCAGCTTGTTCACCACGATATATCCGGGAATCAGCCCTCCGCTGAAAAGCATGGTAAACACAAAAAACCACATATATACATTCCTGGAGGAGAATCTGCTCCTGGTCTTGGAGAGCGGATACCCTGCCAGAACCGTAAAGAGCATGCTGACCGCCACGCCCAGAATCGTCCTTTTCACCGACATTTTGAAAGCGGCGAAAAAGGCACCTCCCTCCATGACAAATCTGTAGGCCTCCAGAGAGAAATCCACCGGAATAATATTCACCAGCCCCGCATTGACCGCCGTCCTGGAGCTGAGGGACAGGGCCAGAATATGCAGAATGGGATAGATACAGGCTATGCTGAACAGTGTAACCGCCAGGTAGGCGAAAAACACATAAATCCGGGTGCCCAATGATTCTTTATAATGCATGCTTACACCTCCCCCCTAGAAAATCTTGTATCCGGCAAACCTGTCCGCCAGTTTATAGGACAGAACAATGAAAAAGCAGGACACCACTGATTTAAACAGTCCGGCGGCGGTGGCAAGGCTGTACTGGCCGTTCTCCACGCCGATTCTGTATACCAGAGTGTCGATGATATCCAGCGTCTCCATGGTCACACCGCTCATCAGGTTATAGATCTGGTCAAATCCCGCATTCAGCACATTGCTCAGGCTCAGGGTTCCCACCAGGACCACGGTGGGAATAATCCCCGGCAGCGTCACATGCCACATCTGCTTCAGCCTCCCGGCTCCGTCAATCACCGCCGCCTCATACAGATTCAGGTCGATTCCCGTGAGCGCCGCCATGAAAATAATGGTTCCCCATCCGGCTTCCTTCCATATATTGGTGAGGACAATGGTGAATCTGGTCCAGCTGTTGTCCCCCAGAAAATAGACGGGCTCCGCGCCCAGCATTTCCAGCCCTCTGTTGACGATCCCGCCCGTGGGTGAGAAGATGTCTATGATAATCCCGGCCATCAGCACCCAGGAGATAAAATAGGGCAGATAGACCAGCGTCTGGGTCAGCCTCTTGAACCAGCTCTTCCGGATTTCATTCAGCAGCAGCGCAAGAGCCAGGGGCACCGCCAGCCCCGTGGCCAGCTTCCATCCTGCAATGATCACCGTATTTTTCAATGCCAGGAAGAAATTGGGATTGGAAAACAGAGTCTCAAAATGCTTCCATCCCACAAAGGGCGCTTTTGCAAGACCCCGGGCCGGTTTGTAATCCAGAAAGGCAAGCGATATCCCTGCCATGGGAGCGTAACAGAATATAATAACCATAACCACGGCCGGCAGCAGCATCAAATGAAACGGCCATTCCCTTTTCAGCTTCTTCATGCAAAAGCACTCCTCTCCTATATAATCCTATTCCCCGGTTTCCTGACGTTATCCCGGAGCATTGCGGGTACATGCTCCGGGCGTCGGTATGCGCCTGATCTCACTGCGCCTTGTACCAGTCGTTCACTTCCTGGGTGATGGTATCCCCGCCGGTGCTCTTCCAGGTTTCCACAGCCTCGTCGAACACACTGATATCCGCTCCCAGAATGACCTTCTGGATGGCAGCCGCCAGATTCTGATTCAGATCGGCGCTCTTCTCCAGCATGGTATCCGTCTGGAAGGTTGTGTACGCACTCTGGACGATCCGTCCGGCATCCCTCAGTTCTCCCACTTTCTCATAGGTGCCGCCGGGGCCGAATACCAGCGCATAGCCCAGCATGGACCGGTCTCCTTCCAGTCCCTTGACCACATCGTCGTAGCAGCTCTGCATATCTGAAGGAATCTTCGAAGTGTCGCCGCTGTCCAGGGCCTCCTTCACCACATAATAGCTCTTCAGGTTGTAATAAGCCTCGCTCATGTCACAGGCAACCTTGTACTTAAAGGCCTCAAATCCGTCTTCATCCACCTCATGCTTTCTGTCGCCGGAGGCCTTGATCTCACAGTTCAGATTCAGCAGCTTCACTACCGCCTCCGGATGTTCGCAGTTCTTGTTCACAAAGATGTACTGAGCAGGAGAACCCGTAGCCACCGACTTGTAAGGACTTCCGTCCACCGTGGGAATATCGCAGACGATCCAGTCCGCCTTCTCGTCGGCCATGATGCTGTCATTGACGGAATTCAGAGGCGCCCAGAAGGTGCCGAATACGATACCGCATTTCCCCGAAGCCACATCCTCTCCCGCCTTGGTGCCGTCGATGGTGGCAAAATCCTGGCGGAACATGCCATCCTTGTACATCTGCTGAAGTCCCAGCAGGGCTTCCCGCATTTCCGGCCGAATCGTCCCGTAGGCCAGACCGCCGCTGCCGTCCTCCACCCAGGTGTCATAATAAGCGCCGTATCCCTCAAACAGCCCGTTGGTGGTATGGATTCCGGCCAGGAGCGTATTGCTCAGAGAGATCCCCACGGTGTCCTCTCCTCCCAGCCTGGCATCCTGGAATGCCTTCACCGTATCCCGAAGCTCCTCCATGGTTTTGGGGACATCCCTTTCCACCTTTTCCAGCCAGTCCCTGCGGATGAACATCACCGTGATATTATCCGCCGTGGTTCCCGTGTGCGGCAGGCCGTACATTCTTCCTCCAAAGGTCATAAAGTTCACTGCCAGTCCGTCTTCCGCCTCCACATACTGCCTGTACAGATCGCTGGCATACTGGTCAAAAATATCCGTCATATCCATCACCAGATCCGCTTCCACCAGCTCCTTGTATATGGCAGGTCCCACCACCGCAAAATCCGGCAGGTCCTGTGTCGCCATGGCAGCGTTCCATTTCTGCTCATACTGCTCCGTGTTCGGCGTCCACAGATATTCCAGATTGATGCCAAGCTCCTCCTTGTAGGAGCGCTGCCAGATATTTTCTTCCAGGGAAGCCCGGTCCGGGTTGCCCGGCTCAAACTTCACGGTGGAGTCCAGTGTCCTCACCGTGGTCAGCGTGATCTCCTCCCCGTACTTTCCCAGAGGCCCCGGCTCCATTGCCGCCCCTTCCGCCTGCGACCCACCGCTTTCCGACCGGCTGCCGCCGCTCTCCGAATTTCCTGCTGACGAAGGCGTCCCGCCGTCGTCGGGACTGCCACAGGCCGCCAGACTCATTGCCAGCAAAACTCCTGCCATCAAACCGCCGAATACTTTCCTGCACTGCATCTTCTTCATTCTCATACCTCCGATACCCGTCCGCCGGGTTTTCTCGTATACCAGATAGTGTGTTGCCATTTTGGAACGTCATTTCAGGATATACGATCAATAATGTGTGCCAATATAAAGTCGCTTTCCATAATTTTATGTTTAGAAAAAATATTCTTCCAGCATCGCACATAAGGTGTGATAAACAGCTATATGCTCCTCCTGCACATAGGCCGTCTCCGACTCCGGAACCGTAATGCATATGTCGGCAAGCCTTCTCAGCAGACCGCCGTCCTTTCCCGTCATGCCGATTATCCTTATTCCACATTTTTTCGCTACCTTGACCGCATTATTCACATTGAGGGAATTTCCCGAAGTGGAAATCGCAAGCAGGGCATCCTCCGGCTTCCCATATCCATATACCTGCTGGGCAAATATCATGGATGGTTCCGCGTCATTCATATAAGCCGTACTTAACGCTCCATGCTGTGTCAGGGCGATTGCCGGCAATGCCCCCTGCAGTCCCCGCGCCAATTCTCCGAACAGGAGCGTTTTTTCTTCGGGAAGCTCTCTTTTTTTGAGGAAGCCCTTCATCAGTTCCCCCACAATATGATCCGCATCCGCCGCACTTCCGCCGTTGCCGCAGATCAGCAGCTTCCCCTGGCTGCGGTACACCTCCCGGAGCAGTTCATAACTGTCCCAGACCTTCTCCTGCAGCGGAAGCAGTTCAGGATGCCGCTGAAATAACAGATTAAAATAAATGCTCTCCTTTCTCCTGTCCTCCATCCCCTTCCCCTTTCCGGATTCCGCGACGCCGGATATTCAGGATACCGGATCCTCCTGGTCTTCCTCCTGATCTCAGGTGCAATCTCCGTCAATTTCCAGATTAATCACTTATATTTACTATACCATCTTCCCGGGCTTACATGTATCATACACTATGTTCTTTTCCCATGCAATTTAATCCCGGTTTTATTATTTTTTTGTTCATTCTGCCATATTTTTGTTTATCTTCAGGGGCCGCTTTTATTCTTTGCTCACTATTAGTAAATCTTTGTTCTATTAATTTACTAAGTTGCAAAAATATCTGTACAATCTGTCTTTTATACTCTATAATGGATTATACCCTGGCTCCTGGAAACAGGGGTGCATACTGAGCTGAGAATTATATCAGCACTTTACCTGTTTATTTACACGCCTGAATACCTGTGCATAGCATATTAGAAATGGTAAACTCCCATATTATGCAAGAATATAGATATGTCGCAGCCAATATTATGCAAACCTGATTTTATGCGATAATGATTATACTGGAGAGTTATAAAATACATGATCCAGTGCATAAAATAGAACTTTCAACTTAAATGAAACTCCCCGCAGCAAGCTGCGGGGAATGAACCCTCTTTTAGATTCAAATTTGGTATGCCATAAGCTGCAAAGTGCTGTAAAATGAATAATTTTATTAGAACGGATCCTGCAACAGCATATCTGATCAGGTTGTTGTAAATTTAGAGAATACCTTGATTTCTCCGGCTTTTTCATAAATGGTATACCTAACAAAAGGCGTTACAGCTTAATAGGATTACAGTGTAATGAGTTATAGCGAAATCAGAAAAATCCAAATTCCAAAGGTTTGAATGAAGCGCCCCGCAGCAAGCTGCGGGTTTGAATGTCCGTCAGAACAGACAGGAACAGAAGGGTTCAAGAGAGGAGAAGCTTCCATGACAAACAGCAGTCAGCACCCGGGCAGCACCGGGCAGCATCCGGGCGGAACCGGGCAGCATTCGGATAACAGAAAAGAATCCAAAAAGGCCATAGACAGCACATTGGTGCGCCTTATTGCCACCAGCCGGACGCCTGTCTCCCGCATCGATCTGGCCAGGAAAACAGGTTTAAGCAAAATGACCATCAGCAATCATGTGGCGGAGCTGATCCGGAAAGGGATCGTCGTAGAGCGGGATTCCCAGGGTCAGGCCGAGAATGTCCTGGGGCGCCACCCCATCCCCCTGCATATTTCCGGCCTCTCGCCGTGTATCTGCGGTTTGTGGATCACAAGAACCCACACCCAGGCGGTCCTGGCGGATATTTCCGGAAGCATTATCGATATGTCGAAGATGTATTATCAGGGCAGCCTCTCCCGCGAAGCTCTGATTTCCATGCTTCTGTCCCAGTACGACGCTCTCGCTTCCCGCACGAGCCGCAGGATCATCGGCTGCGGCATCTCCAGTATCGGCCCTCTGGACAGTACCACAGGATATCTCCTGAATCCCTCCAACTTCTGGGGTCTGTCCTACATCCCGCTGACAGAGATTGTCAGCGCCCACACAGGGCTGCCCACCTACCTGATTCATGACGCCCATGCGGGCGCCCTGGTGGAAAAGATTTACGGACGGGGCGGCCCCTACGAGAACTTCGTATATCTTCATATATCGGAGGGAATCGGACTGGGCTTCGTTTTAAACGGCGCCCTGTTCAATGGTTTCTCCGGGCAGAGCGGCGAAATCGGCCATACCTCCATCAATTTCAACGGTCCCAGGTGTTCCTGCGGCAACCGGGGCTGCCTGGAATCCTATGCCAGTATCGACCGGATGCGGAAGAAAATATCGGAGTTGCTGCCCCTTTTCCCGGATTCCGCCTTTAAAAAGCTAAAAAGTCCGTCCAGGTCCGATGTGATCAATTTTGCCTCCGGGGGAGATCCCATCGCCGTAGCCGCTCTGGACGAGTTCTGCGGCTACCTGGCCCACGCCCTGGCCAACCTTCTGCGGCTTCTGGATTTCTCCACCATTATCGTAGGATATGACGCTCTGTCCTCCTCTTATATTCTGGAGAAAATATTGTACGAGAAAATGCGGGATTACTCCCCGCCGGAAAAGAATAATGTAGAGATTCTGCACTCCTATTTCAACAATGACGGCCCCCTTATGGGCGCTATCGCCATCGTGGCAAATGAGGTGTTCCATCAGAATATTTCGCTATGAGGCTTTGGGCTTTCGTGGAATCCATATCCGCAGAGGATTCACCTGCATTTCTGTCGCACCGGCTCCGTCTGCATCGGCAATGGTATCGTTTAAAAAATAGTGATAGCACCACAAGCGGCTGTCATCCTCTCCGATAGAGAGATACCCCTCCTTGTTCATCCCTAAGTTTGCCCCCATATCATTGGCACAGTGGTAAATGCCGGAAACTTTGAACTCTCTGCTGCCCTTATTTCCCCGGATTGTCACCAGATCCCCTACCTCTGCTCCCAGATCTGCCGCCAGAACCTCTGTCAGCACCACTTCATCCTCTTCCCGTCTGTTCCAAGCCAGCCGTTTATCCTGCCTGCCAGAGAAGCGAAGAACACCAGCATGGCCGCCACCAGACAGGCGCTGATATAACGTTTTCTCCCCGT
Organism: uncultured Acetatifactor sp.; assembly: GCA_910589035.1. Classification (GTDB taxonomy): domain Bacteria; phylum Bacillota; class Clostridia; order Lachnospirales; family Lachnospiraceae; genus Acetatifactor. The sequence goes on along the minus strand of CAJUSI010000010.1, from coordinate 17,165 downwards.
CAAGACCTGGCGCAGTGCCAGATGGAACGTAAGCCCCTTTGCCCGGATGGGGGGAATCCGCTTTCTGTATCCCATAATTTTTTCGGAAGTCCCATGCATTTCAAAATCTGATTCCCGGGCACAGCCTCTGTTTCGCTTTCCTGTTTTGCCCTGCTCCCCATTTTCCCTGCGGATGGCTGCCATTGGAGAAATCCTGCCAAGCCTCCCGAGACGCAGGAAACAAAAGCCTGCGGATAGTAACAGGAGTACAACTAAAACCCCCATACAGGGCAGGATCGGAAAACGAGTGGGAAGCAGTACCCCTGTGGTAGTGACCATCATCCGACTGATCCGTCCTGATACCGGAATTGCAAGGAGCATCCCCAGCAATGCACCGCTTCCTTGGATAATCTGATTTTTTTCTTAATGGTCACTTTCCATGTTTTCCTTTTCCTGGCATGCATTTATGTACACTCACAATGCCTGATACCGCGGCATACCTTTCTGTTTTTCCATCACTTTGTACGCCTCCACATCATTGGGATCGGGATGATGCAAGAGCACCAAGTCTACATAGCCGATATCCAGCCGGTCAAGACAGGCCTGAATCGATTGCTCCGGATTTTCCATCTCACTGCCCGGATAGATTTTTGTCGTAACAAAGATATCCTCCCGCTGTATGATTCCTTCGTCTATCGCTTCCCGGACTGCCTGCCCGATTTCCTCCTCATTGCCATAAGCAGATGCGGTATCAATCAGGCGGACACCATTTGACAGCGCAGATTTCACAGAATTGATACACTCATCACCATGAAGGCTGTATGTTCCAAGACCGTTGATCGGCATCTCGTATCCGCTGTTTAACATCACCGTCTTCGTTTCAAAGTCAAACTCTGCTTTTGCATTTGTTTCTTCCCCTGTCTCCGCCCCGCTATCTGCAGCATCAGACGCAGTTTTTGTTTCCTGTGCAGGTTCCGCAGCATCTGTTACCGGGATTATTTCAGCATCTACGGCTGTCCCGCCTTCCTCTTCCCTGTTCTGCCCGCACGCTGCCACAGGAAACACCAATAAAAAACGAATAGCAGACGAAAAAATTTTCTCATTTACCGCCTCCCTTACCGCTATTTCAGCGTTCTCCCAAAGCTCTCCAGTTCTTTCAGCTTTGAAGCCGAACCGTTTTCCGCGCCGTAAGCCGTAAACACCCCCATATCCTCCAGACCCAGGTATTCCAGAAAATCTCCCCTGTAGGAAAACATCGCGCCGTCGTACATTTGTGGATCACCGGAGCTTAATATCATGGCCGCTTTTTTCAGGCTCCTGGGTTTCTTCGGATATGCGGCGGAATAAAATCGGTCAATGGTACATTTTAACTGCCCTGAAATGCCGTGATAATAGATAGGCGAAGCAATGACAAGCATATCTGCCTCCATCAGCAGGGAATAGACTTCCTGCATATCGTCTTTCTGCACACAGACGCCGTTTCCTTTCGTATGGCAGTACTCGCAGGCCAGACAGCCTGCGATCTTTTTCCTGCACACATCAACCACATTTACCTGATGGCCGGCAGATTCCGCGCCTTTTTGGAACGCCTCCACCATCCGCTTCGTATTGCCCTTTGTACGGGGGCTTCCGTTCAATACTAAAATACGCATCTTTGTCACCTCCAGACCTTACGCCTACTTCAAGTTTTCCTCAAAAAACTGTTCCAGCTTATCAAACGGAATCGCATCCTTTCCGCCGCCGTCATACAGGTCCGTATGGACTGCATCCGGGATAATCAGCAGCTCCTTATTGTCTGCATAAGGGTTATCCTTCACCATTGCGGCATAAGCATCGCGGCTGAAATAACAGGAGTGTGCTTTCTCACCGTGCATGATAAGGACTGCGCTGCGAATCTCATTGCTGTACTGAAGGATCGGCTGGTTCAGAAAGGACATGCAGCCGATCACATTCCAGCCGCCGTTTGAATTCAGGGAACGTTTATGATAACCACGGTCCGTTTTATAGTAATCATGATAATCCGCCACGAAGAAAGGCGCATCCTCCGGAAGCGGATCTACCACCCCGCCGCCCAGGGCATAGCTGCCGTTTTTATAATCCTCAATCCTCTGGGCGTTCATGGCCTCCTTCTTTGCATGCCGCGCATCCGCAGAGTTCTCCGCATCAAAATACCCGTTGGCATTGACGCGGGCCATATCATACATGGTGGAGGCAACCGTCGCTTTAATGCGGGTATCCAGCGCCGCCACGTTGAGGGCAAGGCCTCCCCAGCCACAGATTCCGATGATACCGATACGCTCAGGGGCAACATTCTCCTGTACGGAAAGGAAATCCACCGCTGCCTGGAAATCCTCGGTATTGATATCCGGCGATGCCATATAACGGGGGGTGCCTCCGCTTTCCCCTGTAAAGGACGGGTCAAAGGCAATGCTAAGGAATCCCTTCTCCGCCATGGTCTGTGCGTACAGCCCGGCCGCCTGTTCCTTCACCGCGCCAAAGGGCCCGCATACTGCGATTGCAGCCAGCCTTCCTTCCATCCTTTTCGGCTCATAAAGGTCTGCTGCCAGTGTGATTCCATAGCGGTTGATAAATGTCACCTTGCGGTGGTTCACTTTTTCACTTTTCGGGAATGTCTTATCCCATTCCTTTGCCAAATTGAGTTTTACAGAATTTTCCATTTTACAATTCCTCGCTTTCTTTTTCCTTTTCCATACGCCATACCAGAAAGTCAAGACAGTCAACTTTCTTCTGACTTTCATGAAGGCTTTCCATCAGGCTGCATCGATGCTTTCGCAGTGTTTTGACTGCTTCCTGAACGGAGGCATCAATGTAAATCCTGGCGGTCTGCAGTATAAAACAATGTGACCGGAGGCCGTGCCGCTATGGCCGAATGGAGGATAGGGATCAGCCTTTCCTCCTACCTCTTTCCCATAGATTGCCCCTGGATCTGATAAACCAGATAGTCCAGGCAGGAAATCCTTCTTTCATCCCTGTGCACCCTTCGGGTGTACCTATATGCCCAAAAGACCGGGCAAAAAGGAGGAAATATGGAAATACGGGTACTTCAATACTTTCTTGCCATCGCAAGAGAACAGAGCATCATACGGGCTGCCGAGTCCCTTCATCTCTCACAGCCTACACTTTCCACACAGATTAAAAACATGGAAGAGGAGCTGGGAAAGCAGCTCCTGATTCGTGGCACAAAGGGTTCCCGCAAGGTTACGCTGACGGAGGAGGGAATGATACTTCGGAAAAGGGCTGAGGAAATTCTGGATCTGGTAAAGAAAACGGAAAATGAGATTACCTGCTCCGACAATGTGGTTGTCGGAGATGTCTATATCGGCGCCGGAGAGACAGAAGGTATGCGCCTGCTGGCAAGAGCAGCCGGAAGCTTAAAAAAGCTTTATCCCGGAATCCATTACCATATTTCCAGCGGCAATGCCGCCTTTGTCAGGGAGCAGCTGGATAAAGGGCTGATTGATTTCGGGATCATATTCGGAACGCCGGATGCAAAGAAATATGAAGTATTAAAGCTCCCGTCAAAGGATATCTGGGGAGTCTTAATGCGGAAGGATTCACCTTTGGCGGAAAAAGAATCTGTCTCTCCGGAAGACCTGTGGGACCAGCCATTGCTGATATCACAGCAGGAAACAGAGGGCGGCAGAATGTCCCAGTGGATGAATCGCCGCCTCTCGGAGCTTGATATCATTATGACTTATAATCTGCTGTTCAATGCTTCCCTGCTTGTGGAAGAGGGTTTGGGGTACGCTGTCTGTTTTGACCGTATCATCAATACTTCCGGTGACAGCAGACTTACGTTTCGTCCCCTGTCACCGTCCATTGAGATTGAGATGTATATGATCTGGAAAAAATATCAGGTCTTTTCCAAGCCTGCGGAAAAGTTTTTGATGATGATGCAGGAATATGTATCAAAATAGCAATAGCGATTCCGCCTTCATTCAAAGGTCACCGTCTGCTCCAGAAACTCCGTCTTTATCACGATATAGGGATGGGACGGCGTCTTGTTGGATTTCTCGGAGGCCTCCGGACCCAGCAGCGTGGTGCTTACGCAGATATTCGTATCTGTCAGATAGAGCTCATCCACCGCAATGCTGTAGCCTCCCGTCTCCTGTTTCCCATAACCGATACATATGTAGAGATTGGCATTATCCGTGTAGGTAATCTGAAAGGCGCTTTCCTTCTTTTCCTCAATAATTGCCGACAGCTGCTCCGGTATCTTCTCCTCACTGAGCACCGTAAAGTCCAGATCCCTCAGCTTTATCTTCTCCTGGCTTAAAAAAGTACATCCGCCCGCCAGAAGCACCCACGCTGCCAGAATTCCGCAGAGCACGCCCCTTCTCCGGTATTTCTTCTCCTTTGCTCCTGATAAAAATATCTTCATTAAAACCTCGCAGATTTTATCAATCTTTTACTAATTCTATGTACAGTTTGATATCTGTATGCTAGAATAAAAAGGATTGTATAAAATAATAAAGAGGTTGATAGCATGATTCGTCTGATTATTGTGGCATTATATCTGTTCCTGTTTCTGGTGTTGAGCATTCCTGTGCTGGTATTGGAATGGCTGATAGGAAAAAGAAATCCCGGCCTGAAGGACAGAAGCTCCAGAGCAATCGTAAGATGGGGGTTTCGCTGCATCGCTTTTCTCTCCGGCGCCAGGGTCATTGTAAAAGGACAGGAGAATATTCCCACGGACAGCGCTGCCTTGTTTGTGGGCAATCACCGCAGCTATTTTGACATTGTACTTTCCTATCTTTACTTTCCCGGGATTACCGGATATGTGGCCAAGAAGGAGATGCTGCGTTATCCGTTGCTTAAGAACTGGATGAGAAATATCCACTGCCTTTTCCTGGATCGTGATAATATCAAAGAGGGACTGAAAACCATCCTCAAGGGCGTGGAGGAAGTGAAGAGCGGAACCTCCCTGTGCATCTTTCCCGAGGGAACCCGCAATAAGGTAAACGATACCTTTCTCCCCTTCCATGAGGGCAGCTTTAAGATTGCGGAGAAAGGCGGCATCCCCATAGTTCCCATGGTGATCATAAACTCCGCCGGTCTGTTTGAGGATCATTTTCCCAGAGTCAAAAAAGCCACTGTGGTGATTTCCTTCGAACAGCCCATCTACCTGAAAGAAATGAGCCGGGAGGAGAAGAAGAATATCGGTGCCAATATCCGGGAGCTTATTTCCAAAGAATATTTCCTGCTCAGGGAAGAATATTTCCCCGATAAAAATATCAACGCATAAAGACTCACTATATCGCCGTACAGCGGTCTAAACAGGCAGGGTCACCGTAAATGTAATGATTTCGTCCCGGCTGTCCGCCGTGATGCTTCCCCCGTGAAGGGTTACTATCTCCCTGGCGATGGCAAGTCCCAGCCCCGCGCCTCCGCTGTTGGTGGAGCGGGCGTCGTCCAGCCGGAAGAATTTGTCAAAGATAGCGTTCAGCCGTTGTTCCGGGATCGTTTTCCCATGATTGGAGAAGGTGATAACCGCCTTTCCGGCCTTCTCCCTGCAGCTAACCAGAATTTCCGTATTGGGATAGCTGTAGGCCACGGCGTTTTTCAGGATATTGTTGAATACCCTTGCCAGCTTCTCGGAATCCGCATAGATTGTGATCCCCTCTTCCCCCTCCTTCTCCGGCGGCAGCTCCAGCCGGAGTGTATTCCCGTGAGTATTCAGGATGGGATAGAATTCGTCCGTCATCTGTACCAGCATAAAGGACAGATCCACCGTCTCCTTCTCCAGAATAATCTGCTGTAAATTATAGCGTGTGATCTCAAAGAATTCGTTGATCAGTTTCTCCAGGCGCATGGCCTTATCCAATGCGATATGCGTATATTTCGCCTTCTGTGCGGCAGGCATCTCGGGAACCTCCTCCAGCAGGCTCAGATATCCGATCACGGAGGTCAGGGGCGTCTTCAGATCGTGGGCCAGGTAGGTGATCAGATCGTTTTTCCTGGCGGCCTCCTCCTTCAGCATCTGTTCGTTGCGCTGCATGCTCACCTTCAGCTCCTCTGCCTGCAGGGACAGCTCCGCGTATTCCTCCGGAAACACCTCTGCGGCTCCCCTGTTATAGCGCATATAGTCGCTGATCATTCCGCTGGCGGCATGGATGATTTTCTTCTCCCTGCGGGATGCATAGAGAACGGAGGCCAGCCTCAGGGACAGTACCCATACGATAATGAGTACCAGAAAGGCTTCATATAATAATTCCTTCACCCTCCACCAGCTAATCCGGTGGTTGTAATAGCCCTCCTCGCCGCCCTCCAGCTCCACCCATTGGTGGGACATGTATTCTTCCTCAAAACGGTCCACCACATAACCGTTTAAGCCTCTGTCGATCACCACATAAATAAAATGGCACAGGAAAAAGCCCCCTATCAGCAGTAAGATGGTGATCAATATCCTCTTCAGTCTCGCCTTAACCTTCAACTTTATATCCACACCCCCATACCGTCTTGATGTACTTCGGATTTTCGAAGGAATCCCCCATCTTCTCCCTCAGATGCCGTATATGTACCGTGATCGTATTGTTGTTTTTCGTATAATACTCGTCCTCCCAGATCAGATGAAAAAGCTCCTCCGCACTGACTACCTGTCCCTTTTTCTGGCAGAGAATGCGAAGAATGGAGAATTCCGTGGGTGTAAGATTCAACGGTTTTTCGTTTAGAAAGCATTCATGAGTCCCGACATTGAGGACCAGACCGGAAATCTCCAATACGTCCTCCCTGGGAGCACCGGTATTGTATCTCTTGTAGCGCCTCAGCTGGGCCTTCACCCTGGCCACCAGCTCCAGGGGCAGAAAGGGCTTGGTCATATAATCGTCCGCGCCCATGGTCAGCCCCGTGATCTTGTCCGTCTCTTCCCCCTTGGCTGTCAGCATGATAATGGGATAATTGTATCTCTCCCGGATTTTCCGGCAGATATCCAGTCCGCTGACTCCGGGCAGCATAATATCCAGCACCGCCAGATCCGGCTGCTGCCCCTCCACATACGCCAGCGCAGTGCTTCCGTCATAACATTTGATTACCTGAAAGCCCTCGTTTTCCAGGTACAGGGCCACCAGCTCCGCAATCTCCCTCTCGTCATCCGCCACCAATATCGTTTCGCTCATAACTATTCTCCCTTTTCGGAATATGATCCCGGCATTAAATGACTATACAGCCGGCTCAGCCAAATGCCTCCCGGAATCTCCTGGCCTTATTTTATGCGGCTTTCGGGACAGCATTTTGATAACTTCCCCCGCCATTTACGAAAACCCGAATCGGAAATCGCTGTTTTCTGCCAGAAGATTCCGAGAGACTATATCATTTCACATTACTTTACTATAAATGAGTCTATACAATGCTCAGCCAGTCTCTTTCCGCCCGCTTTGGGATGTGTATCCGAATAGGAAAAAGCGTTGTCAGGACATTTAGCAGTACAGGGCATGGCATCCGGCTGAGCCTGGTATACAGTCATTTTACTATAAAGCCATTAGAATAAAGTTAAGATTTTCCTAAGAAAGAATCCATACGGGCTTCTGCGCCGCAAATGCACCGCGTCTGCGGCAGGCAGCTTCAGCGGCATAATTTCTTTTCACCGCAGTGCTCTCCCCGCGAAGTGATGCATTTGCGTTGCTCCGGCGGCAGTCTTCCAATACTTTCGCGGCACTTATGCCGGTCAGTGTGCGCCTGCCTCTCGCAGGTAAGCCAGGATATCCGCAAAGCCCATGTCGTGGGACGCCTTGAGCAGAACGGCGGCTCCCTTCGGTATTAGCTCCTCCCCCTGTGCCGCAAGCACCTTCAGAAGTTCATGTCTGTCGTCGAAATGTAGAATTTTCGGATTAATATCTTTTCCGGAGCCGGCTTCTTCCTCCTTTTGCCGCTGCGCAGCCCGGAACATGCAGCGGGATTCCTCCCCCACGCAGATCAGGCAGTCCGCCCCTGCCGCGATGGCCTGCCGTCCCACCTCCTCATGCAGCATAGGGGATTCCTCTCCCAGGTTCAGCATATCTCCCAGTATGGCGACCCTTTCCGTATCGGCCAGGGAAAGCAGTTCTATGGCGGCCTTCATGGATGCGGGATTCGCATTATAGCAGTCGTCGATCAGGATGTACCGGGGCAGTTGTATCAGATTGTTTCTTCCGCTGATTGTGGAGATTTTGCCGATTCCCGCCGCAATCTCCTCCCCCGTCAGGCCCAGCAGCTCTGCAACACAGGCCGCCGCCGCCGCATTCAGAACCATATGCCGGCCGGGCAGAGGCGTATGGACCGGCAGCCGGAGACTCCTCTCCTCCCCTTCCTCCGTTCTATGTATCACCAGGGTGGCGTCGCTTCCCAGCAGCCCTCTCTCCGTGATCTCCACAGCCGCCACCTCTTCCTCCGGGTTCTCTCCCAATCCGAAGAAATGGGGCTTATGCCCTTTGATCTCCTGCAGTCCGTTCAGCTTGTCATCCCCGCCGTAGAGGCAGATTTCCCCGTCCGGAGCCATGTAGTCGAAAATCTCCGACTTGGCCCTCAAAATACCGTCCCTGTCGATCAGATTGTTCAGATGGCTCTGGCCGATATTGGTGATCACGCAGATATCGGGACGCGCCATCCTGCTGAGTCTGTGCATCTCTCCGAAATCGCTGATCCCCATTTCCACCACCGCCGCCTGATGTTCCTCCCGAATGCTCAGCAGTGTCAGCGGTACTCCGATCTCGTTATTCAGATTTCCCTCTGTCTTCAAAACACAGTATTTTTCGGCCAGTACGGCGGCGATAGCCTCCTTGGTGCTGGTCTTGCCCACGCTGCCGGTAATCCCCACGATTTTGGCGGAAAGCTTCTTCCGGTAGGCCTCCGCAATCTCCTTTAAGGCCTGGAGAGGGTCCTCCACCAGAAGGTAAGAGCCCCATCCTGCCGCTTTGCAGCCGTGCTCCGTTTCCACCTGCTCAGGGTTTTTCCGGGTCACCGCAAGCAGGACTCCCTTTGCAAATACATCCGAAATAAATCTATGTCCGTCCACCCGTTCTCCCTCGACGGCGATAAACACGCCTCCGGGCTGCACTTTTCTGGAATCGATCTCCACATTTTTTACACAGGTACCGGCGTCCGCCCCCTCTCCCCGCAGTACCAGTCTGCCTCCGCAGGCCTGTGCAATTTCAGCAATCGTTAAATTCATCCTCTCTCCCTATCCTTCCCGGTGCTGCCGGAAAATGACCGTCCTCCTTTAACATAGGCTGTGATCAATCAGTACTCACAACCACATATTGTATGTTGACGGCAGTTCCCGGCAGTCACCAAATTTTCACCCATCTTTCACGCCGATTCCCTTTTTAAGCCTTCTTCTCCGCTTCGGCGCACATCCTCAGAATCTCTTCGCACAGCATGCCGAAGTCCATTCCCGCCGCGGCAGCTTCCTGGGGCAGAAGGGAGGTGGCCGTCATTCCGGGCAGCGTATTGGCCTCCAGGCAGAAGACCCGGCCCTGCGGACTCATGACGAAATCCATGCGGGTATAGCTTTTCAGCCGCAGCGCCTGAAACACTTTCTCGGCGATCTCCTGAATTTCCCGGGTCTTCTCCCGGGGAAGTACCGCCGGACAGGTCTCCACTGTGGTTCCCGCCTGGTATTTGTTCCTGTAATCATAAAAGCCCTCCCGGGGCGCCATCTCTATCACGGGCAGCGCCCTGCCGTCCATGACCCCCACGGAGAACTCCCTCCCCTTGATGTACTCCTCCACAATCACCTCATCCCCGTACTGAAAAGCTTCCTCCAGGGCCTGCCGGTATTCCGCATCATTCCGGGCGATGCGGACGCCTATGCTGGAGCCGCCGCAGGAGGCTTTCACAATGCATGGGTAGGGAATGCTCTTTTCCCGGGATCCGTCCTTTTTCAGCCGGATCCCGGAGGGCGTGGGGATTTGATGCGCCCTGAAAATGTCCTTCGTAATCCCCTTGTCCATAGCCAGGCAGGAACCGGTAAAATCGGCCCCCGTGCAGGGAATCCCCAGAAGCTCAAAGCAGGCCTGTACACGTCCGTCCTCACCGCACGCGCCGTGAAGGGCCAGGAACACGCAGTCCGCTTCGGCGCAGAGCTCCAATACCTTCGGGCCGAAAAAGCCCTGGGCTCCCTCTCCCCGCAGCGCCCGAACCGCATCCAGGTCCGGAGCCTTCTCTCCAACCGACACCAACCGGCCTGCATCCGGAGCCTCCGCACCAACCGACGCCGTCCGGGCTGCATCCGAAGCCTCCGCACCAACCGACGCCGTCCGGGCTGCATCCGAAGCCTCCGCACCAACCGACGCCGTCCGGGCCGCATCCGAAGCCTCCGCACCAACCGACGCTGTCCGGGCCGCATCCGGAGCCTCCGCACCAACCGACACCATCCGGGCCGCATCCGGAGCCTCCGCACCAACCGACGCCATCCGGGCTGCCCAGTCGGTATCCCGCTCAAAGATTCCCTCCGTATCCCCCTCGTATCCCAGATACACATCCAGCAGAATCGCCCGATGCCCGTTTTTCTTAAGCGCCCTGTAAATCATATTTCCGGAGCTCAGCGACACATCCCTCTCCGTGCTGATTCCGCCAGCCAAAACCACTATTTTCATGATAAAACAACCCTTCCGCCAATCTGCCCGGACCATCGCAGGATCCCGATGGTCCGACGGCTTCCATCTATTGATACTTATTCCGAGAACCGCAGATGAATGACTGGCGGATATGCCCTATCACAGGCAAAATCTATTTTATCACAAACTCCTTCCGGCGCAAAGTAAAAAAGCGCCTGAAGATTTAATCCCCTGGCGGATTCTCTTCCTGCTGTTCTTCCCGCCGTGCATCATATACCACTTTACCGTCAATGATGGTGTACAGGGTCCTTGTAAACACTTCCATGGGGTTTCCGGTAAAAATGGCGATATCCGCATCCTTTCCCACCTCCAGGCTGCCCACTCTGTCTGCCACCCCGCAGATGACCGCCGGATGGATAGTGATGGCCTTATATCCCTCCTCCAGCGCCAGGCCGGATTTCACAGCCAGTCCGGCGCAGAGGGGAAGGGACTGAATCAGGGATACGGGGTGGTCCGTGGTAATGGCCGTCATGACCCCTGCCCGGTTCAGCACCCCCACGGTCTTAAAGGCCATATTCTGCACTTCGATCTTGTTCCTGCTGGCCAGATCGGGGCCCACAATAGCCGGGAAGCCTTCCCCGGCCAGCTCCTCCGCAATCAGATGCCCTTCCGAGCAGTGGTCCAGGGTCATTTTCAGTCCGAATTCCCTGGCGATCCTGACAGCGGTAAAGATATCGTCCACCCGGTGCACATGGGCCTTCAGGGAAATTTCCCCCCGCAGCACAGGAAGCCAGCATTCCAGGGTAAAATCCTCCTCAAATTCTTCACCGTTTTCAAGGGCCTTTCTCTTTTTTTCCTGGTACGCCTTCGCCCTGTTCAGCTCCTGTCTCAGGATTGCGGCAATGGCCATTCTGGTGGAGGGACTCTTCCCCTGGCCGGAATAATTCACCTTGGGATTCTCGCCGAAGGCCACCTTCATGGCGGCCGGCGCCTTCACCACCAGGTCATCCACTCTCCGGCCCCGGGTCTTCAGGAATGCAAACTGCCCGCCCACAACATTGGAGCTTCCCGGCCCTATCATGGCCGAGGTGATTCCCGCCCGAACAGCGTCGTCAAAGGCGGCATCCATGGTGTTGACAGCATCCAGAGCCCTTAAATAAGGCGTGACTGGATCCACCGTCTCATTGCAGTCATCCCCCTCCATCCCCTTTTTCTCCTCGGTAATCCCCATATGGCAATGGGCTTCAATAATACCGGGCATAATCAGCCCGTCTCTGATCTCAATCACCTCTTCGCAAGGAGCGGGATGAAATTTTACTTCATCCCGCCTTCCGATTTCCGCTATTTTCCCGTCCTGAATCCGAATGCATCCGTCCCGGATATCCCTGCCGGCCATTGTCTTGATCAATCCACCGATAATATACATATACTTCTCCTCTATCGGAACAGCAGTTCCGGGTTCACGGGATTGCCGTTCGCCGTAACCTTCACATACAGATTGCTGCCCTCCACGGTGTAATACTTGGTGGGCGCCGCCACTGTGGCGATGGTTTCTCCCGTCTCCACATAGCTGCCCAGTGCCACATTGATATTTTCAACCTGCCCGTAGGTTATGCGGTATCCGTTTCCCAATTCCATTGTGACGGCATGCCCGATCTCCTCGTTCTGGAAAATGTCCACCACCTGGCCCCTGGCAGAGGCAACCACAGCGCTTCCCTTTTCCGCCGCTATCATGAGAGCCGGGTTGTATTTAAACTGGTCCAACGTAGAAAAGTAGACGCTTCCCTCCATGCTGAAAGGAATCAGCACCTCCCCGCTCACAGGACGCAGCAGGCCGTCGCTTTCGTTGAAATTCAATGTCTCCGCAATGACCTCATTCCCGTTTGCGCTTTCGTCCTCCCGGGCGGACTCTGCTGCTTCGGAATCCGCGGAAGGCGTCTCCTCCTGAGGAGATATGACATCCGTGTCGCCGGTGTCCGCGATATCCATATTCTCATCCACATCCGCGGAGTTCACCCCGTTCTGCCCGGCTTCCGTCTGATTATCGGTCAGCCCGGGAATCGTCACAAGGTCGGAGCCCGCCTCCATGGGCAGGTAATCCAGATCATCCTGAGGATGCCCTGTTTCCGGGAGAATCTCTTCGACAGGCATTCCCGTTTCCCCGGCTCCCATATCGGCTTCCGGCTGCTGTTCCTGGCTTTCCTGATTGTTCCGGGCGATCTCCTGGAATTTGTCGTCCACATTCTCTTCCAGCGACGTAAAATCAAGGGTATAACCGTCATCCTGTTCCTCTGCATTATTCGACTTCATGTAGATCCCCGTCATGGTCAATGCCGCCAGCACAAACGCGGATGAGGCAATCATAATAGTGCGTTCTTTCTTAGAATCGTTCCTTCTATTCCTTCTCATAGCTGCCTTTCCTTCCTTCAACTGAATTAAGCTTGTCTTTAAAATCTTTTGTATTGTTCGCTATCAGTTTGCCCCATTGATAAGGAATTATGCAGTTTGAAAAAGAAAGCCTGGTTTTTGACAAAAAAGGCAGATCAGAAGTCTGCGGCATGCTTGATATATGTGAAAAAAACAAGCAAATAAACGAAAATATTGATAATATAAACAAAAACGTTTATAATAAATTGGGAGGTGATGGCATGCGAATAGATGAACAGTTAAAAATATTGGCGGTGAAAACTAATATGACTTTTGCAGAAATCAGCGGAAAAGTGGATAAGTCACCGCAGGCGTTTTCCCAAAAAATGAAGCGGGGCAATTATACTTTAGATGAGTTGGAGGAGATAGCCAGGGCTACAGGAACAAAAATTACGTGTTATTTTGAATTGCCAAATGGAGAAATGATTAAATTGGTATAGGAGGGTTGAATATGCTGAAATATGTGGAAGGTGATTTATTTTGCAGTCCTGCTCAGGTTTTGGTCAACACTGTAAACACTGTGGGAGTGATGGGGAAAGGAATTGCCTTAGAGTTTAAAAAACGTTATCCTGAAATGTTTCTACACTATAAAGAAGAGTGTGATAAGCATAAGCTGGTTATCGGAAAACTAATGTTGTGGTATGAGTCCGATCATTGGATCCTCCAATTTCCCACAAAGGAACATTGGAGGAATCCCTCAAAAATGGAATATATTGAAAAGGGGTTGATGACCTTTGTACGTAAATATGCCGATTACAATATCTCGTCCGTTGCTTTCCCGAAGCTGGGATGCGGAAATGGCGAACTTAACTGGAATGAAGTGAAACCTTTAATGGAGAAGTATTTAAAAGATTTACCGATAGAAGTATTTATTTATGCAGGCAAAGGGAAGTTGGATAAGACGGAACACGATTTCCTAAAAGAAAATGCCAAAGATCTGACGTTTACAGGCATCCAGGACATGATTTGTTACCACACGCTTATCATGCCGATAGAATTTGAGCATAATGGAGATTCTTGGAAAGCCTGTTGGAAGAAAGAAAAAAATTAACATTTGAAAGAGATTCAAGAATAATAGAACTTGACACAGAAAAAGTACACCATATATGGGATGAGATTTGCGTCAAAAGAGTATTCTCTGCAGACAAAGAAGATGAGATTGCTTTGCTCTATAGCTTCCTGGCAAGGATGGGATATCAACAACAGGTAAAGGTCCAGCCTGAAACGGGAGAAGAGATGTCCGAAGGATATCAGTTGGATTTAGGGAAAGGACGTACCTATTTGGTAAAGGGGGAAGTGTGAAGGTTACGGAAAGGTATGGATATTAATATGACATATGATGAAATAATTCGTATAAATTGCAATAGGAATTCCAGCGTTCGTTGGTGGCCTCTCTATGCTTTTCATTATACTGATGTTTCGTTTTTACTAATCTGAATAAGCCCAATGGAGCTACGGCACTCTATATGAAAATATATATTGAAAAAAAGCTGCTTTGTTATATGTGCTGGCAGCTGGCTGATTCTGCACTGCTGTAAAATCCATGAGTTCCTTACCATTCTGCATTCAGTTAAAAATGGATCCGGCACGGCATTAATGCAGGGCCGGAAGCAATCACGCTTTCCTGCCCTGCATTTATCCTTGCAATGCCTTGATGTTTTTAGAATTTTTCTGCCTGGAAACTTCTTCAGGCCTGGGCATAATATTTTGCCACATCCACATGCTGTACCGTGCCCACGTTGCCGTTCTCATAGAGAAAAACGCCGGTATTGCGGACAGCGCCTTTTGTCCTGCCGTCGTCCCCCTTCAGGGTAAAATCCGTCGCCGCATTCTGCAGGCAGATGGCTCCCACGCCCTTATCGGCAAGCCTGTAAAGCACATCGTTGCCGTTCTCGTCCTTGCACCAGATCTTGAGCTTATGCCAGATCTCATCGTTCTCGTCGATCCAGCCGTTGCCGTCCTGGTCGTACTTTGCCAGATCCGCAAAGCCGTTGCCGCTGGCGGTTCCGAAAAGCTCGCTGCCGTCGTTGATGACGCCGTCTCCGTTTTTGTCCAACGCCAGATACCCGCTTCCGCTTCCCAACTGGGAGACCTCGTCCAGCTCTCCGTCCCCGTCGATGTCAAAATAGAAGGTCTGGTCGGCCAGCTCCGCCACGTCCGTATCCAGGTTAATCACAAGGGGATCGCACATGGTAAAGGAAGCCAGCTGCAGATCCTGCTCATAATACTGCTGGAATTCCCGGCTCATCCCCACATTTACATTAAACTGGATTTCCCTGCCGTCGGAGGTGCGCACCGTACCCACGGTGGAGAACGAAGTCTCCTCCGCCTCCGTCTCAATGATGGCCTGGTTGTAATTCAGCACCTTAAGATTGGCGCCGAAGCTGCCTGTCCCCGTAATCTTTCCGTTCTCCACGGTCACTCCCAGATAACCGTCCCCGGTCTGGGTCTGACTATTCTGTGTCCCGGACTGGTTATTATAGGTCTGCATGCTGTCATTGTTCAGCCATTGGCTCCAGCGGTTCCTTCTGGCGGAAAACAGCATATTAAAGATGTAACTCACCGTGTGCTGCCGAAGATTGGCATAGGTCTGGCTGGACGGCGTCCTCACCGACGCGCCGGAACCGGAGGACTGCAGCCTGGTCTGCCAGTCCTGGAGAACCGTTATCGACCTTCCTGTCATGCCGGCAGAATTTCTGTCATTGTCCTTCCCGGTGTTTCCTGTATTTCCCGCATTGCCTCCCACTTCGGCATTGAGCTTGCCGTTTCCTCCTGAGAGACCTTGCCGGTAATCCATTATGGTAAAACGTCTGAGTGTGGTGGAAGTCGACCTGTATCTTCTGGCAGACTCCATTCCCACTGTACTTGAATCGATCCTCAACCCTCTTTCACTCCTCTATGTCCACCCGTCCTGCCCTCCCAAAGTCTCCCACCTTCCCTGATGCAGATCCTCCGTTCCTGCAGAACTTTTACTGGCTTCCTTCCTGTCCCCCCTGCACCACTGCCGGCATAATCCTCTGCCTGCAGTGCGCACCGCCCTTGAGCGGTATAAAAAAATGGCATCTTTGCAGGAAAGTCCTTTTCCTGCATCAATACCATCCGTGGTGTCCATATTATATACTTGGTTGCAGTCGGCCTAACTGCTTTCCTGTATTAAATATATCGACACATTCTTATCTTTCTTTAGCTCACTTTACTCTCTTTTGGCATAATTTTCCTGCATGGCCTTATTTCTTCTGCTTTTCCGCTGCCTGCTTTGCCTGGGCCATCTTCGCGGACATCATGCCGGCCAGCATCTCTCTGGGGATAATCATATTGGATCCCAGAGGATTAATCACCATTCCCAGGGCCGGGCAGATATTGCCCTTGGGATCCCTGCGCAGGATCATGGCGGCATAATCTTCGATCTTCAGCGCAAAAAAGGGCAGCTTCTGATTCTTCTCCTGCCATTTCTCATACTCTCCCATATCCGTAAATGCCGCAAAAAATTTGACGCCCTCCGCTCCCGTAATCATCGGGAACTGCACCTTGCTTCCGGGGGCAATAGCCAGCTTACCCTCCGCATTCTCCGCGGGCGCCGGCTCCACCAGGGCGGGGGAGAGAAAGCTTGCCTTCACCAGCTCCGCCACAAACATATTCCGATGCTCCGGCGTATCCTCCGCCTTCATCAGCTCTATTGCTCCCACCAGCATGGGATTCGATACATTCTTATTAAATTCCATGATTTCTCCTCGTTTCTTCACGGCTTTGGCATATGCCGGATTGATTGGTTCCATGCAACCGCAAACTTATTTTATCATAAAGCCGGTACTTTGACCATAGGAAATTTGCACAAGCATAGGAGTTATATAGATTCTAAAGTGCCAATTCAGTCGTCATTTGGGTCATATCATCCATTCTCTTATCTTTAATCGCAGTCCGGAGCATGGACGACACTTCATGGTATCCCGGATCAGGAAATCCGGTTTGTTACCGAACTTGCTTTTTCGTGCTTTTAAGGGCACTTTTTACTTGCTTTTTAGTGTTCAATATGCGGATTTCAACTTGCTTTTTCGTGTTTCCTGCATTATATTATAAATAAGGGGCTATAATAGAATCAAAAAAAGATTCTATTATCAAAATGCTATAATAGAATCAAAAAAAGATTCTATTATCAAAATGCTATAATAGAATCAAAAAAAGATTCTATTATCAAAATGCTATAAT